>DATAVB010000170.1:0-40416 GCA_036267955.1 Mycobacteriales bacterium | reverse complement strand
ATGCGGCTGTCGTGCTTGATGATGGGCGCCCGCGCGGCGTCGTCACCCGGCAGGACGTACTCGGATTCCTCGCCAGCGCCTGAGCCGCCGCCATTCGCAACCCACCACCGCCGCGTGCCTGCACCCGCCGACCGACGTGATCACTACCTGGCCTAGCCGCCGCCCCGCGCCCAATTCGATGGATGTTCGTCTTTGAGCCTGTGTGACGGAGGGTAGAAATATCTACTTTCTGTCGTACACGTCTGATCGGACACCATGATGGCGGGGCTTGGTCGATCCGGTGACGATTCGTCTTTGAACGCGTACGACTAAAAGTAGATATTTCTACGCTGCGTCATACACATCCAGCGGGAATCCAGTTCGGGCCGGATTCGGTTATCCACAGTCTGAATCCTTATCCACAGATTTCCTCGGCGCATTGTTCGGGCATTGCGGTGGCGGCATTCTTGGGGAATGGACATCGGAGCGTTTCTTCGCCGGCAACGTGAGTCGCAGGGGCTGACCCAGCGGGAGTTCGGGCAGCTCGCCGGCCTCCCGGTCGGCACGGTGTCCAGCTATGAAACGGGGCGTCGCGTGCCGCCCGTGGCCACGATAGAGAGTCTGTTGGGCGCGATCGGCCGGCAGCTGTCCCTGACCACGGAGCCGCTCTGGGCGGACGTCGACCGGGAGATCGCCGCGATCCAGGGGCTGACCGCGGAGGAGCGGCTCGCCCGGGTGCCGGTGCTGTTCGACTGGTGGCACGACCGGCTTGCCGATCTCGATGTCGTGCTGGATGGGCCGGTCGCGGCGCTGATGCTCGGCGCGCCGGTGCCGGTCCGGTCGCTGGATCTGGCGGTGCCAGCGGCCGCTTTGAACAGGTTCGCCGAATTGCTGAGTGGTGTGATGAACCTGCGGAGGTGGAGTGATAATTGGCAGGACTGGGGATATAGCGCCATCGACCCGCGCGAGCCTGGGCCGTTGCGATGGAAGTGTGCCTACGGCGAGATCCGTGCGCGGTTGATGGAGCTGCGTCCGCGATCGGTGGATGTGCTGGCTGACGGGCAGATCTGGCCGGTCCGACCACTGTCCGATGTGGAGAGTGATGACCCATGGGTGACTCGCGTGCTGACGCGGATGCGCGGCGGTTTACGCTCCGGGCCATGAGCGGTTTCGAAACGATGGCGATCCATGCCGGCCAGGAAGCGGACCCGACGACCGGCGCGGTGACCGTGCCGATCTACGCGACGTCGACCTACAAACAGGACGGCGTGGGCGGGCTGCGCGGCGGCTACGAGTACAGCCGCTCGGCCAACCCCACCCGTACGGCGCTGGAGGAGTGTCTGGCCGCGCTGGAGGGTGGCCGGCGGGGTCTGGCGTTCGCATCTGGGCTCGCGGCCGAGGACACCCTGTTGCGGGCCGTCTGCGCGCCGGGCGACCACCTGATCGTTCCCGACGACGCGTATGGCGGCTCGTTCCGGCTGTTCTCCAAGGTGCTGGCTCGCTGGGGAGTCGACTGCACGCCGGTCTCGCTGCATGACCTGCCCGCGGTCGCCGCGGCGGTGCGGGACACCACCAGGGTGATCTGGTGCGAGACGCCGACCAACCCGTTGCTGGGCATCTCCGACATCGCCGGGTTGGCCGAGATCGCCCATGACGCAGGCGTTCTGCTCGTCGTCGACAACACCTTCGCCACGCCCTACCTGCAACAGCCGCTGGCCCTCGGTGCCGATGTCGTCGTGCATTCGACGACGAAATACATGGGTGGGCATTCCGATGTGGTCGGCGGTGCCCTGGTGGCCGCCGACGACGAGGTTGCCGACCAGTTGACCTTCCACCAGAACGCGATGGGTGCGGTGCCCGGGCCGTTCGACTCGTGGCTGGTGTTGCGCGGCATCAAGACGCTCGGCGTCCGGATGGACCGGCACTGCGCCAATGCCGAGCGGGTGGCGGCGATGTTGCAGGAGCATCCGCGGGTGCGGTCGGTCCGTTATCCCGGTCTACCCGAGCATCCCGGCCACGAGATCGCGGCCAAGCAGATGCGCGGATTCGGCGGGATGGTGTCGTTCCAGGTCGACAGCGAAGAGACGGCCCTGGACTTCTGCGGCCGGACCACCATCTTCACGCTCGCGGAGTCCCTCGGCGGGATCGAGTCGCTGGTCGAGCATCCGGGCCGGATGACGCACCAGTCGGTCGCCGGTTCCCAGCTGGAGGTGCCGGCGGACCTGGTCCGGTTGTCGGTCGGCATCGAGTCCATTGAGGACCTGCTCGCCGACATCGCGCAGGCGCTGGGTTGAGATCGGCGGCCCGGCGAGATCACCGGGCCGCCGACAGACGCCGACAGACGCTGGCGTCGCACCTGATTCAGCGGCGGCCGCGACCCCGGCGGGCGCGCAGATAGTCGTGCACCACGTACTCGCCGAGCCGTTCCGGGCTGGGCGCGAAAACCCTGCCCCCGTTGCGTTCCACCAGCTGATCGACGAAATGCACCAGGCCCGGCTCGTCGGCCAGCATGAAGACGTTGATCTTGGCTCCGCGCCGGGTGATCCGCTCCACTTCGGCATGGGTCAACGCGATCGTGTCGGGCAGCGGCGGCCAGCAGAACTCCGCCTGCCCGGACTCGGTCAGGTGCGCCGTCGGCTCGCCATCGGTCACCACCAGCACCACCGGCTCGGCGTCCGGATGCTTGGCCAGGTGCCGGCCCGCGAGCATGAGCGCGTGCTGCAGGTTGGTGCCCTGCCGCATGTCCCACGACATCGAGGCCAGCTCGGTCGGCTTGATCACCCGCGCATAGTCGCTGAACCCGATCACCTCGATCGCGTCCTGCGGATAACGCGTCGTCACCAGGTTGTGCAGCGCCAGCGCGGTCGACTTCGCCGATCCCCACGCCCCGCGCAACGCCATCGAGTACGACAGGTCGACCAGCACCGCCACCGCGGCACTAGTCCGGCGCTCGGTCTCGATCACCTCGAAGTCGTCCACCGCCAGCTTGATCCGGCCGCTTCCGCCCTCGGACGAGGACTGCCGCAGCACGGCATTGCGCACCGTACGGACAACATCCAGCGGCTGTTCGTCGCCGTAGTGCCACTGCCGGCTCGACCCGGTCGGCTCGCCGGCCGCGCCGGCGTCGGCCACGTCGTGCTCACCCCGGCCGCTGGCATCCAGATCGGAGAAGATTCGCCGCAGCGCCGTCGCACCGAGTCGGCGCACCGCCCGCGGGGACAACTGCAGCCGTCCCTCTTCGCGGGTCAGGTACCCCTGCCGCTCCAGCTCCCGCTCCACCCGCCGCAGCGCCTCGACATCCTCGACCGCCTGCCGGCCCAGCGCCCGTTCCACCAGCTCCGGGTCGACGTCCTCGAGCGACGCTCCCGCATAGTCCTGGTCGAGCAGCGACTCCAGCTCGTCGAGGTCGGCGATCTCCTCCAGTGCCGTCGTCGCGTCGCCCATGCCCATCGGGCGTTCGCCGCGCATCCGTTCCCGACCGCCCCAGCGCAGATCCGGGCGGGCCGCCCGCAGCTGCTGTCCGAGCCGGTCCAGCTCGCTGGCCAGCCCGACGTCCGACATCGCGCCGGCCATCAGGTTGCCGAGTTCCTCGCGCTGGTCGTCGGTGAGGCTGTTCATCATCCGCTGGGCGGCGGCGGCCCGCCGGGCCAGCGAGTCGATCAGCTCGTCCAGGTCGCCCGGCGAATCGGGGAAGAAGCTGCCGTGCTTCTCCATGAACTGGTCGAACTGTTGCTGGGTGTGCTCGCCGCGGGCATCCGCATTGAGCATCTCGTTCAGGTCGGCGAGCATGTCCTTGACCTGCTCCATGGCGGCCGAATCGCCGCCCTGCGCATTCTGCAGCGCCTGCTTCATCCCGCGGAACTGCGAGTCGAGCAATTCCTGCCGCAGCAGCTGCTGGATCTGCTCGTACGCCGCCCGCGCCTCGTCGCTGCGCCACTGGTAGTCCGACAGCCCGCGTACCGCGCGGGCCGGATCGGACGGCAGGGCGTCCAACTCTGCCTCGGCCAGCCGCGCCGCGTCGGACGGATCCGGGAACAGCTCGGCCCGCTCGGCGGTCAACGCCTGGTCCAGCAACTCCTTGACCTGCTCCAGGGTGCCGTCCAGCCGGCCCCGTCGGTGCGCCGCCCGCTGCCGCTCGCGGACCCGGCGACGCAGGTCGTCCAGGCCGCGCAGCTTGTCGGTGCCACGCTGCATCAACCGGCGCAACGCGTCGGCCGGGCTCTCCCCGGACAGCACGTCGTCGCCGATCTCGTCCAGCGCCTCGCGGATGTCGAACGGCGGCTCCAGCGGATCCCGGCCGCCATGCCAGATCCCATACCGGAACGGCATCTCAGGCCCCGTAGACCGCGTGGCCGGCGACTTCGTCCTTGGCCAACCGACGGGAGAGGTGCAGCCCCTCCAGTGCGAACTCCAGCGCCGCCGCGGACAGGCCAGGATTCTCCAGGCCCTCGGCGATGCCGAGCCGGTCGAGGATCTGGGCCAGCCCGCTGAACGGGCCGACCTGGCGCAGCAGTTCGTCGGCCGGGATCAGATCACCGGTCTCGACCGTCGCGCCCTCCTCGAAGAGCCGCTGCAGCGCCGAAAGATCCACTCCGGCCAGATGGGCCCGGAAGCTCGCCGCGATTGCCTGGCGCAGCAGGTGCGACAGGATCTCCAGCTCGCGACCGGATGAGTCGTGGTCGGCGTCGTCGAATTCAACCTTGCCGCGGCTGGCCGGAATCACGGCCGGCAGGTCGCAGATCCGGGCCACGGGGGTCGGTTCGCCGGTCACCGCGGCCCGGCGGACCGCCGAGGCGGCGACCGTCTCCACGGCCGCGATCGCGAACCGGGCGCTGACCCCGGACCGCTGGTCGACCTGCGGCGCCTCCCGGACGGCGCGGGTGAAGCGGGCGATGATGTCGAGCAGGTGCTCGGCCACCACCGGCTCCGCCTGCAGGCTGCCGGCCCAGGTCAGCACGGCCTCCTGCCGGATCAGGGACAGCTCGTCGGCCAGCTCGATCGGGTAGTGGGTGCGCACCTCGGCACCGAACCGGTCCTTCAGCGGGGTGATGATCCGGCCCCGGTTGGTGTAGTCCTCCGGGTTGGCCGAGGCCACCAGAAGCACGTCCAGCGGCATCCGCAGCAGGTAGCCGCGGACCTGGATGTCCCGCTCTTCCAAGACATTCAGCAGCGAGACCTGGATGCGCTCGGCCAGGTCGGGCAGCTCGTTGACGCTGAAGATGCCGCGGTTGGTGCGGGGAAGGAGTCCATAGTGGACAGTCTCGGGGTCGCCGAGGGTACGGCCCTCGGCGACCTTGATCGGGTCGACATCGCCGATGAGGTCGCCGACCGAGGTGTCGGGGGTGGCGAGCTTCTCGCCGTACCGCTCGTCCCGGTGCTTCCAGGAGATCGGGGTCGAATCGCCGTGCTCGGCGACCATGCGCTTGCCCCACACCGAGACCGGCTCGTAGGGGTGGTCGTTGATCTCCGAGCCGGTGATGATCGGCGTCCACTCGTCGAGCAGGCCGATCAGGGTACGGATCAGTCGGGTCTTGCCCTGGCCGCGCTCGCCGAGCAGCACAATGTCGTGGCCGGCGAGCAGGGCCCGCTCGACCTCGGGGATAACCGTCTCGTCAAACCCGACAATGCCGGGCAGGCTGGGCTCACCGGCGGCGAGCCGGCTGAGCAGATTGTCACGGATCTCGGCTTTCACGCTGCGGAGCCGGTGACCTGAGTCACGGAGCTCGCCGAGTGTCTTGCTGGCTGGTTGTGGTGTCGTCACCGTACGACCGTACGTCCCGGGTCGGCGCGATGCACCTGTCATCCGGGGTGGGCCCGACCACGCCTGATTATTTACGGTACGGAAATAGTTGCACGGTCAATCGGGTTGGGGCCGGACGAAAGCGGTACCTCCAATATCCAGGAGCGATGCATGACGACCCTGCAGGACACCGGCGAGGCCTTCGCGCTCTCCGCAGACGCCCAGGATCTGCTGTTCCGGGAGGCCCGGACGGCCAACACGTTCACCGACGAACCGGTGAGTGACGAGCAGATCCAGGCGATCTACGACCTGGTGAAGTGGGGTCCGACATCGGCCAACCAGCAACCGCTGCGGATCGTGCTGATCCGCTCGGCCGAGGCCCGCGAGCGCCTGCTGCAGCACATGTCGTCGGGCAACCGGGACAAGACAGCGGCGGCCCCGCTGGTGGCGATCCTGGCCGAGGACCTGGAGTTTCCCCAGCATTTCGGCAAGATCTTCCCGCACAAGCCGCAGATCGCCGATGCCTTCGCCGATGAGGCCGTCCGCGATCGGTCCGCCCGGATCAACGCGTCTCTGCAGATCGCGTACTTCCTGCTCGGCATCCGCGCCGCCGGCCTGGCCGCCGGTCCGATGACCGGCTTCAACAACGGCGACCTCGACCGCGACTTCTTCCCGGACGGCACGCTGCGATCGCTGGTCGTGGTGAATATCGGCAAGCCCGGTCCGGACGCCTGGTTCGACCGGCTGCCCCGGCACGACTACGGCACGGTGGTCAGCACCGTCTGAGACTCCCGCCGGCCGCGCCCCTTTCCCGCCAATGTGCCGTTGGGGTGACTAGATTGCCCGAACGCCACATTGGGGCAGATCGGGGAGCGTGGCCGGCACGGTGGCATCATGCGGGCATGGCACTGGTCAGCTCCGATGATGTAGCGGCCGCCGCGAAACTGCTGGCAGGCATCACCCAGGTGACCCCGGTCGCCAACTCGCGGGTGCTCGGCAGCCGGGTCGGTGGCTCGGTCTTCTTCAAATGCGAGAACCTGCAGCGCGGCGGCTCGTTCAAGATTCGCGGCGCCTACGTACGGATTGCCCGATTGAGCCGCGAGGAACGGGCCCGGGGCGTGGTCGCGGCGTCGGCCGGCAACCACGCGCAGGGCGTCGCCCTGGCCGCCGGTCTGCTCGGCACCGCGGCCACCGTCTTCATGCCGGTCGGCGCACCGCTGCCCAAGATCGAGGCGACCAAGTCGTACGGAGCCCGGATCGAGCTGGCCGGCCGTACCGTCGACGAATCGCTGCAACTCGCCATCGAGTTCGCCCGGCAGCACGGAGCGGTGATGATCCACCCGTTCGACCACGTCGACATCATCGCCGGGCAGGGCACCGTGGGGCTGGAGATTCTGGACCAGTGCCCGCAGGTGCGGACCATCCTGGTCGGCACCGGCGGCGGCGGTCTTGTGTCCGGAATCGCGGTGGCGGTGAAGGCGCAGCGGCCGGACGTCCGGGTGGTCGGCGTACAGGCCGGGGGCGCGGCGGCCTTCCCCGGCTCCCTGGCCGCCGGTCATCCGGTGGCGCTGCCCTCGATGGCGACGATGGCCGACGGGATCATGGTCGGCTCGCCAGGCGAGGTTACCTTCGCGCACGTCCGCGAGTTGGTGGACGACATCGTCACCGTCTCGGAGGAGTCGCTGTCCCGGGCGCTGCTGTTCTGCCTGGAACGGGCGAAGCTGGTCGTCGAACCGGCCGGTGTGGCGTCGGTCGCCGCGCTGCTGGACGACCCGGGCCGGTTCGAGCCGCCGGTGATGGCGGTGCTGTCCGGCGGCAACATCGACCCGGTCCTGTTGTCGAAGGTGATCCAGTACGGCATGGTCTCGGCCGGCCGGTATCTGTCCTGCCGGCTGCGCATTCCGGACCGGCCCGGCGAGCTCGCGGCACTGTTGCAGTTGCTCGCCGCACAGGGCGCCAACGTGCTGTCGGTCGAGCACTCGCGGACCGGGTCGCAGCTGCACCTCGGCGAGGTGGAGATCGCGCTGTCGGCCGAGACGCGCGGCGAGGAGCACTGCGAACGGCTGCTGGTCGCCCTCGCCGATGCCGGGCACACCGCGATCTTCGGCTGAACTACCGCCCGGTCGACACCGAGGTGATCTGGACCGGCGAGGGGATAGGGCTGCTGTCGTGCCGGGCGTTGGCGCAGCCGCGGATCAGCCCTATCAGGATCACCAGGAAGATCAGGATCGGCCAGATCGGCCGTACGTTGCGGGCGCGGCGGGTCGGCGCGACCGGCTCCGGCAGCAGCCGGTCACGCTCGGCCTGACCGCTCGGGAAGCGCGCCATCGCGTTGCTTCGGGCCGGTCCCGCCTTCTGCCGGCGGGCCTGCTGCTGTTGCCGGCGCAGCGGCGGGCGCTTGGTGAGGTCGTCCAGCGTCAGCGGGTAGGCGGGCTTCGATGACCTGCGCGCCGGTGCCGGGTCGGGTGTGCGGCCCGATACCGGGCGGGTCGGTGGCGCCTGGCGGGTCTGGGCCGGTGTCTGGCCGGTCTGCCGCTGTCCGGACCGCTGCGGGCCACCCTGCTGCCGACTGGACGGCCGCTGGGGATTGGATCGCTGTGGGCCGCGCTGCTGTTGGCCGGGTGGCGGTACGCGTCGGGGCGGTGGGGTCTGGCGGGTCGGTGCCTCGCCCGGACGCGGTGCCGGCGAGGTGGGCGGCCGCGGCTGTCGCGGCGGTGCCGGACGTCGGCGCTGGGCCGGCGCCGGCTGTGCCGCGGCGGGCTGCTGTGGCGCGGCGTCCCGTTGCTGCCGGGTCGTCGTCTCCTGATCGGAGCGACTGGATCGACTGGAGCGACTGGAGCGATCGGAGCGGTCAGGTCGGTCGGGTCGATCGCCGGTCGGATCTTCGTCCGGTGCCTGCTCGTTCCGGGGCTGGTCGCTGCCGGTCGTCAGGTCGCTGCCAGCCGTCCGGTCCGACCAGTCCGAGCGGCCCTCGGCCAGGGCGTCGTCAAACGGGTCGCCGGCCGGTGTGCGGTATGCGGTGGAGTCCAGGCCCGGGGCGTTGAACCAGCCTGCCGGTGCGCCGGCGCCGGCCGGATCGATGTAACCGGCGGTCGCGTCCTGGTCGGCCGGGCCGCCTCCGGTCGCGTCGCCGAACGACCCGTCGAAAGGACGTGTGCCGTCGCCGTAGTCGTCCGCGTCCCGCGCCATGTGACCAGGGTAGTCACGCGATCCCGATTTGCACGCTGTCCCGCGGTGGAGTCGGGATTCAGTACGCGTTGATGCCGAGCTTGATCGCCAGACCCACGCCCAGCACAGCGATCACGGTCCGCAGCAGATGGGTTGGAGCGTGCCGCACGATGATCGGCCCGACCCGCCCGCCGATCAGGAAGCCGATCGCCAGCGGAATGATGATGTGCCATTCCAGGTGCACCGTGCAGATGAACCAGACGCCGGCCACGGTGTTGGCGGTCGCGGCGGCGACATTCTTCAGCGCGATGATCTGCGGCAGCGTGTCGTCGAGAATGCGGAGCAGCAGGGCCAGTACGACAACCCCTGAGGCAGCGCCGAAATAGCCGCTGTAGACGGAGATGACCGCCGTACCGATGAAGAGGATGCGGGTCGGATGCCGGACCGGCTTTCCGGCGGCCGGTTTGGGCAGGAGCACCGCGATCGACGCGCACCCGATGAGCCAGGGGACCGCCTTCTCGAACGCGTCCGCGGGCGTGGCGAGTAGCAGCGCGCTGCCGGCCGCCCCGCCGAGGAGAGCGGCGCCGGCGACGTACGGAATGCGACGATGCTGGTGGGCCAGTTCGGCGCGTGACCCGTAGACCATTCCGGCGCCGCCGGCTATCTGGGCGACGGTGTTGCTGATGTTGGCCATAACCGGCGGAAGACCGAGAGCAAGGAGTGCCGGATAGCTCACCAGCGAGGCGAGCGCCGCGATGCTGGCGGCCAGACCGCCGCCGATGCCGATGAGAATTACTTCGAGCGAGAAGAGTGGATCCACTACAGGTCTTCCGCATGTCGGGACCTCAGTGCCATGACCCGAAACTCTACCCGGCGCGCCATCGCCCGCTTGAAACGGTCCAAGCCGGGTTCCGGCGGCAAGTTTCGGCCGGGACCGGCCCCGGCCCTGGCCCGGCCCGGCCCGGATCCGGATCCGGATCCGGATCCGCCGGCCTGCCTCGCCGCCGGTGATCGTGATTGCGTTGGGCCGGCTATAGGCGGCGTAACGCGATCACGATCTTGGTCGAGCGGGGGCGTCCCGAAAAGCGGCGGGATCAGAGGTTGCCGCGACGCTCCTGCTCGCGCTCGATCGCCTCGAACAGCGCCTTGAAGTTGCCCTTGCCGAAGCCCATCGAGCCGTGTCGCTCGATCAGCTCGAAGAACACGGTCGGCCGGTCCTGCACCGGCGCGGTGAAGATCTGCAACAGATAGCCGTCCTCGTCCCGGTCGGCCAGAATCCCCAGCTCCCGCAGTCGCGTGAGCGGCACCCTGGTCTCGCCGACCCAGCCGCCGAGCTCGTCGTAATAGGAGTCCGGGGTATTCAGGAATTCGACGCCGGCCGCTTTCATCTGTTGCACGGATTCCACGATGTCGTCGGTCGTGATGGCAATGTGCTGCACTCCTGGACCGCCATAGAATTCCAGGTATTCGTCGATCTGAGATTTACGTTTGCTCACCGCCGGCTCGTTCAGCGGGAATTTCACTTTCCGGCTGCCGTCCGCCACCACCTTGCTCATCAGAGCCGAGTATTCGGTGGCAATGTCGTCGCCGACGAATTCCTTCATGTTCGTAAATCCCATGACCCGGTGGTAAAAGTCCACCCATTCATCCATCTTGCCGAGCTCAACATTTCCCACGCAGTGGTCGATTCCGGTGAAGTACGGTTGCGCCGGCCCAGCGACGACAGGCTCCCGGTCGACATAACCGGGCAGATAGCGGCCGGAATAGCGTGACCGGTCGACCAGGCTGTGCCGGGTCTGGCCGTAGGCGGCGATTGCCGCGATTACCACGGTGCCGTTCTCGTCGGTCAGTTCCGCCGGCTCGCTCAGCCCGGTCGCGCCGGCTGCGATGGCGTGCGCATAGGCCGCGGGCACGTCGGGCACCCCGATCGCCAGATCGACCACCCCGTCGCCGTGCCGGGCGAGGTGCGTACCGAGGTCCGACCCGGTCCGTACCGGAGCCGTCAGCACAAAGCGCGCCGACCCGGATTCCAGGACGTACGAAACGGCGCCGCGGCTGCCGGTCTCCGGCCCGCGGTAGGCGACGACCCGCATCCCGAAGGCGGTCGAGTAATAGTGCGCGGCCTGCTTGGCGTTCCCCACCACGAAGTGCACGGCATCCATGCCGAGCACCGGAAAGACATCGGTGGTCGTTTCCTGCTCGATGAGCGTGCTCATAATTCGGTCCTCCGGAGATGCGTCGATACGCCGGAGCATGGCCACGACAAGACACAATGTGCAACAGTTGCCGAAATCCCTGGTCATTTCGTACAGTCAGTGGCAGCAACGGTCGCCGGCCGTCGTCAATCTGCGCAGCATCGGAGGCGGGCATGTCGGAGCTGGACGAACTCGACGCGCGGCTCATCGCGCTGCTCACCGACGAGCCGCGCATCGGCCTGCTGGAGTGTTCCCGCCGGCTCGGAGTGGCCCGCGGTACGGCGCAGGCGCGGCTGGACCGGCTGCAGCGGCGCGGCATCATCCGCGGATTCGGGCCGGACATCGACGTCGCCGCGATCGGGTACGGGGTGACCGCGTTCGTCACGCTGGAGATCCGGCAGGGTCGCGGTGACCGGGTCGCCACCCACCTGGCCCGCATCCCGGAAGTGCTGGAGGTGCACACGACCAGTGGTCAGGGCGACCTGTTGGCCCGGATCGTGGCGCGCTCCAACGCCGACCTGCAGCGGGTGATCGACGATGTGGTGGCCGATGCGGACATCGTGCGAACGTCAACCACGATCGCGCTGTCCACCCCGATCCCGTATCGGGTCCTGCCGCTCGTCACCGCGCCTCGGATGCCGAGCTGAAACTCAGCTGTGGAAGGGCTCTGCCTCCACCAGCGTGACGTGCATGGTCTTGCCGGTCGGGGTCTGGTATTCGCGCCGGTCGCCGATCTTGGCCCCGGTCAGCGCCTTGCCCAGCGGTGAGGCCGAGGAGTAGACCTCCAGGTCGCCGGCCATCGCCTCCTCGCGGGAGCCGATCAGGAAACGCTCGGTTTCGTCGTCATCGTCGAACCGGACGGTGACCAGCATGCCCGGCCCGGCGATGCCGGCCTGGGTGGGCGCCTCGCCGACCTTGGCGCTGCGCAGCAGATTCTCCAGCTGGCGGATCCGGGCCTCCTGCTTGCCCTGCTCCTCCTTGGCGGCGTGGTATCCGCCGTTCTCCTTGAGATCGCCCTCTTCGCGCCGCTCGTTGATCTCGGACGCCATGGCGGGACGGTTCTCGACGAGTTCGTCGTGCTCAGCCTTCAGCCGGTCGTGCGCCTCCTGGGTAAGCCAGGTGACGGACACATCGTGGTCGGTCGTCGACACGTGCTGCTCCTCGGCTGAGAACGGATTGAGCTCGAACAATGAAGCTAACATCTCTCGGCCACCGCGTGCACAGTCTGCGGCCGGCGAGTAGCCGCCGGGCTAATTCGTGATGTAGCTACAACTTTCCACCTCGCCGGCATAGGGCCGGGTCTTCGTGTGGATGGTGCGGGACACCGACGGGGTCTTGCTGCCGGCTGGCAATCGCACGGTGGTCGAACCGATGACGCCGTGGTCGCGAGCCTGCGCCGACAGCACGCAGGAAACCGCCCGGTCGGGGTGGTTGCGCGTGATGGTGGCCGTGATGTCGATGCTGCGCTGATTGATGTGAAATGCCGTCACCGTCGCATCGAGCGGCTTGCTGCCGAAGTTGTGGTAGTAGGCCACGGTCACCCCGACGCCGGCACAGAGGACCAGGGCGACGAGGGTGGGCAGCACCCAGCGCGGGCCGCGGCGGTAGGCGCGGACCCGGTATTCCTCGTCGGACATGACGCGGGCAGCCTTCACCGCGGAACGGCCACGGGGTGCCGTGGGTGGCGGGCTCGATGCACTCATGATTCCTCGACGGTATCGTCGCAGACGACGGCAGTAGCGCCGCACCCACCGTTCGACCTCAGGAGTTCGTCCTGTTCACCGCCGTATCGCTTCCGGACGCGTCATGAGTGCCTCCCAGGCTCCGCTCCGCATGCCCCCGCTCCGCATGATCGCAGTGCACGCCCATCCCGACGACGAGTCGAGCAAGGGCGCCGCCACGATGGCCCGCTATGTGCACGAGGGTGTCGAGGTGATGGTCGCCACCTGCACCGGGGGAGAGCGCGGCTCGATCCTCAACCCGGCGATGGAGCGGCCGGAGATCGCCGACAACATCGCCGCGGTCCGCTCCGAGGAGATGCGGCATGCCCGCGAGATCCTCGGTATCCGGCAGGAGTGGCTGGGTTTCGTCGACTCCGGCCTGCCCGAGGGTGACCCGTTGCCGCCGCTGCCCGAGGGTTGCTTCGGGCTGCAGCCGGTGGAGGTCGCGGCCGAGCCGCTGGTCCGGCTGATCCGGAAGTTCAAGCCGCAGGTGATCACCACGTACGACGAGAGCGGCGGCTATCCGCACCCGGACCACATCATGTGCCACAGGATCTCGGTGGCGGCCTTCGACGCCGCCGGCGACCCGGACCGTTATCCCGACGCCGGCGAGCCGTGGCAGCCGTTGAAGCTCTACTACCAGATGGGGCACACCAAGGAACGGCTCACGGCGATCGACGATGCGATGCGGGCGCACGGCCTGGAGCCGGTGTACGCGGAGTGGCTGGCCAAGTGGGACGACGCCAAGGACCATCGCGCCGGCAAGACCACCACCCGGGTGCGGTGCGCCGACTTCTTCGGGGTCCGCGACCAGGCGCTGCTCGCGCACGCCACCCAGGTCGATCCGAACGGCCGCTGGTTCGCCGTGCCGCACGCGGTGCAACAGGAGGCGTGGCCGACCGAGGACTACGAGTTGGTCCGGTCCCTGGTGGAGACGGCGATTCCGGAGGACGACCTGTTCGCCGGCACCCGCGGTGAGGCCGAACAGCCGACCGTGGCCCGCCACCGGAGCGCCTCATGAGCGGCTATCTGGCCGCCGGCGACCCGCAGGCCGGTCCGATCGGGCTGGCGCTGGTCGTCGTGCTCGGCATCGCGATCGCCTTTCTCGGCCGCTCCATGAGCAAGCACCTTTCCCGGGTCCCGAAATCATTCGATCAATCCGACGATTCGGAAAAGATTGCGGAGTCCGGCGAACAGTTGCCGGCGACGGTCGCCACGCCGGCCGAGCCGAAGGCCGATCCAGAGTCGCGCTGAATCCCTTGTGGAGCGGTATTTCCGGTCAGCCACAACGGTGTCCGATTTGAATCGACCAGATGGCGTATTACCGATCTCAGGGTGAGCCCCGAGTTGCAGAGTGAAGCCAATCGGCTCTTGATTCCGCCGACTGGTGGTGCGAGATTCGGCTGATCACATCATGTGCCCGACAACGGGGGTGGGGCACCGATCGGGGAGGGGTCCATTGGTGTCTATTTTGCGCTGCCGTCGATCAGTCGCCGCGGCCGGCGGTCTCGGCCTGGCTGCGGCAACCATTCTGACGGCCGTCACCAGCACTGCCACCGCCAATGTCGCGGCAGCACCGTCAGCCGGCCGGGTTCAACCAGCCATCGCCAGTTCGCCGCACTACCGGGTGGTCGGCCAGACCGGTCAGCACCCGCACGAGACCACGTTCAGCTGTCAGACCACGACGCCGGCCCAGTGCTACGGACCGACCCAGATCCGCGCCGCGTACGGCGTCGACAAGCTGGCCAAACTCCACGCCACCGGCGCCGGACAGACCATCGTTATCATCGACGCCTTCCAGAGCCCCACGATCGCGTCCGATCTGGCGACCTTCAACAATGTGTTCGGCATGCCCTCCGCGCCCCTCAACGTCATCGCGCCGGACGGGCTGACCCCGTTCGACCAGAGCAACGCCGACCAGACCGGTTGGGCGGGCGAGATCACTCTCGATGTCGAGTGGGCGCATGCGATCGCGCCTGCGGCGACGATCGACCTGGTGCTGTCGAAGAGCGACAACGACGCCGACATCCTCTCAGCCACCGAATACGCCGTGAACCGGCACCTGGGCAATGTCATCTCGCAGAGCTTCGGCGAGGCCGAACAGTGCATGGACCCGGCGCTGCTGAAGCAGCAGCACGCCCTGTTCGCCAAGGCGACGGCGCTCGGGATCACCCTGCTCGCCTCCTCGGCCGATCAGGGTGCCGCCCTGCCGACCTGTGACGGCACGGCGTTCTTCAAGGCCGTCAGCAGCCCGGCTTCGGACCCGAACGTGACCGGCGTCGGTGGCACCATCCTCGACGCTGACGGCACGACCGGTGCCTACCACGGCGAAGTGGTGTGGAACGAGCCGGACTTCACCTCGGCCGGTGGCGGCGGATTCAGCACCGTCTACCGGACCCCGTCCTACCAGCGTTCGCTGGGCCTGCACTCCCGCGGCGTGCCGGATGTCTCGTACAACGCGGCCATCATCGGCGGCGTACTGGCGGTGTGGAGCACGTCCGGACAGGGCGCCAACCTGGTGTTCCAGTTCGGCGGCACCAGCGCCGGATCGCCGCAGTGGGCCGGCCTTATCGCGCTGGCCGACCAGTTGGGGCACCACAGCCAGGGCGCGCTCAACAGCCGGCTGTACGCCTTCGCGCACGGCCTCCTCTACCCCGCGCTGTTCCACGACATCACCGTCGGCAACAACAGCTACAACGACGGCACGTCGAACGTCCCCGGCTTCACCGCCAAGCGTGGTTGGGATGCGGCCACCGGCATTGGCACACCCCGTGCCGACCGCCTGATCCCGCTGTTGGCCCTGACCCGCTGATTCCAGTAGTCCGGACAGATCGTGCCGGGGAGACCAATTAGTTTCCCCGGCACGATTTCTTTTGCTCGGTGGAGATTTCGTCAGAGACGCGGGTCGACCGGCTCGGATTCCATTGCCAGCACGGCGAAAACGCATTCGTGCACCCGCCACAGCGGCTCGCCGCGGACCAACCGGTCCAGTCCTTCCAGCCCCAGCGCGTATTCCCGCAGCGCCATTGACCGTTTGTGGCCCAGGCCCCGCTGCCGCAGGCGTTCCAGGTTGGCCGGCTCGGTGTAGTCCGGGCCGTAGATGATCCGTAGATAATCCCGGCCGCGGCATTTCACCCCGGGCTGTACGAGGCTGCGGCGGGTGCGGCTGAGGTTGGCCAGCGGCTTCACCACCATTCCCTCACCGCCGGCTCCGGTCAGCTCCTCCCACCACCCGACACCGGCCGCCACCGAACTCTCCGACGTGGTGTCGACCAGCAGCCGACGGGTCGTGGCGATCAGCTCCGGGTCGGCCGCGGTGAGTGCGTCGGCGAGATCCAGATGCCAACCATGGTCGCGTTCGGCGTACGTGCTGCCCTCTGCAGCCAATAGCTGGAAGGGCGCGATCCGTACGCCGGACAGCCCTTCGGTCGGCCAGCAGTAGCGTCGGTAGGCGGCCGTGTACGCCTCGGCGTTGGTGGCCCGGGATCGGCTGCGGGACAGCAGTTCGGTGACGTCCCGGCCGCCCTTCTCGGCCTGTTCCAGCACCGCGACGCCGGCCGGCAGTGCGGCCCGGGCGGCCGCGCCCACCGCCGCGTACTGATGCCGGAGCAGGTCCGTCGCCTTGACCGACCACGGCATCAGTTCGGCGTCCAGCAGCAACCAGTCACTGTCCAATATGGACCACAAGCCGGCCCGGTCGGCGGCGGACCGCAGCCGGCCCAGCAGTTCTTCCGTCAATTCGGGCGAGAAGAACGGCCGGCCGGTCCGGGTGTAGACGGCGCCGCTGACTCCGGTTTCCATGCCGAATCGCTGCTGGGCCGCGGATTCGGTCCGGCCCAGTAAGACCACGGCGCGCGAGCCCATGTGTTTCTCTTCGCAGATCACCGCGGTGACCCCGTCGGCGGTGAACGCGGCAAAGGCCTCGGCCGGATGCTCGAGCAGCTCGGGGCGCTTCGAGGTTGCGCAGGGCGCCATCGTCGGCGGGAGATAGGGCAGTGCTCGCGGGTCCAATGCGAACCGGCTCATCACCTCCAGTGCACCGGCGGCATTCTCCTCGCGCAGCGAGATCCGGCCGTGGTAGGCGGTTTCGACGATCCGCCGGCCCAGCACGTCGGTGATCTTCAGGTCGCGCTCCTCGACCGCGGGTTGCAGCGGCCGGGCCGGCTCGCACCAGACCTGCCGGGCCGGCACGGCTACGGTTTCCCGTTCCGGATAGCGCAGTGCGGTCAGGTTGCCGCCGAATACGCAGCCGGTGTCCAGGCACAAAGTGTTGTTGACCCATTCCGGCTCCGGGACCGGCGTGTGTCCATAGAGGACCATCGCCTTGCCGCGGTAGTCCTGCGCCCACGGATACCGCACCGGCAGGCCGAATTCGTCGGTCTCGCCGGTCGTTTCGCCGTACAGGGCGAACGACCTGACCCGGCCGGACGCCCGGCCCTGGTAGGCCTCCTTCAACCCGGCGTGCGCCACCACGAGGCGGCCGCCGTCCAGGACCAGATGGGATACGAGGCCGTCGCAGAAGGTCTCGACCTCCCTGGCGAAATCGTCCGGCTCGGCGGTCAGCGCTTCTAGAGTCTCGGCCAGCCCGTGGTTCTGGGTCACCTTGCGTCCGCGCAGCGCGCGGACCAGCTTGTTCTCGTGGTTTCCCGGCACGGCCAGGGCGGCATCGGCGGCGACCATCCCCATCACCAGCCGCAGCACGCCCGGGGTGTCCGGGCCGCGGTCAACCAGGTCGCCGAGGAAGATTGCCTTCCGCCCGGCCGGCGGCTCGGCGCTTACGGCACGGCCGGCATCGTCCCGGATAACCTGATATTCCAGCTGTTCCAGGAGTTCGACGAGTTCGTCGAGGCAGCCGTGGACATCGCCGATGACGTCGAACGGCCCGGTCTCGCCGCGCCGGTCGGTCAGCAGCGGCTGCCGGCTGATGGTGGCCGCGTCGACGTCGTCGATGGAGTGCAGCGTGTGGACGCGGCGGAATCCCTCGCGGGACAGCGATTTCAGCGACCGGCGCAGCTGGTCACGCTGCCGGTGCACCACCGCGGCGCCGAAATTCCGGTCTGCGCGTTGCGCGTTTCTTTCCACGCAGACCGGCTCGGGCAGATCCAGCACGATCGCGACCGGCAGCACGTCGTGCTCGCGGGCCAGCGCGACCAGCTGGGCCCGGGCGGCAGACTGCACGTTGGTGGCGTCGACCACCGTCAATCGCCCGGCCGCCAGGCGTTTCCCGGCGATGTAATGCAGGATGTCGAACGCGTCGCCACTGGCCGCCTGGTCGTTCTCGTCGTCGGCGACGAGGCCGCGGCAGAAGTCGCTGGAGAGCACCTCGGTGCCCCGGAAATGCTTTCGGGCGAAGGTTGATTTACCCGAACCGCTGGCCCCGACCAGGACCACCAGGGAGAGCTCCGGAATCGCAAGCTCGGTCATGCGGCACCCCCCACATCGTTCCCCGCGCCGTTGTGCGCATCGTTGTGCGCACCGTTGTGCGCCAATGTGGCATTGGGGTGACTAGATTGCCCCAATGCCACATTGGCGGGAAAGGACGGTGCGTCGGTCGTCCGGGTGAAGACGGCGAGTTGAGTGGGCGGCCCGACCTCCGGGTCGTCCGGACCGACCGGTACGAACCGCACCGAGTAGCCGTACCGTCCGGCCACCGCGCCGGCCCAGTCGCGGAATTCGGTCCGGCCCCATTCGAACCGGTGGTCGCGGTGCCGGAATGTGCCGGCGGTCAGCGTCTCGTACCGCACGTTGTGTTCCGCATTCGGTGTGGTAACGACCACAGTGGACGGACGGGCGGCACCGAAAACGTTGCGCTGCAGGGCATCCAAACGCGGGGGATCGATATGTTCGATGACCTCCATCAGGACGGCCGCATCGAATCCGGTGAGCCGGTCGTCGGAGTAGGTCAACGCCGATTGGAACAGCCGGACGCGCTGCTGCTGCCGTTCGGCCAGCCGGTCCACCTTCCGTTGCGCCAGGTCCAGCGCGCGGTGCGAGACATCGGTGCCGACGATTTCGGTGAACCGATTGTCGGCGACCAGGTCCAGCAGCAGCGCGCCGGGTCCGCACCCGAGATCGAGCACCCGGGACGCGTTCTCAGATCGAAGCGCGGTGATGACGGCCTCGCGGCGCTGCACCGCCAGCGGCTCGGGCCGGTCCGCGGCCTCCTCGATGATCGCTGCATCTCCGAAAGAATCGGCATCTCCGAACGACTCGGCGTCGTCGATTTCGGCCAGCCGGTCCAACGCGCTGCGGGCGAGTCCGCGCTGGTGAGCCAGATAGCGCCGGGTGATCAGATCCCGCTCCGGATGTCCGTGCAGCCAGCCGGCGCCGGCCCGGACGAGCTTGTCGACCTCGTCCGTGCTGACCCAGTAGTGCTTGGCGTCGTCGAGCACCGGCAGCAGCACGTACAGGTGGTGCAGCGCGTCGGCCAGCCTCAGGTCGCCGTCCAGCGCGACGGTCAGGTACGGCGACTCGCCCCAGGCCGGAAACTCCGGGTCCAGCGGCCCGGCGGTCGCCTCGACGGTCCAGCCCAGTGGACCGAACAGCCGGGTGGCCAGGTCGCGACCACCCCGGCAGGGCAGCGCCGGGATCTCGATCCGCAGCGGCAGTGGCCGGTCGACCAGCTCCGGTCGGGCCTTGCAGCGGCCCGCCATGGCCGTGCCGAAGACCTTGCCCAGCGCCACCGCGAGCAGCGACGACGCCGCGTACGGCCGGTCGTTGACGTACTGGCTCAGCGCGAACCCGGCGGAGCCACCGCGGCCGCGGACCAGGGCGATCGGGTCGACCTCCAACAACAACGCCGCCGTGCACCGCTCCGCCGTCGCCTCGGGATAGAAAACGTGGGCGACGCCGGAGGTCTGGTCGAAGGTCTGCACGCGCTCCGGGTGCTTGTGCAGCAGGAAGCCCAGATCGGTGGCGGGATCGGCGGTGGAAGTAATCGTGAGCAGCACGGCCCGAAGTCTGCCATCCGGACGGTGCCCCGCGCCGCCCCGTTTCTCCGCCCCTCCGGTGTTGATCATGCGGAAACTGTTGGTCCCACCGGCGTGTCGCGAACAGTTTCCGCATGATCAACATTGAGGGGGCTCGGCGGGGGGTGGCGCCGGTGTGCCACGGTGGAGACGAGAAGTCCGCATAGCGAAGGAGTGTCCGGTGCCCAACCGGCTTGCTGACGCCACCAGTCCGTATCTGCTGCAGCACAAGGACAATCCGGTCGAGTGGTGGGAGTGGTCGGCCGAGGCGTTCGCCGAGGCCCGCCGGCGCGACGTGCCGATCCTGCTGTCGGTCGGCTACGCGGCCTGCCACTGGTGTCACGTGATGGCGCACGAGTCCTTCGAGAATGCCGAGGTCGCGGCGGCGATGAACGCGGATTACGTCTGCATCAAGGTCGACCGGGAGGAACGGCCGGACATCGACTCGGTCTATATGGAAGCGACCCAGGCGATGACGGGCAACGGCGGCTGGCCGATGACGGTCTTCGCGACGCCGGACGGGGCGCCGTTCTTCTGCGGCACCTATTTCCCGCCCCAGCCCCGGATGGGAATCCCGTCCTTCCCCCAGCTACTCGCGGCGGTGGCCGAGGCCTGGCGGGAGCGGCGCGGCGAACTGGAATCGGTCAGCGCCGATGTCACCGGCAAGCTGAATGCCGCGGACGGCCTTCCGCTGGGCGGCGAGATCGGGCCCGGTCCGCTCGCCGCGGGCGTCGTGGCGTTGGCCGGCACTTTCGACGCCACGGACGGTGGTTTCGGTGGCGCACCGAAATTCCCGCCGTCGATGGTGCTGGAATATCTGCTCCGGCATTCCGCCCGGACCGGAGATGCCGATTCGCTGCGAATGGCCGAGGCGACCTGTGACGCGATGGCCCGCGGCGGAATGTACGACCAGTTGGCCGGTGGTTTCGCCCGCTATTCCGTGGACAATTCCTGGGTCGTGCCGCATTTCGAGAAGATGCTCTACGACAACGCGCTGCTGCTGCGGGTGTACGTCCATCTGTGGCGGCAGACCGGGTCGGCGCTGGCCCGCCGGGTCGCGGTCGACACCGCCGAATTCCTGCTGCGTGACCTGCGTACGCCGGACGGCGGCTTCTCCTCCGCATTGGACGCCGACACCGACGGGGTGGAGGGATCCACCTATGTCTGGAATCCGACCCAGCTCGCCGACGTGCTCGGCGCCGAGGACGGCGCGTGGGCGGCCGAGTTGCTGTCGGTCACGGCGGCCGGCACATTCGAGGCCGGATTCTCGACTCTGCAGCTCCGGACCGATCCATCCGATGTGGACAGATGGAATTCCGTACGGCAGCGGCTTTTGACATCGCGCGGCACCCGCCCACAGCCCGGGCTGGACGACAAGGTCGTCACCGCGTGGAACGGGTTGGCAATAGCGGCGCTCGCCGACGCCGGCGCCATTCTCGGCGATCAGTCCTATGTGGACGCCGCCGTCGCCGCAGCGACGCTGCTGCTGGATCTGCACCTGATCGACGGCCGGCTCCGGCGCACCTCCCGGCTGGGTCGGGTCGGCCGCAGTGCCGGCATTCTCGAGGATTACGGCGACCTGGCCGAGGGCCTGCTGGCGTTGCACCAGGCGACCGCCGATGGCCGCTGGCTCGGTGCGGCCGGCGAACTGCTCGACGTTGCGCTGGCCCGGTTCGGCGACGACGCGGGCAGCTTCTTCGACACGGCCGACGACGCCGAGCAACTGGTACGCCGGCCGCAGGATCCAACGGACAATGCCACTCCGGCGGGCGCGTCGGCCCTGGCCGGGGCACTGCTGTCCTATTCCGCGCTGACCGCGTCGACCCGGCATCGGGAGGTGGCCGAGGCCATCGTGGCCCGGTCGATCCCGCTGATCGAGCGGTATCCCCGGGCCGCCGGCTGGGCGGCGGCAGTGGCCGAGGCGCTGGTGGCCGGCCCGTACGAGGTGGCCGTGGTGGGTGAGCCGACCGGCCGGGCCGAGTTGGAGCGGGTCGCCCGCAGTTCGGCGGCGCCGGGGCTGGTGGTGGTGGCCGGATCGCCGGGGCAGCCGGGTGTGCCGCTGCTGGCCGACCGGCCGCTGCTCGGCGGTGCCGCGGCCGCCTATGTCTGCCGCGGATTCGTCTGTGCCGCACCGGTTTCCGACCCGGATGCACTGCGCGCCGCCCTCTCCGTCCACCCCTGACCCGCCCACCCAATTTTCATGATCGACATCGACTAAGTGTCGCTATAGCGACATCAACTCGATGTCGATCATGAAACGGGGCGCAGCACTAGGGTCGGGTGGTGCGCGATCTCACCACCCTGCCCAAGGCCCACCTGCATCTGCACCTTGACGGCGCCATGCGCCGATCGACGCTGACCGAATTCGCCGCTGCAGCGGGAATCGACGCGCCATTGCCGACCGGGTACGGCTCGTTCGCCGACTTCACCGACACGATCACCGCGGCCGCCCGGTCGTTGCGTACGGCCGAGAATGCCCGCCGGTTGGTGACCGAGGTGGTCCAGGACGCCGCCGCTGCCGGCGCGGTGTGGGTGGAGCCGTCGATGTGGCCCGGGCTCTTCGGTGGCCGGCTCGGTCCGGACCCCGACGTCGTCGACCTGGTGCTGGAGGCCGGACACGCCGCGGCCGCCCGGTCCGGGATCGGCTTCGGCCTGGTGCTGGCGGCGAACCGGAACGTGGGACCGGAGGCGGCGCTGGACATCGCGCGGCTGGCGGTGGCCCGGTCGGACGCCGGCGTGGTCGGGCTCGGTCTGGATGGCGACGAGGCCACCGCTGCGCCGGAGCTGTTCGCGAAGGCATTCGATCACGCGGCCGCCGCGGGGCTGCGCTGCGTTCCGCACGCCGGCGAACTGTGCGGCCCCGACAGCGTCCGCGCCGCGCTCGACCTCCTGCACGCCGACCGGATCATGCACGGGGTGCGGGCGGTCGAGGATCCAGCCCTGCTGGCTCGGCTGTCCGAATCCGGTGTTGCGCTGGATGTGTGCCCGACCAGCAACGTGCTGCTGTCGGTCGTACCATCGCTGGCCGAACATCCGTTGCCGGCGCTGCTGGCGGCAGGCGTGCGGTGCGGCGTGCACGCCGATGATCCGCTGTTGTTCGACACCGATCTGGCGGGTGAATACGAGCGCTGCCGGACCGGGCTGGGACTGGACGACACGGCCCTCGCCGCGTTGGTCCGTACCTCGGTGGACGCCTCCGCCGCACCCGACCCGGTCCGGCGGGCCGCCCGCCTCGGCATCGACGCCTGGCTGGCCTCGGACTGATCCCGTCTCGCCGGACGACCGTCCAGGTCCCTGACCGGGTCTCACTCTCGCCCGGTCACGAGGAACGGGGCGTCGAGTGGATGCCGATGTCGGGATCAGCGGCCGAGTTGTCCGTCCTAGTGCCTATTTCGACCGGCGATTCGCTCATAGTTCACCTGCAAGGTTGAAATAGGGCTAGGCCAGACGGGTCAAGTGTGGTTACTGTGCTCGCAGTCGGTGACGGCAAGGTCACTGCGTGATGCGAGGAGGACCCCGTGCGCGCTGCCATCTTCGAGGGACCGGGCAATGTCCGGGTCGAGCAGGTCCCGGACGCCGAGATCGTCGAGGCCACCGACGCGGTCGTCGCCGTGACGCACGCCGCGATCTGCGGCAGCGACCTGTGGTCCTATCGCGGCTACGGCCAGCGGCCGGCCGGCTCCAGCATCGGCCACGAATTCCTCGGCGTCGTGCAATCCGTCGGTCACGAGGTGCACAACCTGCACCCCGGCGACCTCGTGGTCGCGCCGCACATCTGGTCCGACGGCACCTGCGACTACTGCCGGTCCGGGCTGCACAGCTCCTGCGTCGACGGCGGAATGTGGGGTACGCCCGGGCACGACGGCGCCCACGGCGAGGCCGTCCGGGTCCCGAACGCGGACGGCACCCTCGTCCTGGTGCCGGCCGAGCTGCGGGACGAGCCGGAACGGGTCCTGCCGGTCGCCGAGGTGATGGCGGCCGGCCAGCACGCCGCCCGGGTGGCCGGTGTCGGCTACGGCAAGACAGTCGCCGTCGTCGGTGACGGCGCGGTCGGGCTCTGCGCGGTGCTCGCCGCCAGCCGCAGTGGCGCCGACCAGATCATCGCCATCGGCCGGCACGCCGACCGGCTGGACGTCGCCAAGCGGTTCGGCGCCACCGAACTGGTCACCGCCGGGCACGGGAACGAGGCGATCGAGGAGGTGCTCAGCCTCACCGGCGGGGTGGACGCGGTACTGGAGTGCGTCGGGTCGCAGAGTGCCCTGGACACGGCGATCGCGGTCGCCCGTGATGGCGCGACCATCGGCTACGTCGGCGCCCCGCACATGGTCGACGGCCTGGACATGGGCGCCATCTTCTGCCGGAACATCTCCGTACGCGGCGGGGTCTGCCCGTCCCGCGCGTACCTGCCGCAGCTGCTGTCAGCGGTGGCCAGCGGGACGTTGGATCCGAGCCCGATTTTCGACCGCCGGGTCAGCCTGGAGGACATCGCGACCGGATATCAGGCGATGGACCGGCGGGATTCGCTCAAGGTGCTGGTCGAGGTCGCTCGCTAATGTGACTGGTCGAGATCGGCTGACAGCACGGTCTGAGTTTCAGCGGGAGTAGACGGCGAACCAGATCGCGATGTAGTGGCAGAGCGCGGCCACGATCGTGCAGAGGTGGAAGACCTCGTGGTAGCCGAAGGTCCGCGGCCACGGGTCGGGCCGGCGGGTGCCGTACACGATGGCGCCGAAGCTGTAGACCAGACCGCCGGCCAGCAGCAGCACCAGCGCGGCGACGCCGGCGTGCCGCAGCATGTCGGGCAGTACGAAGACCGCGACCCAGCCCAGCGCGATGTAGGGCGGGACGCTGATCCAGCGCGGGGCCCGGATCCAGGCCTGTTTCAGCACGATCCCGGCCAGCGCGCCGGACCACACGACGGTCAGGATCACGATGCCGATGTTGCGCGGCATTACCAGCAGCGCGAACGGCGTGTAGGTCCCCGCGATGAACACGAAGATCATCGAATGGTCGAGCCGTTTCATCACCGAGCGGCCGCGGGCGGCCCAGGTGCGCCGGTGATACAGCGCACTGGTGCCGAAGAGCAGCGACACGGTCAACGCGTAGATCGAGGTCCCGATGACCGCCCGGGTGCCCTCCAGGGCGGACAGCGCGATGAGGGTCGCCCCGGTGGCGAAGGAGACGACGAACGCCCATTGATGCAACCAGCCGCGTAGTCGAGGCTTGATCGCCTGCAGTGGCTGGCTCCCGGCAGAGGCGGCGGAGAGGGCAGTCATGGCCCAAGGTTACGGGAGCCCTTCGTCGGTCCGGCGGCGTTTGTCGGAACGATCGCCGAATCGAACGGGAAGACCGGGTTGTCCTGCGGCCGGCCGGCGCACGCGATCGGCCGAGATCTACGCCGGTCGGGCGTAGGCTGCTGAACGGCCGTGTTGCCCGAAACCCGTATGTGTCTTTTCTTTTGGGGGAGTCGTGACCGACGGTTCGAGGGGGCGCCGGTGAGCATCGCCGACGTCGCCTACGCAGTCTATGAACGCCGCCTGCTGCGCCAACTTGCCGGCAAGGCGGTGCCGGCCCACGTGGGCGTGATGTGTGACGGCAACCGGCGTTCGGCCCGCGCGGCCGGGCTGGCGGATGTCAGCATCGGCTATCGCCGGGGCGGGGACAAGATCACCGAGTTGGTCCGCTGGTGCGGCGAGGTCGGTGTCGAGGTGGTGACTCTGTGGCTGCTGTCCACCGAGAATCTGACCTCCCGGCCGCCGGACGAGCTCGAGACCCTGCTGGAGATCATCGAGGACGTCGTCGACGACCTGGCCAGCCCGGGCCGGTCCTGGCGGGTCTCGATCGTGGGCGCGCTGGATATGCTGCCGGCCCGCACCGCCGCCTCGCTGAAGGCGGCCGCGGAGCGCACCGACGAGCGCACCGGGATCCGGATCAACGTGGCCGTCGGCTACGGCGGCCGGCAGGAGATCGCCGACGCGGTCCGGTCACTGCTGCACGAGCACGCCTCCCGCGGCACCTCGATCGAGGAACTCGCCGAGGTCCTGGACGTCGACCACATCGCCGAGCACCTCTACACCCGCGGGCAGCCCGACCCGGATCTGGTGATTCGGACCAGCGGCGAGCAGCGGCTGTCCGGCTTCCTGCTCTGGCAGAGCGCGCACTCGGAGTTCTACTTCTGCGACGCGTACTGGCCGGAGTTCCGGCGGACCGACTTCCTGCGCGCCTTGCGGGACTACGCCGGCCGCAACCGGCGGTACGGCGGCTGAGGGAGCCCGGCCCGAGCAGGCCCGTGCCGGATCCGGACGCGGCTGCTGCCAGACTGCGACTATGGGGAACATCGCCGTGCTGCGGGCCCGCGAGGTGCGGGCGGGCGCATGACGGAGACTCACGGCCCACCCGACCCGCCCGACCCGGCGCCCGAGCGGTGGACCGTGGCACTTCCGGCGGACTGGCCTTCGGCCTGGCCGCACCTCTACGGGCCGGTCCGCGACCGGGCCCTGTTCGTGCTGACCGTGATGGTGCTGACCACGATCGGCCTGATCGTGGCCGGCGACCCGGGCGCGCAGTGGTGGGCGATCGCGCTGCCGCTATTGCTGCTCATCGGCCCGGCGAGCAAGCCGGCCCGGGCGCGCCGAGCCCTGTGCCGGGCGGTCGAGACCGGCCGGGTCCGGACACTGCCCGGTCAGCTGGTCGTCGCCGAACGGCCGACCACCGTGTGGCTGCGCCCGGCCACCGGTGACCCGGAACTGCCGCTGCACATCGGCCGGGTCGAGCCCGCGATGCGCCGGTACGTCGACTCGGCGGCGGCGCTGGTGTGGGTACGGCGCCGCGGGCCCGCCGCCGTGGTGCTGCCCGACCGGGCGGTGGTCTACCTGGTGCGGCCGCCGGGCGGCCTGCGCGCGGCCGCCGTCGAGGCCGAGACGAGCGACGAGGTCGGCTGGACGCTGCCCACCCGCTGATCACGATCCGCAGTCGAATGTGATCAACAGATGTCCGGAAGTTAAGGCGTAGATGACGCGGCGTGTCGGGTGTGGACCCCATAGCCATAAGCAACGTACGGTTCTTGTAGCGACCCGATCTCTCGACCGGGACGCAGGGGAGGCCCCACAGTGCGAGCACACCGCGTATTCACTGAGGGGGTCGGCACCAACCCCCTCAGGCTCGCGCCGAGTGGGTGGTCCCGGACCCTTCGACGATGCGGGCCTGGTGCAACCCGCCGGGAGCGCCCGTGGCATCTCGCCGGACCACTACGCAAAAGACGTACGTCCTCGACACCAGCGTCCTGCTCTCCGACCCCTACGCGTTGCACCGCTTCGCCGAGCACGACGTCGTGCTCCCGCTGGTGGTCATCGGCGAGTTGGAAGGGAAACGCCACCATCCCGAGCTGGGTTGGTTCGCCCGGCAGTCGCTCCGGCTGCTCGACGATCTGCGGATAACCCACGGACGGCTCGACGAGCCGGTGCCGGTCGGTGACTCCGGAGGCAGCCTGCATGTCGAGCTGAACCACAGCGACCAGGGCATTCTCCCGCCGGGATTCCGCACCGACAGCAACGACGCCCGAATTCTCGCGGTGGCGCTCAACCTGGCCGCCGAGGGCAACGACGTCGTGCTGGTCAGCAAGGACATGCCGCTGCGGGTCAAGGCGGCCTCGGTCGGCATCGCCGCCGATGAGTACCGGGCCCAGATGGCGGTCGACGCCGGCTGGACCGGAATGGTCGAGCTGAAGGTCGATTCGGCCGACATTGACCGGCTCTACGCCGAGGATCGGATCGAACTGGTCGAGGCCGTCGGACTGCCGTGCCACACCGGCCTGGTCCTGCTGTCCGGACAGTCCTCGGCGCTGGCCCGGGTGCTGCCGGACGGCAATGTGGCCCTGGTCCGCGGTGACCGGGAGGCGTTCGGCGTGCACGGTCGGTCGGCCGAGCAGCGGGTGGCGCTGGACCTGCTGTTGGATCCGTCGGTCGGCATCATGTCGATGGGCGGCCGGGCCGGCACCGGTAAGTCGGCGCTCGCGCTGGCCGCCGGGTTGGAGAGCGTGGTCGAGCGCCGCCAGCACCGCCGGGTCATCGTCTTCCGGCCGTTGTACGCGGTCGGTGGTCAGGATCTCGGCTACCTGCCGGGCAGCGAGGGGGAGAAGATGTCTCCCTGGGCGCAGGCGGTTTTCGACACCCTCGGCGCGCTGGTCAGCCCCGACGTGGTCGAGGAGGTCATGGCCCGCAACATGCTCGAGGTGCTGCCGCTGACCCACATCCGCGGCCGCTCGCTGCATGACGCGTTCGTCATCGTGGACGAGGCACAGTCACTGGAACGCGGTGTGCTGCTGACCGTGCTGTCCCGGATCGGCGCCAATTCCCGGGTGGTGCTCACTCACGACGTGGCGCAGCGGGACAACCTGCGGGTCGGCCGGCACGACGGCGTCGCCGCGGTGATCGAGGCTTTGAAGGGGCACCAGTTGTTCGCCCACGTCACGCTGACCCGGTCCGAACGTTCGCCGATCGCGGCCCTGGTCACCGAAATGCTGGAGGATCTCTCGGTCTAGCCGACCGGCTGAGCTGAAAGCGCTATTTCCGCTATTTCGCAGAAACGCTACGACATTGCTCCGAAGGCTGGAGCAGTGTCGTAGCGTTCTGCCTTCGGGAGAGATCCGGCCCGCCACGACGGCCTGGCAAAGCTGCGCTGAATTCTCGGCCGAATCGGTTGTTGTCGCCGGTTATGCGTGACAGTGTCGTGATCATGCCGTGGTCGAGGGCACGCCGGGGGGCACCCGCTCTCGCGATCCTGGCTGCCCTGTCGGTGACGCCGACGTTCGACCGGTCGCAGCCGGCCGCCGCGGTCGACTCCGGCCGGTCGCCCACCGACCACAATGCCGCCGCGGCAGGCGATGACCGGCCGATCGTGCCCATCTCACCGCTCGCGCCCGGGATCGTGGTGCCTGAGCCGCCGGTCCATTCGCCGCTCGCCGATCCGGACCTGACCGCCGGGCCGAACGGTCAACAGGGCGACCGCCAGCGCGGCAGCGGGAGCGGGCACGGCGGCGACCGGCATGGCGGCGATCAACCCGATCCCGGAACGGTCTCCCAGCTCGCCGAAAACGGCGTGCCGGAGGTGGCCCTGCAGGCCTACCGCAACGCCGCGACCGCGCTGGGCCAGTCCGATCCGAGCTGCCGGTTGCCGTGGGCGTTGCTCGCCGGGATCGGTCGGGTGGAGTCCGACCAGGGCCAGTACGGCGGCGCGTCGTTGCAGCAGGACGGCAACGAGACGAAGCCGATTCTCGGCCCGCGTCTGGACGGCGGCCAGGCCGGAATGGCGCGCATCGCCGATTCCGACAACGGCCGGTACGACGGGGATCCGGCCTTCGATCGGGCCGTCGGGCCCTTGCAGTTCCTGCCGTCGACCTGGACGAGCGTCGGAGTTGACGCCGACGGCAACGGGGTGGCCGATCCGGAGAACATCTTCGACGCGGCGGCTGGGGCCGGACGTTATCTCTGTGCCGGCGGCGGCGACCTGGGCACATCGGCCGGTCAGCGGGCCGCGGTGCTGCGCTACAACCACTCCGATGCCTACGCCGATCTCGTACTGGCGTTGATGCGCGCCTACACGCAGGGGACTGCGCCGGGCGACCTCGGCTCCGGACATCCGATTGCGCCGCCCATCGCCGTCGGACCGCCGCCGGTCCAGCAGGAGCCCGGGTTCGGCGGGTCGACCGACCAGAATTCGACCGATAAGAATTCGACGGACCAGAATTCGACGGACCAGAATTCGACGGACCGGAAATCCGGCCGCACGCCGAAGCATGAGACGTCCAAGCAAACTGAGCCGCCGAAAAAGACCGAGCCGCCGAAAACGCAGCCGCCGAAAAGGACCCAACCACCGAAGCAGCAGCCGACGCCGCCGGTGACTCCGCCGACCAAGCAGCGGCCGGTGCGCCGCCCGCCCGCTTTGCCTGCGCCCTCGGCACCGCAGGGGTTGGCAGCCGAGCCGGCGCCCGGGACGTCGTCCCTACAGCTGGAATGGCGGGCGCCCGCGCGGAGCAGTTCGGCGATAGCCGGCTACCGGGTGCGGGTGCTGGGTGGCGACGGGAAGCCGTTCGGCAAGGCGCAATCGTTACCGGCCACCGCGGTTCACGTTGCCGTGCCGACTCTTCCGGCGCTGGCCGCCGGAGGCACGTACACGCTGTCCGTCTCCGCCTGGACCAGAAGCGGCAGTCAGCAGATCACCGGAAAGGCCGCGTCGCTGGCGATCGCGACCCAGGCGCCGGCGAAGATCGCAGCGACCGAGTCCTGCCCGTCGCCGGCCGGGTCGACCGGCTGCAGCGTGGACGCCACCTGGGACTGGGCCGACGATGGCCTGGACGTGAGCGGTTTCGTGATCCGGGTGTTCGACGTGACGACCGGCAAGGACCTTCTGGACAGCACACCCACCCAGTACGCCAGGGCGGATTCCGTGGCGCTGCCGGGCGACGTTTCGCCGGATGACAAGCTGTCGATTTCGGTCTGGTCGGTATTCAGCGTCGACGGGCTCCGGGGAACGGGTGCGCCCGGGCTCGTGACGGTCGAGTCCAGCCCGCCACCGACCTCGACGCCGAGCCCGACATCGAGCCCGACAACGACATCGAGCCCGACCGCTTCGGCGGCGCCGAAGCCGAGCGCCACGCCGACACCGAGCGCGACACCGACGCCGACAGGGCGCTGAAGCCGCGCAGCGGCTATTCCTCACGCGCCTCGTCGAGATAGGCCGCGCCGTGCGAGATGAGGTTCTGGGTCGTCGACAGGACTCTGGTCAGGATCCGGCTCGGATCAGTCTGCTCCGGATCCGCGGGATCGACGTCCCGACCGGCCTGGGCCAGCACATTGCAGGCGTGCCACAGGCTGTCGCAGGCGTGCCCCCATTTCCACAGTTCATAGTCGAACGTGGAGGCCTGCATGATCGGCTGGCCAGCCGGAAGGCCGATCCCGAAGTGCAGCGGATCTTCGGCGGTATTGCCGAGCCCGACCAACAGCGATCTGATCCGGCACACCCGGGCGAATTCGACCGCTTCCTCGGTCTCCGCGGTGACCTCGATGATCAGATCCTTGGCGAGCAGGTCGTCGAGCGCGGATGACACGCCGGCCAGCCCGGATGCCCGGGCCGCGCCCTCAAGCGCGGGGCGGGTCCAGGCCGCTGTCGCATCGCCCTGGTCCGGGACGCCGTGCGCCAGCGCCCACACGCCGAACTGTTCGTTGCCTTCCAACCGGTAGATCTCCCAGCCGATCCGTACGACGTGGAAATCCAGATCCGCACCGGCACCGGGATAGTGCGTGCCGAGGTAATGGCCGACAGGAAAGATCAACGGGCTCGTCACGCGGAAAGGATAGCGTGCGACGTCATCCCCTTTGGGACCCTTGGGTGGATTCATCTCAGCCGCCGAACGGGTAGGTCGCCACGAAGTCCCGGATCTCCTCGACGGCCTCCTCCGCGGCGTGCCGGTGCTCGGCGATCGCGGCCGCCATCTCGTCGATGGCCGGCCGCAGCGCGCTCAGCTGGGCCTGCGCCGCCGTGCCGACCTCGTGGATCTCGGTCAGCCGTTCGTAGAGCAGCTGCGCGTTGTAGCCGCGTACCTCGTCGGTCATCGCAAATCCGTTGATCGCCCATTTCACGATTCCGTTGAGGCCGTTGTTGGCGGCGGCGGTGATGCCCTGCTCGGTCGCCTCGGCCTGACTCAGCCCCGGCCACATCGCCGCCACCGTCATGCCGAGGATCGCCTGCATCACCCCGGCGGGCAGATCGCGCCAGAGTTGATGCCGGAACGGCGGGCGCAGCGACGGGGTGGTCTGGGACTGGGCGTACGTCGCCACCACCCGGCCGATCGGTTCCATCGGCCCGGCCGGGTTCCAGCCGACCCGGGCGAGGATCTCCGTCCGCACCTCGTCGACCTGGCGCACCGTCTCGGCCGGCAGGTGCTGCAGCGCCGCCTCGACCCGCTCCGCCAGCCGCATGCCGGCGGAGTGGGTGAACGCCACGGTGGCGGCCCGGCGGTCCTGCTCCAGCTCCAGCGCGTACTGGGCGTGGGCGTGGTCCAGCGTCTCGTAGTACTTCTGGAAACCGTATCCCTCACTGGGAAACGCCAATGCCACGTTGAGGAGCGCGATCCCGACCTGGGTCGCGCCGGCCGGGCCGTTGATCCACAGGGCGGGCAACCCCGATCCGATTCCGGTGATCAGCTCGGCCGGGGCGGCGGCGACCAGGTTCTCCATGGGGCCGGTCGTCCGGTGCGCCAGGTGCAGCGGCGCGGCGGCCGGCGGCACCAGGTCGACCCGGCCCTGATCGGCGGCCCGCTGGGCATGGTGGCGCGTTCGTGCCGCCACCGGGTCGGCCACGGCTTCCAGCGCGGTGACCAGCCGCCGGGTTGCGTCCGCCCAGGCCACCGAACGCTGCACCTCCGGTACGTCGAGCAGCAGGGTGGTGGCCATCTTGGCCGCGGCGACCTCGCGGGAGCGCTTATGCCGCTCGTTGCGGGCCCGCTCCTGCTGCCGGCGGGTGGTCGTATTGACCTGGGCGAAGTGGGCGATGCGCATTTTCGTCAGCGGATCCAGGAGCATGTGCATCGCGTTGCCCATGGTGACCACTCCGGTGTAAGCCCAGGCGCCCGCGCCGAACCCGGTCAGCGCGATAGACGTGATGACCTGGGCAATGCCGGGCAGCAGGTTCTTACGGAAATACACCTTGTACGGCGGGGTCCGGCCCGGGATGCGCCGGTCGGCCTGCGCCCAGGGCGATGGCGCGGTGCGCCGCCGCGAGGGTGACTCTGCCGGCCGCGCCAGCGGGGGAGCGGTGGCGGGCATTGCGGCGGCAAGCTGCGCCGCCGTGATCTGTCCGGAGTCCAGCCGCGGCTGCAGCTCCTGCAGCAGCTCGGCGAGGCGTTGCTGGGCTCGCGTTCCGGCCTCGAGTTGGCGTTCTACGTCCGCGATCGTGCCGGCCACGGCGTCGGCGGCCAGGCCGCCGAATGCCGCCGTGGGATCGCCCGAGCGACGGGCCTTGCGCCGCTCCTCGGCCGCCCGGCGGGCCAGGTCGGCGGCTTCGGTGCTGCGGTTGCTGGCGTGGTCGGCGTGGGCGTGCACGACGCCGGCGCCGACACCCAGCGCGACCGCGAGCCCGGCGAAGACGAGGTCCTTCGGTGAGCCGTGGATGAACGGCGCGACCGCGCTGAAATAGAGCCGGTGGAACAGGAAGGACAGCCCCACTCCGGCCAATGCCTGGCTGCCGTAGGTGATGACCCGCTTCTGCAGATAGCGCCGCAGCGTCGGGATGCGCGAGGGATACCGGCGCTCGGCGACAGCCCGTCGGGTGTTCGTCAGGGTTTCGTCGAAGGCGGACCGTTGCCGGGACGGGCTCAGCATTCTGCTGACGAACCGGAACAGCTCCGGGTCGAGATTCTGCAGGCTGCCCGGATCGAGCCGGCCGACGATCTCGGCGGCCGCCGCTCGCAGCACCCGGCGCGCGCGGACGCCCCTTGTCGCGCGGTAGCGGTCGCTGACCGCGGCCAGCAGGGCGACGTTGCCCGGGCTGTGTGCCGTCCGGTCGCGTCCGGTCGGCAGGATCGGGTCGCCATTGGTGCCGTTCGATACCGAGCCACTGTTCGGCGCCGGGCCGCTCTCGGCCTGGGCGATCGCCGACGCCAGCAGGTAATGCAACGCCAGACCGGCGTCCTCAACCGACTGGCGTTGGAAGAGCCGGGCCAGGTACCGCACCGGGCCGGGCTGCTCCGGCCCGCCCAGCTGTTCCAGTTCGCCGCCGACGCCGTCGAGCGGTCCGGCGGCGAGACCGACGACGAGCTCGGTCCCCGAACGGCCGGTCACCCGCAGCCCGGCCGCCGACTCGATACCGAGCGAGCGCGCCTCAGCGCCGTCGATGAATCGAATGGACGTCGCGCCGATGTGCTCCGCCAGCCGCGGCTCGACCGCAGCGGCGGCGATGTCGGTCGCCAGCGCGGTCACGTCGAGTCGGGGCTTCGGATCGGCGGCCCAACGGGTGCTGCGGCCACGCAGCCGGGCGACCCGGTCGCGCAGGTCCGGCGGCAGGTCGGCCAGCTCGTCGGGGGCGCCATCGGGCCGCTTGGCCAGATTCCAGATCGGCAGCAGATCCCGGCGTAGCTGGGTTTTCAGCCGGTGCCGTTCCATCCAGCCGGTGCACTGGTCGTATTGGTCGAGGAATACCCGCAGATATCCGTTGACCCAGTATTTCCGCCACGGCACCGAGCTGTCGGGCTGACGAATTCCCTCGACATAGCGGCGAAATTCGGTGAGGTCGGTCGGGTCCACGCCATGGTCCAGAGCCTCCTGCGTCGTGCCGACGATCACGGCCAGCTGGCCGGCCATTTCTCGATCGGTGGTCGAGGGTGTCAGGCCCGGTTGCAGGGTGATGTTCCAGCCGGTGGCGTCCAAATACCCCTCGGAGTCCCGCTCCGGCGCGGGAAGGGTGGGGTCCTCGGTGTCGCTCGGCTCACCGAGCCGCACCGTCACCGGCACCGGGTGCCCGTCGGCAAGCTGGACCTCGATGCGTTCGCTGCCGTACCCGGGATGTCCGAGCAGGGTGATCCGGCGCGCCCCCACCCAGGCCCGGAACTCGTCCCGGCCGAGCATCGTCTGCAGCCAGTCGTCGTCCACCGCCGGCGCCGTCTCCGGTGGCGGTATCAATACGCCGCGCCGGCCGTTCCGGTCCACCAGGTGGCGCAGCTGGCGGGGGAGCAGAGCCCGGCGTTCCTGGTGCCCGGGCGTTCCCGGCAGGTTCCCGAAGCCCTGGATCAGACCCATCGGACCGAGGGCGTCGGCGACGTCCTGGCGGATCGCGCGCTTGCGCCGCCAGCCGAACGCGGGGTCGTCCAGCAGCGCCGCGGCCACCCGCAGCTGCGCGACCGCGCCACCGTCGGCCAGCGAGAGCCGGTTCGGTATGCGGGGGTCGAGACTGAGCGCGTCGGGGGCCAGAACGGCGCGCTGCAGCCGTTCCACCGCGTCGGCCGCGGCAACCAGCGGGTGGCTGGCCGGGCCCGCTGCCGATCGGGCCGCCCCGATCGCCGCCACCGTTGCGGCCTCAGCAGCCCGCTCGTGCTGCACCGCCGCGCTCGCCGAGCCACCGACGGTGGCCACCGCGATCGAGCGGGCCGGGGCATAGGCGGCGGCCCGCAGCGCGTCGGTGACGGCCGGGTCGCAGGTGCCGGCCGTGGCGTCGATCGCATCCAACGCAGCCACGGTGAGATCGACCCGGGCGGCGGTCCGGGCGAGCTGGTCGGCGACCGTCATCATCGTTCGTTCCGGGCTGAGGGTGCCGTCGACCGCGACGATGAAGCAGCTGAGGTCATCGGATGCGAGCGGCGTCGTTGTTGCCGCGTGCGCACCGGCATCGCCCAGGCGTACCTCGGCGGTGAACTGCCGACCGCGGGCGGTGCGGACGGTGAAGGTACGGATTCCCGCCGGTACGACGGCGATCCCGGCGGCGTCGCCGACCAGGTCGGCCCGATCATGCATTGTGGACAGTCGCGCATCACGGACCGGCAGCGGCCGACCCGCATAACCGGCTCCCGCCGGCAGCTTGTCGGCGTAATCCCTTTCCCAGGTGGAGAAATCGGCCGACCACGCGGCCAACTGCCCGAGCCGGTCAGCCCCGGCCAGGTGATGGAAATAATCCGGCGACACCGGCCGGTCGACCGGAAGCGACCGGCCGAGCGGCTTTCCGGAAAACGGCACCGGTGCGTCAATCCCGTCCAGCAGCAGGGATTCCAGTCGGACCAGGTCGCTGCGCTCCGCGGGCTGGAATTCGACCAGCTCCTCCGCGACGTTGAAAACCACCACGACGTCGCGGGATCCGTCGGTGTAGGTGCGGATATCGATCCGGTAGGCGCCGGATCCGGCATCACCGAGCGCGGCGTCGGCCCCATCTCGGGCGGCCGTGAGCGCGACCGAACTATCGTGTGTGGACAGTCCAGTGAGGTCGGCCAGTAATTGCGGCCGGGCGCCGGTGTAATCGACCAGCCGGGTCATCGCCCGCGGCTCGTCGGTGCCGATCGGCCGCGCCGGGTCGCCATCGGCAAAGCCGTCGAACGTCGGCTCGGCGGCCACGGTCGGTCGGCCGCGAAATGTCTCGATGGCGGCGATGACTGAATCGACCTGACGGCCGCGACGGGCCGGCTGGACGAAGCGCCGCCACCGGTTGGGGTGTGCCCCGACCATTGGCTGGCCGGTCTCGCGGTCCTGCACCAGATCCTCGAGCAGCTGCTGCTCCACCGCCAGCGGCGGCAGAAAGCCACCGCGTTCGTAATAGCCACGGCCGGTTGTGTCGGTGGTGGGATCCACCCGCAGGACTGCGTCGGGATCGGCCGCCGCAGTCGGCGGATTGAGGAGTGTCCACTCCGGACGGTTGCGGAGATCCGCGGCGATCTCGACCCGGTCCGAGCCGAATGAGGCGAGCGCGCTGGCGGTGCGCCGTCGAGCCGTGGCCTCGTACCGGGCCCGGGCCCGGGCGGCGTCGTCGATCGCGCTCGCCAGTTCGGCCGGACTCTGGCCGCCGGTGGCATCCGCCAACAGCTCGGCGAGGCGGCCGCGGCTGGGCCCCACCACCTCCTCGAAATCGGCGGGCCGGGCCGTCTGCCGGGTGGAACGGCGGGCGGATCCGTGCCGCACGCTGGTCTCGGCGACATCGGCGTAACCGTTGGCCGCGAGCACCTCGCGACGGTCGGCGACGCCCTGTGCATCGTCGGCCAGGCCGGCCCGTCCGATGAGGTCCTGCAACAGTCGCCGACGCTCGCGCGTTCCCCGGTGCCGGGCCAGCGGGCTGGCATCGCCGTCGCTCCACCCGGCGAGCAGTCTGCTGCATGTCTTCAGTTGGGCTGCGGCACGGTGGTCGGCGATCGACAGCGACTTCCGCCGGTCGAACGAGGACCGCAGGACGTCCGGTGTGGTGAGTACGGCATCGGAGCCGAGCAGCGCGTTCGCCGCGGTGCGCAGGGCATGCGCGGCCTCCTGCACGTTCGAGGCCGCGGTGGCCTGACCATGATCCAGCAGTCGTGACACGGCCGCCTTCAGCGCATCCGCGGCCGGCACCAGCTCCGTCGCGGCGTCCGCGGTCGACCGGTCCAGGACCGCGTGCAGGTTGGTCTCGCAGGCGCTGAGGGCTGCCTCGATCTCGGCTCGCTGCGTTGCATCGGGGAGGTGTGACACGGCATCGGCGGCCAGTTCGAGCTGAGCCTTCGCATGGCCGAGCGCATTCACCCGGGCGGCGATGGCCGCGAGTTCTCCGGCGAAGAAGGTCTCCAGGTGCTCGGCCGCGAGCCTGTCATCGGCATCGACGGGCATATCGGGGAGGGCGAGGACAAACGCGGCCGGACCGATCGACTGGGTCGAGACGTCCGTGCCGTCGCCGGTGCTGCCGACGAGGAATTGCTGACCCAACGCGGTGGTGACCCGCACCCAACCGGTTCCGACCAATTCGACGCTGGCGATGCCGTTCACGTCGTCACGGATGTCGTCGAGATGGTCCAAGATCGGCGCGAGACCGGCATTGTCGAGCGGCCGGCCGGGTGGCGGCGGGTTGTTTCCGAGCAGTTGGTTGAGCGTTTCCTGGCGCTGTTCGTGCGGCCGGGCCAGCAATTGCGCGGGACTGAGCCGACCCAGGGTTGCGGTACGCAAGCTGGTGGCCGTCGCGCGCAACGTCGTGAACCGGGCCGGCCCGCCGAGGAGCACGACGACCTGCGGGTCGTCGGTGCTCAGAATGGTGGGGTCGGTGTGGCCGGCCGGATCGAGGAGAACCGCGCGCACCGGGCTTGCAGCCATGGCCCGTTCGAATTCGAGCCGGGCCGTCTCGTCGCTGAGCAGCGCGGGATCGACCGCGATGACGATTCGGGCTGGGTCATCGGCGATGCGGTCGGCGCGCTGCAATTCCGCGGCCAGGTCGTCGAGATCGAGAGCGTGGATGAGGGTCGGACCGCCCGACGTGTCGTAGGTGACGGTGCCGTCGGCGGTGGCGGTGCAGCGGGTCCAGTCGATGTTGGCTTCATCGACGGTGTGTTTGGTGGATTCGGCGAGGTTGTAGAGCTCGGTGCTGTGCGGGTCGAGATTGTGGTCGAGTTGATCCAGTCGGGTGAGCTCGGTGAGGACGACTCCGGCAAGGCGTTGGTGGTTGTCGAAGGCGCCGAGGCCGAGGGTGATGGTTCGGTGGCCGTGGTAATCGGTGGTTTGGGCGAGTCGGCCGGTGTCGTCGAGGTAGCTGAAAGCGGCGGGGTCGGTGGCCAGGTTGATGGTGACATCGTCGCCGAGACTGATAGTGGTCAGACCCTGTTGGTGCAGCAGCGTGGCCATGGATCGTACGGCGGCGGCGGTGGGGGGTACGGCGTCCGGGCTGGGGTGTGCGTACGCCTGCTCGTTGGTGCGGTCGCCCGGCTGCAGCAGGTACGGCAGTGCGACCGGGTGCTCGCGGCCAGTGCTGATGCGGTGCGCCGGACCGCCACCGGGGTGCGACGGTGGCCTGGTCGGCGCGTGCCGCGCGCCCGGGTGGGCCGGGTGCTGGGTCGGGCCGAGGGCGTGCTGGATCGCCGAGCCGATGCCGGCAACCGGGGCAACCGGAGTGATTGGCTGGGTGACCAGCCGGACCGGCCGCACTGTCGGTGGCCGTTCCGACGCGGTGTCGGGTGCGCGCGCCTGAGCGGGTGATTCCTCGGCGGAGTCCCGGGTGAATGCAGGTTCGTGCGGCGAATCGACGGTCTGCTCGGGGATGTGGATCGGCCCATCGTGCTCAATGGCGTTCTGTCGGCCGGTGATGGTGTCGTCGACCGCGCGGGCCGCCTGGTCCAGGGCCTGCCGGTTTTCTGCGGTGGGATCGGCCTCGTACGCGGCGCGGGCATCCTGCCATCGATTGCCGGCGTCGAGGAGGTGCTGATCGACGCCGTGTTGGGCGAAAAGGTCGTCCTGGCGCGAGTAGTAGTACTGCGCCGTACCGGGTTTGCCCATGCGGGCGGTGCGATAAATGGCCTGCTCGTCGGCGCGTGCGGTTTCGGCCGAGTGCGCGGTGACCATGACATGCAGGCCGCCCGCGACCGGCTCGTGCTGCTCGTTGTAGCGGTACGTGTCCTCGGCGGGTTTGATGTCGGTGCCACGCGATCCGGACCGGTTGATGATGAGGACGTGATCGCGTTCGCCGGCCCAGTCGAAGATTTCCTTCATTTGTGCGGCGCGGTCGGTGCCCATCTCGCTGATGGTGTCGACGTCGACGAGCCGGACGTGCTTCTCGAACAGTTCGCGACCGAGTCCCTCGCCGTGTTCTGCGATGAGTTGGCTTCTGAGTTGCGCGCCGAGATCTCCGACCAGACTGTTGCGGTCGCAGATGACTTCGACCGGCTGGTGCAGGGACTGATCGTCGGGGCGGGCGGCCTCGTTGATGCGTTTGGCCAATTCGTCGACGATGGCGGTGTTCTTTTCCGCTTCGGTGTCGTGGAAATTGTCGGGCAGCCGGTCGAGACCGGAGGCCTTGTTCCGGGCGATCGTGGCGACGCCGGAGACGCCGTGGTCCTGCTGGAGTTTGAGCTCGACCGGGTTCGCGGTGCCCGAGGTGCCCAGCGTCGCCTTGGTGAACTGCTCCATGTATTCCTTGTCCGACATGTATCGCGTGGTGGTGGGGTCGGAATCGGCCCGGATCGGGGCTCCGTGCAGTGCTTCGAGGGCCTGCGCCGTACCGTTGTGCCACCGTGATTCGGACCCGGTGGCGGCATCGAACATCGGGTCATGGGTGATCGGATGGATGAGGCGGATTCTGTCGCCCGGGGTGAAATAGCTGTCCCGGTAACCCTCGCTCCACCGGCCGTGCGCGCTGGCGGTCAGTCGGTGTTCGGCGTCGGCCGGAAGGTCGTCGCCGTAGCGATCGGCGAGTTTGGCGCGACCGTCCTCGGTCAGGCCGAGTGCGGGGCCACGGACCTCGCCCAATTCGAAGCCGCTCTCGGTCCACACATATCCGCGCCGCCGACCGGCCGCGAAAGCGAAATCGTCTTTGGTGAGTACGCCCTCGTTGAGCGCGTCGTTGGCCCAGTTGACGACGTTCATTGTTTCCGGGTCGGCCAGCTGACCGGCGCTTTCGGAGAGGTACACGCCCTGGTTCTGGTCGACGAGCACGTTGTCGATCTCGTCAACGATCGGCTGATCGCCCCAGACGCGTCCGACCCTGAGTTGGTGGGTGATGTAGTCATTCTTGGTGCCGACGAAGATCGTGGGCCGGCCCGGCGCGCGGGTGAAGGCCACATCGGGTCTGCTTCCGTCGACCCGTTCGACTCGGATGCCCATCGGTTCCCATTGTTTTTTCATGTCCTGGAAGTCGCGGTCGGCCAAGTCGGTCGATGAGGTGAAGGCCTGCACCGCGCCGGGTGCGCCGTTCGATCCGCCGTCCCTGAATTCGCCGATGGCGCGTAGCGCGGCGAGGGCCGAGGTGGGATAGGTCTTTCCCTCGCCGGCCTTCATATCGGTGGCGAACCCGTGCATTCCCGCGTCGAGCATGGCGAGCTGAGTCCACAAGAGACGCTTGCCGCCGAGTTCCGTGCGGAACATCCGGCTGAGGTGGGTCCCCTCGGTGTCGGTGTCCTGCCGGATCCGCTCGTACGCGCCCGCAAGCCGTTCGGTGGGATCGTCGCTGTG
>DATAVB010000169.1:0-12316 GCA_036267955.1 Mycobacteriales bacterium | reverse complement strand
GCGTCCAGGGACCTTCTGGGTGTGCTCCAATAATTCGGTCAATGAACCCAGCCGCGAGCTCGTTGGGCATTCGTGATCAGAGGAGAAATACGTAATGGCCGATGAGCAGTACGACGCGATCGTGATAGGGACGAGTCAGGGCGGCCGGTTCCTGCCCATCGAGCTGGCGCAGGCGGGCCAGAAGGTGGCGCTCGTGGAGCGTGGCCAACTCGGCGGAGTCTGCGTCAACACGGGCTGCACCCCGACCAAGACGATGGTCGCGAGCGCGCGCCTGGCCTATCAGGCGAGCCGCGGCGCGGAGTACGGCGTCCGTACCGGTCCGGTATCGGTCGACCTGGCCGCCGTCCGCGAGCGCAAACGGGCCATGGTTGCCGGCGCGCGGCAGAACTACGCGAGCCGCCTGCCGCAGGACGGGCTTGAGCTGATCGAAGGCGAGGCTCATTTCACCGGGCCGAAGACGGTCGAGGTCGCTTTGACCGACGGTGGTACGCGACAGATCAGCGCGCCGGTGTTCGTCATCGACACCGGCGGCCGACCCAGGCCGCTGGCGATCACCGGCGCGGGCGGCGTCCCCGTGCTCGATTCAACGTCGATCATGGAGTTGGACGAGCCCCCGGAGCACCTGATCGTCCTCGGCGGCGGCTACATCGGGCTGGAGTTCGGGCAGATGTTCCGCCGGTTCGGCAGCGCGGTCACCATCATCCAGAGCGCGCCACGCCTGTTGATGTTGGAGGACGAGGACGTTTCGGACGAGGTGGCCGCCATCGTGCGCGACGACGGGATCACGGTCCTGACCTCCTCGACGCCGGTCCGGGTCGAGCCGGCCGACGGCGGCCGGCTGCGGCTGACCGTTCGTACGGAGCACGGTGAGCGACAGCTCGAAGGCTCGCACCTGCTGTCGGCCATCGGTCGCGTCGCGAATACGGACGCGCTCACCCCCGAGGCGGCCGGCATCCGGCTCAACGACCACGGCTTCATCGAGGTCGACGAGCACCTGGAAACCAGTGTCCCCGGCGTCTACGCGATGGGCGACGTCAAGGGCGGCCCGGCCTTCACTCACCTTTCCTACGACGACTACCGCATCCTGCGGGCCAACCTCATCCGGCACGAGCAGGCGAGCACGCGGGATCGGATCGTGCCCTACGCGGTCTTCATCGACCCGCAGCTTGGCCGGGCCGGCATGACCGAGCGCGAGGCCAGGGCGCAGGGTCGCGCGATCCAGGTGGCGAAGCTCCCGATGAATGCCGTCGTCCGCGCCATCGAGACCGGCGAGACGCGGGGTTTCATGAAGGCCATCGTCGACGCCGACAACGGCCAGATCCTGGGCTGCGCAGTCCTCGGCAGTGAGGGCGGCGAGGTCATGACAATGATCCAGATCGCCATGCTGGGCAAGCTCACCCACACCGCCATGGCGGACGCGATCTTCACCCACCCGCTCCTGGCCGAAGGTCTCAACACCCTTTTCGCGATGTTCGACGCCTAACTCGGATGGTACCGGGTTCCGTCGCTCAGGGGGGTGGCGAAAAGGTCGCTCAGCGCGAGTTCCGCGGCGCCGAGAAGAGCGGAATCGACACCGAAATGCGGCGGGCAGAGCTCGACCGGATGCCCGGCGTCGAAGGCGTACTGCCCGAGCGCCCGTTCGACCTCGGGACGTGCAAGTTCGAGCACACCGGACAGTGATCCACCGAGAATCACGCGTTGTGGATTGAGTGTGTTGACGAGATTGCCGATCGCCTGGCCGACCGATCCGGCCATCGTACGTATCGCGGTCAATGCGGCCTCGTCACCACCGCGGGCCGCGGCGAATACCTCAGCCACATGCTGTTCGGTCGGTTCTACCTTCCGCCCGGCCAGCGCCAGCAGCGCCGCGTCGCCGATGAACGTCTCCAGGCAGCCGTTCTTGCCGCAGTGGCACGGCGGGCCGTGCTTGTCGACGACGTTGTGTCCGACCTCGCCGGCTCTGCCGTACCGTCCGCGAACCGGAGCGCCGTTGGCGATCACGCCGGCACCAACGCCCGTTCGTCCGATCAGGTAGACGACGTCATTGAAACCGCGGGCATTGCCGCGCCGCAATTCGGCGAGCACCGAGAGGTCCGCATCGTTTCCGATTGCGATCGGCATGGTGGCGCCGATCCGTTCGGCCAGCAGGGCGCCCAACGGGGCGTCTCGCCAGCCGAGGTTCGGTGCCACCCCGACCGTCCTGGTGCCGTGGTCCACCGTCCCGGGAACGCTTACGCCGAGGCCGATCGCGGCGCGTTTACGGGCAGCTGAGCGTTGCAGCTCGTGCGCCGCGTCCACGATCATGTCGGCCGTGGCCGCCGCGCTCGGCGGCTCGGAACCCAGCGCCACGGTGCCTCGGGCGAGGATCCTTCCACCGAGGCCGACCGCCGCGGCGGCGAGATGGGTGACGGTTACGTCCACCGCGATCACGTACGGGCCCCGCGGGTGCGGACCCACCACGTGCGACGGGCGCCCGACCCGATCCCCACCGCTGGGCACCAACTCCTCGACCAGGCCGAGCTCGATCAGGTCGGCCACGAGTACGCCGATGGTCGACCGGCTCACCCCCAGCCGCTGGGTGAGCTCGGCGCGGGTCAGGGCGCCGTCCCGGTGCACATGTCCGAGGATCAGCGCGAGATTATGCCGCCGGATCGCGTCCGGGCGAGCGGCTGGGGACGCGGTCATCGTGCTGTCCAGAGGCTCGCTAGGCGAGCCCGGACGACCCGGCCCGTCGTCGGGACAGGGCGTCCACGGCCGCGGCGAGCAGCAGGACGACACCGGTGACGATGTACTGGATCGCTGATCCGTTGTTGCCCTGCACCAGGTCGGCCATGCCGTTGTAGATGACCTCCACCACGGCACCACCGATCAGCGCGTCGAGCACCCGGCCCTTGCCGCCGAACAGGCTGGTACCGCCGATGACGGCGGCGCCCACCGCGAGCAGCAGCGTGTTGCCGCCATAGTTCGCGACGCTGACCGCCGCCACGTTCGAGCCGATCTCGATACCGCCGATAGCCGCCATGAACGAGCAGATCACGAATACCGAGATCCGGATCTTGTCGACCGGAATACCAGCCCGGCGGGCAGCTTCCTCGTTGCCGCCCACCGCGTAGATGTGCCGGCCGTAACGGGTCCGGGACAATACGAAGGTCCAGATGACGAACAGCACGACCAGCACCGGTACGACCCAGGGAACGCCCTCCACGGCCGGCGGATAGACCTTGACGAACTTGCCCTGCGCATTCGCCGAGATGGTCGGATTCTGATGCAGGGCGCGGTTCTGGCTCAGCGCGAGCACCAGACCGAACGACACGACAGCGAGCGCGACGATCTTGAACATCATGACCGACATCGGTTCGCCGACCAGACCCTGACGACGGCGACCGGTCTGCGCGGAAATCTTGGTGTAGGCGTACGCAGCCACCACCAGCGCACCGAGGACCCAGCCGGACCACAGCGGCATCTGCGAGTTGGCGAAGTCCAGGATCACGTGGTCGGTGATGGTGACGTTGCCGGTCGGGCCGGGGCCACTGTCCGCAATGAGGAGCGCGACTCCCTGGAAGGCCAGGAAAAAGGCGAGGGTGACGACAAATGAGGGAATGCGGATCTTGGCGCGCAACCAACCGATCAGAAAGCCGATGACGATTCCGGCGGCCAGAGCGGCGAGGATCGTAACCGCCCAACCTTGGCTGTAGCCGACCATCAGGCGCACCATCACGAAGGCACAAACACCCGCGGCATAGCCGGCGGACAGGTCGATCTCGCCCAGTAGCAGGACGAACACCAGACCCATCGCGATGAGGATCGGGCCGGCGCCCTCGGTCAGCATGTTGCCGATGTTGTAGAGGCTGCGGAATGACGACTGCAGAATCGAGAAGAGAATGACGAGCAGTACGAGGCCGCTGACGGCCGGCAACGATCCCATATCGCCACCACGCAAGCGTTGTACGTAATTGCGTACGTAATCGGCGATGCCACCCTCGACCGGAGCGGTGCTCGCGGCAGCGGCCAGTCCGGCGTTGCCGCGGTCGTCCTCAACCACGGCGGCCGTCGTCGAATCTCCGGTGTCCACTGTCTCGGGGCCGGTCACGCGGGCACTCCGTTCGTCTCGCCGGCGGCCTGATCGCTCCGGCTGCCGGTGGTGATGAGCTCGACCAGCTGTTGCTGATTGACGTCCTCGCGTTTGACCTCAGCGGCCAGCCGACCCAGATACAGCACGGCAATCCGGCTCGCCACCTGCAGGACGTCGGTCATGTTGTGCGAGATGAGGACCACGGCCAGGCCGCGATCGGCGAGCCGGCGGATCAGATCGAGGACCTGCGCGGTCTGGGCGACGCCGAGAGCCGCGGTGGGCTCGTCGAGGACGACGACCTTGGAATTCCAGAGCACGGCCTTGGCAATTGCCACGGTCTGCCGCTGCCCGCCGGACAGGCTCGAGACGCGCTGCCGTACGGAGGTGACCGTACGCACCGACAGCGAACCCAACGTCTCGTTCGCGGCACGTTCCATGCTGTTCTCGTCGAGCACGATCCCGCGCCGCCGTTCGCGACCGAGAAACATGTTCTGAACGATGTCGAGGTTGTCGCAGAGGGCGAGATCCTGATACACGATCTCGATGCCCAGCGCGGCCGAATCGCGCGGCGCGTGAATGGTGACCGGCTTGCCCTCGAAAAGGTATTCACCCGAATCGATCGAGTAGGTGCCGCTTATGCATTTGACCAATGTGGACTTGCCGGCGCCGTTGTCGCCGACAAGAGCGGTGACCTCGCCGGGACGGGCGGCGAACTGGACGTCCTTGAGCACGTCCACCGGCCCGAAGCTCTTGTTGATATTACGAAGTTCGAGGATCGGCTCGTCGGCCACCGTTATGCACTGTCCTTTCGATCGGCCACCGATGACGGTGGCCGCCGCCGTATCCGGGCGGGCGGCGGCCACCGGTCATGGGGCTGCACTTCAGTTGGTTACTTAACGCCGTTCGCCGTGCACTTGGCTGCATAGGCGCCGATGCACACAGTGGACTTCGGGGTGTACTTGTCGTTGATCGGCTGGGCGACATTCGCCTTGGTGATCGGGATCGGAGTGGCGAGGATCGACGGCACCTTCGCCTTGGTCATCGGGTCGACCGTGGTGGCGGTGGTCGTCGGGGTCTTTCCGTTGACAAGCTGCGCGATGGCCTTGACCGCCGGGTCGGCCTCGGAATGCGACGGCTTGTAGATCGTGAAGCACTGGTTGCCGTCCATGATGGCCTGCAGGCCCGCCGCGGAGGCGTCCTGACCGGAGACCGCGACCTTCCCGCCGAGTCCCTGGCGCTTCAGGTCAGTGATGACGGCACCGGCCATGGTGTCGTTGGCGACCATCACAGCCTTGATGTCCGGGGTCTTACCCAGCATCTTGCTGAACTGCCGACCGGCCGTCGGGGCGTCCCAGTTGCCGTCCTGCCGCGCGACCATCGTCCAGCCAGCCTGCTTGGAGAGCACGCCGTCGTAACCCTGGTGGAACAGGGTCGCGTTGTTGTCGGTGGCCGCACCGTCGATCTCGACGTACTTGACGGCCTTCAGGTCCTTCACCTCGGGGCACTGGGTCAACGTCTGGCCCTGCACCTGGCCGACCTTCACGTTGTCGAACGAGACGTAGAGCGCGGCGCCGCCACCCGGGGTCAGCCGGTCGTAGTCGATCGGGATGACGCCATTCTTCTTGGCCTGCTGCTCGATGGCCGCCCCGGACGCCTGGTCCAGGTCGACGATCATCAGCGCCTTGATGCCGTTGCCCTCCATCTGCTGCGCGATGGTCTTCATCTTCGACGCCTCACCACCGGCGTTCTGGATGTCGCACTTCAGGTTGTATTTGGTGCAGTCGGCCTTCAGAGCATCGGGATCCGCGGTAACCCACCGCGGGGAGGACGTGGTGTCCGGCAGGATGATGCCGACCTTCGCGCCCTTCCCGTCGACCGTCCCGGACGCCGTATTGGACTTGTCGCTTGACTTGTTGTCTGAGCTCGAGCCACAGGCGGCGAGCACCGTCACGGCGGCGATCCCCAGTACCGCGAGCGACATACTGGTCTTGCGCATGCGCAGTACGCCTTTCCCTGATGGGGTCGCCGCTGACCGGACGGGTGCGGCGTTGCCCCCGCGAATGTTGTGGGCGCGAACATATCCCCGTACGTCTGCTTGAGGGCGCAACGACACCAATTTGTTACCAAGCTCGTTACAGCCACGCCACATCGTCGACATGAAGATGTGCCGCTACGTGCACTTTCATGATCATGATGGCGAAATACCATATTTCGGCGGTTTTGCCAGTCCTTGTCAATTCTGGGTGGCTTCCCAGCGACGGTGCGCGGCGAGCACATTGGTCCAGAGTCGGTCACGCGCCTCGGCCGTGCTGGAGTCGAGTCGCAGATCGAAGGTGTCGGCCAGCAACTCGAACCAGTCCGCGCGGCGGGTCACCGGCTCCGCGGTATGCGCACGGTCACCGATACGACTCAGGACCAGGCCGCGGATGACGTCCACGCCGGCGGCGTCGCGGCGTTCGGCCATCGCGACCTGAACGAACCCCGAGTCGGGTGAGGTCGACAACCAGCGATGCTTCGTTTCGAAATCGGCCACCCGCGCATGACCTGACGCCCAGGTCATTCCTTTGAACCCCCCGCCGGGGTCGTGGGTCAGGTGCCACGTCGGCCCATCGCTGACGCGCTCAAGAGAAAGCCGAAATGGCGCCTGGTCGTACATTCCCGCGGCCAGCGGCAGCGGGTCGTGCAGGGCATCGCCCAATCCGGTGTCGACGTACCAGACTCCATCCGGATTCAGCTCGGTGGGCAATTGGTTCACGGTCAGCACCAGGTGATTGCCCATCGCGGCCGGGTTAGGGCCTTCCGGGCCGTGTACGCCGCCGACGTGACCGTGGACCGAATAGCCGAGCGACTTCAACAGCAGGCCCAGCGCCCCGTTCATGTGGTAGCAATAGCCGCCGCGTCCGTGCAGCGCAATCCGCGCTGCCGATTCGCTCGGGTCGATATTCCAGGCCTCACCAGCGTGGATCCACAGGGTTTCGTACGGCACCCGCTCCACCTGACGCTGGGTCAGCAACCGCAGGCCCGCCACCGACGGCGCCTCGGCCCCCACGCCCAAGCGGGCCAAATACGCTTCCCGCACCCTTGGATCCAACCGGATCGACGACTCGAACACGGCCCTAGTATCCGCGCCGTCGAGCCGCATGGTCGCGGTTCGGACAATTGCGGGCGCGACCGGGCCGATAGTCAGACCGATCGTCGACCGCTAGATTGTGGAGATGGCGCTACCGCAGACGAGGACCCCGTTACGCAAGTACCGCGACGTAGCCCCCGAGGGTGATGTCCCGCCAACCAGAATCACCGGCCTCGACCCGGACTTCTGGCATCCGGTTGCACGGTCCCGCAACCTCAAGCCGGGCAAGACCCTGGCCGTGAAGTTCGCCGGTACGGAGATCGTGCTCGTCCGGCCGGAGGCTGGCGGCGCGCCGTACGCGCTGGAGGATCGGTGCGCCCACCGTCAGGTGCCGCTGAGCCTGGGCGCGGTAAAGGGCGATCAGTTGCAGTGCGGCTATCACTGTTGGGCGTACGACCGCAGTGGCGCCTGCGTAAGCATTCCGTACCTCGATCGCGGCCGGACGCTGCCGAATGGCGTGGGCGCGTACGCGTGCCGTGAGGCCTACGGTTTCGTGTTCGTCTTCCCGGGCAACCAGGAGTTGGCCCAGGAGACGCAGCTGCCGCAGTTGCCGTTCTACGGCGACCCGCGGTTCAAGACCCGGGTGCTGGACCGGGACATCGCCTGCCACTACTCGTTCATGCACGAGAACCTGATGGACATGAACCACCAGTTCCTGCACCGCAGCCTGATGGGGCGCATTCGGGCGAAGTTGTTGGACGTCCGTGAGGGCGAGGACTGGGTCGAGGCGGACTACTCCTTCGGCCGCACGGACGGCAAGCAGTCCCTGGGTGAGCGCCTGATCATTGGCACCAACAACTCCGACAAGTATGTCGACCTGATGACCATCCGCACCGGATATCCGTACCAGACGCTGCGTTACTGGACCGATGGCAAACGGGACGAGCCCCCGGCACTTGACCTGTGGAACGCCTACGTGCCCACCGACGGGGCCCAGAAGCACAACCACACCTTCGGCCTGATCATGGTCCAGAAGCCGTCGATCCCCGGGGTGATTCATCTGCTCTGGCCGATCATCACCCTTTTCACCGAGGGCATCTTCGGCCAGGACCGCAAGATTGTCGAAGCCGAACAGCGTGCCTACGAGGCCCAGGGCGCCGACCTCAACAACGAAGTCTTCCCACTCATCCAGTCCGTCAAGGGCCTTCTCGCCCGCCGTGGGGTGCCGCTCCCGCCGGCGGACGCCTGACCGAGACGACGCCGTGCAGGCCCAAGGTGACCAGGAGAACGACCGATGCGGCGATCAGCAGGCGCGCCGGCGATCCACCGGCGGTGAGCACCAGTCCGCCGAGGCCACCACCCGAGGCCGAGCCCAGCGAGATCGCACTGCCGTTCAGGGCCAGAATGATGGCCGCTGACCCAGGGACCATGGTGGCGAGCCGCGCCTGCTGAGGTACGGCGGCGCCACCATTGCCGATACCGGCCACAAAAAACCACACCAGGCCGAGCACCGCGATGACGCCGGCCGGCGCGGTGGCAAAGCTGATGGCACCGAAGATGCCGTTGAGCAACAAGCCGATGAGGACGACCGTGAGAACGCGGACCGGGGTGAAGCGGTCCGCCAGTCGGCCGGTGACGGTATTGCCGAGCAGACTGGCGAGTCCGTATCCGAACATGATGAGAATGATCATCCAGTGGGCCGAGAACGACGGCTTGAGAATGAGTACGGCATAGGTGAAACAGGTGTAACTCGAGCACAGGATGCCGGTCGAGACCAGGAGCGTGGCGACAAGCCTCGGTTGCCGCAGCGGGCGGAGCCGTTCGGACAGCGTGCCCGCGGGAAGCTCCAGCCGCGGCAGCTTCACCACAATTCCAACCAGGGCAATGGTCCCGACCACCGCGACCATGATCAGCGGGAGACGCCAACTCGACTGGCCCAGGACAAGACCGACCGGAACGCCCAAAGCCGTTGCGGTCATCCACCCGCCCAGCACAAATGACAACGCCCGGCCACGCTGATGCTCCGGCGCGAGATGAACCACGTACCCGCTGATGGCGGCGGCGAGCAGGCAACCGCCGAGCGCGGCGATGACCCGGCCCGCCATCGCAAAGCCGTACGACGGCGCGGCCGCGGTGATGATATTGCCGACAACAAATACGGTGAGGGCGCAGGCGATGGTGCGGCGCCGCTCCCATGCACTGGTCACGGTCCCCAGCAGCGGCGCCGCCAGCGCAGAGGTCAGCGCGAACACCGAGACCAGCTGACCGGCGGCGGCGTCGCTCACCCGCAGATCGCTGGCAATGCTCGGCAACAGGCCGGCCAGGACATAACCGTCGATGCCGGTGGAGAACAGCGCCACCGCGAGCCAGATCAGCGCGTGGTACGGCAATCGTTGCGCGCTGTCCACGGTGGTCGTAGCAGGTTCCACAGCGCTCACGAAACCGATCAGCCTTCCCGCCAAGCCAGGGGTGCGGGCATACGCGCCGCCCCGCGAAACGCTACCTGATGAGTGACCCACCCACAGCAGGAAGCGGGTGTCCGGAGCAGGACCCGTTCCCCCGCTGCCAGGGCAATGCCGGCCGTTCGAAGATCGTTCGGCAGAATCAAATACATGACTGCCTACGTGATCTCTGAAGTCGAGATCCTCGACGAAGTCCAGGGTCAGCGATACCGCGAGCTGGCGAGCGCCTCCATCGTCCAGTACGGCGGCCGGTACATAGTTCGAGGAGCCCAGCCAGCGGTGCCCGAAGGCGAGTGGCCCTCAGCCCAGCGCGTCGTGGTGGTTGAGTTCCCGACCATGGAGCAGTTGCAACGCTGGTACCGCTCCACCGAGTACGCCGACGCCCTGGCAGTGCGTCAAACGGCGCTGAGCCGGCGCCTACTTTTTGTGGACGGCGTTGACGACGGAACGACGTGAGGTCGAGCGAATCCGACCGGATCGCTCGCGTGGCGTCGCCTCGCACGCTCGAACAGATGTGCTACCGTCGGGAAATGGACAACGAAATTGTGGAGTTCCGCGGAGACTCGTTCGGCCTGAATCGCTGGGTCGCCGGCTCGATCATCGGGCACGAGCAACGGACCGACGGCATGTGGGTCAATGTGCTGCCGGTCCACTCGGAGTCGGAGAATGACAGCTTGTTGGTTCGCGAAGAGGATGTCCGGCCTCTCGGCGCGCACGCCAAATAGCCTGCGGGATACCGTCTGGTTTGGCTACGTGCCGAGGCGGTGCTCCCCGAAGCGTTGGTTCAGCGTGATGTGTGCCCAGTACATCCGCGCCCGGTCCGGGTCCACACTCTCAGACAAAACCTCACCCGCCCCGGCGGCGCCATCACGCCGACGATTGATAGATCTCCGGTATCCCCTGGCGCACGTGTTCTATTGTCTCCTGCACCGACAGACCGCTGTTTTCGATACGCAGATAGGTGTAGTCCGCATCGGCCGTCTCGAAAGATGTATCCTCGCCATGCGTTGCGTCAATGCTGTCGCGCCATTCTTTGGTCGACGGCTTCGATCGCGCGATGCGGCGTTGATCCCGTACGGGCTTTTCCGCACACAAGTTGACCACGTGGACCGAGAAGTCGCCGGTCAGCAGAGATCGAAAGTCCTGATAGTCGTCGTGGCTGCGAAGGAAACTGCCCGCCACGACATTGCTGTATCCGCCGGCCCAGAAACCCTGAACCAGTGCGGCAACGTTTTGCCGTAGCAGGGCAAAGAACGCATCGTCCATGCGTAGTGGGTTAAGGTCACCGAGATCCTCAGCGTCGATGCGTGCACCGCTGGGCGTCAATGGCAACAACGCCCGGACCGTCGTAGATTTGCCTGCGCCCTCTGCGCCCATCACGATCACCAGACGTCGATCATTCACTTCTTCTCCATTGACTCCGAGTGGCCGGCGTGGCTGCAGCGTTGCCGACGTCCATCGCTGACACGCAGGAGTGCAGCGTAACTCGGCTGCAGCCGCCGTCGCGGGACTAGACCAAAGTCGGGGGCGTACGGCCGATGGTGTGATGCGCCGACTTTGACCCGCTCCGTACTGTCGGGGCATGTTCGAGCATCTACTTCGCGTCGTCGGCGACTCAGTCGGCTCCTGGCTCTACCTCATCGCGGGCGGCCTGTGCTTTGCCGAAGCGGCGATCCTGGTCGGCATGGTGCTGCCCGGCGAGACCGCGCTGCTGGTGGCCGGTGTGTTCTGCCAGAAGGGTGTGCTGAACCTCCCGTTGATGATCGTCATCGCGGTAGCGTGCGCGATCGCCGGCGACTCGGTCGGCTACGAGTTCGGCAAGAAGTTCGGCCCCGCCCTGCGCCGCTCGCGGCTGGGCCGGTGGGTCGGCGAGCACCGCTGGAGCATGGTCGACGGGTTCATCGCCCGGCACGGCGGCAAGGCGGTGCTGATCGGCCGGCTCACCGCGCTGTTCCGCGCGCTCGTTCCGTCCATGGTCGGGATGAGCGGCATGCGCTACCGCACCTTCCTGGTGTGGAACGCGACCGGCGGGTTGATCTGGGCGCCCGGCTGCGTACTGCTCGGCTACGCGTTCTCGACCTCGCTCGACACGGTCGGCCAGTCGCTCACCTGGGCGCCGTTCGTCATTCTCGCCCTCGTCGCCGCGGGGTACCTCGCGCTGCACATGCGCAAGCGCAGGCGGGAGAAGGCCGAGGCCGCCGCGTTCGCGGAGGCGAACGCCGAGCCCGGGAGCTGACGGGGCTTTCCAGGTGGGCGCCTGTGCGTCGCTAGTCTCGCCGGGTGAGTGGGGAGCGCGTCGTCCGGCGATCTTGTGCCGCCTGGGACGTCCGCGCCCCGAGACCGGCACAAGATCCACTCCGCGCCGCGATCTTGTGCCGCCAGGGCCGCCCGCGCGCCGAGATCAGCACAAGGTCCACCCCGCGCCGCGATCTTGCGCCGCCCGCGGTGTTCGGACGTCGGATCCCGCACAAGGTCGACCGGCTGGTGTCCACGAATGGCTGACGTGAGCGTCCGGCCGGCCCGTCACGACGACGCGGACGAGATCGGCCGGATCCAGGTCGACACCTGGCGGACCGCGTACGCCGCGGTCCTACCCGAGCCAGTACTCGCCGGGTTGTCGGCCGACGGCGCCGCGCAGGCCTGGACCGGCGCGATCAGTTCGCCACCCAGCGCACGTCACCACGTCCTCGTAGCGCTGGAAGGTGATTGGCG
>DATAVB010000168.1:0-10483 GCA_036267955.1 Mycobacteriales bacterium | reverse complement strand
CTGCAACAGGACGAACGACCCGAATTCGCTGACCCTGCCGCCTGCCTCGTTACCCCTGGCGATCAGACCGTCGGCGCCGGACGCGGCAGCGCGCAGCGCCTCATCGAGCGTCGTCACCTCGACAAGGACCCGCTGGGTGATTTCCTCGATCGTCCACCGAGCACCCCAGCCGAGCACGACGGTGTCCAGCCGGTCGGAGTGCCCGCCGAATTCAGCTGCCAGGTCGCGGTAGTCGAGCGCGCAGCCCGCGGACACCCGGACCCCGATCGGGCCGGTCGTCCAGCGCAGCGCCAATTCCAGTTCGGTCCGAGCGACCTGGTCACCGGCGCCGAGATCGAGAATGCCGAGTCCACCGCAACCACTCACCGAGGCGCACAGCCTGGCACCGGGCTTGCCCAGCGGACTGGTCCCGATGACCAGGTCGCGCTCCCTACGACGCACTTCCATCACCACTCCACCGGTGTCGCTTCGCTGGCAGGACTTTGTTCAGGTCGGGACACCGTGTCTCGACTCCGCCCGGTGCGCGCCGCCGGATTCGCCATCGGTGCCCTTCACCGGCAGCCGTCGACCCGCCGTCGCGCGGATCCACGCATCCGGGTCGGTCGCCTTGGCCACGGTGCTCCGCGCGACCTCGGGATGCGGCAGGATGAGGAACCGCCCGCTGTCGAGCCCGGCGACGACCGCTTCGGCGACGTCTGCGGGCTCCAGCACCGGGCCAGCCGCCAGCACCGCCTGGGCCGACGGATGACCGGCGTCGACGCCGGTCATGAGCAGGTCGGTGCGTACCCCGAGCGGACACAGCGCGCTGACCCGCACCCCCCGGGGCAGATAGGTGAATGCCAGCCACTCGGCAAGGCCGACCGCGGCGTGCTTGGTCACCGAATACGGGGCGTCGCCAGGAAGACCGAGCAGTCCACCGGCGGAGGCGGTGATGAGCAGATACCCATCACGACGAATCGCCATTCCCGGCAGCACGGCCTGAGCAAGATGGACATGTCCCATGACATTGACGCCCCACGCCCGTGCCCAGCTTTCCTTCCTGGCATAAAGGCTCGTGCCAGTGGCGATTCCGGCATTCGAACAGACCACGTCCAGTGAACCGAACTCCTGCTGGGCCACCCTGACCAATTCTGTGACCTGGTCGACCTCGGCAACATCGGCCTGCAGCGCAATGGCCGGGATCCCGTGGTCGGCAACCTGCCCGGCGACGGTTCGCGCCGCGTCGAGGTCGATGTCCGATACCACGATTCCGCGCGGTTTCTCAGCAGCGAATCGCAATGCCAACGCCGCACCGATTCCTCGGCCTGCGCCGGTGATGAGCGCCGACCGACCTGTTATCCTCACGAACCCTCCGCATTGGAATACGCGCATGTCCCGACTGATTTCGCGGTATTCGCCGTGGAATGCATCGAGCACAGCTCGGCGATCAGTACGCTAGGCAGTAGTTCGGAAACCGTCAATAGTTGAGCATGAATTCCAGCAGACGGCAATTGACTGTTCCGGGCCAACGGACAATGGATTCCGGGTTGGCGGACACGATTACTCCGGGCCGCTGACAAGAAACTCGCCGGACGGCAGTGCCGCCCCGGCCGCTGAATCCATTTGAACAGAGAATAGCTGCGGGCAGCGACCATTTGGCGTGACGCACCTGGTGTCGGCGCCGGGTGCGACGAGCTGAACCCTTGCATGACAACTGCACGTCGTTCGAGCAGAATGAACGCCTGGTCAATGACCTGGACTAGGCGATGGGCAGGTAGGGGTGTATGAGCAGAGCCAAACGGGACGCCGGTCCGGCCCGGCATACACAGGCTGGATCCGGCACTCCCGAGCAGTCCAAGGAGTCTGCGGCGCAAGCCCCGCCTGCCGGGGCGTTGAGCCCTCGGGAGGCCCGCCGCCAGCAACGGATCGACCTGAGCCGGGAACAGATCCTCGACACGGCCGAGCAACTGTTCGGCGAGCGCGGGTACCACGATTCCGGGCTGAAGGAGGTGGCCGAGCGGTGCGAGTTCTCAGTCGGCTCGGTCTATTCCTTCTTCGACGGCAAGGATGCCCTCTACCAGGCGGTCCTGTTGCGCCGTAGCGACGGTCAGGTTGCCGAGATGCACCGCATCGCCGACGGCACGGCATCGGCCGACAAGCGGCTGCTTGAGATGGCCCGGTTGCAGATCGACTACTTTCGCAAGTATCCGGCATGGGGCCGGCTGACGACGCGGGTGCTGACACCTGGCCTGTCGACAACGGCTGAGATCCCGACTGGCTTCCGCGAAGGCTACCGGGCCGCAATCGAGCTGGAGGCGGGCATGATCGCCACCGGACAGCGCGAAGGCGTGCTCAAGGCAGGCGATCCGCTGGCGCTGGCCCGGCTGTTCTCGGCGCTGGTGAGCACATTTCATTTGATGGATGCCGAGGTCAGCGACGAGCCTGCCGACCTAGGGGTCGAGGAGTTCCTGGCCTTCGTCGCGGACGCTTTCGTGGCGAGGACCCACGACTGATCACCGCGTATATTCGTCAATCAGCGTTCAATTCATCCGTATGATGATTCGTCCGAACGGACGCTCAACCGAGCACGATGCCGAGCCGGCCAAGGACGCGCTCGGTTGACGCACCGAGTGGTTCGGCGCCGGAGGGCCGGCGGCGGGCCCGTGGTGCCTGTGCAGGGACCGTTCCCGCGGTGGCGCCACGCGCTGTCACCGACGCCGCGACGTCGCGAAGGGACAGGTCGATGAGCCAGGTGCCGGGTGCAGCGAGGCAGGCCAGGATCGCGACGGCCCCGTGGATACCGGTCAGTGGATCGGCGATGGCGTCGCCAGCGAAGACCGGTCCCTGTTCATCCCAGCCGACCAGACCTCCGGCGACGGCGGCGTCGTCACCGAAGCCGATCCGGTTGGCCGCTTGTCCGTGTCCGGTGATTCGCGCCCAGACAGCCGGTCCGCCATCGGGAAACACGGCGTCGGCGGACAGGCCGAGCGCGCGCAGTGCCCGCGGCCTGCTCGCCTCGATCACCACGTCCGCGGCACGTAGTAGATCGAGGAGCGCGGCCCGACCGGTTGGGCTCGCCGGGTCGAGGGCCACCGACTCGTGGCCCGCGTGCAGCAGGTCGAAGAATGCGGTGTTGCCGCGCCGGGCGCCGTCCGGCCGATGTGGACTCTCCACATGGACCACCTGCGCACCGGCCTGGCCGAGCAGTTGCGCGCACAGCGGTGCCGCCCACAGCGAGCCGAGGTTGACGACGAGGGGCCGGTCCACGCGCGGCCTGCTCGACGTGACCGGCACGGGCCGGACCGACCAGGGCGCGACCGGGACCGGTGACGAAGTCAGTTCACCCGCGGCCAGTCCGAGCAGAGCCGCCCTGGCAACGACTTCCGGGCCGGTTCTGACTCGCGACCACGCTGCAACGCTGGCCCAGCAGTCATCACCGGGCACCTCCTCCAACAGTGCGGGTACCAGCGCCAGGTCGCTTTCACGAGCCAGGCTCAGCGCCCACCAGCCGTGCGCGGTGCGCAGCATTCTGGTCGCACCGCCGACGGAGCTGGCTCCGTGTCTGGTGAATCCGGTCAGGGCCGCCCGCTCGCCGAGCAGCGCGGCGCCGTCGACGACGACGCGCCGGTCCCGCGAGGTCAGCAGTTCCAGCACCAGTGCCGCGCCGCGGGCCCGGCTCGCCGGCAGGCCGACGCAGTGCAGCGGCGGGCCATCCGCTCGTCCCGTCAGCGCCATCGCACCGGATCTCGCCCAGTCGGTCACGGAATCGGCTTCCTCCGCCCACACCTGGGTGCCACCGCACACCAGCGCCGAACCGGTACCGGACTGGAAGGTCACCGTCGCACCGAGAGCTCGGAGCAGCAAGCCGGCCTCCCGCGCGGCAGGCCATGACGCGGCCGTGACCGTGGGCAGGTTGGTCAGAGGTCCGTCCGCCACTACCCAAGACTGGCAGATTCGCGCGCCGATGTGGAGGATGGCGCGACCATGCCAACGCCGCTGACGTCTCTCACTGACCTGGACCGCATCCCGGTCGGCCCGATACTCGACCTGGACCCGGGCGGGCATCCACGCAATCCACTCGTCGCCTTCGACGGCGACTCCTGCCAGGACGCCTCCGAGGAGACGCTGGCCGACGTGGCCCGCCACGTTCGTCACTGCCGCGCGATCACGATCGCGATTGGACGGCGGGCACCAGTGCCCGCGCAGGTCGCCGATGCGGTCGATCTGGTCCTGGCGCCGAACCCGCTCGATCGCCACACGGTCGCGGTCGAGGATCCGCTGGCCGAGCTCGACGCACTCGAGCAGATGGTCACCGCATCGCCACGCGCTGCCCTGGCACTGACCTGGCTGCTGCGTGACGCCCGGCCCGACGTGCCGGCGGCGCTGGTCGCCGAGTCGGCCACCTACTCCATGTTGCTGGCCGGCCCGGACTTCGCCTCCTGGCTGCGGCGCAGGGGACCGGCAAGGCCGGACGACGGGGGTGAGCGAGTGCGAATGACCCGCGCAGGCGACCAACTGGACGTGGTGCTCGCCCGCCCGGCCCGCCGCAACGCCGTGGACACCGCCATGCGCACCGCGCTGCTCGAAGCCCTCACGGTCGCCGGCTATGACCGCGCGCTGCGGGTCCGGATCAGCGCGCTCGGACCGGATTTCTCGGCAGGCGGCGACCTCGACGAATTCGGCAGCGCGCCGGACCCGGCGACGGCACACCTGGTCCGGGTCGTTGCTGGCGTCGGAGGTCTGCTGCACGAGCTCCGGGACCGGGTCACGGTGCGGGTCCACGGCGCCTGCATCGGCGCGGGCGTCGAACTGCCCAGTTTCGCCGGTCGTATCACGGCGGCCGAGGGCACCACCTTCAGACTGCCGGAAGTCGGCATGGGCCTGGTACCGGGTGCCGGGGGAACGGTCAGCATTCCGCGCCGAATCGGCCGGTGGCGCACGTTGTGGCTGGCGTTGCGATGCATGCCGATCGACGTCGACACCGCACTGTCCTGGGGGTTGGTCGATGCTCTCGACTGAGGTCTCCTGGCTGTTGCGCCGGGTCGAACTGGACGGCACCCGGACCGACTGCCGATTGGACAACGGCCGGATCACCGCGCTCGGTCTGGATCTTCCCGCGCTGACCGGCGACCGGGTCATCGATGCGTGCGGCGGCGCGCTGCTTCCCGGCCTTGCCGACCACCACATCCACCTGTTGGCGGTGGCCGCAGCTCGGCGCTCGATCGATCTTGCCGGCGGTCACGACCTCACCGAAGTCCGCGATCGTCACGGCACCGGATGGCTGCGAGTCATCGGGGCCGGTACCGAACTGCGGCGAGAGGACATCGACCGGGTACGCGACGACCGTCCCATTCGGATACAGCACCGCAGCGGCGCCCTGTGGACCCTCAACTCGCCAGCAGTCGAGCTGCTCGCGTCCGCGCTGAGCCGCGACGAGACGGCAACGGGCCAGCTGTGGCGCGCGGACGGCGGGCTACGTCAACTGCTGGACGCGCTGCCGGACAGCGACTCCCGGTCGATGATCTCGTTGCGCGAGTTGCGAGTCGTCGGCCGGCAACTCGCGGCGTCCGGCGTCACCCACCTGACCGATGCGACTCCGGACCTGACCGGCGAGGCCCTCGCTCTGCTGCGGCGCGAACTACCCCAGCGCATCATGTCGTTGGGCCCGGACGGCGACGGCCCACGGAAGCTGGTGATCGCCGAGCACGTCGCGGTGTCCCTGACCGACCTGATCGACCGGGTACGGGCCGCGCATGACGCCGGCCGTGCTGTCGCCGTCCACGCCGTTACCCAGCAGGCGCTCGCTCTTGCCATCGCGGCGCTCCGCTCGGCCGGCAGCGTCGAAGGAGACCGCATCGAGCACGCGGCGATCTGCGACGACCAGGCAGCCGAGCAACTCGCCGAACTCGGTGTCACCGTGGTGACCCAGCCATCCGTGCTGACCCGGCACGGACTCGCCTACTGGCGCGACACCGAGGTCGAGGACCGCCGATTCCTCTGGCGGTACGCCTCGTTGCGCTCGGCAGGCGTGTCCGTTGCGGTCAGCAGTGACGCGCCGTACGGGGAAGCCGACCCATGGCGCACCATCCGGGCGGCGGCTACCCGTGAGCTGGCCGACCACAGCACGCGAGACGAAGCCGAGTGCGTGTCGCCCGCGATCGCCCTTCGCTCGATGATCACGGACCTGAGGCACCCGGCGGGCCCGGCGCGGCAGATCGCGCCCGGAGTCGCCGCCGATCTCGCTCTGCTGCGTTACCCACTGGCCACCGCCCTACGCGCGGCGGAGCGCGAGGGCACCTGCGCCGTGCTGGCCACGTTCATCGCGGGCGCACCGGTGCACCTGTCCGCCCAGGTGAAGACCGACAAGGCGCCGGATGTCGACCCGGCCTGACGGGACCGTTATAGTAATCACTATGTTCTGGTCCGTCGCTTTGCCGACCGACCTGTCCGACGCCGCGTCGGTCAGCTCGGTGGCCATGGCGCTGGAGTCGTCCGGTGTGGACGCCTGCCATGTGACCGATCACCCCTATCCGCCGAGGACCTGGCTGGATTCCGGTGGCCACCGCGCACCGGACCCGTTCGTCATGCTGTCCTTCGCGGCCGCCGCGACCGGAAGACTTCGCCTGCACACCAACGTGCTCGTCGCCGGATACCGGAATCCCGTGCTGGCCGCGCACGGCATCGCCACCCTGGACGCGTTGTCCGGCGGCCGGGTGATCGTCGGACTGGGCATGGGATATCTGCGCGCCGAGTTCGCCGCGCTCGGCATCGACCACCGGCAGCGAGGTGCGCTGCTGGACAATGCGGTGGCGACCATGACCGCGGCCTGGTGCGGTGCCACCGAGAACGTGCTCAGCCCGCTCCCGCTGTCCACGCCGCATCCGCCGATCTGGTTCGGCGGCAACTCGGCGGCCACGATCAAGCGGGTGGTCGCGTTCGGCCAGGGGTGGTCACCGTTCCCGGCGTCGAAGTCCATGGCAAGGCACACTCGCACGACCGAACTCGTCGACCAGGGTGACCTCAAGCGCGCCATTGTCGAGCTGCGTGCCAGGGCGGAGGCCGCCGGCCGGACCGACCCCATCGACGTGTGCTGCGTGCCGTTCAGCCATCCACACCACTCAGCGGTGTTCGAGCCGGACCGATTGGTCACCGAAGCGACCGAACTGGCCGAGTTGGGCGTGACCTGGCTGTCGGTTGCGCTGCCCGCGCCGAGCCAGGCGGGCCTGCTGGAGAACATCGAACGGTTCGGGACCGAGGTCGTCCATGCCTGAGCCCAGCCTGACGCAGCTGATGCCGGCCCGGGGGACCGCGCTGGTGCTCCAGGAGTTGCAGAACGGCGTGGTCGGAGCGGAGACCGTGTTTCCCGACCTCGCAGGCGCCGCGGCGAAGATCGGTGTCATCCACAACGCCACCAGACTCGCGACCGCGGCCCGAACGCACGGCATCCCGGTCATCCATGCGACCGCGGCGAACCTGTCGGACGGATTCGGCGCCAACCGCAACGCCCGGCTGTTCGCCGCTGCACGCAGGGCAGGCGCGGACAATGCGGCGGGCAGCGCGTCCGTGCAACCAGTCGAGCCGCTGTTCGAGCCTGGAGACCTGATCCTGCCCCGCTACCACGGCCTCTCGCCGATGGCCGACGGACAGCTCGACGCGCTGCTGCGCAACAGCGGGATCTCTTCGCTCGTGGTTGCCGGGGTCTCGCTCAACGTCGCGATCCCGAACCTGGTCTTCGACGCCGTGAACCACGCCTACCGGGTCGTCGTGCCGACCGACGCGGTGGCCGGGGTGCCCGTCGAGTACGGCTGCCAGGTCCTGGACAACTGCCTCGCCCTCATCGCCACACTCACCACGACAACCGAGGTCATTTCGGCCTGGACCGGAGGGCAGGCCGAATGGACCTCGGATTGACCGGCGCCGCCGTGCTCGTCAACGGCGGCTCGAAGGGAATGGGCCGGGCTGCGGCCGAAGTCATGGCGGCCGAGGGAGCCAGGGTCGCGGTACTGGCCAGAACCCGACGTGACCTCGACGAAACCGTCGACGCGCTGCGCAGCCTCGGCGCAAAGGACACACTGGCTCTGCCGGCTGACATCACCGACACCGACCAGGTCGTGGCCGCGCTGGCCGAGGTCGGTCGACGTTGGGGCGGGCTGAACGTGCTGGTCAACGCAACCGGGCCGGTGGGGATCGGCGTCGGTGGCTTCGCCGACATCGACGAGCGGGAGTGGGCCGGCACGTTCGACGTCGGAGTGCTGGGCGCCGTTCGGTGCGTTCGTGTGGCACTGCCGATGCTGCGGGCGGCCGAATGGGCACGCATCGTCAACGTGTCAGCGCATTCCACCCACCGTCAGTCGCCGGTGCTGGTCGCGTACACCGCAGCCAAGTCCGCGTTGACCAGTCTGAGCAAGAACCTCGCGGTCACTCTTGCCCCGCACGGCATCCTGGTGAACACCGTCTCGCCCGGTTCGTTCCTGTCTGCGGGCCTGCGCGACTACCTGGCCGCGCTGCCGCCCGAACGCGAGATCGATCCGGGCGACCTGCGCGATGCCATGCGGGTGATCGCCGAGGACTTCGGACATCCAGCGTGGTTGGGGCGTGCCGGTGATCCGGCCGAGATCGGTCCGGTCATCGCGTTTCTCGCCTCGCGCCGCAACACCTACATGACCGGCGCCGACGTCAACGTCGACGGCGGCTCGGACTTCTGAAGAAGAGCCGGCACCACTATCCGTGTCCGGCCGCGAAGGCGCGCAGTTCGTCCTTGCGGACCTTGCCGGTCGAGGTGCGGGGGAGTGCCGCGACGACGCGCAACTGTTCCGGGCACTGCCGAACCGGCAAGCCAACGCCGCACAGGTAGGTGACGAGCTCGGCGAGCGTGGGAACCGGCAGGCCAGGCACCGGCACGATCACGGCGCAGGCCAGTTCGCCACGATCCGGATCCGGTACCGCGATCACCGCTACGTCGTCAACGCCCGGATGGCGCAGCAGGTCCTCCTCGATGGTTCGTGCGCTGATCGTCTCGCCCTTGCGGATGATCACGTCCTTGGCCCGGCCGGTGATCGTCAGGTAGCCGCGCTCGTCCAACCGCCCGAGGTCGCCGGTGCGCAGGTAGCCCTCGGCGTCGAACGCGTCCATGTCGAGGCGAGCGTCGACATAGCCCTGCATCACCTGCGGCCCCTTCACCCGCAGTTCACCCACCTCACCCGGTCCGAGCCGGGTGCCGTCGGCGGCGACCACGCGCAGGTCGACGCCCTCGCTGACCCGGCCTTCCGTGCCGGCCATGGCCTCGTCCGGATCGTCCGGCGAGGCCATGGCCAGGATCGGCGCCTCGGTCAGGCCGTAGCCCGACAGCACACCGACCCCACCGAGTTCCCGCTTCACCTCGGCATGGAGGTTGGCAGGACGGCCGGCGCCACCGCAGGTGAACGCCCGTACGTCGGGAAAAAGCGGCTGCGATGGAGCGAGCCGCTGTGCTGCCAGATAGCTCTGCGTGAACACCGAACCGGAGCCGGCCAGGGTGACCCGTTCCCGGCGTTGCACTGCGGAACTGTGCCGCGCCTCGAACCTCGAGTCGAGGATCAACGCACAGCCGTAGAGCAGACTGGCGCCCAACCAGGTGCCACAGCCGCCGATGTGCGCGACCGGAAAGACCATGCCCACCCGGTCGGCCGACGTACAACGCAGCCGTTCGCCCATCGCACGCGCGGATGCCAGGACGGATGCGTCGCTGTGCCGGGCACCTTTGGGTTCCGCGGTCGTGCCGGACGTGTAGAACACCCAGCGCGTCGCCTTGCTCGGCGCTGCCGCGGCGATGAGTACGTCTCGCTCGGGCAGCCCACTCGCGACCAGCAGGTCCAGTCCCACCCGCTCGGCAACGGCACGGGTCGATTCAGGCGCGACAAGCAGCGCGGCGGAGGTCTGACGCAACACGAACTCCACATGCCGGCCGCTCTGGCTGGTGATGACCGGATTCTGGACCGCGCCGAGCCGGGCCAGCGCCGCGGTGAGCACCAGGGCGTCGATGCCGGTCGGCAACTGCCACGTCACCGCAACGCCCTCGGCGACTCCACGCTGGGCCAGCGCCGAGGACAGCCGCCCCGCCCTGTCCCGGAACCCGGCGAAGCTCATTCGTCGGCCATGTTCGTCGACCAGCATCTCCGCGTCGGGCGAGAGTTCGGCCCGGCGTTCGACGGCTGACCAGAGCCCGCCCATTTCAGGCCGCCGACTGATCCAGCGCGTACCGCAACAACATCTCTGCCACACAGGCGGGCTTCGGCACCCCGGCGGTCTCCCACACGAACGTGATGCCGACCTGGACGCCGCCGGTCACCTCTTGGACCGAACTCAGCGTTGCGCCGAGCCGGACCTTGCTGTTCACCGGAACCGGTGCAGGGAAGCGGATCTTGTCGTAGCCGTAGTTGACGCCCATCTTCATGCCCCGGATCTGATAGACAGCGCGAGCCAGTCGCGGGCCGAGCGACAGGGTGAGCAGGCCATGTGCGATGGT
>DATAVB010000167.1:0-4902 GCA_036267955.1 Mycobacteriales bacterium | reverse complement strand
CTCGGTGCGCTCGGCAAGATCGAGCTGGCGCCAGGAAAGCAGTTGCCGGTCCGGTACGGCCACGTCCGGTCGGCGGTCGAGGCCGCTGACGCCGCTGCAGCGGTGACCGCGGTCCGCGCGGCCGGTGCCGACATCGTGGTGGGCGTCCAGGCGTTCAGTGTCGACGACGGCACCGGGGAGGATGCCGTTGTCGACGCGGCGCGCAAGGAGGACATGCTCGCCACGACGACGCACGAGATAACAAAGCTCTATGGGCTGAAGAAGCGTGCGCGAACGGCCGTGGTCAATGCCAGCATCCTGCCGAAGATGCTCGACACCGCGGATCTCGTCGAGCGCAGCATCACCACCGCGGGAATCGCCGCACCGCTGATGGTGATGCGCTGTGACGGCGGTGTCATGTCGCTGCAGGAGATGCGACGGCGGCCGCTGCTCACCGTGCTTTCCGGGCCGGCCGCCGGTGTGGCGGGCGCTCTGATGAAAGAGAAGGTCAGCGAGGGGATCTTCCTGGAGACCGGTGGCACCTCGACGGATATCAGTGCCATCCGCCGGGGAAAGGTGATGGTGCGTTACGCCAAGATCGGCGGACACGACACCTATCTGTCCTCACTGGACGTGCGTACCGTCGGCGTGGGTGGCGGCTCGATGGTGCGCGGCCGAAACGGGAAGATCGTCGATGTCGGCCCACGCAGCGCGCACATCGCCAGCCTGGAGTACGCCTGTTTCGCCGATCCGGCGGCGTTGTCGGGCGCGCAGGTGGTCACCATCCGGCCGATCGCGGAAGATCCGGACGACTATCTCGCGATCGACGCATCCGGTGGCCGCTATGCGCTGACGATGACCTGCGCGGCCAATGCGCTGGGTCTGGTACCGGCTGGCGACTACGCGTTCGCGGATCCGGCCGCGGCCCGGCTGGCCTTCGTGCCGGTGGCGGAGTTTCTCGGTACGAGTGTGGAGGAGGCCGCCCGCGAGGTGCTGTCCACGGGCACCGCGCACGTCCGCAAGGTTGTCGAGGAATTGGCCGCCGACTATCGGCTCGACCGACGGTCGCTGCGGTTGGTCGGCGGCGGTGGAGGAGCGGCGTCAGTGACGCCCTTTCTGGGTGCCGATGGCAACTGGGACGCCAAGATCGCCGACCACAACGAGGTGATCAGTCCTATCGGGGTGGCTCTGGCGCTGGTCCGGGAATCGGTTGAGCGGATCATCCCCAGCCCGTCGCAACAGGACGTGCTGGCGGTGCGAGCTGAGGCGGAAGCCGCGGTGATCGAGCAGGGCGCCGCACCGGAGACGGTCGAGGTGGATGTATCCGTCGATGCCCAGACCAACACGGTCCGGGCCATCGCCACCGGCGCGACCGAGCTGCGTACCAAGGACCGGATCGAAGAGTCCACTGTAGATCGGAAGGCGCTCGCGGCGGAGAGCCTGCACACCCCGTCGGCGGTGACCGAGCTGCTCGCGCAGACACCGAACTACGCGGTTTTCGGTGCCGAGGCACGGCATTCCGGAGTGCTGGGCCGGTTACTCAAACCGCGGCATCCCGTCCGGGTGGTGGACAGCGAAGGCATTGTGCGATTGCAGAGTCCGGATGCCCACGTCTCGCAGACGACGGTGGGCGAGGCCGGGGCGATGCTCGAGCAACTGGTCACCACGTACACCAACTTCGGCGACGGCGGCTCCCAACTGCCGGCGATCCAACTGCTCATCGGTCCGCGTATCGTCAATCTGGCCGGCATCACCGCACAGGACCAGTTGATCGCCCTGGCCCGGACCGAGCTCGAATCGCGCGCACCGGATGAGCCGCTGATATCGGTCACTGAGGTACGGCAATGACCGGCCAGCCCCTTGATCTGCTCGGCCCGGACGATCGTTCGACACTGCGCGAGCGCTGCGGGGCGCTGCTGGACCAGGACGAGACGCAGTTGGGCGCCGCTCTGATCGGCTCCCTTCCGACGCACGAAGCGCGCTCGGAGAACGTCCTGCGGCAATGGTCCGCGATCGCCACCGAGTTCGGCGCCGAGTTGGCCCGGCCGGGGGAACATCCGGATATCGATGAGCTCGCGGCGGCATTCGGTCTGCGGGTGGTGCATTCGGGCGGCGGTGTCACGCCGTCCCGCCTGACACTGGCGCAATATGCCAGCCGGCCGCCGACCGTTCGGATCTTCGACGACACCATGCTGCTGGCCCAGTCCCTGGTCGAGTTGCTGGATTGGCAGGCCTGGTTTCCGGCTGGTCGTATCCGGGACGCCGCCGTGTGCCACGAGGTCGTGCATCGGCTGCTGAGTGGCGCACCCGGCGATGTACTGAAGAAGCGGCTCGGTCACGTCGCGTTCCGGTTGGGGCCGGTTGTGTTCCGCGGCCATGTTCTCGGCGCCGACGAGGTGGCGGCGCACAGCTACGCGCGCGTCCGGTGCCGGCTGCCGAAGAGCCCGTTACTGCTCACCGCTGCGCTCGCCGAAGCGTCCGACTTTCTGGACTTCGGCCGGGCGCCGCTGGTCCACAGTGGAAAAGGGGTGTGAGATGGCCATTCCGATCATCGCAGTCATGGTTATCGGTGTTGCTCTCATGCTGACCCGGAAGCTTCCCACCGGCTTTGCCCTGATCCTGATGGCTTTCGTCATCGGATTGCTTGCCGGTGCCCCGCTGATGGGCAGCACCGGCGTCACCACGACAGTGTTGGAGAAAGGCTCGACGCTGCTCGCGGAGACGATGATCGCCATCCTGTTGGGCGCCTGGCTCGGCTCGTTGATGGGGGAGACGGGAATTGCGTCGACGCTGGTACGCAAGACCGTCGAGTTCGCCGGTGATCGGCCTTATGTCGTCGCTCTGGGACTGTTCGTTGTCGCGACCCTGTGCGGCGCGGTGACCGGCTCAGCCCCAGCCGCAATGCTCGCCGGGATCATCGGAATCCCCGCCATGATCGCGGTCGGCGTACCGCAGGTGACGGCCGCCGGCACCATCGCTTTCGGCGTGGCGGCAGGCATCCCGTTCGAGCTGGCCTCGTGGCAGTATCTCTCTACCGCATTGAAATTGCCGATCTCGACGATCCGGCATTTCCAGCTCTACATGTTCCCGATCATCGTCGTCTGCGCGGTCGCGTTCATTCTGATCGAGTCGCGGCGGCATGGGGTCCAGCACTCGTGGGCCGTGCAGATCGCGCCGCGCCGCGGCCGGCAGCCCCGCCGTCGTGGCGATGCCCCGTGGTATTCCCTGTTGACCCCGGTCGTCCCGATCGTGCTCGCACTCATCTTCGACGTGCCGATCATCCCGTCATTGCTGGTCGGCGTGGTGTACGCGTTGGTGACGACCACCCGGCCGGTGGAGATGTCCCGTCGCGCATTGCGGTCGCTCTACAAAGGATTCGAGGTCGCCGCCCCGCCACTCGTACTCTTCATCGCGATCGGCATGCTGCTAACGGCGGTGCAGTTGCCGGGCGCGGTGAGCGCGCTCAAACCGGTGACCACTGCGATCAGCCCGCACAACCCGGTCCTGTTCGTCGTGATATTCGGTCTGCTGACGCCGTTGAGCCTCTACCGCGGACCGTTCAACATCTACGGGCTGGGCGCGGGCATCGCCAGTGTGCTGATCGCGAGCGGTGTCTATCCGGCGATGGGTGTGCTGGGGTTGATGTCGTCCTACAACGAGGTGCTCGGCGTTTCGGATCCGACGAGTACGCAGACGGTGTGGAGTGCGGAATACGCCGGCGTCCGGCCGGAGAAGGTGATGGTCCGGACCCTGCCCTACACGTGGGTGCTCGCGGTTGCGGGGCTGACGCTGACCGCGGCACTCTACCTCTGACATTCGGACAGGTTACTGCTGAGGGGACCGCGATGCGTGACGTCGTAGGCGATCAGGGCCCCACCGACTACGACGCCGAACTGCGGCGGTACAACGAGGTCCTGCGCCGAGCCTGCGGCGTCCAGCCTGACGACCACGTCCTCGACATCGGCGGTGGGGCCGGGCAGACGACCCGACAGGCCGGACGTACGGCCTGGGCGGGGCGCGCGCTCGGGGTCGACGTTTCGGTGGCCGCGCTTGAGCGCGCCCGAGACCGGGCCCGCGCGGAAGGACTCAACAACGTCACTTTCGAGCAGGCCGACGCACAGGTCCACCGCTTTGCGCCAAGGCGTTTCGACCTCGTGATGAGCAGGTTCGGCACGATGTTCGTCCAGAACCCGGTCGCCGCGTTCGCCAACATCGGCCGGGCGCTGCGCCCGGCCGGGCGCCTGGTAATGCTGGTGTGGCAGCCCCGCGAGCGCAACGAATGGGACGTCGCCATTCACCAATCCCTCGAAACAATGGAAAGACCCGGGGGACCGGACGCGTTTTCGCTCGCCGACCCGCCGCTCGTGCAGGACATTCTGCAGGTTGCCGGATTCGCCGACATCGCCTTCGCCGACATCCACGAACCGGTCTATTACGGGCCGGACGTCGCCGCCGCCCTCGACTGGGTCCGCGGATTCACGAGCACCAGCAAAATCCTGAAGAGTTTGCCGCCGCCCGCCGCGACGCGCGCGGTTGAGCGTCTGCGCGCCGCGTTGACGGCGCACCTGCGGGACGACGGCGTCTGGTTCAACTCCCGCGCCTGGGTCATCACCGCTCGTATCCCATAAGGTGCCAGTGCAGCGAACATGACGTGCTGCCTAGGTCAGTACCGATCGGTGGCCGTCAGGCGAGCGCACGTACGCGGCGCCGACCTGCCCTCCGCCAGGACGGCCTTCGAGCTCCAGTCGTACACCGGTCTCCTCAGCGAGCCGGGCGACCAGTCGGGCCGGAACCAACCGGGTGACCCGGGCGAACTGCGGATTTTCCTCCGTCACGGCGCGCGACCTTAGCAGTCCGACCGCACTGGCAGCTCGCGCATTTCCGTTGCCGCCTGAGCAGTCAAGCGTGGAGCGGTCGGCGGTT
>DATAVB010000166.1:0-107089 GCA_036267955.1 Mycobacteriales bacterium | reverse complement strand
GCATCACCTACGTCGGCAACGGCCGACCCCGCGGCCCACGCCCCAAAAACCCGAAACCGTCACCGAAGTCCTGACACACCAACCGTCACCGAAGTCCTGATACAAAACTGTCAACCATGTCCTGAGACATCACAGGTAACGACTGCAAGCCCTCGCTAAATCACGGCCGAAGCGGGGCCGGGTTGGAGTTGGCCGCAATGGGCTGGGTCTGGGAGATGCGGCGCCAGCGCGGAAGCGGGGTCGGGGTTAGAACTCGGGCAACGGGGTCGGAGACGCGGCAGGTTGGACGGAACGCGGGGTCAGGGCCGGAGCGGACCGGAGTTAGGGAACCGGATCAGAGCCGCAGGCGGGTCAGGGTTGGAGGTGGACACAGCGGAGTCAGTGCCGGAGTGGACCGGAGTTGGGCCCGGGGAAGAACGGGGCTCACCGCAGCGAGGCAGTGGTGTGCTGGAGCTTGCGATAGCGGATAGGGCGCCTTGCAAACCGCAAGAGCGCGAACCGGACGAATGCGTCGGAGAGCGGGCCACGTCGCGCAGTCGACAGGCACCGATCGCCGGGAGCGGCGAGGTCGCCGGAGCGCGCCGGGAGTGCCAGAGTGCCGAGTGCCGAGTGCGCGGCATACACCGAGCGGCGAGGATGAAGTTAGGACGCGGAGCAGGAGCAGGTGCCGACGGTTGGGAACGGACCGCGCAGCACGGAAGGCGAGTGCGGTGTGAGCGCGCAAAGGGACAGCAATTGCGTCCTGCAGGCGTTACGCGTACGGATTGCGGACGTTGACGGACCGGCAATTAGCAATCAGTGCGCCCGAAGCGGCTAACCGCAGCAAACCCTAATCGAGATCGTCAAATCCAGTCCGTCCATCAATGAGTTCGCGGAGTATGTCGATATGACCCGCGTGCCGGGAAGTCTCTTCGATCAGGTGAATGTAGATCCACCGCAGCGATACCCGACCCAGGCGCCGGTGCGGCACCGTCTCGTCGAGCGAGAATTCCGCTGCTATTCGGCGGGAATGTGCACAGGCCGTCTCGTAATCGGCCAAGAGGCCGGCGAGCGTGTCGCCCGGCGCCATCAGGAATTCGACATCGGGCGGATCATCGGGCAACGGCGCCAGCGGAAGCTCGGATTCCGGCCGCTGTGCCAGCACGGTGTGGAACCAGTCGAATTCCACCTGCCGCAGGTGTTTCACCAACCCGCCGACCGTGGTCACCGAACCCACCAACCGCCGCCCGGCATCGGCGTCCGACAACCCGGCCGCCTTCCGGACCACAATGCCTCGGTACTGCTCGAGAAATGCCTCAAGGGCGGGCCGTTCCGGGGCCGTCGAGGCCAACTCGTCCGGCGTCAGCGTTGGTGTCATGCCATGATCCTAGGCTGCGATCCTAGGCTGGGCCCTAAGCCTTACGGCACACGGCGAACCGCCCGACACGGGGTGTGCACGTGCCGGACGGTTCGGTTCTGCGTCGGCGGCGGTCAGCTCGACTGGCCGGCCTCCAACTGGCTGATGATGGACTTCGCCTTGTTGATCGGGATCGCGAACCCGAGTCCGACGCTCCCACCCTGACTGGACTGACTCGACGTCGGCGAATACATCGCCGAGTTGACCGCGATCACCTGCCCGGCGGCGTTGATGAGCGGGCCACCGGAGTTGCCCGGGTTGATCGCCGCGTCGGTCTGGATCGCGTTGTAGCTCACCGTGCCGCTCGAGTCGGAGAACGAGCTGTCGTTGCCCCACGGATCCGACCCAGACCCAGACGAGTCGCTCTGCACGGTCACTTTCCGGTTGAGGTAGCTGACGATGCCTGAGGTGACGGTGTTCTGCAGCCCCTCGGGTGCACCGATGGCCACCACTCCGTCCCCGACCTTCACGGTCGAGGAGTCACCCAGGACCGCCGGGGTGAGACCGCTGACACCGGTCGCTTTGATGACCGCGAGATCGCTGCTCGGGCTGGTGCCCACCACGGTCGCGGCGGCCGTCTTGCCGTTGCTGAACGTCACCGACAACGTGCCATCGCTCGCGTCGGAGACGACGTGGTTGTTGGTCAGAATCTCCCCGGTCGAGCTGAGAATCACGCCCGAGCCGATGCTCTCGCCACTGGACGTCGTCACCTTGACCTCAACAACGCTCGGCAGCACGTTCGCCGCAATGGCGCTGATCGTGCCCGAGCTGAGCTTCGCCGATGCCTGCTCAGTTGTCGTGCCCGTGGTCACCGCCGCGGTGGTCGAGCCGCTTACCATGCCGTGCCCGATGAGTACGCCACCGGTGCCGCCGACGAGTGCCGCGACAAGCGCCACCGCGGCGACCGCAGCCGTCTTCCGGCGGTGCGGCGGGACGGCCGGCTCGGACACCGCCGTCGGTACGGGAGGGGTCGCCGGCGGAGGCTGCATCCCTTGGGGCGCACCGAAAGCCGGCGGCGAACCCGTTGGCACACCAGCCGCCGGCCCGCCCTCCTCCGGGTACGGCCGGTACTGCGGCGGGTTCCACATCGGACCGTTGTCTGGGTGCTCAGTCATGTCTTTGAGAATGCGGCCGCAGTCTGAGTGCAGACTGAGGCACGCGTGAGAAATGGCGAAGACTTCGTTTCATGGGATGCTGGCGGCATGGTCGCGACTCCCACCCCCGGTCAGCTCGCCTGGCAGCAAGCGGGTTTCGGCATCTTCTGTCATTTCGGCATCAATACGTTCTACGGAAAAGAATGGAGCGACGGGACCCTGGATCCGAAGGCGTTCAACCCGACCGAACTCGACGCCGGCGATTGGGCCACCGCCGCCGCCGCCGCGGGTGCGCGTTATCTCGTACTCACCGCCAAGCATCACGATGGGTTCTGCCTCTGGCCGACGGACACGACCGAATACTCGGTGAAGTCCTCGCCCTGGCGCGGTGATGTCGTGGAACGGACGGCCCAGGCCTGCCGCGACGCCGGGATTGGCCTTGGCCTCTATCTCTCGCCATGGGACCGGAATGCCCCCTGCTACGCCGATCCGGCCGCGTACGACGAGTTCTACCAATGCCAGCTGACCGAGCTCTGCACCCGGTACGGCCCATTGTTCGAGATCTGGTTCGACGGCGCCGGCTCCGGGGGCCGCCGCTACGACTGGGACGGCATCACGCGGGTCATCGACGAGCACCCGCCCGGCGCGATGGTCTTCAACATGGGTCGCCCGACGATCCGCTGGGTCGGCAATGAGGACGGGCTCGCGGCCGATCCGTGCTGGTACGAAGTGGATGGCGAGTACCTTCCGCCGGAATGCGACGTTCCTATCCGGCGGCACTGGTTCTGGCAGCCCGACGACGAGCAGACCTTGAAGAGTCTTGAACACCTGCTGGCGATCCACTACCGCTCGGTCGGGCTCGGTGCCGGGTTGCTGCTGAACGTGCCACCGGACCGCCACGACCGGCTGGACGACGCCGACCGGGCCCGGCTGCACAGACGGCCCGCTCAGCAGCGTGTCGACGCACCGAACCGGCGTACCGCAGGCGCCGGCGCTGGAGGCGCAGCCGGAAATGATGGCGGGAAAAGTGGACACACCCTGAGAACGGCATACGACAGGGGCGTCCGGAATCGGGCGCCCCTGTCGTACTTTCTCTATCGGCCTACTTCTGGACGCACTTCTTAGCTGCGGCCTCGGCCTTCTTCTCGTCCTTGCTGCTCATGGAACCGATGCCGTCGTCGGTGTTCCGCTTGCCATTGATGTAGTCATTGATCTTGCTCTTGTCGCCGTACTTGACCGCGACATCGGCAATGCACTTGACCTGGCTGTCGGGCAGCGACTTGAAATCGGCGTCGGTCTTGAGTTTCGTGACGAGCTTGTCCTTGTCAACGCCTCCTCCGCAGGCACCTGCGCTCAGAGTGAGCGCGAGGGCGACAGCGGCGCCGGCAATGGTCCGGCGGGCGACAGTGGCACGCATCGTTTTCTCCTTGGGAATCGTAGCGGTGCGAGCACCGTACTGGGGGGTGGGCGGTCGGTTAGGTGGACCTCCGCCGAAAAAGGTTCCCGGCCCCCAATGTGCCCCCGATCACACGTCGATGCGCTCCCCCAGAGCCGCCAATTCGGCTCGCAGAACGGCCGGAAGTCGATCACCGAAGGTGTCCAGCCATTCACCGATCAGCGGCAGTTCGGCGCGCCACTCCGCGGCGTCCACTCGCAACGCGGCGGCAATGTCCTCTTCGGACAGTTCGAGGCCGTCGGTGTTCAACGAACCGGGTGCGGGAACGTTGCCGATCGCGGTCGGCACTGCCGCGGTGGAGCCGTCGAGTCGCCCCAACGCCCATTCCAGGACCCGCGAGTTCTCGCCGAATCCGGGCCACAGATAGTGGCCCTCGTCGTCCTTACGGAACCAGTTGACGTAGAAGATCCGGGGCAGCTTCGCCGGCTCGGTGCGGGCGCCGATATCCAGCCAGTGCTGGAAATAGTCGCCGCCGTGATAGCCGAGGAACGGTCGCATGGCGAACGGATCGCGGCGCAGCACACCGACCGCGCCGGTCGCCGCCGCCGTGGTCTCCGACGACAGCGTCGCACCGAGGAACACCCCGTGCTGCCAGTCCCGCGCCTCAGTCACCAGCGGTACGGTGGACGCACGCCGACCGCCGAAGAAGATCGCCGAAATCGGGACACCGGCCGGGTCCTCCCACTCCGGGGCGATGATCGGGCACTGCCCGGCCGGTGTGCAGAACCGGCTGTTCGGATGGGACGACGGCTTCGCGGCCGCGGGCGTCCAGTCCTTGTTCTTCCAGGAAATCAGGTGCGCCGGAGCCGGTTTCGTCATGCCCTCCCACCAGACGTCGCCGTCATCGGTGAGCGCAACATTCGTGAAAATCGAGTTTCCGCGCTCGATCGTCCGCATGGCATTGGCGTTGGTGCCGTAACCGGTGCCGGGCGCGACCCCGAAAAAGCCGTACTCCGGATTGACCGCGTAAAGCCGGCCGTCCGCGCCGAATCGCATCCAGGCGATGTCGTCACCCAGTGTCTCAACCTGCCAGCCCGGAATGGTCGGCTGCAGCATCGCCAGGTTGGTCTTTCCGCACGCCGACGGGAAGGCGCCGGCTATATAGCGCACCACACCGGCCGGGTTGGTGAGCTTGAGGATCAGCATGTGCTCGGCCAGCCAGCCCTCGTCCCGGGCCATCACCGACGCGATGCGCAGGGCGTAGCATTTCTTTCCCAAAAGCGCGTTGCCGCCATATCCCGAGCCATAGGACCAGATCGCCCGCTTCTCGGGGAAATGCACGATGTATTTCGTCGAATTGCACGGCCAGGCGACGTCTTCCTGATCGGGCTCCAGCGGCGCTCCGACGGAATGCAGGCAGGGCACCCAGTCCGCGCCCTCGTCGATCATCTGCAGCGCCTCGGCGCCCATTCGGGTCATGATCCGCATCGACGCCGCGACATACGCCGAATCGGTGATCTCCACCCCGAGCTTGGAGCTGGCCGAGCCCAAAGGTCCCATACAGAAGGGAATCACGTACATCGTGCGCCCGCGCATGGAGCCATGGAAGAACCCGGTAAGCGTCTCTTTCATCTCCTGCGGATCGGCCCAGTTGTTGGTCGGCCCGACATCGCCGGGGTCCTTGGAGCAGATGAACGTGCGGTCCTCGACCCGGGCGACATCGTCCGGGTCGGAGACGCAGCGGAAAGAATTCGACTTCTTTGCGGCATTGAGTCGGGTAAATGTTCCGGCGGCCACCAGCTGGTCCGTCAGACGGGCCCACTCGTCGACCGAGCCGTTACACCAGACGACCTCGTCGGGATCGGTGAGCTCGGCGACCTCGCGCACCCAGTCGAGCAATCTGATGTCGCTCGTGGGTGCCGTATCCAGCCCGCGGACAGTGGAAACAGTCATGGTGCCTGAAGCTCCTCATATGGTCGACGCTGACCGGTATTTCCGACCCGTACGCATGACGATCCGCACCGGAGTGACCCCCGGGAAACAGTGGACCCACACGGAGGGGTCGGGATCGAACGAGGGTAGCGCGCTACCAGCCGGTAGGACTGTCGCTTCGATCACACGGCGTTAACTTCGGTCCGACTTGCCCGACGGGCCGTTCCGGAAACGCCTGCCAGATAAGCGATCCGGCGAATCCGGACTACCGGGTGCTAGCCTGCGGCATGGCTATCACCTCAGGTCCGTACGCCGATCGCAAGTTCGTCGGGCTGCTGCACGAGCAGGTCCGGCACGAGTTCACCGCACATCAGCAATACGTCGCGCTGGCAGTCTGGTTCGACTCGCGCGACCTGCCGCAGCTGGCGAAGCATTTCTATGCGCAGGCGCTCGAGGAACGCAAGCACGCGATGATGGTGGTCAAATACCTGCTGGATCGCGGCGTTCCGGTGCAGATCCCAGGCGTCGACGCCGTGCAGAACGACTTCACGCACCCGCACGAACCGGTCGAGTTGGCGGTGGCGCAGGAGCAGCGGGTCACCGAGCAGATCGAGCGACTTTTCCAGGTGGCGCGGGAGGAGGGCGACGCGATCGGCGAGCAGTTCATCCTCTGGTTCCTCAAGGAACAGGTGGAGGAGAACGCCTCGATGGCCACCCTGCTCACCGTCACGAAACGGGCCGGCGACCAGATCTTCCAGGTCGAGGACTTCCTGGCCCGGGAGACCGTCGGGGACGGCGGCGGCAGCGACCCGCTGGCACCGGCCGTCGCCGGCGAGGCGCGGTAGCGCCCCGCCGGCAGAAGCGGCGGCAGTCGGAGTTCAGTCGGAGCTGCGGTCGGTGAGGCCGAGCTTGCGGCCGAGCGCCCAGCACCCGGGCAGCAGACCGGCGGCGACCACGATCTTGAGCGCGTCACCGCCGAGGAACGGTCGGGCGCCGAGGGTGATCCCCTGCGCGAGGCTGACGTGCAGGTCGGCTGCCAGCCACGGCACACCAACCGCATAGATGAGGAACGTGCCGAGCACCATGGTGGCGATGGTGCGTACCGGGGTGCGGTCGCCGCCGTGCCTGGCCAGCCAACCGACGACGCCGGCGGCGAGCACGAAGCCCAGGATGTAGCCGAAGGACGGTCCGCCTGCCCCACTGGCGTGCCCGGCGTACCACGGAACGCCGGCCATCCCGGCGACCAGATAGAGAGCCAGCCCGGCCATCGCCCGCCACGGCCCGAGTGCGGCACCGACCAGCAGCGCGGCGAAGGTCTGGCCGGTCACCGGCACCGGCGTGCCGGGGATCGGGAAGGACAGCTGCGCCATCAGCCCGGTGAACGCGGCCGAGCCGGCGACCAGCGTCACGTCCCGGCTCACTGCCCCGGGCACCAGGTCGGCGAGCACCAACCCGCGGCGGATGGGTACGGCTGGGCTAGTCATGGATTTGCCTCCGGTATTAGCGACACAAGTGGACAAACGAGCTGATCACCCGCCTCAGCAGTCTTTCAGCCCCGCTCACGCGACCACCAGAACGCAAGCCACAAAAATGGCCCACCGCCCTCGTCGGCTCAACCCAGTGACACGCTCGACGCTAGGAGGCCTGGCTCACCGTCGACATGTTGAAGTCGCCGATGCGCAGCGTGGGCATCGCGGCCCGGGTGAAGAAGTCGTTCCACTCCCGCGGCAACGTGATGCTGGTCGAGCCGACCTCGGCGAGCCGGCCGAGCAGACCCACCGGACTCTCGTTGAACCGGAAGTTGTTGACCGCACCGGTGACCTCGCCGCCCTCGACCAGATACACGCCGTCGCGGGTCAGCCCGGTCAACAGCAGGGTCTGCGGGTCGACCGGCCGGATGTACCACAGGCAGGTCAGCAGCAACCCGCGCTCGGTCGAGGCCACCATCTCCTCGAGCGACCGTCCACCGGCCGGCCCATCCAGGATGAGGTTGTCGATCAGCGGAGTGGCGGTGCCGCCACTGCGCTCGGCCCAGGCGCGGGTCCCCGGCAACGCGTTGAGCACTCCCTCATGGATCCAGTCGGTCGGGCCGGTTGACGCCCCGTTGTCGAAGACGGAGAAGAGGCTGTCGGAGGAACTGGTCGTCACGAACGGTGTGGTGGCCAGGCCGGCAGCTCCCGGATCGCTGCGCAGCGTCACCGGTACGTTGGCCAGCCGCTCGCCGATCCGGTTGCCACCGCCGGGCTTGGAGAAGACGGTCTGACCCTGGTCGGTGTCCCGCGCCGCGCAGGTGAAGTACATGTAGATCAGCAGGTCGGCCACGGCGGCCGGCGGCAGCAGCGTCTCGTACCGTCCGGCGGGCAGGTCGACCTTGCGCTGCGCCCAGCCCAGCCGCCGGTCGATCTCGCTGCTGTACGCCGGGACGTCGATGTCGGTGAAATCGGCGGTGGCGGCACCGGTCCAGGCCGAGCGGCTGAGGTCGCTCGACTTGCCGTTGAGCTCGAACTTCCCGGTCGGTTTCACGTGCCGCAACCGTAGCCCGGTCGAGGAGCCCAGGTACACCGTGTCCACCGAATGCTCGGCGAAGCCGAACAGCAGCTGCTCAGCCGACCCGGCCCGACCGAATGCATCGCCGAGCGCGGGCGCGAAGTCGCCGAACACCCGTACCGAGGTCTCCTCCGGACCGGAGTCCCAGTCGGACGCCCCCGCCCCGGAAGACCCCGGCTCGACCAGCGGTGCGACGTCGTCGGCCGGACCAGCGTCGTGCGCGGCCTGCTCGGCCGCGCGGACCAGTGGCTCCAGCTCGTCGTCGCTCACCGAGCTGCGCTGGATGACGCCGGAGGCGGTGCCGGCCGTGCCGTTCACGATGCTGATCACGGTCAGCGCCCGGGAGCGCATCTGCCCATTGGTGGTGAGGGTGTTGTTGGCCCACCGCAGGTTGGCCTCGCTGCGCTCGGTGGTGATGACGATGCAGCCGTCGCCCTTGGACAGGGCCAGCACCCGCTCGACGATCTCCTGTGGACTCACTTGCCGGCCTCCGAGACGGTGTTGAGAATGTTGACGCCGCGGAACAGGGTCGCCGGGCACCCGTGGCTGACCGCGGCGACCTGGCCCGGCTGCGCCTTGCCACAGTTGAACGCGCCGCCGAGGACGTACGTCTGCGGCCCGCCGACCGCCTCCGTCGACCCCCAGAAGTCGGTGGTGGTGGCCTGGTAGGCGACGTCGCGCAGCTGACCGGCGAGCACGCCGTTCTCAATCTTGTAGAACCGCTGGCCGGTGAACTGGAAGTTGTACCGCTGCATGTCGATCGACCACGACTTGTCGCCGACGACGTAGATGCCGCGGTCGACCCGGGAGATCAGCTCCGCGGTGGACGGGCCGTCCGGGTCGGGCGCGATGGAGACGTTGGCCATCCGCTGCACCGGGATGTGGCCCGGCGAGTCGGCGAACGCGCAACCGTTGGACCGGCCGAGCCCTTTGAGTTTGGCCATCCGGCGGTCGAGCTGATAGCCGACCAGGGTGCCGTTGCGGATCAGGTCCCACTGCTGGCCGGCGACACCCTCGTCGTCGTACCCGACGGTGGCCAGGCCATGCTCGGCGACCCGGTCACCGGTGACGTTCAGGACGTCGGAGCCGTAGCGCAGCGTCCCGAGCTTGTCGTAGGTGGCGAACGAGGTGCCCGCGTAGGCCGCCTCGTAGCCCAGCGCCCGGTCGAGCTCGGTGGCGTGCCCGATCGATTCGTGGATGGTCAGCCAGAGGTTGGACGGGTCGACCACCAGGTCGTACGAGCCGGCCTGCACCGACGGTGCCTTGGTCCGCTCGGCCAGCAGCTCCGGAAGCTCTGCCAGCTCGGAGTTCCAGTCCCAGCTGGTGCCGGTGAGGTATTCCCAGCCGCGGCCGGTCGGCGGAGCGAGGGTGCGCATCGTCTCGAAGCTGCCCGCCGCCGGATCGACCGCGACTGCAGTGAGACTGGGATGCAGTCGGACCCGCTGCTGGGTGGTGATGGTGCCGGCCAGGTCGGCGTAGAACTTGTTCTCCAGCACGCAACCGACCGACGCCTCGACATGGTCGACCCCGTCGGCGGCGCCGAGCCGCTCGGACCACTCGGCCAGCAGGCCGATCTTGTCGGTGTCCGGCACCTCGAACGGGTTGAGGTCGTAGGCCGAGATCCAGGTGACGTCGGCGTACACCGGCTCCTCGGCCAGCTCGATCCGCTCGGAGTTGATGGCCGCGCTGACCTTGGCCACGTCGACCGCCTGCTCGGCGACGCGGGCCGCGGCCTCCGGGGTCAGGTCGACGCCGGCGGCGAATCCCCAGGTGCCCTCGTGCACGACCCGGACGGCGAAGCCGACCTGCTCGCTGGACCGGGAGGTCTGCAGTGCCGCATCGCGCAGCGCGATGTCCTGGTCGCGGATCCGTTCGAGGCGGAAGTCGGCGTGCTGGACTCCGAGCCGACGGGCCCGGTCCAGCGCGGCATCGGCGAGTCGGCGCAGTGGAAGCGCCAGGAAAGCCGGATCAATCTCAGGCCCAGTCATCGTGCGCAATGCCCTCCGTACGGTCGCGTCGGTGCGAGTCGGGATCGACCCTATCCGGCGGGTCCGACAGGCGGGCGGGAATTACCCAGCGCATGGTCAGTCGAGCGGCGGCGGCACCCAGCGGGTGATGCGGTCCAGGGTTCGCTCCGCGGCGCGGGGCGGGGCCAGCCGGAGCAATTGGGTCCGCAGCGGTACGAGCAGCGCATTGTCGGCCTGGGCGAACCGGCCGATCCGGCGCGCCAGCCGGGCGATCGACTGGGTCCGCGGCCGCCGCTCCGCGTCGTACCGGGCCAATCCCGCGTCCAGTCCCGCGGCTGAGTCACCGGCGGTGACCCGGGCCGCCAGCACCACCGCATCCTCCAGCGCCTGGCAGCCACCCTGTCCGACGTCGGGCGTCATGGCATGCGCCGCATCGCCGAGCAGCACCACCCGACCATCCACATAGGACTTCAGGGGCGGGAGATCCACGATGTCGTGGTGCAGCACGTCCTGGCGTGGCGTGGCCTCCAGCAGCGCCGGGATCGGGGCGTGCCAGGAGCCGAACCGCCGCCGGACCTCGGCCCACTCGTCGTCGTACCGGACGCCCGGCTCCGCGTTCGCCACGGCAAACCAGTAGGTCCGATCCCCGTTCAGACCGACGATGCCGAACCGGGTGCCGCGCCCCCATGTTTCACCGACCCCACCGTCGATCCGCACCGCGCCGGGCGGAGTCACACCGCGCCACGCCGTATAGCCGCGGTACCGGGGCCGGTCGGGCCAGAACGCCCGGCGCACCGCGCTGTCCACCCCGTCAGCGCCGACAATGAGATCCGCGGTGACCCGTTCCCCATCGGCGAGCACGACGTCGGTACCTACCGAGTCGACCCGGCATCCGGTCCGCACCAGTCCAGCCGGCAGCGCATCGACCAGCACCGCGTGCAGGTCGGCCCGGTGCAACGCCCGCAGGTCGGTCATCACCTGCTCCGTGATCCCAGCGGTCCGCACCACCAGCCGTCCGCCGGGGTCGCGCAGCCCGCCGCTCTCGCCAATGCGCACCGATCGGTCGCGCACCGCATCGCCCAGCTTCAATACGTCCAGCGCCCGCATCGCGTTCGGCCACAGCGTGAGTCCGGCGCCGACCGCGCCGAGCTCCGGCGCCCGCTCCAGCACTGTCACCGCCCAGCCGGTGCGGTGCAGCGCGAGTGCGGCTGCCAGCCCGCTGATTCCGGCTCCGACGACGACCGCCTGACGCATCGATCTCCCTCTCAACCGAGAAGGGCCGAGACCGGTCGCCCGGCCACCAACTGACCGTCCGCGACGAACCCCTCCGGCCGGTCGGCCAGTGTCTCGATCAGCCGACCCCGCCAGCCGGTCACCCGGTCCGCGGCCGCCGGATCCCGGCCGAGGTCGCGCAATTCCTGGGGATCGGCCGCCAGGTCGAAGAACTGCTCGACCCCCGATCCCGAGCACCAGATGTATTTCTCGACCCCATCGGTCAGCCACTGGATCGACTGGCCGAAAGCGGTGTGCTCACCGTGCAGCCATTCCCGCCAGAGCACTGATTCGCCCCGGGTCAATGGCAGCACGCTGCGACCGTCCAGCGACGCCGGTGCGGCGACACCGGCCACATCCAGCAGCGTCGGGAAGACGTCCCGCAATTCGACCACGTCGTCGCGCACCCCGGCCGGAATTCCCGGTCCGGCAATGATGAACGGCACGTTCGCCGATCCCTCGTACGGCAGCGATTTCCGGAAGAGATGGTGGTCGCCCATCAGCTCGCCGTGGTCGGAGATGAAACAGATGACGGTGTCGTTCCGCAGCCCCTGAGCCTGCAACTCCTCGATCAGCCGCTCGACCTGCTGATCGATATGCGACATGTGGCCGTAGTAACCGGCTCGGGCCCGCTGCAGTAACCGCGGATCGTACTGCGCCACCTGCGACTCCGGAGAGACGGAATTCTCGAATTCCTGCCACAATTCGGTCCAGTCGCCGACCGGCGGCTCCGGCATCGACTCGTACAGATACTGCTCGAACGCCCAGGCCGGCGGGTCGTACGGCGGATGTGGGCGGTGGAACGAGGCGTAGAGAAAGAACGGCCGGTCGACATCGCGCTCACGCAGAAATTGAATCGACCGGGTCATCACCCAGGTCGACGGATGTACGTATTCCGGCTTGTCCCAGGGCCGCGCGACTATCGAATTGCAGTTCAGCCCGTGGTCGACGTAATCCGCGTCGTATCCCATCTTTTCCCGCAGCCACGGCATATAGTCGTCGACCTCGGCCGGGTCGGAATGGTGCCGCCGCGCGAAATGCATATATCCGTCGTGCAATGCGACATTGTCGAATCCCATCCGATGCCGCTCGGGATAGACATGCATCTTGCCGACCGCCTGGGTCGCGTACCCGGCCCGGGTCAGCTCGCCCGCCATCGTGACCGGGTAGTCCCATGACACGCCGTCCTGGTAGCCGATCCGACCGTGATGCTCCTGGCTGAGACCGGTGAACAGCGCCGCCCGGGCCGGAACGCAGGTCGGGGTGGCCGAGTAGGCCCGCCGGAATCGGGTGCCCGTCGACATCCAGCCGTCGAGGTACGGGGTCATGACCACCGGGTGGCCGGCTCCGGAAAAGCAGTCGCCGCGCCATTGGTCAACGCAGATCAGAATGATATTGGGTTGGTCAGCCATGTCTTTCCGATGCCCTCTCGATCGGTCGGCTACGGACTCTGCAACTGGCGAACAATCCCCGTGCAGCGAATGCTATCCCTGGTACGCAACGTGAAACGCCCGGGCGCGGCCGCTGGAAACGGCCACGCCCGGGCGTCATTCAGGACGGGGAGAGAACGATCAGTCGACCAATGCCAACTCTTCCGGGGCGCTTTCCTGCACCACGGTCGGAGCGCTGCCGCGCAGCGGGACCTCCTTGACGAACATGGCCAGGAGGAAGGCTGCCGCCCCGAAGGCGATCGCCGCGGTGAAGACCGTGGTGGTCGCGTGCGTGACCGCGTGCTGGTAGAGCGAGAGCGCCGCGGTGGGCAGCTTGTCCAGCACACTCGGGTCGATGTTCGTGCCGGCCTTGGCCAGACCGGACGCTCCACCGGACAGGCCGTGTGTGAGCTGGCTGGTGAAGATGGCGCCGAAGATGGACACCCCGAACGAACCGCCGATCGTACGGAAGAACGTCGAGGTGCTGCTGGCGACGCCGATGTCCTTCAACTCGACGCTGTTCTGCGCCACCGTCATGGTGACGTTCATCAGGCAGCCCAGGCCGATACCGACGACAACCATGTAGAGCGAGCTGACCACGCGGGTGGTGTCCACCGTCAGCACCGAGAGCAGGAAGAGCCCCATCGCCAACGCGGCGCCGCCGACGATCGGAATCGCCTTGTAACGGCCGGTGCGGGTCATGATCTGACCGGAGATCAGGCTGGTCACCAGCATGCCGAGCAGCAGCGGGAGCAGCAGCAGGCCGGAGTTCGTCGCCGACGCGCCCTGCACGATCTGCTGATAGAACGGCAGGAACATCATGCCGCCGAACATTCCGAAGCCGACCAGGAACTGCAGGCTGCTGGCCAGGCTGAAGTTGCGGTTGCGGAAGACGTGCATCGGCAGGATCGGCTCGTCCACCCGCAGCTCCACCGCGATGAAGGCGACGGTGGCGACGACTCCGAGGATGCCGAGGCCGATGATCTGGGCCGAGGCCCAGGCGTACTGCGTGCCGCCCCAGGTGGCGAGCAGGACCAGCGAGCTGGCGGCCGCGGTCAGCAACGCCGCGCCGAAGTAGTCGATCCGGTGGCTGATCTTGTGCCGGGGCAGGTGCAGCGTGGAGCCGATCACCAGCAGGGTGATGGCGCCGAGCGGGATGTTGACGTAGAACGACCAGCGCCAGGACAGGTGGTCGGTGAGGAACCCGCCGACCAGCGGACCGCCGATCATCGCCACCGCCATGACCGCGGACATGTAGCCCTGGATCCGACCCCGCTCGCGGGGCGGCACCATTTCGCCGATGATCGCCATCACGCCGACGATCAGGCCGCCGGCGCCGATCCCCTGCAGGCCGCGGAACGCGATCAGCTCGATCATGCTCTGCGCCAGGCCGGACAACGCCGAGCCGACCAGGAAGATCACGATCGCCGTCATGAACAGCCGCTTGCGACCGTAGAGGTCGCCGAGCTTTCCGTAGAGCGGTGTGGACACGGTGGTGGCCAGCGTGTACGCCGTCACCACCCAGGCGAGGTGGCTGGCGCCACCGAGATCGCCGACGATCCGCGGCATTGCCGGGCCGACGATCATGTTGTCGAGCATCGCGACCAGCATCGCGAGCAGCAGGCCTGGTAGGACCAGCAGCACCTCCCGCGGCAGGCCACCGGCCCCGGCGGTCGGCTGGACCGCGCTGGACCCTCTCCGGAACTTGGACATCGGTACTCTCCCCATCTAGCCTGAATACGTACTGACTAGCCGACCGGCTAGCTAACTGACTAGCCGTACGGTAAGGTACTTACTAGCCGGCCGTCAAGTAGATCCTGGAAAGAAGCAAAGCGATGTCAGAGCAGCACCACAGCCGATCGGACACTCGATCGCGCATCCAACGGGTCGCGCTCGAGCTTTTCGTGAGCCAGGGGTACGAGAAGACGTCCCTACGCGAGATCGCCGAGCAACTCGGGGTCACGAAGGCGGCGCTGTATTACCACTTCAAGACCAAGGAAGAGATCGTGCAGAGCACGGTCGAGGACTACCTCAACAGCATCGACGGCCTGCTCGAGTGGGGGAAGTCGCAGCCGCGGACGCACGCCACCCGGCAGGAGGTGCTGCGCCGCTATTCGCACCTGCTGGAGCATGGCCAGGATTCGATGAAATTCTTCCAGCAGAATCCGGCCCAGGGCGCCGAGCTGGGACAGAAATTCCGCAGCCGGATGACGTCGCTGTTTGATCTGGTCCGCGACCCCGAGGCGCCGATCACCGATCAAATCCGGTCGATTCTGGCCGTGGCGGGGCAGATGTTCAGCATGGTGCTGGCCAGCAAGGAATTCGAGCTGCCCGGCGGCCCCTACAGCGAGGCCGATGTCCGAGCGGCCGCCCTCGAGGTCGGGCTGGGCCTGCTGCAACCACTGGGATCAGCGACCCCCGCGGGCTAGTCGCGGGTCGGATCCCAGAACGCGGCCAGGGAGCGGACCGCCGGATCGTCGGAGTTGTGCGCCGCCTCCCAGGACGGCTCACCCTCCGATCCGTCGGCCGAGTGCAGCGAGCCCAACAGCTCGTCCGGGGAGGCCATCGACGGGCCGGACCCGTGGTCGAGATTCTCCTGTAGATCAAGGTGACCATCGCCGAGCAGGCCCGGGTCGACCCACTCCTGACCGTCGGTCGGGCTGATGGTCACGTCCAGATGCGGTGGGTAGACATCCTCGGCCGCTGACTCGGCATCGAGGTGGCCGGCGTCCGGGTGATCGAGGAGAGATTCCGGAAGCTCGTCGGCGGTGTGCGGATCGGCGGTGTGGTCGGCCGCATCGTCCGGATGGCCGGAATCGTGGTCGGCGAGCGGGTCGTGGCTCCAGTGGTCTGCGCCGTGATCGGCCAGGCCGTGATCGTCGGTGAGGCTGTGATCGTCGAGACTGTGGTCATCGAGACTGGCGGCGTCGTACGGGTCGGAGTGCTCGAACCCGCCGGCATCGTGCTCGTCGCCGCCGAACTCGAACGGCCCGTGCTCGCTCATCGACTCCCGCCTCCTGCCATGGGTACCGCCGCCGCCGTCAACGCGGCCGCCGCCTGGGCCCCCGGACCACCGCGCAGGGCGGGCAGGAGCTGGTCGATAGCGGCGACCACCTGGCGTACGACGCTCTGTTGCGCAATGAGTTCCTTGCGCCGCTTGTCCTTTTCCTGTGCGTCCAGTCGCAGTGCCTCGTCGATCTCCCGGATTTCCCCGTCCAGGGCGTCGATCCGGCGCTGCAGCGCGGAATCCAGGGCCAGCGTGAGCGAGTGTTCGGCGTCGATGAACTGGCTGGCGACCTCGGCCTCCATGGCGGCCCGCGCCTCGGTCAGGGTCTCGTTGACCCACAGCTTCAGGTGGTTCTTCTCCGCGACGTGCTTACGGGACCGCACCATCCACGTGGTCGCCGCGAGCCCGAGCCCGATCGAGATCGGGGCCATGACCACGCCGGCCACACCCATCCCGATCATGGCCGGCAGGTAGGCGATCATCCGACTGGCGGCCATACCGGTGGCCACCCCGCCATACATCACGATCTTGTCCTCGATGCTGGGCTGCCGCGCCTCCGGCGGCGCCACCGGTTCGGACATCTGGGTCCGGGACAGCCCCGCGTAGACATCCTCCAGCTCATCGGGCGCGAACATGTCCCGCAGCACCGTCTCGGTGACCGCGCGCAGCCGTTCCAGCAACCGGTCGAAGACCCGCAGGCTGGTGGCGTGCAGGGCCGCGTCGATGTCCTGCGGCACTCGCGCCAGGGTCTCCTTGTCGGCCCGGTCGATGGCGCCGCGCCAATGGTGCAGGCCCTCCCGGACCTCGCGCTGCACGTCGTGCATCGAGTCCATCCGGGCCCGGGCGATCTCGGCCCGCAGCTTCAGCTGCCAACTCCGGCTCTCCGAACGGCGGGAGGCGACCAGCTTCTCCCGCTCACCGCGCAGCGCCACCACCTTCGCCGGATCCGGGTCGACCGCGGACTTGCGCAGCGCGAGATCCCGGTAGTGCCCGGCGAGTTGGGTACGGGCCGCGCGCAGCATGTTCGCCTGATGCAGCGAGGCGCCCTTGGCCGCGACCTTCCGCTGCAGCGCCAGTTGCAGCGGGATGACCTGCGACTCGGTACGCAGCACCCCGGCCAGCTCCGGCGTCGGCAGCCCGGCGGCCTGCTCGAACAGCCGGCTGGAGACCGGCAACAATGCAGCGTCGGCGAACCGCGGCGTGTGCTCGACCAGCAGCGCCTTGTCATCCTCGATGATCTGCCGCCAGCCGCGATAGGCGTCGATCTTGGTCACCGCGAAGAGCACCACATCGACCGATTCGCTGGCCCTGCGCAGGAAGTCCAGCTCGTGCGAGGTGAACGGCGCGGAGGCGTCCACGACGAACAGCAACGCGGTCGCCTGCTGGGCCGCGCGCAACGCGATCTCGCCGTGCGCCGAGTCCAGCCCGCCGACCCCGGGGGTGTCGATGAGGGTGAGGTTGGCCAGCAACGGGGACGGGCAGTCGACCTCGATCATCCGTGGCGGCGCCTGCCCGTCCGGGGTCGCTCCGAGCCCGGTCGCCCAGTCGCGCAACCGGTCGATGTCGATCGGGACCTTTGCCGGCGAGCCCGGGAACACGGCCCGCGCCGCCGGCTGCGGGCCGTGCTGGATCGTGAGGTAGGTGCTGGTGGCGACCTGCGGGTCGACCGGCGAGAGCCCCGGTACGTTGACCAGCGCGTTGATCAGCGAGCTCTTGCCGCGCTTGGTCTCACCCACCACCACGATGGTCGGGCGCTGCGGCCGGACCGACCGGGCCCGCTCGACCTCCGCGGCCCCCTCCGGCCGCACCGGACGGAGCACGGACAGCGCCCGGTCGACGAGAGTGTCGACGGGTACGGGCGCGGCCGGTGTGGTCACTGCTGCTCCCTGCGGTCCTGCTGCTGTTGATACACCGAGACGACCGGCGGGCGGACCGCCTCCCCCCGGTCGGAGTAGCCGGGCAACTCGGTCTCGGCGACAGTGTTGTGCAGCGCCGGGTCATCGGTCGGCAGGCTGGCCGACGCCTCGTGCCGGGCCGGGTCGAACGCCTCTCCGTCCGGCCGCACCGTGGCCACTCCGATCTCGGCCAACCGGGCGTCGATCCGGTCCGCCGCCGCCGTGCTGCCGACCCGGTCCCGCGCGTAGAGGCAGAGCGCGATCAGAGCGGTCCGTTCCTCCCGCAGCCGGCTCACCTCGGCGACGAGGTCGGCCGGCACCGACTCCGACTCAGGCGGCGCGGTGGCCGGCTCGAACGTCTCGCTGGGCTCCGGGAACACGGGAGCGGCGGCGAACGACTCGGCCAGCGGCTCCGCGGCCGGCGGCCCCGCCGGATACTCAGCTGGGTATTCGGCGGGCAACTCGGCTGGCAGTTGGCCTGGCAGTTCGGCACCGCCCGGCTCGGCCTCGAGCTCCTGCCTGCGTCGAAAGATCATCGTCCGCCTCCGTTCAGCCCGGTCTGCAACTGCTGCCAGAGCAGGAAATAACCGCGGTGTACGACGTGCGCGACGCGGCTCTGCGCCGGCGTCGATCCGAAGGTCGCGAACGAGCGCCAGCGGGCAGCGGCATCCAGCGCCGCGTGGGCAAGCGCCTCGGGCGGCTGTCCGGGCAGGCCCAACTGCTCGGCCGGGTCGGCGGCCACCACCAGCCGGGCCAGCTCAGTGCCGAGTTCGGCGGGCATGGCGACCGTGCCGGAGGTGACCAGCGAGGCCACCTCGAGCAGCCGCAGCTGGTGCGCCTCCGGGCGCTGCATGAGCTCCTCGAGCGCGTCCGAGATGTGCATCCGGTCGGCGTACGGCGCGGCGGCGGCGAGACTCTCCAGCGCGGCGATCGCGACGTTGGCCTTGATCCCGTCGGCCCGCCGCCGGAATGCGGTGTCGACCACCGCCCGTACCGCCGGGAACCCGCTCGAGCCGACCAACCGGCGGCGCAGCTCGCCGGCGGACAGGCCGGGATCGGCATCCAGCAGCGCGATCGCCTGGGTAATGCCGAAGAGGTCGAGCCGCTCCAGCAGGCGGGCCCGGGCCGGCACCGGCACTGGGATTTCCGGGCGGAGAAACAGATCGGTGGACAGGAAGAGCAGGGTCCGTGAACCCGGATCGAGGGCGGCGATCCGGCGCAACGTGTCCGCATCGGCCTCGGTGAACAGGCCGGTCTCGGTGGCCTCGGCGACCAGACCGACCAGCGGCAGTACGTCCGAGACCCGGTGGTGCAGGGTGCGCGCCTGGGCCGCGGCCAGCTCGGCGGCCGCCGCCAACGGATCGTCGGCGACGATCTGGTCCGCCTTGTTGAGCACCGCGATCGCGTTGACCGGGCTGCTCGCCTTGGGCGTGGTGTAGGCCCGAAAGATGGACAGGGTGTCGACATCGTCGGCGCGGGCGGCCTGGGTGAGCACGAAGAGGACGGCCTCCGCCTGCGCGATCGCCGAATGCGATCCGGCGTCCAGTCCGCCGTCTGCCGGTTCGGCGGTGCCGTTGGCAGTGGCGTTGGCAGTGGCGTTGGCAGTGACGTTGGCAGGGGTCTCGCCCAGAAGGTGGCGGGTACGGGCGGCGCTGGCGGCGTCGAGGGAGCCGAGTCCGGGGGTGTCGATGACGGTGACGTCGCGCAGCGTGGCGCTGGTGAGGTAGGCGTCGATCAGGGCGACGTCGGCGGGGTCGACGCCGATGTCGGACGGGACCAGGCCGTCGGCGTCGTACGGGAGGGTGACGCGGTTTCCGTTGGTGCGCACCACCTCGACCCGATCGACGGTGCCGTAGGAGAAGCGGGTGACGATCCGGGTGCATTCGCGGATGTCAGTGGGCGCGACGCGGCGGCCGATGAGGGCATTGACCACAGTGGACTTGCCGGACTTGATCCGGCCGGCGATGGCGAGTTGGAGGGGGCCGGACAGGCGCCGGGAGATCTGCTCGACGCCGGCCCCGGTCGGCTGGCTGAGGCGCGGCCGCAAGGCGGCGCAGGTGTCCGCCACGACGCGACACAGAACGCCGGCGGCCGGCTGGCCCCCGGCGGCAGCCGGATAGTGCTCGCTCACCCGTACCGTCCTCACCTCAACTGCTCGGCGCACATGGGCTGCGCTCCCAAGTCGCTCCGCTGCTATCTGGCTGCGCTCCCAAGTCGCTCCGCGACACTATGAGGCCAATCTTTCCGTAGGCCTCCCCAGATCGTGCCATTGACGTCCCGCTGACGTTTCTGGCGAATCCGGGCTCGACTCTCCCGCGGTCAGCCGGTCGGAACCCAGAATCGGCGGACGCCGCCGATGTCGTCGATCAGCTCGCCGCCGTTCTTTTCGACCACCCTCCGGGAGGCGAGATTGCCGGAGTCGCAGGTGATGAGCGCGCGGTCGATGCCCAGGTAGCGGGCGACCGGAAGCGCCGCTTTCAGCATCGCGGTCCCGTGTCCCTGGCGGCGGGCCGACGGCCGCACGTCGTAGCCGATGTGGCCGCCCTTTCGTTCCAGCGCCGGGATGAGGTAATGCCGGATCGCAAGCCGGCCGACGAATTCGGTGTGGCCGGCGCACCACCAGAGCGTCGTCTGCGGCACCAGGCCGGGGGTGCGGGCCGCCTCCTCGACCGGGTCGGCGCACAGCTGGTCGACGAATTCCGCGAATATCCGCACGTCAGCGAGTTCGTCCGGGTCGAGTCGGTCGACGTACCCCGGCCGGCTGCCGTTGTCGCGCCGAAACTCCCGCAATGCCGCCACAAAGGACTCGTGCATCGTCGTAGCGGGCATCCTGAACTCAGGCATGGAGCAATGATGCGCCTGTCAGGCCGTCGGCGCGCCCGCTGGGCCCCAGCCCCAGTGCGGGACCGGATCGGTGCTGGTGACGTCGGCGCCCGGCTGTGACACCTCAAGGGCGATCGCCGAGCCCCAGTCCAGGTATTGGGCCAGTCGCAGGCGGAATCTCGGGTCGGCCGGCAGACCGACCTCGTCGGCCGCCTCCAGAAACACCTCGACGAACCGGGCCCGCTGCGGCTCGGTGATGCCGAGATTCGCGTGATGACGCAGCAGCCCACCGTGCCCACCGAGCTCTTTTGTATAGCCGTCCGGGCCGCCGAAGACCTCACTCAGCCAGGTCGCCAGGTGATCGGCGTGCTCGGGCCGACCCTCCGTACCGAAGACCTGATTCAGGACCGGATCGGTGAGACAGCGGCGATACTGCGCCGCGGCCACCCGGTGCCACACCTCGGCACCACCGGCGAATTCGTACATCGTGGGATCTTGGGCGGTCATCGGTCGGCACTCCGGTAGGCTCGGGAAATGGCTCGGTACAAAGACACTTTATCTTGTGACGACACTGTATCTCGGGGCCAAGACACTGCGCAGAATTCCGCTGACGGCGATCACGTCGACCGGGTTCGCGCGCTGTGGGCCGAGCAGCGGCCGGATCTCGACACCGGCCCGATGGCGCTGGTCGCCCGGCTCGGTCGGGTCACCAACTACGTCGACCACCAACTGGCCGCATTCTTCGCCGAGCACGATCTGACCAGAGCGGACTGGGACGTTCTGGCCAGCCTGCGCCGGATCGGCCCGCCCTACCGGCTCTCCCCGACCGTGCTGTATCGCGGCCTGATGCGCTCGTCGGCGGGGATGACCCATCGGCTGGCCCGCCTCGAGAAGCGCCAGCTGATCCGGCGGATCGACGACCCGGACGACCGCCGCGGGCTGCTCGTCGTACTGACTCCGCGCGGTCGCCGGTTGGTCGATCGGCTCGCCGCCGGCCACCTGGACAACGAACGGATGCTGCTGGCCGGTCTTTCGGCGGCCGAACAGGATCAACTCACCGAGCTGTTGCGTCGCCTGCTCGGCAGCCTGGAAAGGGATCTGCCCACGCCCGGCGTCCGAAAAAGATCTCGACAGCGTAATTAGGGTCGGCGGCATGAGCTGGACTTTCACGGCCGAGGTTGAGCCCTACGCGCGGGCGGTCGGCCCGCTGCTGGGCGCCGACCCGGCCGCGCACACCATTTCGCTGACCGTCATCGAGACCGCCCGGGCCCGGCGCGGCGAGGACGAGCTCTTCGGCTGGTGGACCGATTCCGACGGCGCGGTCACCGGCGCCGTGTCGCACACCGCGCCGTACCCAGTGTTGCTTGGCGTCGTCCCGGACGAGGCGATCCGGCCGCTGGTGGACGACCTGCGGGCCACCGGCCGGCACGTGGCCGGTGTGAACGGAAACAGCGATCTCGCGGCCCAGGTGGCCGCGATCTGGATTTCGGTCGCCGGCGGCCGGGCAATGCTCGGTGCGGCCACGCGGCTGTTTCGGCTCGGCCGACCGATCCCGCCGGAGCCGATGCCGGCCGGCCGGGCCAGGACCGCGACCGGGACGGACACCGAGCTGTTGAGCTGCTGGATCGACGCGTTCCACCGCGATATCGGCGAGTCGAGGTCGGCGCGACGATCGGTGGTCGACAAGCTGAGTTTCGCCGGCTGGACCCTCTGGGAGGACGGCGACGGCGTGCCGGTCTCCGTCGCCGGACGCGGCCGCCTGGCCGCCGGAGTGGTGCGGGTTGCGCCGGTCTACACCCCGCCGGAACAGCGCCGGCACGGGTACGCGGCCGCGGCCACCCTCGCCGCGAGTCAGGTGGCGCTGGACGCCGGAGCCGGCGAAGTGGTGCTGTTCACCGACCTGACCAACCCGACCTCCAACGGTGTCTACCGGCGCATCGGGTATGTCCCGGTCAGCGACCGCACCATGTTCCGGTTCATCGACTGAGAATCGGCTCGGCAGCTGGCAATTCCAGGCGCGGGAAGGCCGGCTCGGGCGGGCCGACCCGGTCACCCGCGCCGAGTTGAATCCCCAGCCGGGCGGCGAATGCCGGGACGAACGGGCCGATTTCGCGGGCCAATTCCCGGCAGCCGGCCACCAGCTCCGCAAGCAACCCGTCCAGTCGCGTCGCCGCCGCGGCGTCACCGGACTGCTCGGCCCGAAAGAGCTCCCACGGTCGTACCGTCTCGATCAACCGGTTGCCTTCCTCCACCGCGGCGCCGATGGCGGCGGTGGCGGTCCGGAAATCCGCGTCCGCCAACGCGTCATCGATGGACGCCGGAAGCCGCCCGACCGCCTCCGCAAACGGACCCGACGACGTTTCGGAAACACGGCCGGCCCGGTATTTGTGCACAATTCCGAGAGTTCGGTTGACCAGGTTTCCCAGCCCGTTCGCGAGATCGGCGTTCACCCGGTCGACCAGCCTGGCCGCGGTGAAATCCGTCTCGCCGACCTTGGCGACGTCCCGCAGCAGCCACCAGCGCACCGAGTCGGCGCCGAAATGCCCGGCCAGTTCGCCCGGGTCGACGGTGTTGCGCGAGCTCTTGCTGATCTTCGCGCCATTCAGCGTCAGATAATCGTGCACCAGGATCGCCGTCGGCAATGGCTCGCCGGCCGACAGCAGCTGCGCCAACCAGTAGACGGCGTGGAAACGGATGACGCCCTTTCCGAGCAGGTGAATGCGCTCGTCGGAATTCACCCACCAGTCGCGATAGGCCGCGTCGTCGGTGCCGTAGCCCAGCGCGGACACGTAATTGCCCAGTGCCTCCCACCACACGTAGATCACCTGGCTGGGATCGTTCGGGACCGGAATTCCCCAGCCGCCCGAGCGCAGCGCCGGTCGGGAGACACTGACGTCCGCCAACCCTGACCGGAGAAAGGCCAGCACCTCGTTCCGCCGCTGCGCCGGATTCACCCGTACGACGTCGGACTCGATCAGGTCGATGATCCGGTCCTGATAACGGGACAGCCGGAAGAACCAGTTGGTCTCCTCGACGACGTCTGGACCGGTGCCGTGCTCCGGACATCGGCCGTCCACCAATTCCGCGTCCACATAGAACTGTTCGCAGCCGGCGCAGTAAAGACCGGTATATCGCCGTTGATAGAAATCACCGTTTTCCGCACAGCGTTGCCAGAGTTTCCGCACGCCGGGCGCGTGCCGGGGATCGGAGCCGGTACGGATGAAGTCGTCGTACGACAGCTCCAGCGATTCTCGGAGCCCGGCGAAACGCTCGGCATTCGCCGCCACGAAGTCCGCCGTTTCGACACCGGCCGCGGCCGCCGCGGCGACATTCTTCAGCGCGTTGTCGTCCGTGCCGGTCAGAAAGCGGACGTCGTCGCCGCGCAGCCTGGCGTGTCGCGCCAGCGTGTCGGCCTCGACGATCTCCAGCGCGAATCCGAGATGCGGTTCGGCGTTGACATAGGGAATGGAGGTGGTGAGGTAGCGGGTGGTCATGGTCAGTCCTGTCCGGCCGCCGTCGCTCCGAGCGCACAAAAAAGGCCCCGTCACGACGGGGCCTCGGTTGCGAAGGTGGTCAGCGCACGCGAACAAGCCCCGGAGCGGGGCGCATCATTCGGGTCGACGTGTGCATGCCGCCATCATGCCACGGATGGCAACCCGAATGCATCCGCCGGAGGGATCAGGTAACCTCTCGCGCATGCCACATCACGTGATGACGACGACGCCGGGCGGACCAACCCGGCGCGGTACGGCGTGATCTGACGCGACACCACAGCCCCGGGCTCGGTCCCGGGGCTTTTCTGTGTCTGCGGAAAGTTCCCCGGGTCGGGCCACCTGTCCAGAAGGGACCGATCCGATGAACGCTCCAGACATCCAGTCCGACCACCGCAAACTCGGCCGCGAACTACACCTTTTCGACACCCATGAACTCGTCGGCGCCGGATTGCCGCTGTGGCTGCCCGACGGCGCGGTGATCCGCGCCGAACTCGAGCAGTTCGCCGCCGAACGCGCGGTCGCCGCCGGCTGCCAACGGATCTACACCCCGGTGCTCGCCAAACGCGAACTGTTCGAGAAATCCGGGCATTGGGCCAAATTCGCCGATGACATGTTTCCGCCGATGAAGGTCGGCGGCGAGGAATTCGTGCTGCGACCGGCGAACTGTCCGCACGCCGCCCTGGTCTACGACTCGCAGCAACGCAGTTATCGCGACCTGCCGGTGCGGTTGAGCGAACTCGGCAGCATGTTCCGCAGCGAGCTGTCCGGCGTGCTCGGCGGTCTGGCCCGGGTCAGGCAGATCAACCTCGACGACACCCATGTGTTCTGCACCGAGGACCAGATCGAATCCGAGGTGGCGGCGGCGGTCGCCCAGACCCATGCCGCGTACGCCGTGCTCGGCATCGAGGTGTCGTACTACCGGCTGTCGCTCAGCGGCCCGAAAGGCAAGTATCTCGGCGATCCGGACCTCTGGAAGCGGGCCGAGGAATTACTGGCCCGGGTCCTCGACGATCTCGGTCTGCCCTACCGGGAGGAGCGGGACGAGGCCGCCTTCTACGGACCGAAGATCGACGTGCAGGTGCTCGACGCGGCCGGCCGCGAGGACACCCTTTCGACCGTACAGCTGGATTTCGTCCAACCCGAGCGCTTTGACCTGGGCTACATCGGGCCGGGCGGGGAGCGGCTGCGCCCGGTGATGATCCACCGTGGACTGCTGTCGGCGATGGAACGCCTGGTGGCCCACCTGATCGAGCTGTACGGCGGAGCCTTCCCGGTCTGGTTGGCGCCGGTGCAGGTCGTGGTGCTGCCCATCGGACCCGACCAGCACGCGGCCGCCGGCGAGTTGGCCGGCCGGCTGCACGCCGCCGGCCTGCGGGCCGAGGTCGACGGGAGCGACAACACTCTGGGGCTGCGGATACGCAGGGCCCGGGACCGCAAAGCGCCGTACGTGGCCGTGCTCGGCGAACGCGAGGTCGCCTCAGGCGCGGTGGCCCTGCGGCTGCGGGACGGGCGGCAGCTGCCGGCGCGGCCGATCGACCGGGCAGTTGCGGCGATCGGGGCGGTGGCGCGTGGCCGGTCCCGGGAACTCGATCTCGGCGACTGATCGGTCGTGCCCGATCGGGCACTGGTGGCTCGGCTCCGGCACTGCGTCCGACGCATGTTCTACAGTCGGCGGCAGGCTGTGCCGTGTCGTATTCCATTACCGACACGTCCGCCGTCCCGGTCAGTCATAACCGGAGCCCAGACACCGCTGGAGCGAGGAGGCGCGCGTTGATCGTCGGTCGCGACGCCGACGTGGCCGCAGTCGCAGCCGCCCTGACCGAGCCCGGACTGACCGTGGTCGCCGGTGGTCCGGGCGTCGGCCGCAGCACCGTCGCCTACGCCGCCGCCCGCCGGTTCGGTCGGCCGGTGCATGCCGGCGGCGGGCTGATCACGCTGCGGCACGTGCCGTATCTGCCGCTCTCGCGGGCCATCCGGGCCCCGCTGCCGCCCGACGACCGGTCGCTGGCAGTGGAGGCGGTGCGCGCCCGGGCCGGTGGCGGGCTGCTGCTGCTCGACGATCTGCAGTGGGCCGACCACGCCACCCTCGACCTGCTCGAGGAGTTGGCCGGCTACCTCCCGGTGCTGGCCGCGATCCGGACTCCCGCACCGCTGACCGGGCCGGCGTTCGACCGGCTACGGGCGGCGAGCGGGCTCTGGCTGACCCTGGCCCCGCTGGACGAGCGGGACGCCACGGCCGCGGCCCGCGACCTCGCACCGACCCTGCCCGAGCACCTCATCGCCGAGCTGGTCGCCTCTGCCGACGGCAATCCGGCCGTACTCACCGTGCTGGCCCGTACGGCCGGCGCCGTGAATACGGAGGCGATGTCCCCGGCGGGGCTGCCCAGCATCGCCGCGCTCGTCGCCGAACTCCCGCAGGATGAACGGACGGCGCTGGCCGCGCTTGGTCTGCTGGCCCGCCCGGCCGCCGTCGCACTGCTGGGTCGCGGCGCCCGGACGCTGGTCGAACGCGGCCTGCTCGTGCACACCGACGACGCGACCGTCGCGCCGCGGGAACGGATCGTGGCCGAGGTCGCCGCGGGAGTGCTGCCGGCCGAGCAACGGGCCGCGATGCACCACCGCCTCGCCGAGCTCGTCACCGACGACGGCGAGGCCGCGCGCCATCTCGCCGCCGCCGGCGAACCGGCCGCCGCGGCCGAGCGGGCAGCGGGCGCGGCCGCTGGCGCCAGCTCGCTGGACGCGCGCGCCGACTATCTCGCCCTGGCTGCCGGCCAGGAGTCCACTCCGACCCGCATGCTCATCGCCGCGCGGGCCGCCCTCACCGCCGGCCGCACCTCGATCGCCGCCGAGCTGCTCGGCGGCGATCGGTCGGCCGACGCCGAGCACATCCTGCTGCGGGCCCGGATTGCCTTACAGAACTGCGATCCGGTCGCTGCCCGGGCGCTGCTGCGCGGGCTGGGCGATCAGCTCGAGCCGCCGCTGCGCCAGGAGTACGCCGTGGCCCGGGTGCGGGCTGAGACCGCCGTCGATCCCGCCGCCGCCTGCGCGCTGGCCGAACAGGCCATTGCCGAGACGGGCGAGCCTCCGGCCGAGCTGTTGGCTGCGTACGGCGAGGCGCAGCGCCGGGCCGGACGGCCGGACTGGGAGACGCCACTGCGGAAGGCGGTCGCGGCCGAGGATCGGGCGGTGGCGCTCGCCGCTGCGGCCACACTGGTCGCCGGCCTGCGGGAGATGCTGCGCACCGCCGACGCCGGAACGTTGGCCGCCGAGCTCAGCCAGCGGTGCGCGCAGGACGCGGCGTACAGCTGGGAACTGAACTTCACCGCCGAGCTGCTCTGGGCCCGGCTGCACCGCGACGGCGCCTTGGACGACGTTGTCGCGCAGGGCGGCCGGCTCAGTGAGCACAGCATGCCGGCCGGCGCGGCCCGGTTGCTGGCCGCGACCGTGGCGCTGGCCCGCGGCGACGGCGGCGCTCTGGCCGCCGCCCGGGCCGGGCTGCACGGCTCGGACCGGCTGACCGGTTGGGTCGGCAGCGAGCTGGCCTGGCTGGACGGTGACCCGGCCGGCGCCCAACTCCTCGCCGGCACCCTGCTCGAGTCCGGTGACACCGACCTGGCCGGCTCGCTGGCGACCCTGACGGCGTGGTGGGCCGGCGGGACGACACCGGCCGAGTCGGCGCCACCGGGGCGGGCGGGGATGATCGCCGAGCCGGCGGCTGCCGCGTTGCGGGCCGTGCAGGCCGGCGACTTCACCGCGGCCGCCGCGATCTGGGACGGCGTGATGCTGCGGGAACGGGTCCGGGCTCTGCTCGGCGCCGGCGAGACCGATCGGCCGGAGGCGGTCGAGGCGCTCCTGCTGGCTGAGCAGTTGGCCGACGAGGCCGGGTTGGCGGTACTGCTCGGCCGGGTGCGCCGCGCGTTGCGCCGCCACGGGGTGGCCCGCCGGCCACCGAAACCGGGCGAGGGTGGCCTGTCGCCGCGGGAGTACGAGGTAATGGCGCTGGTCGCGGACGGACAGTCCAGCCGGCGGATCGCCGACCGGCTCGGATTGACCACCAACACGGTCGAAACCTATGTCCGGTCGGCGATGGTCAAGCTGGGCGCCAAAACCCGGACCGAGGCGGCCGTGCGGGCCGGGGAGTTGGCGCCGCGATGACCCGTCCGCTGGTGGTGCTCGCGCCGGACGCCGATCCGGCACCGGTGCTCCGCCGGGCCACCGGCCAGGGCTGGCGGCCGACCCGTGGCCTGGCCGCACCCGATGAGCCCTGGGATCTCGGCACCGGTCGACATCTGGCGGTCGCCACCCTCGACTCGGCCGAGGACGCGGCCGCCGCCCTGTTGCTGGCCGTGCGCGGCGCCGGGCTGGTCGTCTTCGTCGAGGGCGACAAGCCCTGGGCAGCTGGGTTTCTGGCCGACGTCGACCGGCTCGCCGCGCCTACTCCCGACGTCACCGAGACTCTCGGGGCGGAGGCGCCGTTGAGCATCCCGTTGAGCAAGGAACAGTGCGATCTGCTGGATCTGCTGGCGGCCGGCGCCTCGATCGCCTCGGCCGCCTCAACGCTGTACGTCTCGCTGCGGACGGCGAACCGCCGGATCGCCGCGGCCCGCAAGACACTCGGCGCGGCCTCCACCAACGAGGCCGTCGTCGCGTACTCCCGGCTCCGCCAGCGCTAGCGGTCGAAGTTCTTGCTCCACCACTGCTGCATCAGGGTGAGGTTCTGCGTCTCGCTCGCCGCCATCGCGAAGATGAAGGTGTTGTTGTTGTCCCAGTAGAGGCCGGAGCCGTTCGGATCCCCGTTGAACGGGATCTTGGTGCCGTTCTTCCAAGTGCCGCTCGTGCCAACCTTCAGCCCGGACAGACTCGACAGGCCCTGCCCGAAGACCACCCGGTAGGTCTCCAGGTCGGTGGCGCTGCCGGTCTTTCCGAACGCCACCTGGGTGCCGTTGTCGTACGTACAGGTCACCACCGTAATTCCGCTACCGCCCGGCAGGCTCGTCCCGAGGGCGGTGTTCGACTGGCACGACTTGATCATGCTGTACGTCGGGCTGATGTAGCTGCGCAGCGAGGCGTCACCGATGCACTTGCCGAAGTCGCTGGTGCAGGTGCCGTCGGGCAACGGGCTGCTGCTGGTCGACGTCGAGGCCGATGGATTTGGCGGCCCGGCGTTGTCCTTGCCGTGATGCCGGGTGAGCAGCAACGGAAGCGCGACCGCCAGGGCCACCACGATCACCGCCGCCGCGGCGATGAGCAGCACCCGGTTGCGCTTGGCCTTCGTGGGCTGGCCGGGCGACGGGCGACCGGGCAGTTCGTGGGCCAGGGCCGGCGGGCCGAGGGTGATCTGCGGTCCCTGGCCGGTATTCAGTCCGGTATTCATTCCGGTATTCATTGAGGCATTCGGGCGGACGTTCTGGTAGCCGGCGGCCGGCACTCCGGCGCTGGGATAGCCGGTGCGGTGCGCCGGCACCGGCCCGGACGGAACACCCGCGGGGACCTGGCCGGTGAAGGCCTGCGGCGCGGGCAGCGGGGCGCCGACCGGGACCTGCCCGCTCGCCGGAGCCCGACCGTTCCCCGGCTGCGGCCGGGGAACCGGAAGATAGAGCGCCCCGGTGGCGACCGACGTCTCGGGCTGGTCCAGCGTCGTCGGCGTGACGCCGAGCCCCTCCTGAATCAACCGGGCCACCAAGGGAACCCGGGACGAGCCGCCGACCAGATAGATCCCGGCCAGGCCGGAGACCTCGATGCCGGCGTTGGCGATCGTCTGCCGGAGCAGGTCGACACTGCGGCCCAGGTTGGGTCGGATCAGCTCCTCGAACTCCGACCGGGTCAGGTGCACGTCGCCGAAGGGCGGCGGAAGTGCGATGTCCGTGTGCGGGTAGCGGGACAGCGCTTCCTTGCCGTCCCGTACATCGGTGACCAGGGCCCGCTGCAGCCGCCGGCTCGCCGCGTCGGTCGGAGCCAGCAGCTTGGCCCACATCTCCGGGTCCTCGTCCCGGGCGTGGGTATCGCCGATGTGCTCGATGATCGCGTGGTCGAAGTCCAGGCCGCCCAGATCCGGCAGTCCTGCCTCGGCCAAGACCTGATAGTTACCGCTGCGCGCTAACCCGGGCTGCGCTCCCAAGTCGCTGCGCCGCTGAACGATGGCGACGTCGAACGTGCCGCCGCCCAGGTCATACACCGCCAGTTCGCCGCCCTCGGGCAGCCCGGCGCCGGATTGGGTGGCGAAGTGGGTGGCCGCCGCGACCGGCTCGGGGATGAGCAGCGGCTCGGTCCCCTCGGGCACCAGCCCGGCTTCATGCGCGGCCGCGACGAGGGTCTTCTTACGCAGCTGGCCCCAGCGGGCCGGGTGGGTCAGCCGAACCTCGTCGGCCTGGCTGCCGAGCTGACGGCGGACCTCACCCGCGACCCGGCCGAGCACGGCCGCGACGACCCGGCTGACCGGAATGGCGGCGGCGCCCAGCAGGATGTCGCCGTCGTCGATGCGGCGCTTGGGATTGGGCTCGTACCGGCTCGGGTCGATCCGTGCCTGCCGGTCGGCGTCGCGGCCGACCGCGAGCGCGCCGTCGTCGGTCAGAAAAACCGACGACGGTACGAGCGGACTGCCGTCGATGGTGACCAATCGGGGCGCGCCGTCGTCGAAGGCGAGCGCGGCGACCGTGTTGGAGGTGCCGAAGTCCACCGCCAGCGTCCGCATTGCGCTCCTGCCCTCGTTCACGCGTCGTTGTGCCCGGCCGAAATCGGATGGGTAGACGGTGCTGGCACCGGTCCGGCTCCGTCGATCTTTCCCGCGCGGCCACCCTATAGATGCAGGTGTCCGTGTTGTGGATGTAGGTGGCTTTCGCGGGACGCCGGCATCGGTCACGTGGTACCTCTCACGGTCGCTGTCGCGGGCGATCCACCGGGCTACTGTCCTGACAGGACGAGTACCCGTACGATTTACAACGATGTAACCGGCACCCGATCTGAGGAGACCCTGTGCCCGACCTGCCCCGCGGCGAATACCCCCGTCCGCAGTTCCGCCGCGACGAGTGGCTCTGCCTGAACGGCACCTGGCAGTTCGAGATCGACCGCGGCGACAGCGGCCTCGAACGCGGGCTGCGCGACGCCAAACTCGCCGGCGAGATCACCGTCCCGTTCTGCCCGGAGTCGGTGCTCTCCGGCGTCGGGGACACCGACTTCCTGCGCGCGGTCTGGTATCGCCGGCAGCTCGAGATCCCGGCCGGCTGGGCCGGTCAGCGGGTGCTGCTGCACTTCGGCGCGGTGGACTATGACGCGACCGTCTGGGTCGACGGCGTCGAGGTCGGCCGGCACCGCGGCGGCTTCACCCCGTTCACCTGCGACCTCGGTCAGCGGTCGGGTTCGGTGACCGTGGTCGTCCGGGCCCGGGACACCGAGCGCGAGCCGCAGCCACGTGGCAAGCAGTCCCGCCGGTACGAGAACTACGGCTGCCTCTATACCCGCACCACCGGGATCTGGCAGACCGTCTGGGCCGAGCCGGTCCCCGAGCTGCACCTGCGCCGCACCCGGGTCACTCCGGACCTGGCCGGCAGCACGTTCCACCTCGAGCAGCCGCTGTCCGGCAACCGGCCCGGCCACACCGTCCGCGCCGTGCTGTCCGACTCCGCCGGCGAGGTCTCCGTCGCGGCTGTCCGGGCCGACCTGGACCTGGCCCCGCGACTGGTCCTGCCGGTGCCGGCCGACCGGCAGCGGCTCTGGTCGACGACCGATCCACACCTGTACGACCTGCGGATCGAACTGCTCGACGACGCCGGCACCGTGGTCGACACGGCGCAGTCGTACGCCGGGCTGCGGTCGGTGTCGATCGACGGGGTCGCGGTCAAGATCAACGGCGAGCCGGTGTTCCAGCGGTTGGTCCTCGACCAGGGCTATTACCCCGACGGCATCATGACCGCGCCGAGCGACGCCGCGCTGGTGCGCGACATCGAGTTGTCGATGGCGGCCGGGTTCAACGGCGCCCGGCTGCACCAGAAGGTCTTCGAGGAGCGATTCCTCTACCACGCCGACCGGCTCGGCTACCTGGTCTGGGGCGAGTTCGGTGACTGGGGCTCCAATGAGGCGGAGTTCGGCGGCGAGTCCGGTGCGGACTACCAGCAGCCGACGGCTTCGTACATCACGCAGTGGATCGAGGCGCTGGAGCGGGACTATTCGCACCCGGCGATCGTCGGCTGGTGCCCGTTGAACGAGACGCACCAGCCCATCACCGACCACATCACGGTCCTGGACGATGTCACCCGCGGCATGTTCCTGGCCACCAAGGCCTTCGACACCAGCCGGCCGGTGCTGGACTCCTCCGGTTACAGCCACCGGGTGGCCGAGGCGGACATCTACGACTCGCACAACTACGAGCAGAACCCGGCCAAATTCGCCGCCGCGATGGACGGCCTGGCCGATGGAAAGCCGTACACGAATCCGGACGGCGACCGGACCTGGTCACTGGCGTACAACGGCCAGCCGTACTTCTGCAGCGAATTCGGCGGGATCTGGTGGCAGCCGAAGGCCGCCGACGGTGAGTTCTCCTGGGGCTACGGCGAACGGCCGAAGACAATCGAGGAATTCTACGAGCGGTTCCGGGGCCTGTGCGACGCGCTGCTGGACGACCCGCGCATGTTCGGCTACTGCTACACCCAGCTGACCGACGTACATCAGGAGCAGAACGGGATCTACGACTTCGACCGGGGCGAGAAATTCGACCTGGCGCGAATTCGGTCCGCCCAGATCCGGAAAGCCGCGATCGAAACGGGCTGAGGTGTTTCCCGGGAGCGGCTAATCGGATTCCAGCTGCTCCCGGGCCTGGCCCAACGCGGCTTTCTGCTCGTCGCTGACCGTCGGGAAATGTGGGTCGATCTCGGCCAGTTTCGCGACGATCGTCGAGGCGACGGCGAGCCGGGTGAACCATTTGTGGTCGGCCGGAATGACGTGCCACGGGGCGTAGGACGTGCTGGTGTTGCTCAGCATCTTCCCGTACGCCTTCTGGTAGTCGTCCCAGTGCTTTCGCTCGGCGACGTCGGCGGCGGAGAATTTCCAGTTCTTGGCCGGCTCGTCGATCCGGGACAGGAACCGCTCGCGCTGCTCGTCTCGGCTGACGTTGAGGAAGAACTTGACGACGTGGATCCCGTTGTCGGTGAGGTAGCGCTCGAAGTCGTTGATCTCCCGGTAGCGCCGGTGCCAGACGCCCTTTCCCTTGGCGTCGGCCGGGAGTTGCTCGCCGGCGAGGATTTCCGGGTGCACCCGGGTGATGAGCACCTCTTCGTAATAGGACCGGTTGAAGATCCCGATCTGGCCGCGCGGCGGCAACGCCCGGACGCAGCGCCACAGGTAGTCGTGGTCCTGCTCCACTGTGGACGGAGTCTTGAATGCGGTGACCCGGACGCCCTGCGGGTTGACGCCGCTCATCACGTGCTTGATGGCGCCGTCCTTGCCGGCCGCGTCCATCGCCTGGAAGATCACCAGCACCGCATGCACGTTCTGCGCGTACAGCCGCTCCTGGAAGTCGGCCAACTGCTCGACCGTCCGCTGCAGGTCGCCGGCCGCCTGCTTCTTGGAATCCAGACCGTCGGTGTCCTGCGGATCGAAATCCTTGGACAGCTCGACCCTCTGACCGGCGGCGACCTGGAACCGGGTGACGTTCAGCTCTGGTGACATCCCTGCATCATGCCGGACCCGCCGGTCAACGGCAGAGTTTGAGCCTGACAGGAGCCCTGTCTCAACCCCGGCCATGCCCCTGACCGACAATCGCGACATGACCTTCCGGATCGCGTTCGTCTGCTCGGGCAACATCTGCCGTTCACCCACCGCGGAGGCCGTGTTGCGCCACCTGGCGGCCGAGCGCGGCCTGTCCGACGCGCTCACGATCGACAGCTACGGGACCGGTCCGTGGCATGTCGGCCAGCCGATCGACCCGCGGGCGTTGCAGGCGCTACGCGGCCGCGGCTACGAACTGGACCATACGGCCCGAATGATCGACGCCGACGACATCGCCGAGCACGACCTCGTGGTTGCGATCGACCGCGGTCACGAGGCCGACCTGCAGCACCTGGCCCACACGGTCGAGGAGGCCGCCAAGGTCCGGCTGCTGCGGTCCTACGACCCGGCGGTGGGGCCCGACCCCGACATCCCCGACCCCTATTACGGCGGCGCCGGCGGTTTCGACCGGGTGCTGGACCTGATCGAGGCCGGCTGTCGCGGGCTGCTGGACGAGGTGGCGCCGCGGCTGCGGCCCCGGCGATAACGGCCGGGCGCTATCTCTGATATCCGCCCTCGCTGTCCGTCACTGCCGCCGAATGGTGCCCGATGCAACCGTCGAAACCCACCGTACGATCGGGTTTCGGCGCGAAATCGCCGGTGGCCGTTGTGTCATCGACGGCAAGGTCGGCGCTGGGACAGCGACCGATCCCGGCCGAATGCACCCAGTGCGTCGTATTTCCGGAGACCTTTGCGTGTTGCATTCCGGCAACCGCAATTCCCATCTCCACCCGGGCCGTGGCCGGTCCGGTGGTGTTGCCGGTTATCGAGGCGCCGATCCCGGTATTCGTATCCCGGCCGAACCAGGCGCGCGTGCCGGCGACCAGCCCGATGTCGAAATGCGTGTCGGGCCCGGTCCACACCGTGTTTCCGGTGATCGCGGACCCGGTGAAGTCATGCGTCGCGGTCGGATCACCGGCCGGTACGAACAGCGGGTCGGCGACGATCGCACCGTACATGGAGTTTCCGGCGCTCAGCACCTGGTTGTCGTGCACCTGCGAGGCCTGCACGGCATTCGGAGCCCGGGGGCCGGACGAGCGGTAGAGGACGATGGCGACGTCCGTGGTGTCGACGATCTGGTTGCCGGCGACGTCGGTGTCCCCGCAGGTGACCGATATCCCGTCGGTCCAGGTGTTGCTGTCGTAGTTATTGCTGGAATACGCCGTGATGACATTGTCGGTCACGGCCAGTTGCTTGCAGGGATAGCCGTCGAAATCTCCCAGTACGAAGACACTTGACGGCCCGGCGGTATTGGAGATCTTGTTCTCCGCTGCCGTCGTTCCGGTGCCGCCGTTGAGCCGCAGGTTTGCCCGCGGGGCGGCCCAATTGCCTGGCGTATCGCGTTCTCCGTCGATCCAGACATTGCGTAAGGTCGCGCCGCTGCGCAGCGTCACCATTTCTCGGTCGAACGGAACGGCCCGCACCAGCCGGCCCATATTCGCGTAATGCGCATTGTCCGGACTACCGGCAGTGGTTAGTGTCACGCCGTCCGGAATGGTCAACGGCAGCGTCAACGTGACGAGAGCGCCACCGGCCAGGGTGACCGCGTCACCGGTCTTGGTCTTGTCGAGCTGAAGCTGCAGCTCCGCCTCGGTGCCGGTGAATCCCTTTGTAGTGGTGGGAATCGCCAGCGGCGGCGTGGACCCGAGACCGTAGGAGGTGTCGGCCGAATCGGTCGCTCCGGAACAGATCTTCGGCACCAACTCGGCGAATTCAGGGCTCGCGAGAGCCCCGTCGACCGCGACCGACCACGGAGTGCCGGCATCCAGTTTCTTGCGGAGGCTGTCGAACCCCGCCTTGTCCGGCTCCCGGTTGAGCACACCCCGATAGAGCGTCAATGTCTTGGCCGCGTTGTCATAATCAAGATTGGTGAATTCCGTCGAATCGTAGATGTCCCTTGCCGCATGATCGAGAGTCACCGCTCGGCATCCGTTCGCGGCGAACCACGCGGTCAGGTCGAGCCAGGACTTCTGGTCCGGCATCCGGCCGAGCGCCTCGGTATAGAGCTTGGCGACGAACTGGCCCGGCATATAGCCGGGGTCGGCGGCCACTGCCCGGGCCGGCAGCACGGCAATCCCCGACGCGACAATCCAGCACAACACGAGCAGCAGGCAACTTCGTACGGCGCGCACGAGCCCCCCGTTCCACGACTCACATCCCACCTGAATCGTGCCTGAAAATCCGACTTGACGCCACTCTCAACGACAAATTGGCTACTGTCCGGATTCGGTCAGCCGACCGCGATCAATGCCACTGCCGCAATGGCGGCGAGCATTCCCGCCAATTGAATACGGGTGCTGCGCTCGTGCAGCACGACTGCCGCCAGGATCACGGTCAATGCCGGGTACAGCGAAACCAGTACGGCGACGATCGAGAGTAGTCCGTGCCGGGTGGACAGCAGATAAAGCAGGGTTGCGGCGAAGGCCAATATTCCGGCGACACCGGTGCCGACAACCGTTTTCGGTGCGGGACGCAGCGGATAGCCGCCGACGATCGTCGCCGTCACCACCACGGCGACGGCGACCACCTCGGCTACGGCCAGCGGCCAGATTCCGGCATGCGATCCGGGGCGCTGCAGGCCGATGAACAGCAGCGCGAACGCCCCACCGGCGACCAGGCCCTCGACCACGCCGGAGCTCCGTGCTGCGCCGTCTGCGGACGGTGACAGCGATACCAGCACGATCGCCACCAGCGCTATGACGACGCCGATCAGGGCCAACTGGTGCGGCCGCTCGCCGGTTACCAAACCGACGATCACGGGGACCGCCGCCGCCATCACACCGGACAGCGGGGCGACCACATTCATCCGGGCGGTCGCCAGGCCGCGATACAGCGCGATCGAGCCGACCGCGGACCCGAGACCGGCCAGGCCGCCCCACAACACGGCGGCCACACCGAGCCGGCCCGGCAGAAAGGGAATCGCGAGCAACACCCCGACCATTGCCACGGTCTGCGACAACGCCACGACTGTCCACGGATTCGATCGCTTCGTCGTATGGCCACCGATGAAATCGGAAGCGCCGTAGGCAAGCGCCGCCAACAGGCCGAGAACGACAGCCATCCCACTCCCTCAATCAACCGGTCGGCCAATGCTTCTGGCGGCATTTCGCAGGGGCCGCCCCGGCGCCGAAATCAGCCGCCCCTACGCTATCCCCTTCATCCACACTCCCTGCATCGACGGAGAGGGGTCGACTCGTGGCCGACTATGCGGCGTTCGACGGCAGCGAGGGACGGATTTCCTACCGCGTATGGCCGATCGAATCGCCCCGCCAGGTGGTCATCCTGGCGCACGGGTACGGCGAACACATTGGTCGGTACGAACACGTCGCGGCGGCGCTGGTCGCCGTCAACTCGGCCGTCGCCGGCCCGGATCATCTCGGACACGGCCACAGTGAAGGCGAACGCGCTCTCATCACCGATTTCGACGCCGTCGTCGACGACCTGCATCACGTGACCAGCGCCCTGCGCGAGCGCCATCCCGACCGGCCGACCATCCTGATCGGACATTCGCTCGGCGGACTCATAGCCGCCCGTTATGCCCAACGCCACGGCGACGAACTCGACGGCCTCGTACTATCCGCGCCCGTGCTCGGCTCCTGGTCCACGGCCACCGGTCTGCTGGCGTTACCGGAAATCCCGGACGAGCCGCTGGACATTTCGCTGCTGTCCCGCGACCCGGCGGTCGGAGCGGCGTACACGGCCGATCCGCTCGTCTACCACGGACCGTTCAAACAGCAGCTGCTGCGCGCCATCGCCGGGACGTTGCAGGTCGTGAACACCGGTCCCGGACTCGGCGACCTGCCGACCCTGTGGTTGCACGGCCAGGAGGACCGCCTGGTCCCGCTGACCGAGACGCAGCAGGGAATCGAGTCGCTCGCCCCGCAGCACCTCACCACCCGCGTCTATCAGGGCGCCCGGCACGAGGTCTACAACGAGACAAACTCGGCCGAAGTGCTGCGCGACACGACCGAATTCATCGAAGGCCTGCACGGCTGATCTCAGCGGCCGTGCACTATTGGGTATGCGGATCGCCTGTCTCCAGCTCTCCGGCCAGGACCTGGCCGACCCGATGGCCCGCCGGTCGGCGACCATGCGCGTCGCCGATCCACTGGCCGACGTCGATCTGATCGTGCTCCCGGAGCTCTGGCCGGTCGGCTTCTTCCATTTCGCCGACTACGCCGACTCGGCCGAGCCACTGGACGGTCCGACGGTGGAGTTCGCCGTCGGACTGGCCCGGGAACACGGCTGCTGGGTGCACGGCGGGAGCTTCATCGAACGCGGGACCATCGGGACGGGCGGAGTCGATCAGCTGCACAACACCAGCGTGCTGGTGAATCCGGCCGGCGAGGTTTCCCTGCTGTACCGGAAGAACCACCTCTTCGGCTACGAGTCGCAGGAGTCCCGGCTGCTGGTGCCAGGCACCGAGGCGCCGGTGGTCGACGTCGAGGGCCTGCGGGTCGGCGCCGCGACCTGCTACGACCTGCGTTTTCCGGAACTGTTCCGATCGATGCTGGACGAGGGCGCCGAACTCTTCTGCATCACCTCGGCCTGGCCGGAATCGCGGTTGTCGCACTGGCGCACGCTGTGTCAGGCCCGGGCCGTGGAGAACCTCGCCTGGCTGGTCGCCTGCAACGCGGCCGGTACGGACAACGGGGTGGCCCTGGCCGGCCACTCGATCGTCGTCGACCCGTGGGGCGCCATCATCGCCGAAGCGGGCGCCGACCCCGGTGTACTGCTGGCCGAGATCGACGCCCCGCAGGTACGGAAGATCCGTACCGAATATCCGTTCCTCAGCGACCGGCGGCCGTAGCCGCGGCCGGCCTGGTGCGGACCGCGACCGCGACCAGCACCAGGACGCACACCATGCAGATGGCCGAGACGGTGAAGGCGGTGCCGACCCCGGAGGCCATGATGTGGTGCGCCTGCGCCACCCGCGAGCCGTGGATCGGGTGCTTGGCCGCGTGCCGGGTCGAGCTGCCGAACACCGTCACCAGGACCGAGAGGCCGAGTGCGCCGCCGACCTGCTGCATCACGTTGACCAGACCCGAGGCGGCGCCCGAGTCGGCCGGAGCCACCCCGGCGAGCGAGGCGAGCGTCAGCGGCACGAAGAGCGGACCGACCCCGGCGCCGAACAGCACCATCGGTCCCAGAATGCCGACACCGTAGGAACTCCCGGCCGAGATCTGGCTCAGCCAGGCCATGCCGACCGTGGTGAGCACCGCACCGGTGACCATGAGCACCTTCGCGCTCACCAGCGACATGATCCGGGAGGTGATCTGCGAGGAGATGAACATCGCCGCGGTCATCGGCAGGAACGCCAGCCCGGCCTTGATCGGGCTGAAGTTCAGCACCTCCTGCAGGAACTGGGTCAGGAAGTAGAACATGCCCAACATGCCGGCGACCAGGAAGAGTCGCGCCGCGTACGAACTGGCCCGGTTGCGGTCGCGGAACAACCGCAGCGGGACGATCGGCTGCTTGGCCCGGGTCTCGACCAGGAAGAACAGGCCGAGCAGGACGACGGCTCCGATGAAGGCGCCGACGGTGATCGGGTCGCTCCAGCCGTTGGAGGAGGCCCGGATGAAGCCGTACACCAGGCCGGCCATACCCGCGGTTGAGGTGAGCGCGCCGGTGACGTCGAAGTGCCCGGGTCGGGGCTCGGACTCGCTGAGGATTCGTGGCGCCGCGGCGATCAGTGCGATGCCGATCGGCACGTTGATGAACAGGACCCACCGCCAGGATGCCCAGTCGGTGAGCATGCCGCCCAGCACCAGGCCAAGCGAGGATCCACCGGCCGAGACGCCGGCGTAGACGCCGAAGGCTCGGGCCCGTTCGCGGCCCTCGGCGAAGGTGCTGGTGATCAGGGCGAGCGCGGTGGGCGAGGCGATGGCACCGCCGATGCCCTGGACCGCGCGGGCGATCAGCAACCAGGCGGCGGACGGCGCGAACCCGCCCAGCAGGGAGGCTGCGGTGAACAGGGCGATGCCGGCCATGAAGACCCGGCGCCGGCCGAGGATGTCACCGGCGCGGCCGCCGAGGAGAAGTAGGCCACCGAAGGTCAGCGAGTAGGCGCTGAGCACCCAGGACAGACCGGTGGCGGAGAAGTGCAGGCTGCGCTGGATATCCGGAAGGGCGATGTTGACCACCGTCGCGTCCAGCACGACCATCAGCTGACACGTGACGATGACCGCCAGCGCCAGCGACGAGTGCTGGCTGGGTCGCCGGCGCGTCGTGCCTCGGGTGGTCGTTTGTGCGATGGTCGTCGCCTCAGGTACAGAGGTCGTGGACAAGAACTGCTCCTTCACGTACGTACAGGTGCCGACCACATGTGCCGAAGTGCTGGTCGGGCTACAATCGGAACGTTGGCTCCGCATTGAACGATACGGAGTCGACATTCCGGTTGTCAACGGAAATCGGAGTGAGGATTCCGGTCATGGCTGAACCACAGATACAGCAACGGTGTGACAAGCCGATGCGCGCCGATGCGCGCCGGAATCGCGCACGCGTCCTCGCCGCCGCCGAGAAGGTGCTAGGCGAGCAGGGCCTGACCGCCCCGATCGACGAGATCGCACAGGCCGCCGGGGTCGGCATTGGTACCGTTTACCGGCACTTCCCGACAAAGCAGGCCCTTTTCGAGGCCATCGTCGTCGCCCATTTCGAGCCGCTGATAGAGAAAGCGGACACGCTCCTTGGCTCCGACGATCCGGGTGAGGCGTTTTTCACATTCATGACCCACATGGCCGACGCGGCCGGCCACAAGGCGCTGGCCTCCGCGATCGCCGAGAGCGAGCCGGAGGTACGGGTGCGCCGGCAGGAGTGGAGCGCGAAGCTCGTCGACAGCCTGGAGAGCCTGCTCCGAGCCGCTCAGCAGGCCGGCACGGTCCGGCCCGACGTCACGGTCGCCGATGTACGGGCGCTGCTCGGCGGAGTCTGCATGGCGCAGGATCGGATGGCGTTGCCGAAGGCGCAGTGCACCCGGTCGCTGGCTATCCTGCGCGCCGGCCTCAGCTCCACCAGCGACTCACTGACCGGCTGACCCACCTCGCCATGCGGCGTGGACGGCGTCGGCGATGCCGGGCGCCGCGGCCAGCAGACCACCGTCGGCCGAGCTCGGAACGAGGGCGAGGTCGGCGCCGTCCGCGCCGAGCACCCGGGCGCCGGTCTCCCGGGCGATCAGGACCGCCGCCACCACATCCCAGGTGTTGTAGCCGCCGAGCACCACCGCGTCGGCCCGACCCACCGCGGCCGCGACCACGGACAGCGCGGAGGACCCCATGATGCGGGTCGTGCTCTGCGCCGCGGCGAGCGTTGCCATCATCGGGTGCAGGCCGTCCCAGCCGCGGTAGCCGGCCAATTCCGTGAGCACCACACTGCCGGCCAGGTCGGTCGCGTTTGAGCAGCGGACCGGGATCCCGTTCAGCCGCGCGCCGCCGCCTCGGACAGCGCTGAATATCTCGCTCCGGTACGGATCCGCCACCACACCCACCGCCGGGCCCTCGGCGTCGACCAGTCCCAGGCTGAAGGACGACCAGGGCAGGCCGTGCGCGTAGTTGGTGGTGCCGTCGACCGGGTCGACGAACCAGCGCAGCTTCGCCTCCTCCGGGCCGGCCGCCCCGTACTCCTCGCCCATGACCGCATGGTCCGGATAGTGCTCGGCGACCTGTTCCCGGACGTGCCGCTCGACCGCCCGGTCGGTCTCGGTGACGAAATCGGCCGGGCCGGCCTTGGTGGAGATGTCGGTCGCCTGGTGCGAGCCGATGTAATCGACCGCCCACTGCCCCAGTTCCTCGGCGAAATAGAGCCAGTCGTTGAGGTCGTCCATAGTTATGCGAGCACCTTCCGTTGCGCCCGAACATGATCCCGTACGGCCAGGGCCTGAGCGGGACGGTTGGAGATCACCGCGTCGACCCCGAGCTCCAGCAGTCGAGCGATGTTGCTCGGCGCGTCGACGGTCCAGGTCGAGATTCCACAGCCACGCTCGCGCATCCGCTCGACCAGGGCCGCGTCGACCAACGGCCACCAGGGGTTGAAGAACTCCGGCTTCAGCTCATCCAGCAGGGCCGCGTCCGGTGGCTGCGGCGAACCCCACGACAGCGCGATCCGGGCCTGCGGCCAGCGCCGCCGTACCGTCAACAAGCCGTCGACGACGCCGGCGAAGACCGACAGTTCAAAGCCATGGTGCCGATCCACCGTCTCGCCGGCCAGGTCGGCCGCCGCGGCCTCCGGCAGGTCAACCATCAGCCCGCGCCCCGCCGCCGCGGACAACGCCATCACCTGGTCAAATCCGGGAATCGCCTCGTGCGCATCCTGAATCTCGGCCAGCGTCAGGTCGCCGACCGCGACATCCTGGCCCCACAGCCGTTCCAGCGTCGGGTCGTGCAGGATCACCGGCCGGCCGTCGCGGGTGCGGCGCACGTCGATCTCAACCAGGTCGGCCCCGAGCGCCCAGCCGGCCAGAATGGCGGGCACCGTGTTTTCGCGGTGTCGATAGGAGTCGCCGCGATGCGCGATGACAAGTGGACCGTGGGTGGACATGGAAATCGCGGGTCCTTTCGGAGCGGTCACTTTCTCACCCGGGGACGTTCACCAGCTGGTCATTCTGGTAAACGAGAACACGGGCAAATGTCAACCGGGCCTCGGACGCGGTGAAGTCCGCGGAAACAAATGCCCGCAGCTCGTGTCCGCGGAGGTCGACGACGACCTCCTTGTAGTGTCCCCGCGGAATCTCCCGCCGGACAGTGACGACCGGGCCGTCGCCGTTCTTGGCCAACCGCACATCCTCCGGCCGTACGCCGATCTCGGCCGGCGCGGACAGTGACACAGTCGATTCGCCGCACGGCACCGGAACGGCACCCTCGACCTCGACCGTCGTGCCCTTCGGCGTGCCGGCGAACACATTCATTGTCCCGACGAAATCGGCCACGAACCGGGTCTGCGGCCGGGAATAGAGCGCCTGCGCGTCGGCGTACTGCTCGACATCGCCGGCATTCATCACGGCGATCCGGTCCGAGATCGACAGCGCCTCGTCCTGATCGTGGGTAACGAACACGGTGGTGATGCCGACCCGCTGCTGGATCTCCCGGATGTCCTCCCGCACCTTGACCCGCAGCTTCGCGTCCAGATTGGACAGTGGCTCGTCGAGCAGCAGCACCTCGGGCTCGAGCACGAGGGCCCGGGCCAGGGCGACGCGCTGCTGTTCACCACCGGAGATCTGCGCCGGATGCGAGTCGATGTGATGGGTCAGGCCGACCAGTTCCAACGCCTTCTCGGCCCGGCCGCGGATCTCGTCTCTCGGCAGTTTCCGCAGTCGCAGACCGAAGGCGACATTCTTGAAGACCGTCATGTGCGGCCAGAGCGCATAGTTCTGGAACACCATCGCGGTTGGGCGGCGCTCGGGTGGCGCGCCGGTGACGTCCTTGCCGGCGATCACGATGCGGCCGGCATCGGGGCGGATGAACCCGCCGATCATCCGTAGCGTGGTGGTCTTCCCGCAGCCCGACGGGCCGAGCAGGCAGATCAGTTCGCCGGCGTTGACCGCCAGGTCGAGGCCGTCGATGATCGATCGTCCACCCAGGACCTTGCTGACCCCGGAAATCTGCAACGCGGCGGTGGTCACCTGAGCTGGAACCCTTCGGCTAGATGGCCGCCCATGACGTGTTTGCGGACCAACATCATCAGGATGACGGACGGGATCGCCAACAGAATGGCGAACACCGCGGCAGCCGAGGGCGGATAGTTGTTGACGAGCTGATACATCTTGGTCGGCATGGTGATGTGCGCGGGGGCGCCGACGAGAAATGTCCCCTGGGCCTCGTCAAACGCGGCCAGGAAGGACAGGATCATCGCCACCAGAATTCCCGGCGCCGCCAGCGGAAAGGTGATCCGGAAGAAGACCCGCAGCGGTTTCGCGCCCGCGTCCCGGGCCGCCTCCTCCAGGCTCCGCGGCACCGCCGCGAATGCCGCGGACGGGATCCAGGTCATGAAAACGACCGTGCCGAGCAACTGCACCACGACGACACCGAGGAACGTACCCATCAGGTTCAGCCAGTAGAACAGTCCCGCCATCGCGATGAACAGGCCCATCTTCGGGAATGCGTTCGTGGCGAACAGCGACACCAACAGCAGGCGGCGGCCGGGAAACTGAAAGCGCGCGAAGGCGTACGCCGCCGGCAGGCAGATGAGCGCGGAGACGACCGTCACCACCGGGGCGAACATGAAGCTCTGGCCGATGGCCCCGGACATGTCGGAATTGGCGAAGACCGAATGCCACCAGTGCATCGTCCAGCCCTGCGGCCCCCAATGCGGATAGCGCCAGGTGGTGGCGAAGGCACGCAGCGCCAGCCAGACGATCGGGCCCAGCATGAACAGCGCGAAGACGATGAGGAACACGACGAGACCGAGCCGGCCGAGCAGCCGCTGCGGCAGGCTGCGGTCGTAACCGCTCACGAGGTCGCCCCGGAAGCCTTGGCCGACCGCATGTTCGCCCTGATGTAGAAAGCGCCGACCAGGGCCGCGACGACGAAGACGATTACCGCCATCACCTCGGCCTGCTGTGGCTGGTTGAACGACTGGAAGTAATTGCTCATTGTCACGCCGAGCATGTTCGGCGAGGACGGTCCGGTCATGTAAGGGACCGTGAAACTGCCCATCACCGAAATAGCGGTGAACGTGGTCACGATGACGATCTGCACGACGTTCATCGGCAGCAGTACCGTGACGATGGCCCGGGGCAGCGAGGCGCCGGAATCCCGGGCCGCCTCGATCAGCGAATTCGGCACCCCGTTGAATCCCGAGGCGAGCAGCAGTACGCCGAACGGGACGCTCGTCCAGATCTCCCCGATGGTGATCGCGCTCATCGTGTAGGACAGGGTCGGCGCGTGCGCCCAGCCCAGGTGGTTGGCGAGGGTACGGAAGAATCCGTCGGTGGCGTAGTACTCCCGGATCGCGTACGACCCGATGACGACCGGGATGAACATCGGCACCACCGACAGCGCGGCCACCATTTTCGACAGCCAATTGTCGGCCAGCCGCAGATACAGCGCGATACCGCCGGCGACCACCAGCACCGCGACGACCGTGATGATCGTGACCAGCACCGTCACCCAGAGGTCACGCAGCACCTGGTGATCGGTGAGCACCTCGGAATAGGCGGCGCCGGTGCCCCAGCCCTTGGTGCTGATGTGCTGGTTCTGCGCGATCGAGGAGATCACCGAATTGGTGCCGCCGGTGTGGCCCAGGGTGTACAGAATGGCCGTCACCACGGGGAAACCGATGAACAGCGCGATCACCAGGATCGGCGGTGACACCATCAGGACACCGCGTAGCCGGGCCGGGCGCATGGTGGTTCCTATCAGCCGGAATCAGGAATGTGACATCAGGCGGCGTTGGACTGCCACTGCTGATTGAGGTCATTGGACAGGTTGGTCTGGTATCCCTGCCGGAACGTCGGGTTGGCCACGCCGGCGAATTTCTTCTGCAGCGCCGCCGGCAGCTTGGTGATGTCGATCGCCGGGAAGCCGGACATCACGTCCGCCACCTTCGCCTGCGCGTCCGGGGTCAGCGTGTAGTTGATGAGCTTGTCCGCCGCGGCGATCCGGCCGTCGTTCTTCGGCACGCCGAGATAGTCGCCGCCACCGGGAAATGTCGGCCCGGTGATCGTGGTCAGCTTGATCGACTTCGGCATGGTGCCGGCCTGCTGCGCGCTTAGCGTCTGGTCGACCCAGGCCGGAGCCATCCAGATCGACTCCTTGCCGAGCAGATCGAGCACAGCCTGGTTACCGTTCGGATAGACGTGCTGGTAGATCGACGGCTTGAGCCCCTTGAGCGTGGCGAGGCCGTCCTTCCAGTATTTCTCATCGGCCTTGTCGTAGGTGTTGGTCATCGTCTTGCGCGGGCCGGCCGGAACGTATTTGTCGACCACGGTCGTCACGAAACCACCACCGGCACCACCGGAGTTCGGCGAGTTGTAGGTGAACTTACCGGGATGGGCCTTGATCCACGCCAGCAGCGCATCCAACGTCTTGGGCGGGTTTTTGACGAACTTGGTGTTGTACGCCAACGCCACCGCCGTTCCGCGGTAGGGCACTGCCATACCCTTGACCGGTGGCAGCAGATCCTGGGAAATGCCCGCCATATTCGGCAGTTTGGAACTGTCCGGCTTGGCCAGCAGATTGCCCTGCACCGCACTTGGGACGAAGCCGGTGTCGATCACGTCGTATCCATAGTCGCGCTTCGTCTTGACTGCCGCACCGAGTTTCGCCAGCTGGGTCGTGTCGTTGACGCCGTGCTCGTCGAACGTCAGATGGACCTTGTAACCGGGGTTGGCTTTCTCGAAGCCGGGAATGAGCGCCTTGGCCCAGAGATCCTGCTCGTTGACGTCACCCGAGACGTAGAGCCGGATGTCCTTGCTGGCGGTCTGCTTGCCGCTGCCACCCGAGCTTCCGCAGGCGGCGAGCGACGTCGCCGCGACGACGGCGGCCCCGGCAGCGACGATCTTGACCAACGATTTCACCACGTGCTCCTTTCGGCGACCGCGAGACGCGGTCGATGGTGCCCGGCCTCAGTGGGGGCGGCGCGCCGCGCCATGAGGCTGGCGCTTTCTGGTTCTGATGTCAAGACATATGCACAATCGATCACACGTATTCTTGGCGGCACACCGATCGAGGGAGCGGAATGGGAATCCAGCACGACCCGCGGCGCCGCACCTGGCACCTCTCGACCGCCCGGTCGTCGTACCTCATTGCCGAAGGTTCCGGCCGATTGCGCAACCTGCACTGGGGCGGCCCGTTGACGGATGCCGACACCGCCGCCCTGGCCGAGCTGCCGCCCGGTGTCGCCGGCCCGTCCGCCTCCTTCGATGTCTCCGGCAGCGACGAGATCACGCCCTACGGCGGCCGAGAGCTGCGCACGCCGTCGATCATGGCCGAATTCGCCGACGGCACCCGCACTCTCGACCTGACCGTCACCGACTCTTCGTACGACGGCAACCGGCTGGACATCACCCTCACCGACGCCGCGTACCCGCTGAGCGTGCAGTTGCATTACCTGGTCCGCGACGACGTCGACGTCATCGAACGGCGGGCCACCATTACGAATTCGGGAACGGCAGGGCCGGTGCAGCTGCATTCCGCGCAGACCGCGGATATCCGGCTGCCGGCCGGCGCCACCCGACTGTCCTATCTGCACGGTGGCTGGGGCGCCGAGCCGCAGTTGGACCGGGTGCCGCTGCCCGAGGGCCGGATCGAGGTGGACAGCCGCGGTCTGACCAATCACCGGGCGCGGCCGTGGTTCGCGGTCGACGACGGCGATGCGGGCGAGACCCACGGGGAGGTGTGGAGCGCGTCGCTGGCCTGGACCGGGCCGTTCCGGATCGCGGTGGAACGATCGGCCGAGGGTCGGCTGCACGCCGTCGCCGGAATGCACCCGCTGGATTTCCGGTATGCGCTGCAGCCGGGTGAATCGCTGGAACTGCCGCTGGTGGCGTTGCACTATTCGGCGGACGGGTTCGGCGCGACGAGTCGGGGTTGGCACGACTACCAGCGCTCGTACGTCCTGCGGACCACCGGTCCACGCCCGGTGCTCTACAACTCCTGGGAGGCAACGTATTTCGACGTCACGCTGGCGGGTCAGTCGGCGTTGGCCGAACGCGCGGCCCGGATCGGCTGCGAACTGTTCGTGGTCGACGACGGATGGTTCCTCGGGCGCCGCGACGACCATGCCGGCCTGGGCGACTGGACCCCCGATCTGGAGAAGCTCCCCGGCGGACTCGATCCACTGATTTCCCGGGTGCACGAGCTTGGCATGAAATTCGGCCTGTGGGTCGAGCCCGAGATGGTGAATCCGGACAGTGACCTCTACCGCGAGCATCCCGATTGGGTGTACCACTTCGCAAATCGTCCACGCACCGAGGCGCGCAACCAGCTAATGCTCAACCTGGCCCGGAACGACGTCAGGGAATTCGTCTGGTCCACATTGGACTCGTTGTTGCGTGAGCACGACATCGGCTTTATCAAATGGGACTTCAATCGGCCGGTGACCGAGCCGGGTTGGCCCGAGGCGCCGTACGACAACGCCGAGCGGCTCTGGGTGGATCACGTCCGCAATTTGTACGGGATCCTGGACCGGTTGCGGGCCGACCATCCGACCGTGGCCTTCGAGGCCTGCTCCGGCGGCGGCGGGCGGATCGACCTGGGAATCATCGGCCGGACCGACCAGGTGTGGATCTCCGACAACACCGACCCGTTCGATCGGATCGCCCTGCAGAACGGCTATTCGCAGGCGTATCCGGTGCAGACGATGGTGTCCTGGGTGGCCGCGAGCCCGTCGCATTTCAATTCCCGGCCCGCCTCGCTGGCCTACCGTTTCCATGTCTCGATGAGCGGCGTGCTCGGCATCGGGGACGATCTCACGAGCTGGACAGAGGACGAGCTGACCGAGGCGGCAGCCCTGGTGGCGGCGTACAAGGAATGGCGCGATGTCGTCTGCGACGGCGACCTTTACCGGCTCGCCACCACTCCGGTCGAGGCCCTGTTGGCGGCGGTCGAATATGTCGCGAAGGACCGGCGGCGGGCGGTGCTCTTCGCCTTCGGACACGGCCGCTCATACCGGCGCAGCACTGTCCGGGTGCGACTGTCCGGCCTCGATCCGGAGCGGTCGTACCGGGTCGAGGGTCGGCCGGGTGTGACCGAACCGGTGGTCTGGTCGGGTCGGCTGCTGGCGGCCAGCGGGATGGATCTGGCGCTGCGCGGCGACGTCGCCAGCGCAATGGTCACGCTGACGGCGGTCTAACTGTTGGCCCGAATTTCAGTCGCCGGGGCCACCGATGGCGACGATGCCGCCCTCGTGATTGTCCAGCCGGTACGGTCCGGCGGCGGCTGGGAATGTCACCGAGTCACCGCGTACCGGCGATCGCCGGCCGTCCGGCCCGACCAGCAGGGTGCCGTCGGCGTCGATCGCCCGCAGTTCGCCGGCGGACCGCAGCAGCACCGGCGCCCCGCGACCGGCCGAGACCGCAGTCCGCCCGGCCCTCATCGCCGCCAGCACGCCGTCCACCGAATCTTCCTCCGCGAGCACCCACGTCGTCGGCGTACCGACCGGCCGGCCCTGCTCCGGTGCATGAAAATCACTGCCACCGACCGGAATCGTCTCCAGGCCCCACGCCTGCCACCAGGCGATCGGCCCACCCCAGCGCGGATCCAGCCAGGTCCAGTGCCAGACCTCGGCCAGCGCCGGATGCCGGGTCAACGGCTGCCGCCACGCGCAGTCGCCGGCCAGCGGGTGGTTGATCGACAGCAGCCCGCCGCGCCGCTCCACCTCGGCGACCCAATCCTGGGCTGGGCGCCGGAAGTCGATCCAGTCCAGGTACCCGAAGGCGTTCGCATGCCCGGTGTCGGTGGTGACCTCCTGCCCCGGCAACAGGATGATCCCGTACCGCGCGCCGACCTCGGCCAGAAATCGATGATGGCTCACCGTGTTGTGGTCGGTGACGGCGAGGAAGTCCAGGCCCTGCTCGACCGCCGCGGCGGCCAACTGCTCGATGGTCTGCGATCCGTCGGAATGCACGGTGTGCGCATGGCAGTCCCCGGCCAGCCAGCGCAGGCCGGGCGGCGCGGGCAGATCCCGGCGGGCCGGCCGGGCCGGGACCCCCGGAGCGGCCGGCAGCGGATCCGGTCTCAGCGCTCCGGTGCGCGCCGTCACCTCGTACGAGACCCCGGCCGGCCCGACCCGATGCAGCCCCAGCGCGACCTGCCAGATCCCCGGTTCCAACGGACCCGGCAGATATCCTGGAGTTGCGGCGTCCGGGGCGATGACGAACCGGTCCCGGGCGCCGCCCGACCAGCCCCGGAAGCCGCCCGGCCCGACGCAGCCGAGGTCGATGACACCCGCGGCGGAGTCGTAGGCCAGCACCACCTCGAGGCTCACCGCGCCGGCCGGCACTTCGACCGGCAGGTACTGGTAGACCGACGCGGCGCGTTCGTCCCGCGTGAAAAGTCCACTGTGGACCGTCATATGTTTATTCCGATCATTTCTCCAACGACTCCGGCAGTTTGTCGGCAACGATCACGACTATCAGCCGGGCCTTGTGCAGCCGGACGAGCGCGATCGCGTACCGGCCCGAAGAATCGCCGATCGGGTGGTCGACGGCGTGAGCCCGGTACGTGCCGTGGAAGACCACGAGGCAGCCGTGTGGCTCCGGTTCGGGTGGCAGCGAGGTGCCGGACAAGACGGTGGTCGGCGCCGAGACAGTCGTTGAGCCAGTCGCCGAGGGTGCGGTCGAAGGCGGCGACGAACTGCTGACCGGCGACGAGGACGGGCTTGGCGGCGGGGGCAGGCCGAGCTCCTTGGCGAGCGTGCGCAGCTCGCCCCGATGCAGCGCGTGCACTCCCATCAGGGTGCCGCGCCGGTGCACCGCAACGCGGGCGACGGGCAGCGCCGCGGCACATGCGTCCACATTGGACCGCACCGAGATTCCGCTGCGTGGGCCGCTGCAACTGGATAAGGCAGCGACGCCGGCCACGAGCACCGCGACGCAGGCGTGTCCGCGGCAGTGCCCGGACGCGCGGGTCAGCACCGACCCTGGCGGCCTCACGTCGGTTCCTCCGCTCCCTCACGTTCCGGCTCCGCGACCACACCAGGCGCCGGACCGGCGACGACACCAGGCGCCGGACCGGCGACGACCTCGCGCATCGGACCGACCTGACGCTGTCCCGCGTCCCGGTCACTGTCTCGGTCCCCCGGCACCCGGTCCGCCGGCAATCGTCGCTCGCCGCGCCGCAGCAGCAGATACGCCACGCCGCCGACCGGCAGAAGTCCCCAGTACGCCACCAGCCGATAGAGCAGCACCGCCGCCAGGGTCCCGGTCTTGGCGCCGCCGAACGCCACCAACGCCACGGTGAGACTGCCCTCGGCGATGCCGATCCCGCCCGGCGTGATCGGCAGCGACGCCGCCATCTGCCCGGCGCAGTAGGCGAGCAGCAACCCGTGCCAGGGGATCTGCTGGCCGACGCCGTTGAATGCCATGATCAGGGTGACCGCATCTGCGGCCCAACTGCCGACCAGCAACACCAACGCGCCGGCCACCGCCGGCAGGCTGATATGCACCTGCTGCAGCCGCCGTACCAGCGCCTGCAACGTCTCGGACCGGGCTACCACCGGCAGCTGGGCGAGCCGGGACCGCAGCACCGACAGCAGGATCAGCCCGACCAGCAGCACCCCGACGACGCTCAGGCTGAACACCCGCAACCCCGGGATCGGATTGTCGTGGCCAGCGATCTGGATACCGATCAGGGTGAGCAGCGCCAACGCCGTCCCGTACAGCAGGCTGATCACCACCAGCATCCAGCCGGTGAGGGCGTCGGACACCCGGCGCCGGCGCAGCTGCCGGTACATCACGACGCTGGAGACGGCCAGGCCTCCCGGCAGCACGTTGGAGGCGGCCTGCCCGGCGACCGTGATGCCGGTCAGCGGCGCCAGGCTGACACGGCGGCCGGCACTGGCCAGCAGCAGCCGCTGCGCCCCGGCGTACAACAGATATGACAGCGCCTCGGCCAGCGCGGCGAGGACCACCCAACCGGGATGCACCCGGGTCAGGTCCTCGGCGGCGCTGCGCAACTCGTCGTACGTGTTGGCGACGACCTGGACCGCGACGGCCAGCAGAACCAGACCGACGATCCATTTGGTGGCCCGCCAGGCGCGTGGATGACGCGCGCGCAGCTCGGCCGGCCTGATCAACGGGCGCGCCGGGAAGCGCCACCGAATCGTCTGTCCGCCACGGCCCGCGCCTCCCTCCGCCGGATCGATGCCTGCAAGAAGGCTAACCGCTCCAGTCGGTGGTGGCGGCTGGGTACGGTGGGGCGGTGCGCACGAACTGGATCAGTTTCCTCACCGATTACGGCGTCTATGACGGGTTCGTCGCCGCCTGCCACGGGGTGATCGGCGGCATCGCGCCGGCGGCCCGGGTCATCGACATCACGCACGACGTGCCGCCGGGCGACATCCGCCGAGGCGCCGTGGTGCTGGCGCAGACCGCTCCCTACCTCCCCTCGGCGGTGCACGTCGCGGTGGTCGACCCAGGTGTGGGTACGGCGCGGCAGGCCGTCGCACTGCAGACTCCCGGCGGGCTCCTGGTCGGGCCGGACAACGGCCTGCTCGGCTGGGCGGCCAATGCTCTCGGCGGGGTCGAGCGGGCGGTCCGGCTCGACAATCCGGCGTTCCATCTGACCGTGGTCACCGCCACCTTCCACGGCCGCGACATCTTCGCTCCGGTCGGCGCCCACCTGGCCGCCGGCGCCGAGTTCGCCGAGCTGGGCGAGGCGGTCGACCCCAGCGAACTGGTACGGCTGCGCCGGCCGGTGCTGGCCGCCGCGCCGGGCCGCATCGGCTGCGAGGTGCTCACCGTCGACCGGTTCGGCAACGTGCAGACCTCCGCGGATTCGGCGGCCGTGGCGGCGGCCGGGCTGCTGGTGGGCGAACAGGTCGAGGTGCTGACCGGCGGAGTGACTGCGGAGCAGAGCCCCGGTGACGACTCGAGCCGGCACGAGGTCGTCTTCGGCGGCACCTTCGGCACCGTGGAACGCGACCAACTTCTGTCCTATATGGACTCGGCCGGGTTGCTTTCGGTGGCGGTCAACGGCGGAAACGCGGCCGGCCGGCTGCGACTGCAGGCCGGTGACCCGGTCGAATTTCGTACCTTCTCCAAGCAGGGAGCCAGATGAGCAACCGCGAATGGTGGCGTAGCGCCGTCATCTACCAGGTCTACCTACGGTCCTTTGTGGACGGATCCGGCGACGGTCTCGGCGACATCGCCGGCATCCGGTCCCGGCTGCCCTACCTCGCCGACCTCGGCATCGACGCCATCTGGATCAACCCGTGGTACCCGTCGCCGCAGGTGGATGCCGGCTACGACGTGGCGGACTACCGGGACGTCGAGCCGGCCTTCGGCACCCTCGCCGACGCCGAGGCGCTGCTCGCCGAGTGCCGCGAACACGGCATCAAGGTGATCCTGGACATCGTCCCCAACCACACCAGCGACCAGCACCGCTGGTTCCGCGAGGCGTTGGCCACGCCGTCGGGTTCGCCGGAACGGGGGCGGTACGTCTTCCGGCCCGGCCGCGGCGAGAACGGCGAACTGCCGCCGACCAACTGGCGCGCGGCCTTCGGTGGCCCAGCCTGGGAACGGGTTGAGGATGGCTCCTGGTACCTGCATCTGTTCGCCCCCGAACAGCCTGACCTCAACTGGGAGAACCCCGAGGTGCGGGCGGAGTTCGAGGACATCCTGCGCTTCTGGTTCGACCGCGGCGTCGCCGGTTTCCGGATCGACGTGGCGCACGGTCTGATCAAGGACCCGACCTTTCCCGACATCTCCGACGACCCGACCGAGGGCCCGTTCAATCCGGGGCATCCGGCCTGGGACCAGGACCCGGTGCACGAGATCTATCGTGACTGGCGCCGGGTCGCGGACAGCTACGACGAGCCGCGGATCTTCGTCAGCGAGGCGTGGGTGAGCCCGCCGGAGCGACTGGCCCGGTACGTCCGGTCCGACGAGTTGCACACCACGTTCAACTTCGATTTCCTCCGCGCGCCGTGGGATCCGAAGGCGATGCGGGCGGTGATCGACGACTCGACCTCGATGCTCGCCGATGTCGGTGCGCCGACGACCTGGGTGCTGTCCAACCACGACGTGATCCGGCATCTGACCCGGTACGGCCGCGCCGCCGGCCAGGAGAACCAGCCGGCCGGGACCGTGCCGACCGACCTGGAACTGGGTACGAGACGGGCCCGGGCCGCGGCGCTGCTGACGCTGGCGTTGCCGGGCGGTGCGTACGTCTATCAGGGGGAGGAGTTGGGGCTGGCCGAGGTCGAGGATCTGCCGGTCGAGGCGCTGGCCGACCCGGTCTGGGAGCGGTCCGGGCACACCTCCCGCGGCCGGGACGGCTGCCGGGTTCCGCTGCCGTGGTCAGGCGGCGAGCCGCCGTACGGCTTCAGCACCGGGCAACCGTGGCTGCCGCAGCCGAAGTCCTGGGCCGCCCTGACCGCCGAGGTCGAGGCCGGCGAGCCGGGCTCCATGCTGGAGCTCTACCGGGCCGCGCTGCGGATCCGACGGGGCCAGGACGGGCTCGGCGACGGCTCGCTGCGCTGGCTCGACTCGGCCCCGAACGTGCTGGCGTTCGCGCGCGAACCGGGCTTCTGCTGCGTGGTCAACCTCTCGGCGGGCGCGGTCGACCTGCCGCCGCACAGCGCGATCCTGCTGACCAGCGGCGAACTGGTGGACGGCCGGCTGCCGAGCGACCACGCGGCCTGGTTGCGCACCGACTGACCCGGTTCCCGGCCGACTCGTTTCGTTTCGCGCCAATGTGGCGTTGGGGTGACTAGATTGCCCCAACGCCACATTGGCGGGAAACAGCGGGCGGTGCTATTCGCTGCGCAGCATCTGAGGCCGGGTCGCCCGCCGTACCGCCGGCAGGGTCAGGGCCGTGGCGGCCGCGACGACAGCTACGGCAACCGCGGTCAGGACGGCGGTGTCGGTCCAGTCCGCGCCGGCGTGCTCGCCGGCGATGCGCAGCAGGAGCGCGCCGAGGACCAGCCCGGTGGCGTCCGCGACCAGCGCCGCGATCACCAGCGGGATCGCGTTCTGCCACAGCACCGACCGGGCCAGCATCGACCGCGGTACGCCGCTGGCGGCGAGCACGGCCAGCTGTCGGCGGCGCTCGCGCACCTGCTCCACGGCAAGCACGAGCATGGTGGCGCCGGCCATACCGAGGGTCAGCAGGGCGCCGGCGTACAGGCCGCGCTTGATCGTGCCGAAGGTGCGCTGGTTGGCGCTCGCGCTGACGCTGGTGAGGTCGTCGACCGAGGCCTGCCAGCGCAGCGGCGCGGCCGCGTTGCGGATCCGTTCCATCGTGTCGCGCTGACGCTGGTCATAGCGGATCAGCACACTCGCGGTGGCCTCCGACAGCGAGACGCCGCGCAGGGCGCCGGGGGTCATGGCGACGGTGTAGGCCAGAATTCCGTCCTCGCTCGTGCTCCCGATCCGACCCGGCAGCTGGATCCGTACCGACCTGTCGTCGGAGCCGAAGGTCAGCTGCTCGCTTTCGCCGGGCCGCAGGCCGGCATTGCCGTTGGCGAAGACGTCGCCGTCGTGACATGACCGGATAGCACTGTCCAGTTTGGACAGACTCGAGCAGGGCGCGACGTACGCCTGAAAGGAGGCGCCGCCGTCGCTCAGCCCGACCTCCTGCACCGCGGCCGCCGCTAATACGCCACGCTGCCGGGAGACCGTCGACGCCAGGCCGTCGGGGCGGCTCGCGCCAGGGGTCGAGAGGTCGATCGTCGCCTGCCCCGCTCGCCCGTTGTCGGACGGAATTCCGTAGTTGCGCTGCGCGGCGGCGAGCAAGGCGAACAACGCCACCGCGCCAGCCAGCACCACTGCTACGCCGGCCACGACCCGGGCCGGCGTACCGCTGTCCAGCCGCAGCCGCCCCGTGGCCAGCTGCAGCGCCGGCGTCCCCCGCCGCGCCGCGCCGACGACCCGCTGCAGGATCCATGGCAGCAACAACGGAATGCCCAGCAGCAGGGCCACCACGCCGGCCACCAACTCGGTCGTGGACAGATCGGCCCGGTGGCTCGCCTGCGCGGCCAGCAAAGCGATGCCGAGCAACACCGGAATGAGCCGCCACCACAGCCGGCGCTTGCTCGGCGATGCCTCCCGGACCACACCGAGCGGCTCGATGATTGTGCGGCGCAGCGCGAACAGGGTCGCGCCGACGGCCAGCACCGGAATGCCCAGCACGATGATCACCAGGAACGGCACCGACGGCACCACGTCCTGGGTGAAGACACTGATGCTGCCCAGCGTCTGCCGCTCGACCAGCGGTCGTACGGCCAAGAAGAGACCAGCGCCGATGACCAGCCCGGCGACGGCACCCAGCACCGCCTCGCCGGCCGCGATCCGGCGGATCTGCCGGGCATCGGCACCCACCAGGCGTACGGCGGCCAGCCGCCGGTCCCGTTCGGCACCGGAGAGCCGGGCTGCGGTCACGACAAAGACGAACACCGGAAAGAGCAGCACCACCGCACCGACCACGACCAGCACCAACAGCAGCGGCGGCGTGGGCTGGCCCGGCTGCTCACTGCCGAACCCGTACACGGTCATCGCCTGCGATGTCGGGATCTTCGCGCCGATGTACGCGATCAGCTCCGCGGGCCCGGTCAGCCCGTCGTCGGCGATCGTGCCCACCACGCGGCCCGGGATCCGCGGCCGCAACAGCTGCCCGTCCGAGGATTCCAGCAGCTTGGCCAGTACCGGCGACAGCACCACCTCGCCCCGACCAGGCAACCGGCTCAGGCCCGGCGGCAGCGGTGAGTTGGCACCCGTCGGCTGCAGATAGTCCAGATTGACCGAGTCGCCGTGATAGTCGGTGTAGACCTCGGCCTGCCGGAGCGGAGCCACGCCGGCGACCCGGGTCGTCTGTTGCAGCGGCGCCTCCGAACGGGTGTGGTGCTGGCTCACCACATGCGGCACCGAGGCGGCGAAAAGCAGTACCAGTACGCCGATTCCGGTCCCGAACGCGGTGAGCGCGAGGCGTAGCCAGCCCGAGCGGCGGGCACCCATGGCCAGGCGGATGCCGAAGGTCAGGTCCCTGGTCCAGGCGGTGCCGGATCGGACCGGCAGTGCCGTCACAGCGCCGGGGCCAGATCGCGGACCCGCCCGTCGCGGACCACGATCTCGCGGTCGGCGTAGGCGGCGACCCGGGCCTCGTGCGTCACCAGCACCACGGCCGCGTTGCTCTCGCGGGCGGCGTCCACCAGCAGCTGCATCACCCGTTCCCCGTTGAGCGAATCCAGCGCCCCGGTCGGCTCGTCGGCAAAGATCACGGCCGGCCTCCCGACCAGCGCCCGCGCAACCGCGACCCGCTGGCCCTGCCCGCCGGAGGTCTCACCGGGCCGCTTGTCCGCGACGTCGTCGACCTCAAGCCGGCTCAGCCCCTCCGCCGCCAGCCGCTCGGCCTGCCGGCGCGGCATACCGCCGAGCCGCAGTGGCAGCGCGACGTTGGCCAGGCAGGACAGCTCCGGCACCAACTGACCGAACTGGAAGACGAAGCCGAAATCCGTACGCCGCAGCGCACTTCGCGGTCGGTCGCTCAGTGCGGACAGCTCCTGGTCGCGGTAGGTGACGGTGCCGGCGTCGGGCAACAGGATGCCGGCCAGGCAGTGCAGCAGGGTGGACTTGCCCGAGCCGGACGGACCCATCACGGCGAGCACCTCGCCGGCCCGGACCTCGGTGCTGGCGCCGTCGAGTGCCGGCGTCGCGCCGAAGGACTTGTGCAGGTCGCGGGCGGTGAGGAGCGGATCGTCCCGCAATTCGGTGCGCCGCGTCGGTGCCGGGGTGGTGGTCATCCCTGGTCTCCCTTCAGTCGTGCCGCCAGGGGTTCCAACCGGTCGGCGGTGAGCTCGAGCCAGCGCAGGTCGGCGTCGAGGTGGAACAGGGCGTGGTCGCAGATCAACGCGTCGACCAGGTCACCGTCGCGCTTGCGGCGGGTCAGGTCGCGCATCGTGCGTAGGTGCGCGGTCCGTTGGCGGTCGAGTACGTCGTGGGCCGGCCGGCCGGACAGCAGCGCCAGTACGACCTTGGCGTAGAGGGTGTTCTGCAGGTACGGCTCGGGACGCTCTGGCGTACCCAGCCACTGCTCCAGGTCGGTGACCCCGGCGTCGGTAATCGCGTACCGCTTGCGGCTCGGTCCGCCGCCCGGCTCGACGCCGTTCTCCTCGACCAGGCCGGCCCGCAACATGCGGGACAGCGTCGAGTAGACCTGCCCGTAGTCCAGGGCGCGATCCTGCCCGAAGTAGGAGTCGTAGGACTTCTTCAGGCTGTAACCGTGCTGCGGGCCGCTCTCCAGCAGGCCGAGCAGGGTGGTGGCGATCGACATGACGGCGACTATAGACACGTTCTATAGATCTCGTCCAGGGGTGGATGGTCGGCGCGTCTGCGGCATGATGGGCGGGCCGGGCGGGTGCCGACCGGCCAGCCGGCTCGCGAGGAGGCCACTCGGATGGACACACCGCCGGACGGCGCGGGCAACGCCACCGGGAGCAACGACGATGGCCGCAACGGCACCGGGAGCAATGGCGACGCCGGCAACGCCACCGGGAGCAACGACGATGGCCGGCGCCGCACTCGGCGCCGGCGACGGCCCGCCTCACCGGCCGACATGCCCGAACATGCGCCGCAGCAGCCGGACGCCGCAGCTTCGCCGGCGGACATGCCGCTGCATCCGCCGCATGGCCCGGCACCACACGATCCACGGGATGGGCAGAACGGATCGGGCAACGGGCGCAATGCCCACTCCGAAGTTGAACCCGCAGCCGGCCGGCGGGGCGACCCGGCGCGCCGGACCGACTCCAGACCAGGCGCCGATTCCACCCAGCACAATTCCACCCAGCACGATTCCACCCAGCACGACTTCAAGCCGGGCGGCGATTCCAAACCGGGTCACGATTCCCGGCCGGGCCGTGATTCCAAGCCGGGTCACGATTCCCGGCCGGGCCGTGATTCCAAGCCGGGCCGTGATTCCAGGCAGGATCGGGCCGAACGCGGCCTGCGCGGGCTGATCGGCGCCGGGCCGAGCCAACTCCCCATTTCAGCGGCGACGCGGGCCCGCGATGCGGCTCGGCCGACCGAGCAGGATCTGGCCGCCGCGGACGAGTTGCCCATCGTCCGGCGTAACTACGTTCCGCCGAGCGGCGAGATGCCCCACTGATCCAATAGCACTATTGCCGGTATTAGGCAGTCGGCTATTCGGCTGGCCTCAATCAGTTGGCCTCAATCAGTTGGCCTCAATCGGCTGGCCCAGTCGGCTGGCCCAGTCAAAGGCGCCACTCAACGCGCCTATTCCGGCGGAAGCTTCCCGGACCGCTCGTATTCGGCCAACTGCTCGATGCGGCGAATGTGGCGATCGCCCTGGCTGAAGGGCGTGCTGAGGAATATCTCGACGAACCGGGTCGCTTCCTCGACAGTATGCATACGAGCGCCGATACCAACGACGTTGGCATCGTTGTGCTCGCGGGCCAGTTGCGCGGTCTCCTCGTTCCAGGCGAGAGCGGCCCGCGCACCGGTCACCTTGTTGGCCGCAATCTGCTCTCCATTACCCGACCCGCCGATGACGACACCGAGACTGCCGGGGTCGTCGACCACCCGCGTTGCGGTACGTAGGCAATGGGGTGGATAGTCATCACCATCGATGTAGGTCGGCGGCCCGCAGTCGACCGCCTCGTATCCCAGAGTTGGTAGATGCTCGAGAAGATGAGCTTTGATCGCAAAACCGGCATGGTCCGAGCCGAGGTAGACGCGCATGGTGTGCAGTCTTTCAGGGAATCGCGGCCGGTGGACGGAAGCGGTGGATGGAAATCAACACAAGTTGCCGGTGAGGCCGTAACGTTGGCCACACGGGGAACGGGGGAGTAAGTGAACGACATCATCGATTCGGCTGAACCGGAGATTCTTCCTGTGGCACAACCTGTGATCCCCACTGCGGGCGTCACCGAGCCGGGCCCGGACGATCTGCGCTGGGCCGAGGAAATGTTCGAGGAATGGCAGCGGCTGCTGGCCGAGGTGCACCGCCCGGCCGGGTCGCCGGCCGTTTCGGGTTCAGCACCGGACGCCTGACGGCATAACCGTACCGTGGACGGGTGATCCCCTCCTGGCGCGAGATCGGTGACCGGGTCTACGTGCGCCGGCATTCCTGCTACGACGTCAATGTCGGCCTGGTGGTGGGCACCGGTCGGTGCCTGGTGATCGACACTCTGAGCACGCACGAGCAGGCTCGGGAGTTGATCGAGGCTATTCGGACGGTCACCGCCGAGCCGTGGACCGTCCTCAATACCCATTTCCACTTTGACCATTGTTTCGGCAACGCAATATTCAGACCGGCTCCTATCGTGGGCCATTTCCGTACCGTTCAGGGACTGAATGAATCGGGCGCGACGCAACGGCAAACAGTACGTGAAATGGCCGTACAGCAAGGGAATCACGATTTTGCCGAGCAGCTCGCCGCGGTCGACATCGATCCGCCGGACCAGGCACTGGAGCACACCACAGAACTCGATATCGGCGGCCGTCGTATTACCGCGCATTATCTCGGCCGCGGCCACACCGACGGCGATCTGGTCGTCGAGGTGGCCGATTCGGCCGTGCTCTTCACCGGCGATCTCATCGAAGAGGGTGCCCCACCCAGTTTCGAGGACTCCTTTCCGTTGGACTGGCCGGGCACCGCGTCGGCGCTGCTGCCGCTGGCGCACGGTGCGGTCGTACCGGGTCACGGTGACGTCGTGGATCGCGAATTCATCGAACGCCAGGCCGGTGATCTGGCCCGGGTCGCGGAGCACGCCCGCATCCTGCACGCCGCCGGACGAGGCGTCTCAGAGAGCTTCGGCGGGCTGCCATTTCCGGAAACGGCCGCCCGGATCGCACTCGACCGGGCACTCTGGCAGCTCGACCCCCGCCCCTGAAAACCTCAGCCGGGTCGTACTTTGTAATCGCCGAGCCGAGCGGCGACCTGCCGGCGCATCGCGCGGCTGACCTCCTGCGGATCGCTGTCGACCGGAATGCGGTCCGGGAACAACGCGGCCAGCGCGGTCGTCGTCCGGCGCGCGGACCGGTCGAGCTCGGCCAGCGCCGCCTGACTCAGCCGCGGCGCCCCCACCACCGCCCAGGTCGGAGTTGGATGGTCGCCCGGCGAGCCGGTCGCACCCTCTCCGCCAGCCCATGATCCACCTCGGGCCACCTCGATCGACTGGGCGTGGGCAGTGAGCTCGGCGGCAACGGTGGCCAGCTCGTCCCGCTGCCGGCGCAGACTGGCCGCCAACGCACCCACCTCGGCCCGGGCGCCGGACGCCCCGCCGCCCATCGACCTCTCGGTCAACAGCCCGCTGGCGGCGGCGAGCTCCCGCGCCGTCTCGTCGAGCCCGGCGGAGACCGCGGCGAGCCGGCGCGCGGACCGGATCAGCTCGGCCGGGTCAGCGGCCCGAAGATCGGGGAGTCGTGGGTCGGCCCGAAGTAGATCCGGCGGAACGGTCATGGCGCACCCTCCCGAGTGACCGTTGATCCGACCCGGGCATCGAGCTCCCCGTACGCCTGGACGGCCTGCCGGAGTCGGCCGGCCAGCAACGTCGACCAGTCACCCAGGCCGGCCAGTCGGATCCGGCTGGCCGTCGCCGCCGAGGCGCACACCGGCTCCAGGCCAGGGTCGCCGGCAGCGGGCCCGGCCCGCGTCAATGACCCGGCGGCGGCCGTGGACATCGCGCGCAACGACTCCGCGACCCGGTCCAGGCGAGCGCCCGCGGCCTGCACCGGATCGGGCTGCACCGCAATCGGCGCACCCACGACCTGCCCGCCGCTGACCTCGCTGATGTCACTGATGTCGCTGATGTGACTGCCGGCGGCCGGACGGCTCGGGATCATCGGTCGTCTCCCATCCGACCGGCGCACGCCGGTCATCCGGTCCGATCAAACCCGATTCCGGCCAGCCGCCGCTGCGGTTGTCCACAGGGCGCAACGTTGTCCACAGGCAGAACAGTTAGTCGAACTCGGGCGACTCGGTGCGGGTCCGTTTGAGCTCCCAGAAATGCGAGTAGCCGGCCAGGATGCGGGCCGCATCGAAGATCTCCCCGGCCTGCTCGCCGCGCGGGATCCGGGACAGCACCGGACCGAAGTACGCGACACCCTCGACGTGGATCACCGGGGTGCCGACCTCCATGCCCACCGGGTCCATGCCCTCGTGGTGCGAGGCACGCAGCGCCTCGTCGTAGTCGGTCGAGTCCCACGCCTCGACCAGCTCGGCGGACAGTCCGGCCTCTTTCAGCGCCTCGCCCATGGTCTCCGGGGTCCGCTCGGCCTTCTCGTTGTGGAACCGGGTGCCGATCGCGGTATAAAGCGGACGCAGCGCATCACGGCCGTGCTTCTGCTCGGCGGCGATGACGACCCGCATCGGCCCCCAACCCCGCTTCAGACCGGTCTTGTACTTGTCCGACAGCTCCTCGCGACCCTCGTTCAGCACCGACAGTGACATCGCGTGGAACTCGACGTTGAGGTCCCGTACCTTCTCCGCCTCAAGGATCCAGCGCGAGGTGATCCACGCCCACGGACAGCCGGTGTCGAACCAGAAATCAACCTGTGTGCTCACGTGCGCTCCAGTCGTTGAACGGACGGCTCTTTCGATTACTAGCCGCAGCATCACGTACCCGCCGCGCATTCCCGGACCCGACCTGTGGACACCGCGGGCGTTCCACAGATCGGCGTGAAAGACTGCCGGGAAGTCGCGAAATCCAACCCTTTGGCGGCTGCTACCTCCAGCAACACCCACGGTTTCACGCAGAAGGAGCGACCGCTCGTGCCCGTACCCAACCTGACCCGAGCCGATGCGCAGACCCGCGCCGCATTGCTCGAGGTGACGTCCTACGACGTCGAGCTCGACCTGACCGACGGCGGCGGCAAACCCGGCGACCTGACGTTCCGGTCCCGTACGACCGTGCGGTTCGGCTGCCGCAAGCCCGCCGCGTCGAGCTTCATCGACGTGATCGCGGACGGGTTCCGCGAGGTGACGCTGAACGGTGAGCCGGTCGATGTCACGGACTACGCGCACGAGCGCGGCATCGCGCTGACCAACCTCGCGGCGGACAACACACTGGTGGTCGACGCCAACTGCATCTACACCAACACCGGCGAGGGGCTGCACCGGTTCGTCGACCCGGTCGACGGCGCCGTCTATCTGTACTCGCAGTTCGAGACCGCCGACGCCAAGCGGATGTACGCCTGTTTCGACCAGCCCGACCTCAAGGCCACCTTCACTCTGCGGGTCATCGCGCCGGACGACTGGAAGGTCGTCTCCAACGGCAAGGTCGAGCGCACCGAGCCGGTCGGTCCGGCGACGTTGACGCATTTCGCCACCACCGCGCGGCTCTCCCCGTACATCACGGCGCTGGTCGCCGGGCCGTACCACGAGGCGACCGACAGCCACGACGGAATCGACCTGGGCATCTACTGCCGCGCATCGCTGGCCCAGCACCTCGACGCCGATGAGATCTTCGCTGTCACCAGGCAGGGCTTCGACTTCTACCACCAGGCCTTCGGCTACCGGTACCCGTTCGGCAAGTACGACCAGTGCTTCGTGCCGGAGTTCAACGCCGGGGCGATGGAGAACGCCGGCTGTGTCACGTTCCTGGAGGACTACGTCTTCCGGTCGAAGGTCACCGACGCCTCCTACGAACGGCGTGCGGAGACGATCCTGCACGAGATGGCGCACATGTGGTTCGGCGACCTGGTGACCATGCGCTGGTGGGACGACCTGTGGCTGAACGAGTCGTTCGCCACCTTCGCCTCGGTGCTCTGCCAGGCCGAGGCGACCCGGTGGCGTGAGTCGTGGACGACGTTCGCCAACGTCGAGAAGACCTGGGCGTACCGGCAGGACCAGTTGCCCTCCACCCACCCGATCGCCGCGGACATCGTCGACGTGCAGGCGGTCGAGGTCAACTTCGACGGCATCACGTACGCCAAGGGCGCGAGCGTGCTCAAGCAGCTGGCGGCGTACGTCGGCATCGAGGCGTTCCTGGACGCGATGAAGAGTTACTTCCGGGACCACGAGTACGGCAACACGACGCTGTCCGACCTGCTCGGCGCGCTGGAGAAGAGCTCCGGTCGGGATTTGTCGCACTGGTCGGCCCAATGGCTGGAAACCGCTGGTATCAACGGGATGCGGGCCGATTTCGAGGTCGGCGCCGACGGCCGGTTCAGCTCGTTCGCGGTGCTGCAGGACGCGCCGGGGGCGCACAACGTGCTGCGTGAGCACCGGTTGGCCATCGGCCTGTACGCCGGGACCCCGCTGCGCCGGGTGCAGCGCCTCGAGCTGGACGTCTCCGGCGAGCGGACCGAGGTCCCGGAGCTGGTCGGCGCGCAACAGCCCGACCTGGTGCTGGTCAACGACGACGACCTGACCTACGCGAAGCTGCGGCTGGACGAGCGGTCGCTGGCGACGGTGACCGAGCGGGTCGGCGAGCTGCCGGACTCGCTGCCCCGGGCACTGGTCTGGTCGGCGGCCTGGGACATGACCCGGGACGCGGAGATGGCCACCCGCGACTTCCTGTCCCTGGTGCTACACGGGATCGACGCCGAGACCTCCATCGGCGTGGTGCAGTCACTGCACCGCCAGGTCGAGACGGCGCTGGGCTCCTACGCCGACCCGGCCTGGGCAGCAACCGGCTGGACGCTGCTGGCCGACAAGGCGGTCGGTGCGTTGCAAGCCGCGGAGCCGGGCAGTGACCACCAGCTGGCCTGGGCCCGGGTGTTCGCGTCCGCCGCCCGCAGCGCCGACCATCTGGCGCTGCTGCGCGGGCTGCTCGACGGTACGACCACCGTGCCGGGTCTGGTCATCGACGACGAACGGCGCTGGTCCCTGCTGAACGGACTGGTCTCGCAGGGCGCCGCCGGAGACGCCGAGATCGACGCGGAGGAGGAACGCGACGCCACCGCCGCCGGGCAACGACACGCGGCGACCGCCCGAGCGCTGAAACCCACTGCCGAGGGCAAGGCCGAGGCGTGGCGGCGGGCCACCGAGGACGATTCGCTGCCCAACGCGGTCAACACGGCGATCATCCGCGGCTTCTCCCACCCGTCCCAGGCCGAGGTGCTCCGGCCGTACACCGAGCGGTACTTCGCCGTTATCGATGAGGTGTGGGCCCGGCGCAGCAGTGAGATCGCCCAGAACGTGGTGATCGGGCTGTTCCCGCACGCCATCGTGGAGCAGTCCACTGTGGACGCGGCGGACGCCTGGCTGGCGGACACCGCCAAGCCGCCGGCCCTGCACCGCCTGGTGCTCGAGGGTCGCGACACCGTGGCCCGCTGCCTGCGGGCCCAGGTCCGGGACGCCGCTGCCAGCTAGCCGAATGGCGCGCGGTGGCCGATCGAGTACGCTGCCGCGCGCCTGAATATCCTGACCCGCCGACCGAGGAGTCCACGTGCCAGCGACCGCCGAGAACACCGCCTTCCGCAGCGCCCTGGATGTCATCGCCGGCGTGGAACCGACCATCGCCGGCGCGATCCGTTCCGAGTTGACCGACCAGCGTGCCTCGCTGAAGCTCATCGCCAGCGAGAACTACGCCTCACCCGCCGTACTGCTCACCATGGGCAACTGGCTGTCGGACAAGTACGCCGAGGGCACCATCGGCAAGCGGTTCTACGCCGGCTGCCAGAATGTCGACATCGTCGAGCAGACGGCCGCCGACCACGCCAAGGCGCTGTTCGGCGCACCGCATGCCTATGTCCAGCCGCATTCCGGGATCGACGCCAACCTGGTCGGGTTCTGGTCGATCCTCGCGGCGAAGGTCGAGTCACCGGCGCTGGCCCAGGCCGCCGTACGGAACGTCAACGACCTCGACGACGCTGCCTGGGCGCAGCTGCGCCGGGCCTTCGGCGAGCAGCGGATGCTCGGCATGTCGCTGGACGCCGGCGGGCACCTCACCCACGGATTCCGGCCCAACATCTCCGGGAAGATGTTCGCCCAGACCTCCTACGGCACCGATCCGGAGTCCGGGCGGCTGGACTACGCCGCGATTCGCCGGACCGCCGAGGAGTTCCGGCCGCTGATCCTGATGGCCGGCTATTCGGCATATCCGAGGCGGGTGGACTTCGCCGCCATGCGGGACATCGCCGACTCGGTGGGCGCGGTGCTGATGGTCGACATGGCGCACTTCGCCGGCCTGGTTGCCGGCAACGTGTTCCGGGGCGATGAGAACCCGGTGCCGTTCGCGCATATCACCACCACCACGACGCACAAGTCGCTGCGCGGGCCACGTGGCGGTGCGGTGCTCTGCCAGCCGGAGTTCGCCGAGTTCGTCGACAAGGGCTGCCCGATGGTGCTCGGCGGCCCCCTGTCGCAGAACATGGCGGCCAAGGCGGTCGCGTTCGCCGAGGCCCGCCAGCCGTCCTTCGCGACGTACGCGGAGCAGATCGTGGCCAACTCCCGGGCATTGGCCGACGGGCTGGCCCGGCGTGGCACCCGGCTGGTCACCGGCGGCACCGACAACCACCTGGTGCTCGCCGATGTCACCTCGTTCGGCCTGACCGGGCGGCAGGCGGAAAGTGCGCTGGTCGACTCGGGCATCGTCACCAACCGCAACTCGATCCCGCGGGACCCGAACGGCGCCTGGTACACCTCCGGCATCCGGCTGGGCACCCCGGCCCTGACCTCGCGCGGCCTCGGCGAAGCCGAGATGGACCGGGTGGCCGAGCTGATGGTCGACGTGCTCACCGCCACCACGCCGGCCGCCGGAAAGACCGGAACGCCGTCCAAGGCCCTCTACGCGCTGCCCGACGATGTCGCTGACAAGACCCAGGCCGCCTGCGCCGAACTGCTGGCGCCATTCCCGCTCTATCCCGGAGTCGACCTGAGCTGAGCCGGAGAGTGCGGCCTGCCCGATCTGTCCGGTGCCGCGCCCACTAAGGTCGCCGGATGGTTCTTCTCGTGATCTTGGGTGTGGCCGCGGTGGTGGCGCTGGTGGTCGGCCTGAAGGTGTCCGCAATGATCACCAAGGCGACGCTGCTGGTGGTGTGCGCCGGGCTGGTCATCGGCGCGGTGTTCGCTTACCGCCACTGGGACAGCGTGCGCGATCTGCCCAACCGCGCGGCGCCAGTGAGCACGGTCAGCCAACTCGGCTGAGTCGGCTCAGCCGACCGATCGACGTCTGCGGGCAACCGGCCCACAGCGGCAGCATTCCCTAACTCTCGCGGCCAGCCTGGTCCGACAGCATCCGGAGCCCGCCGACGACGCCGCCGGTCAGGTCGCCGGCACCGAAGGACGCGGTCATCGACAGCGCCGCCAGCGCGCAGGACCGGTCAGGCAGCCGGAGCGACGACACGACGCCGGTGACGATCTCCAGCACCCGCTGGCCGGGCGAGATCGCCAGCAGCACCGAACGCTGTGCGATCGGGCCCAACTCGGCGTGCAACCGCTCGGCGTGCCCACGGACCGGCACGTCCAGCGAGCCGACGTACACGGTGAAGTAGATGCCGGTCTCCCGGCTGGCCATCGTCAGTGCCTCGTCGATGCGGGCCAACTGCCGGGTGGTGAACGGCGCCGGCTCCTCGACCTTCGGCTGCCGGACGCGGACCGGCTCGTAGGACATCAGCTCGCTACCAGTCTCCATGGGCACCGCCTCTCGCCGTCGCGACATCGGCCAACTCCGGCGCGGCTGCCGTCGGCGACTCAGGTGAGTCGGCCGACTCGCCGGATCCGGCCGTGATGGCGAGCTGGGAGCGGGTGGTCAGCGCGGCGGCCGGGCTTCCGGCGTCGTGGGTGCCGGCCAGCAGCTCCTGCAGCTCGGAGTCGAGCATCTTCGGGTGCGGCCCGAACCAGACCGGCTCGTGTGACCAGGTTTCGCCCGGGCGGTACCGCGGCCGACGGGCGATGCCCGGCCCGAACACCAGCGTGGCGACGATCCCGGTCACCCCCGCGGGAATGCAGACGTAGACCAGTACGACCTCAGCGATGTTCACCGTCTCGCTCCGTCCACTGCTTGATCCCCGGGTGCTGCTGTGCGTGCCTGTATGTGTGCCTGTGCCGACCGGACGCGCGGTCGATCAGCCACCGAGAAGATTAGCGAAGGGCCGTCGATCATGCTGTGGCGGGGATCAGGCCGTGGCGGGTTCGCCCAGGTCCAGATACTGGTGCCAACGCGGATCGGGGGTACGGGCGCCGAGCACCCGCCAGGCCAGCCCGGTCGGCGCATGCGGCCGGCGGGGCAACCGCCACCCCATCTCGGCGATCGACCGGTCGCCCTTCACGTGGTTGCACCGCCGGCAGGAGGCGACCACGTTCTCCCAGGTATGCGGTCCGCCGCGGCTCTTCGGGATTACGTGGTCCAGGCTGGTCGCCGGGGCCTCGCAGTAGACACAGCGACCGCTGTCCCGGGCGAACACTGCCTTGCGGGTCAGCGGGACGGTCGCCCGGTAGGGCACCCGGACGAACCTGGTCAGCCGCACCACCGCGGGCACCGGCACCGCGTTCGCGACGCTGTGCAGCACGCCATCGCCGCCCTCGACCATGACGGCCTTGGACGTCAGCATCAGGACCACAGCGCGACGTGAGGACACGACGCAAAGCGGTTCGTACGTCGCGTTGAGCAGCAGCGCGACTGGAGTCGTCTCGGCCACGGCTCACCTCCGCGAGGCTCAGTCAACCCGACCCGGCGGCAAAACGCACCCCTTTAGCGCGTTCCACTGTCCGAGTCGCCCCGATCCGTGCCTGCTTTTCACACCCGCGTCACCTCACCGTTGCGTCCGGGCCGGCCCAATCCGGGTTGTGCGGACGCCGCTTAAGCTGGCCCGATGGACTACCCCTTCGCCGACCGGGACGATCTGGTCGAGGACCTGCACGGTCACCGCGTCGCCGATCCGTACCGCTGGCTCGAGGACCCCGACGACGTCCGGACCATCGAATGGCAGGCCGCCCAGGACTATCTCGCCGAGCCGTATCTGGCCGCCCTGCCCGGCCGGGAGCGGCTCCGGAGCCGGATCACCGAACTGTCCCGGGCCGGGTCGGTCGGCGTGCCGCGGTGGCGGGGTGACCGGGCGTTCTTCACCCGCCGGCAGCCGGACCAGGAACATCCGGTGCTGCTGGTCCGCGAGGGCGACGGCACCGAGCGCGTGCTGGTCGATCCGATTGCGGTGGACCCGGCCGGTACGACGACGCTGGACAGTTGGGAGCCGAGCATCGAGGGCGACCGGCTTGCCTACCAGCTCTCCACCGGCGGCGACGAGGAATCGCGACTGCACGTGGTGGCCGTAGCCACCGGCGCCGTCCTGGACGAGCCGATCGACCGCTGCCGCTATTCGCCGATCGCCTGGCTGCCGGGCGGCGGCGAGCTGTTCTACGTACGCCGGTTGAGTCCGGAGCAGGTGCCGGCCGGCGAGGAGCAGTTCCACCGCCGGGTCTACCGGCACAAGGTCGGCGCGGACCCCGCGACGGACACCGAAATCCACGGCGCCGGGCTGGATCCGACCAACTACTACGGGGTCGACACCTCCGACAACGGGCGTTGGCTGCTGGTCACCGCCGCGCAGGGCACCGCGCCCCGCGACGACGTCTGGCTCGTCGACCTCGCCGGTGACGGCGCGGTCCGACCCGTGCAGCTCGGGATCGACGCCCGCTGGACTGGGGCCGACTTCCACGACGACAACTTGTACGTGCTGACCGACCGGGACGCGCCCAACGGCCGGCTGGTCCGGATCAACCCGGCCGCCCCGGCGTACGAGTCGTGGCAGGACGTCGTGCCGGAGCAGGCCGACGCGGTGCTGACCGATACCACCGTCCTCGACGGACCGGTGGTCGTGGCCGTGCACAGCGCGGACGCGACCGAGCGGGTGTCCTGGTGGGACGGGCGATCGTCGACCCGGCTCGGCCAGGTCGACGGACACGACACCGGCAGCATCGCCGGTGTGCGCGGGCGCAGGGGCACGACCGAGGTCTGGCTCGGCTACACCGACTACGTCACGCCGCCGTCGGTCCTGCACTGGTCACTGGAGTCGCCGGAGCGGCTGACCACCTGGGAGTTGGCTCCGGGCGCGCCGGAGGTGGCCGGACTGTCGGTGAGCCGGACCGAGTACGCCTCCGCGGACGGCACATCGATCACGCTGTTCATACTGTCCACAGAGGACACTCCTAATGCTCCCCGACCGACTGTCCTCTATGGATACGGCGGCTTCAACATCGCGCTGACCCCGAGTTACGCGGCGGCCCGGATCGCCTGGGTCGAGGCCGGCGGGGTGTGGGCGATCGCCTGCCTGCGCGGCGGATCCGAGCGGGGCGAGGCCTGGCACCGGGCCGGTATGCGGGAGCACAAGCAGAACGTCTTCGACGATTTCGCCGCGGCGGCCGAGCATCTGGTCGAGACCGGCTGGACGACCCGGGACCAACTCGGCATCTACGGCGGCTCCAACGGCGGGCTGCTGGTCGGCGCGGCGCTCACCCAGCGCCCGGAGCTGTACCGCGCGGTGGTCTGCAGCGCGCCACTGCTGGACATGGTCCGGTACGAACAGTTCGGCCTCGGTCGGACCTGGAACGACGAGTACGGCAGCGCCGACGTGCCGGCCGAGTTGGCGTGGCTGCTCGGCTATTCGCCGTACCACCGGGTGCGTCCCGGCACGGACTATCCCGCGGTGCTGTTCACGGTTTTCGGCTCGGACACCCGCGTGGATCCGGTGCACGCCCGCAAATTGGCGGCGGCCCTGCAGTACGCGACGACCGGGTCCGGACCGATTCTGTTCCGGGCCGAGCGGGACGTCGGGCACGGCGCACGGTCGGTTTCCCGCACGGTCGGGCTGAACGTCGACGTGCTGGCCTTTCTCGGCGCCCAACTCGGCCTGACCCGCTAACCCGCCCCTGCTTCGTGATCATGCAGAAAGGGTTCGTCCGTACGGCGTGTCGCGGACCCTTTCTGAATGATCGTCGCGGAGGCGTGACGCGGGCCGGGGTCAGCGGCCCGGTTTCCGGAGCACGTACGACAGCAGGGTCGCGGCGGCCGGACTAGGCCTGGCGCCGCGCCAGACGGCCCGGAATCGGCGCCGCAGCGGCCCGTCGGCGAGCGGCACCGCCACCAGCCGGCCGTCGGTCAGCTCAGCGGCAACCGCGAGTCCACTAAGGACCGTCGGGTGTTCGCCGCCGGCCGCGGCTGCCTTGATGGCCGCGGTCGACCCGAGTTCCAGTGCCGGCTGCAGAACCAGACCGGCCGCCGACAGTGCCCGTTCCAGGTATTCGCGCGTTCCCGATCCGGGCTCCCGTACGACCAATGGAGTGGCGGCCAAGTCGGCGATCGTGACCGGCCGGCGGCGCCGGGCCCACGGATGCGCCGGGGCGACCACGACCGCGAGCTCGTCACCACCGACGATCCGACCGCGCAACCCGGCCGGCGCGCGCGGTCCCTCGACAAAACCGATCTCGGCGTCCCCGGTGCGCACCAGATCTCCGACGTGGTCGGAGTTTCCGACCTCCAATGCCACGGCGAGATCCGGCCGCGCGGTGTGCAAGGCCAGCAGCCAGGCCGGGATGAGATGGTCGGCGACGGTCAGGGACGCGGCGACCCGCAACCGTCCACTGTGCTGCCCGCGCAGCGCCGCCACGCTGTGCACGAACGCATCGGTGGCATCCAGGATCGGCCGGGCCCAATCGACCACCGAAGTGCCGGCCGGGGTCAGCGTCGAGCCGGTCGGTGAGCGGTCCAGCACCGCGAACCCCAGCCGCCGCTCCAACGCCCGGATCCGCAGGCTTGCGGCGGGTTGGGACAGTCCGTGCCGGCGGGCGGCGCCGCCGACGCTGCCCAACTCGGCCACTGACAGCAGGATCTGCAGCGACACGAGGTCCGGAACCGGGCTGGTCATGAGTTCACCTTATGACCTCATGTCCGATTGATCTCTACCGGCGGAGCCGGCCGGCCCGCACAGTCGGTGGCATGACACAGACCGCGAAAACGCAACCGGACACCGCTGACCTGTGGGTGCCCGGCCTGCTGCTCAGCCTCGCGGTCGCGGTCGTCGCGACCGCGCTCGGCCGCGTCGCCCCCGTGGTGGGCGCCCCGGTCTTCGGCATTGTCGGCGGCGGACTCCTCGCGGCCGCCATCAGACCCGGCGAGCGGCTGCGGCCCGGATTCGCGGTCGCCGGCAAGGGCGTCCTGCAGGCGTCGGTCGTGGTGTTCGGCACCGGCCTCTCGCTGTCCCGGGTCGCGCACGTCGGCGGCTCCTCGCTGCCGGTGCTGCTCGGCACGCTCGCGGTGGCCCTCGGAGTCGCCTGGCTCGGCGGGCGACTGCTCGGCGTCGGCGGTGACGCCCGGACCCTCATCGGAGTCGGCTCGGCGATCTGCGGCGCGTCGGCCATCGCCGCGACCACCGCCGTGATCGAGGCAGCCGAGGTCGACGTGGCCTATGCGATCGGCACCATCTTCGCCTTCAACGTCACCGCCGTACTGCTGTATCCGGCGTTGGGGCACGCACTGGGCCTGTCCCAGCACGCCTTCGGACTGTGGGCCGGTACGGCGATCAACGACACCTCCTCGGTGGTGGCGGCGGGCTACACCTACGGCGCAGCGGCCGGTAGCTACGGCGTCGTGGTGAAGCTGACCCGCAGCCTGATGATCATCCCGATCTGCGTGGCGCTGGCCCTGCACCGCCGACGGAAGACCGGGACCGACCGCCCGGCGCTGCCCTGGCGCAAGCTGGTGCCGACGTTCCTGATCGGCTTCGTACTGGCCAGCGCCCTCAACTCGGTCGGCGCGATCCCCGCCGCCTGGCACGGCGCCCTGCAGCAGCTCGGCGTCTTCCTGATCACCGTGGCGCTGTCCGGGATCGGGCTGTCCCTGCGGATCGGTGAGATCCGGCGGGCCGGGGTCCGGCCGCTGCTGCTCGGCGGCCTGTTGTGGGCTTCCATCGGGCTGACCAGCCTCGGCCTGCAGACCCTGCTGCACTGAATGAGCCGGCAGCAGATGCGTCGGGGAGCCGGTTTGGCAAGATGAGCCCGGATGAATTCCCTGCAGACGACAGCGATCACCACCGCCCTCGGTCCGAGGCGGTATGTCGGCGAGCCGGGCTGCGCGAAACGTGACGGCACGCTGTGTCGCGGAGTGTGGCGGCTGACCCACCAGGGCTGGCTGGCCACCGCCTCGGACACGGTCACCGCGCACGCCGCCAAGATCGTGCTGATCCTGATTGTCGCGTTCATCACCCGGTTTCTGCTGCACCGCGCGATTCGCCGGCTGACCAAGGTGACCGGGCACACGATGGTGCCGACCGTCCTGCAGCCCCTGAAGGAGCTGGCGAGCGAACGATTGGCGGCCAACGGGCTGCTCTCGACCCGGCGCCAGCAGCGCGCTGAGACGATCGGCTCGGTGCTGCGCAGCGTCAGTTCGTTCGTCGTCTTCGTGGTGGCGTTCGTCCTCGTTCTCGGCGAGCTGGGGCTGAACCTCAGCCCGATCCTGGCCAGCGCCGGAGTGGCCGGGGTCGCGGTCGGCTTCGGTGCGCAGAATCTGGTGAAGGACTTCCTGGCCGGCATGTTCATGATCCTCGAGGACCAGTACGGGGTCGGTGACTCGATCGACGCCGGGCAGGCCAGCGGCGTGGTCGAGGAGGTCGGTCTGCGCACCACGCGATTGCGCGACGCCGATGGCACCGTCTGGTACGTCCGCAACGGCGAGGTGCTGCGGATCGGCAACAAGAGCCAGGGGTACGGCCAGCTCAACCTGGATGTTCCGGTGGGCTCTGCGGCTGATCCCGAGCGGGCCGGTGCGTTGATCCTGGATGTCGCCCGCGACCTGCGGCACGACGAGCAGTGGCGATCGGATTTCCTGGACGAGCCGCAGCTGCTCGGCGTCCAGACCATCGGACCGGACTCCACGGTGCTGCGACTGACCGTCCGGACCGCCAGCGGGCGGCAGGACGCGATTGCCCGGGAGTTGCGGGCCCGGCTCAAGGTGCGGTTGGCCGCCGAGGAGATTCCGCTCGCCTGAGCGATTCGTCGCCGACTGAAGAGAACGTCCTTCGGTGCGCCGTTGCTGCCCGACTCGACCCTAAGGCGGCGTTTCTCGCCGGGCTTAGGACGGTTGGGCCAGGTGTACGAGTCATCCTTATCCACACAGCGGGACCCGCAGTGGACCGAAGGAGCCGGGTAGGCCAGACTGGCGAGATGCGACGGGGCAACGCATCGCAGCAGTCGGGGGCACGGTTGAGGATGGCACGCTGGCCAGGCGATGACCGCTTTGCCGTGCCTGAAAATGGTGGACGGAACGGCGGGGCCGCGAGTGGGCCCGAGGACGGGGGGCCTAAGCATGGGGGACCTCAGCAGGGCAAGCACCGTCCTGCGGGTGCGCCGGTCCACGACAGGACGGACCAGCCAGGCTCCCGCGAGTGGACCAGCGAGGCCGATCGTCCGACCCAGTCGGTGACCAGCCGCCAGACGGATGCCCTGGATACCCGACCGGCCGCGCGGGCAGATGAGGTCGGCGCGACCTACCGCGATGTCTTCCAGTCCCGCGAATTCCGATACCTGTTCAGCGCCACCATGATGTCGCTGATCGGCGACCAGCTGGCCAAGATCGCACTGTCCATCCTGGTCTTCCAACGCACCTCCTCCACCCTGCTCACCGCGTTGAGCTTCGGCATCTCGTACGCCCCCTGGATCCTCGGCGGCCCAATCCTGTCCACCCTGGCCGACCGGTTGCCGCGCCGGCAGGTGATGATCTTCTGCGACTGCGGCCGGGTGGTGCTCGTCGCGCTGCTCGCCGTGCCGGGGATCCCGATACCGGCGCTTCTTCTCGTGCTGCTCGCCGCGTCGATGTTCACCCCACCGTTCGAGTCCGCACGCTCCGCGCTGACCACCCAGATGCTCACCGGCGACAGGTACGTGGTCGGCAACGGGCTGAGCCTGACCGGGCTGCAGATCGGCAACGTTGTTGGGCTGCTCGCCGGTGGCGCGCTGGTGGCCCTGATCAGCGCCCGCGGTGCGCTGCTGATCGACGCCGGCACGTTCGCCATCTCCGCGCTGCTCATCGTGGCCGGTGTGATCGAACGTCGGCCGGCGGCGAACGCGCCGCGCGGCTCGGCCTGGCACGAGATTTCGGCGGGCGGACGGCTCGTCTTCGGCGACGCCCGCCTGCGCGCGATCGTTCTGATCGTGTGGCTGGGCAGTGGCTGCACTTTCGCCTGGGAAGGCATCGCGGCACCCTGGGCGCACGCGCTGGGTGGCGGCGCCCGGACCGTGGGACTGCTGCTGGGCGTGTCCGCGGTGGGCGCGGGCATCGGCAGTGTCGTGATCGGTCGGCTCTGTCCGCCGCGGCTGCGCCGCAAGTTGATCCTGCCGCTGGCCGTTGCGGCCCCCGGGCTGCTCGGCATTTTCCTGATCGGCAACCATCTTGCTGTCGCCATTCCGGTGCTGCTGCTTTCCGGATTCGGCGCGGCATTCGCAATTCCGTTGAACGCGATATTCATGCAGGCACTGCCGTTGGAGCTGCGTGGTCGGGCGTTCGGCGTGGCGCAGGGTGGTCTGCAGGTTTCGCAGGGGCTCGGTGTGCTCGTCGCGGGAGCGCTCGCGGGCACGGTGCACATCGGTCTGACAATCGGCGCGCTTGGGCTGGTCGGCGCCGCCGCATCCCTTTGTGTCGGCCTGCTCCAGCCGATCAGACCCCTTGCCCAACCAGCCTGACCTGCCAACTGGCCTGAATACCCAAACCGGCCTGACTTGCCCAACCAGCCTGAATACCCGACGCGCAATACAGAGCGCTATTGCGCGATCACCCGTGGCATGCGCCTCAATTCGTGGTGTGTGTACGGACCGCGCGGCGTGAATACGGCTGCGGGAACAGCATTTATCCGCATGATCACAATGGCGAACGGCTCTTGGCTGCCCTGACCGCAACCACTCCGCACCGCCGCTGGCAGAATCAGGGGCATGACAAGCAGCGAGCCGGCGGCCAATTTCTTCGACCAGGTAGGTGGCGAGCCGACCTTCCGTGCCCTTGTCGGCCGGTTCTATGCCGGTGTCGCAGAGGATCCGCTGCTGCGTCCGCTTTATCCCGAGCCGGAGCTCGCGGGCGCCGAGGAGCGGCTGGTCCTGTTTTTGATGCAGTACTGGGGCGGACCGCGTACGTACTCCGAGCAGCGTGGTCATCCCCGCTTGCGGATGCGGCATGTTCCGTTCAAGATCGGCGAGGCGGAGCGACTGGCCTGGCTGGGACACATGCGAGTGGCGCTGGATTCGCTGGAGCTGCCGGCCGAGCAGGCCGACACGCTGTGGCGCTATTTGGAAACGGCGGCGTTCAGCCTGCAGAACAGCCCCTGATCGGCGGCGCTGCTGGTCGGTGCTGAGTTGCTGGTCGGTGCTGAGTTGCTGGTCGGGACGCCCTTGTTGCCGGATCTCTCGCGGGCGCTAGGGTTTGGGGCCGGCGGCCCGATGCGCTGAGATACTACTGCGGCGCTGATGCGCTGCGGTGCTGTGGCCGGACCGCCGTCGGCGGCGGCCCGATTCGGTGTTCCGCCGGTATTCGACTGCCAATTTCGAGAGACTTTCCGACACTGGACGCGCACGAGGCAGGGGAGCAGCGTGCACCGCACCTCTGACAGGGTGGCCACCATTCCGGCGCCGCGGTCGAACGCCGCCCCGTGGTGGCGCACCGCCACGGTCTACCGGGCCTACCTCCCGAGTTTCGCGGACGGAAACGGCGACGGCATCGGGGATCTGATCGGTCTGCGAGAGCGGGTCGGCTATCTCGTGCTGCTCGGGGTGGACGCCGTTTCACTGAGCGGGCTGCTGACCGAGCCGGATCCACGCAGCGGCGCCACCGCTCCGGGCGTGGACCGCGCGGCGGGCGGGCTGCCCGAGCTGGACGCGTTCATCGGCGAGGCGCACGACCAGGGTCTGAAGGTGATTCTCGAGGGCCCGGCCGGAGTGGTCGACGGAATGGAGCGGACGCTGCGATTCTGGCTGGACCGGGGCATCGACGGATTCCGCGCCGCCGGCGGCGATAAGGCACGGCTGCGCCGGTTGCTGGAGGAATATCCGGCCCGGGCGCTGGTCGGAACGGTCGACACCGGCGACGACGCCGCCGGTCCGCAGCAGCGACTGCAGTACGAAGTGGCGAGGTCGAGCTGGAATTCCGCGGCGCTGACGGCGGCGGTGAATCATGCGATGGGCGGCGGCGAGACGCCGACCTGGGCGCTGTCCGACCGGGGCCTGCGCAGGCCGGTGAGCCGGCACGGCGCCGGGCCGCTCGGCGAGCGCCGGGCCCGCGCGCTGGCCCTGTTGCAACTGGCGTTGCCCGGCGCGGTGGAAATCTGCGCCGGCGACGAGCTCGCACTCCCGGATGTGGTCGGCCTGGACCTGCGCGATGACAGCTGGGTGCCACTGCCGTGGGCCGGGGAGAAACCGCCGTACGAGTTCACCCGGCAGGACGCGAGCTGGTTGCCGATCCCCGAGGGCTGGGTGGACCGCACCGTGGAAAGCCAGCTCGAGGACGCGGGGTCGATGCTGTCGCTCTACCGGCAGGCGTTGGAACTCCGGCAGAGCTCGCCGGCCGCGTCCGGCGACGGCATCGAGTGGTACGGCGCCCCGGACGGCTGCCTGGCGCTGCGCCGCACCGGCGGCCTCATCTGCGCGGTCAACACCACGACGGTGCCGGTACCGCTGCCGCCGGGGACGCTGCTGTTATCCAGCGTGCCGTTGGTGGACGGCAGCCTGCCTGGTGACGCAACCGCCTGGCTCAGCTGACCGCCGGCTCACCGGCCGCCTGCTCCAGATAGCGCTCGATGAACGACCGCTCGTCCGGTGAGAGCCGGCGCACCCGGCCGTGCGCCAGGTCGTACGGCACGCACACCGTGCGCGCCTGCGCGGCCAGCTGCTCGCCGTCGAAAATCTCGTACGCGACGGTGAACGACGCGCCGCTGATCTGGCTGCACCACAGGTCGATCCGCAGCGGTCGCGGACCGTACGGCACCGGGCGCCGGTAGTCGATCTCGTGCCGGGCGACTACCACACCCTCGGCGATCGTGCCGATCCCGGCATCGCCGGCCCGGGTGAAAAACAGGTCGATCCGGGCCTGCTCCAGGTAGATCACGAATGCCGAATTGTTGATGTGCCCCTGGGCGTCCATGTCCGACCAGCGCATCGGGCACTCGTACTGGTGCCGAATCATCCCGTCCTCACTCGCCAACCCGCGGTGCATCAGTCGCGGGTCAACCTCCGGTAGGTGGCCCGGTGCGGTCGAGCCGCATCGACGCCGAGCCGCTGCACCTTGTTGGCCTCGTAGTCGGCGAAGTTGCCCTCGAACCAGAACCACTGCGAATCGCCTTCGTAGGCCAGGATGTGAGTCGCGATGCGGTCCAGGAACCACCGGTCGTGCGAAGTGATCACCGCGCAACCGGGAAATTCCAGCAGGGCGTTCTCCAGCGAGGACAGGGTTTCCACGTCGAGGTCGTTGGTCGGCTCGTCCAGGAGCAGGACGTTTCCGCCCTGTTTGAGGGTGAGCGCGAGGTTGAGCCGGTTGCGCTCGCCGCCGGACAGCACGCCGGAAGGCTTCTGCTGGTCCGGACCCTTGAATCCGAACGCGCCCACGTACGCCCGTGACGGCATCTCGACCCTGCCGACGTTGATGTAGTCCAACCCGTCGGACACGACCTCCCAGACATTCTTCTTGGGGTCGATACCGGACCGACTCTGGTCCACATAGGACAGTTGTACGGTCTCGCCGAGCGTGACGTCGCCGTCGTCCGGCTTCTCCTCGCCGACGATCATCCGGAACAGCGTCGTCTTACCGGTGCCGTTCGGCCCGATGACGCCGACGATGCCGCCGCGGGGCAGATCGAAGGACAGGTTGTCGAGCAGCAGCCGATCGTCGAAACCCTTGGTCAGATGGGTCGCGGTGACGACCTTGGCGCCGAGCCGCGGACCGGCCGGGATCTGGATCTCGTCGAAGTCGAGTTTGCGGGACTTCTCCGCCTCGGCCGCCATCTCCTCGTACCGGGCGAGCCGGGCCCGACTCTTGGTCTGCCGGCCCTTCTGGTTCTGCCGGACCCATTCCAGCTCGTCGGCGAGGCGCTTCTGCCGTTTGGCGTCCTTCTGCCCCTCCACCTTGAGCCGGGCGGACTTGGCCTCCAGGTAGGTCGTGTAGTTGCCCTCGTACGGGTACAGCCGGCCGCGGTCGATCTCGAGGATCCAGCCAGCGACGTTGTCCAGGAAGTACCGGTCGTGTGTCACGGCCAGGACAGCGCCCGGGTACTGCGCGAGGTGCTGCTCCAGCCACTGCACGCTCTCCGCGTCGAGGTGGTTGGTGGGCTCGTCGAGCAGCAGCAGGTCGGGCTGCTGCAACAGCAGCTTGCACAGCGCGACCCGGCGGCGCTCGCCACCGGAGAGCACGGTCACGTCGGAGTCGGCCGGCGGACAGCGCAGCGCGTCCATCGCCTGCTCGATCTGACTGTCGAGCTCCCACCCATTGACGTTCTCGATCTTGTCCATGAGCTCGCCCTGCTCGGCCATGAGCGCATCGAAGTCGGCATCGGGCTCACCCATTGCGGCGCTGACCTCTTCGAACCGCTTGAGCAGCCCGCGGGTCTCGGCGACGCCCTCCTCGACGTTGCCACGCACGTCGAGTTCCTCGTTCAGCGGCGGCTCCTGCTGCAGGATGCCGACGGTGTAACCGGGGCTGAGCGTGGCGTCACCGTTGGACGGCTGGTCCATTCCGGCCATGATCTTCAGGACGCTGGACTTACCGGCGCCATTCGGCCCGACCACGCCGATCTTCGCTCCTGGCAGGAACGAGAGAGTGACGTCATCAAGAATGAGCTTGTCGCCGTGGGTCTTGCGCACCTTGCGCATCGCGTAAATAAACTGGGGCACCGGTGGAATCCTCCGCAGGTTGAACGTACGTCCAGTGTCTCAGTTGGCACCCGCCCACCGCCAATCCGCTCCTGCCCTCACGCCGCCGTGGCGGCGGCCGCCTCCGCCGCGGCCGCCTCCGCGCCGACGGACTCGAGCGGCACCGGCTGAGCCGCCGGCGGACCCTCGATCGGCTCGGCTGCCCGGCTGGCCTGCACGTCCAGTGGCGCCCGGGAGCCGGGCGCGACCCGGTGGAACACCGCATAACCGCGAGAGAGGTTCGGGCCGACGATAGAGGCCACCAGCTCCGTGCTGGTCCGCTGTTGCTCCTCCCACATATAGGAGCTCGACTTCAACCGCCCGACCACCACGACCGGGTCGCCCTTGCGCACTGACGCCACCACGTTCCGCGCCAGGGACCGCCAGCAGGCGACCTTCATGAACACCGTGCTGACATCCACCCATTCGCCGGTCTCGTCGTTCTTCCGGCTGTCGGACGACGCCAGCCGGAAATTGGTCACCGGTATCCCCGCTGTGGTCATCCGCAGCTCCGGCTCGGAGGCCACATTTCCCTCCAGCGTCACAAAACTCGAACTCGCTTGCATCATCTGTGCCACTCCTGTCCGCCAGCCGCATCGCCGACGCTGTGCCGGCAGACACCACGCTGCCCGGTCGGCGAGCGGTACGGAACAGCAGAGCCAAAACTGTGGATGACGCCGCCGGCTGTGGACAGCGACCCGGTAGTGACGGCCGGACGTGCTAGCGCACCGGTACGGTCGTCGCGTCGAGGAAAGAGGATGCAGCCATGAGCGAGCAGGACGAGGTACGGGTCTCCAACGCCGAGCGGGAGGCCGTCGTCGCCCAACTCAACGAGGCGTGTGGCGAGGGTCGGCTGACGCTCGCCGAGTTCAGCGAACGGGTGCAGCAGGTGTACGAGATGCGCACCCACGGCGAGTTGCAGCGCGTCGTGTCTGACCTGCCGGCGACGACGGCCCAGCCGGAAACCACCACCGTGGCGCGGTCGGCGGCCACTGACCAGCCCGAGGCGCGCACGCAGTGGCACATCTCGCCCATCGGCGGACTGCGCCGCAGCGGGCAGTGGCGGATGCCGGCGAAGACCGTGTCAGTGACCCTGCTCGGCGGCGTCAACATGGATCTCGGCGAGGTCGAGTTGGACGCCCCCGAAGTGACGCTGACCAAGGTGTCGCTGATCGGCGGAGTCAGCGTCCGGGTGCCCCCGGGGGTGCGGCTCGAGGTCTCCGGCTTCAGCCTGCTCGGCGGCCATTCATTGGATATCGACGACGCGCCGCCCGGCTCACCTACCGTACGAATCAGGCATTTCGGCATCATCGGCGGAGTCAGCGCGCGGAGCACGCGGCCGCTGGACCGCTGGCGTAAGGCGATCAACCGCCGGCTCGGCTGAGCGCCCCGCCGCCGTCGAGCCGGTCGGCGGGTTTCGCGCGCGAGCGGCGGGGCACAAGGCAGGCATCCACCTCACTGCGGAGGCTCCTGTGCTCGGTCTGATCCTCACTCTCGTCGTCATCGGGCTCATCGCCGGCGCCATCGCACGGTTGCTCGTTCCCGGTCGCGACCCGATCGGCATTCCGGGCACCATCCTGCTGGGCATCGTCGGCTCGTTCATCGGCGGATTCCTCGGATACCTGATCCACCACGACACGTCGGAGGGTTGGTTCCACACCGCCGGCCTGCTCGGTTCGATCGTCGGCGCCGTCATCGCGCTGCTGATCTACCGCAGACTCGACTCGAAGCGGTCCCGCTGACCGACCCGACATCCCGGCGGGGAAACCGCTACGCTATTCGCTGGCCGGCCCGCCCGGCCGCTTTGCGCCCGTAGCTCAGCGGATAGAGCAGGTGCCTTCTAAGCACTTGGTCGCAGGTTCGATTCCTGCCGGGCGCGCCCTCATCTGACCAGGACAATCACCACTTCGTGCACCGTCGCGGCCCTGTTCGCCCGATGCCGCCGCAGCGCCGCGCTGCACAACTGTGGCATATTCTTCGTCGTTCACCGTGCCCAAACAGCGAGGTAGACCAGCTGCTTGAGGTCGGCGCTATTGTCGCCCCCAGCCGATCAGCGATCGCCGGCGCTCTCGGGCTTTCACCGTCCGCTCGGCGCAGGAATCGGGTGAATGGTTCCCTGCGCTCTACCGCAGGCTCCTGGCCACAATCGGGGCTGCGATCCTCATCAGCACGATATTGGCTTTTACAACGAGATATCCGAAGCAGCGACCGCAGCCGAACGCGGCGGCTGCCTCCGGTGTGACGCGCGCTGAATCGAAGTCGTCCCTGAAGACCTACGACAATGCGTAGATAACCTGTCGCTGAGTCGCACACGTTCAAACGCGAAGGGTCACCGCGGTTAGCGGCCGCCCCAACCGAATTATCAGCGGAAGGCGGAAATGACCTCGGCCATTCGTTCCACCGGAGCCGGGTCGGTGAGATCGGCGAGACGGACCACGATCTCGGACACCCCGGCCTCGGCCAGTTCTCGGCAGCGGCCCACGTGATCGGCGGTGGTCCCGGCGTTCACGGCCGCCGCGAATCGGGCCGGATCCTGCCGGCGCGGCCGCAACCGTTCCACCAAACCGCGTACCTGCTCGTCATCGGCGCCCACCAGCACGGTCGACAGGTGCGACAGCTCGACCGTACGGCCCGCTTCGGCGGCGCAGCGGCTGAGCAACGCGGCCTTCCGGGCAACGGTTGCGGCATCGCCGAAGACATTGGCAACATCGGCGTAGCGCGCGGCGAGCCGGAGCGTCCGCGGCCCGCTGCCGCCAAGAATGATTGGCACCTGCGACTGCACCGGACGCGGGTAACCAACCGCCTCCGGCACCGAAATAACCGCACCCTGAAATGCCGGACTCCCCGGCCCCCACAGCAACGGCAACAAGCGCAGCGCATCCTCCAGCAGTGCGTACCGTTCATTCACCGGCGGGAATTGCCAGCCATAAGCCCGATGCTCGGCCGCGAACCAGGCCAGCCCGAGGCCGCAGACCGCCCGCCCACCACTCAGTACGTCGAGACTGGCGACGATCTTGCCAAGATGCGCGACATTCCGGTACGTGATCCCGGTAACCAGCGCGCCCAGCTGCACCCGCTCAGTATGGGCGGCGAGCCAGGCCAGCGTCGTATAGCTCTCCAGGAAATCGTCCCACACCCGGCCGACCTGCGGGATCTGCCGGAAGTGGTCCATCACATAGATCGCGTCGAATCCGGCCGCCTCCGCGGCGGTGGCAATCTCGGCCAGTTTCTTCGGACCGAAACCGAAAGTCCCGATGTGCAGCCCGAAACGCAACCCGGCCGGCCGCTCCTGTTGTCGGCGGGCCGCCTCCGGCGCGGCGACGAAACCTTCCGGGACCACCCGGACCGGCTCCGGTTCCAATACAGCGTCAAAGCCCTCGTCCGGCAACAGCTCCCGGGTGCGCACCCACGCTTTCAACTGTTGCGCCAGTGCGTCGGCCGGAATGCGTTTCGCCCGGCTGCGGTTCCGCTCCCGGCACTGCGCCGGCGTGGTGTCGAAAGCGACCGCCACACAAGGCATTCCGGCGCGCCGGGCCGACTCCAACCAGCCGCGCCGCCGTTCGGCGTCCAGCCCGAGTGTGTCGATAACCGTGGTAAGTCGGCGGGACAGCCGGAGCGCAACCACGGTTTCCAGCAATGCGAACGCGTCGGCGCTGGCAGCGATGTCGTCCTCGCCGGTGCCGACCATAGCCCGCATTCGGTCGCTGGAGACGATCCAGTCGGCCGTGAAATGTGCCGCCGCCCAGGTCGATTTTCCAGCCGCACCGGGCCCGACCAGCACCACGACGCACGGTGCTGGCAGGTTCAGCGGCGACGCCACGTCAGGCGGCGAATTCCCGATGGTACGGGCAGCCGCCCTGCTCGTAGTGCGCGACGTATTCGTCCCGGAAATGTTTGATCGACGAGGTGACTGGGCTGGTGGCGCCGTCGCCGAGGCCGCAGAACGACTTGCCGAGAATATTCGTCGACACGTCGAGCAGGGTGTCCAGGTCGCTGGCCGTGGCCGTGCCGTTCTCCAACCGGTCATAGATCTGCACGTACCAGTACGTGCCCTCGCGGCAGGGCGTGCATTTCCCACACGATTCGTGGGCGTAAAACTCACTCCACCGGCGCACCGCCCGCACGACACAGTCGGAGTCGTCGAAGATCATCAGCGCGCCGGTGCCGAGAATCGAACCGGCCTTGGCCACCGAATCGAAATCCAGTGGCAGATCGAGATGCTCCGCGGTGAACATCGGGGTCGAGGACCCGCCCGGCGTCCAGAACTTCAATTCATGGCCATCCCGCATTCCACCGGCCATGGCAATCAACTCGCGCAGCGTCGTACCCATCGGCGCCTCGTACTGGCCCGGATTCCGGATCCGGCCGGACAGTGAATAGATCGAGGCCCCGGGCGATGAATCCGGCCCCATCGAGCGCCACCACTCGGCGCCGCCCAACACGATCGAGGGCACCGAGGCGATGGTGCCGACATTGTTGACCACCGTCGGCGCACCGTACACCCCGCTCTCGGCCGGGAACGGCGGCCGCAACCGCGGCTGGCCGCGATAACCCTCCAGCGAGTCCAGCAGCGCGCTCTCCTCGCCGCAGATGTACGCGCCGGCACCGGAATGCACCACGATGTCGACGCCGACGCCGGAGCCGAGAATGTCGGCGCCAAGATATCCGGCCGCGTACGCCTCCCGCACCGCGCTCTCCAGCCGTCGCCGGGCATGCACCAATTCACCGCGCACATAAATGAAGGCGGTGGCGGCCCGGACGGCGTAACAGGTGATCGCGATGCCCTCGATCAGCGCATGCGGATCGGCCATCATCAACGGCGCGTCGCGGCAGGTGCCCGGCTCGCCCTCATCGGCATTCACCACCAGGTAATGCGGGCGGTCGTCGCCGGTGGGGAGCAGGCCCCATTTCATCCCGGTGGGAAAGCCGCCGCCACCACGCCCACGTAGTTTCGCCTGCTCGACCAGCCCGATCAGATCGGTCCGCGTGGACCGCAGCGCCTTACGCAGCGCCTGATACCCATCCAGGCGCTCGTACGTCGCCAGCGTCCATGACTGCGGCGCCTGCCACCGCTTCGTCAGCACCGGGCTCAAGGGCATGGTGTCGTGACCCCCTCACGCGCCGGAGGCCCGACGCAAAGATCAAGTCACGGAAATCGTAGCCCTATCGGGCGGCGGCCCGCTGGCAGTCCATGCATTGCGCCGCCTGCGGCAGGACCTCGAGCCGCTCGGTCGGCAGCCGGCGGCCGCAGTCGACACATTTTCCGTACGTGCCGTTGTCCATTCTGGTGAGCGCCGCCTCAATGTCGTGCAGCGCTATCCGGGCGGCCCGCAGAATTGCCGAGGTCACCTCACGGTCGGCGTCGGTGGGCGGGCGTCCGTTCCGAGTGCCGTCCGACGGCGACGCATGAGCGATCTGGTCAGTACGGAAACGGCGCTGTTCTTCCAGCATGGCGCGCAGCATTGAATACTGCGGTGGGTCCAGTGTGCGGGTGCGCCCGGACCTGGTTCGTGCGGTGGACATGAATGTTCTCCTGCCGAGGAAAGCGCCACATCGCGGCGCTGCGGGATGGCGAGCTAGGAAATCCGCTCTCCCGCTGGCGGCCCGCGGCTGCAGACCTCGGCACTGGCTGTGAGAGGCAACCGGCTCGCCGGCCGGACCACCTCGTGGCCGACATCAGACCGGCCGGTGGCCGGGACGTCCGGAAACAATGCGTCGACCGCGTGTTTGTCGAGGAACACATGCGCGATCGGATGGACGTGCTTGACGCCGTCGGGCTGGCCGCGCTGATGATCCTGCGCGACCGGATGGGCACCGCGACCGGGCAACGGACCGGAGGCCCGGGCCGCGCGCATCGGTGTGATCGCCAACAGCGCGGCGAGCAGGGCCACTGCCAGCACACCCAGGAGACACCTGGTGCGACGGACAGCGAAGGCCCCCATGTCCTGCCCAACGGTCGACCGACAACAGAACGTTCCGCCGGCCCGCAAAATGTCGCCGGCCGATTCGGCTACCTGCGACCGATCACCCAGTCGCCGGCGCGACGATGGCCAGCACCTGACCCATCGCGACGGGCTGCCCGGGCTGCACGGACATGGTCGCGACGACACCGTCGACCGGCGCGGCCAGCACGTGTTCCATCTTCATGGCCTCGACCACCAGGAGCGGCTGACCGGCGATGACCCGGTCGCCCACCGTCACCTGTACGACGGCGACCGTGCCCGGCATCGGGGCGCGCACCGGCCCGGCGACCGCCTCCTCGGTCCGCCGGGACGCGGCCAGTCGCTCCACCTCGCGGATCGGCCAGCTCGCGCCGTCCCGGCCGAGCCAGGTCACCGGACCGTCAACGGCCAACGAGAAGTGGTGCGACGCGCCGGCGTACTCGACCAGCGCGTCGGCGCCGTGCCAGGTCAACGCGGCCGGCGTCGGCGCGCCCTCGCCGATCGCCACCTCCGCCGCATCGGCCCGGCCGCGCGCCCGCACTTCCACCGGATCGTGCCCGTCGACGTACATCACCCAACTCGCCCAGCCGGGCTCGCCGACCCGCCAACCGGAGGTCGCGGCGAACGGATCGGCCGAGTCGGTGTCGAGCGCGGCGAGCCGCAGTACGGCCGCGGCGGCGAAGATCGCGGCCGGTAGCCGTTCGGCCCGCAGCGTCTCGGCGCGGCGCTCCACCAGCCCGGTGTCCAGCCGGCCGGCCGCCACATCGGGGTCGGCCAGCAACCGGCGCAGGAACGCGACATTCGTGTGCAGTCCGAGCACGGTCGTACCGGCCAGCGCCCGGTCCATCCGGCGCAGCGCCGAATTCCGGTCGGCCCCCCACGTGATCACTTTTGCCAGCATCGGGTCGTAGTCGCTGCTGACCACGCTTCCCTCAAGGATCCCCGAGTCGACCCGTACCTGCGTCCCGGACGGCTCGGTCAGCCGCAGCACCGGCCCGGCGGACGGCAGGAAATCGCGGACCGGGTCCTCGGCGTAGACCCGGGCTTCGACCGCGTGCCCGCGCAACCGCACCTGGCGGAACGGGAGCAACTCGCCGGCCGCGATCCGCACCTGCATCTCGACCAGATCCAGGCCGGTCACCAGCTCGGTTACCGGATGCTCGACCTGCAGCCGGGTGTTCATTTCCATGAAAAAGAATTCATCCGGATTGTTGTTGCTCAGAATGAATTCCACGGTGCCGGCGCCGACATACCCGACCGCCCGGGCCGCTGCCACCGCCGCCGAACCCATCCGGGCCCGCTGCTCGGTGTTCAGCAACGGCGACGGCGCCTCCTCGATGATCTTCTGGTGCCGCCGTTGCAGACTGCATTCCCGTTCGCCGAGATGAATGACTGTGCCGTGCCCGTCGGCGACGACCTGGACCTCGATATGCCGCGGCTGGGACAGGAACCGCTCGACCAGCAAGGTGTCGTCGCCGAATGCGCCGCGGGCCTCCCGGCGGGCTCCGGCGATCGCCTCGGGCAGTTCGTCCTGAGTACGGACCAGCCGCATTCCCTTTCCACCACCGCCGGCCGAGGGTTTGAGCAACACGGGAAGTCCCAGCTCCGCGGCGGACTGCGCGATCTGGTTGTCGTCCATGTCCGCGGCCCCGAATCCGGGCACGACCGGGACTCCCGCCGTGCTGACGGTGTGCTTGGCCCGGATCTTGTCGCCCATCGCGTCGATTGCGCCGGCCGGCGGGCCGATGAATACCAGGCCGGCATTGGCGCAGGCCTTGGCGAAATTCGGATTCTCGGAGAGAAAGCCGTAGCCGGGGTGGATCGCCTGCGCACTGGTGAGTCGGGCGGCCTCGATGATCCGGCCGATGTCGAGGTAACTCTGGGTCGCCGGCGCCGGTCCGATGTGGACAGCCCGGTCCGCGTCCTGTACGTGCCGGGCCCCGCGGTCCGCATCGGAATAGACGGCGATCGCGCGGATTCCCAGCGAGTGCAGGGTCCGCATGATGCGCACCGCGATCTCGCCCCGCCCGGCCACCAGCACGGTATCGAACACCCGACGCCCCTTACATCCGGAAGACGCCGTAGCCGACCGGCTCCAGCGGTGCGTTCGCGCAGGCCGACAGGGCCAACCCCAGGACCGTACGGGTGTCGGCCGGATCGATGATGCCGTCGTCCCAGAGCCGCGCCGTCGCGTAATAGGGGTGGCCCTGATTCTCGTACTGGGTCCGGATCGGCGCCCCGAATTCGGCCTCTTCCGCGGCCGTCCATTCCTCACCGCGTTGCTCGAACTGGTCCCGCCGCACCGTCGTCAGCACCGCGGCCGCCTGTTCCCCACCCATCACCGAAATTCGGGCGTTCGGCCACATCCACAGAAAACGCGGTGAATAGGCCCGGCCGCACATCGAATAGTTGCCGGCACCGAACGAGCCGCCGATGACGACGGTCAGTTTCGGCACCCGGGCGCAGGCGACCGCGGCCACCATCTTCGCGCCGTGCTTGGCGATGCCGCCGGCCTCGTAGTCCCGCCCGACCATGAATCCGGTGATGTTCTGCAGGAACACCAGCGGCACCTGTCGGCGGTCGCACAATTCGATGAAATGCGCGCCCTTCTGCGCCGATTCACTGAAAAGAATTCCGTTGTTGGCGATGATGCCGACCGGATGTCCGTGGATATGGGCGAAACCGGTGACCAGCGTGGCGCCGTACAACGCCTTGAATTCATGGAAACGGCTGCCGTCAGTGATGCGGGCGATCACCTCCCGCACGTCATAGGCAGTACGGATGTCCGCCGGCACCACGCCGTAGAGTTCTCGCGGGTCCACCGCCGGCGGGGCGACCGGTGCGGTCGCCCACGGCCGCGGCGACCGGGGGGCAATGGTCGCCACGATCGACCGGACGATCTGCAGTGCGTGCGCGTCGTCGTCGGCCAGATGGTCGGTGACACCGGACGTCCGGGAATGCAGCTCCCCGCCGCCCAATTCCTCGGCGGTCACGGTCTCCCCGGTCGCCGCCTTGACCAGTGGTGGTCCGCCGAGAAATATCGTGCCCTCGTCCCGGACGATCACGGCCTCGTCACTCATCGCCGGCACATAGGCACCGCCCGCGGTGCACGAGCCCATCACCGCGGCGATCTGCGGAATGCCCAGTTTTGACATCGTCGCCTGGTTGTAGAAGATGCGCCCGAAATGCTCCCGGTCCGGAAACACCTCGTCCTGCCGGGGCAGGAAAGCGCCGCCGGAATCGACCAGATAAATGCACGGCAGGTGATTGTCGAGCGCTATTTCCTGCGCCCGCAGGTGCTTTTTCACCGTCATCGGGTAATAGGTGCCGCCCTTGACCGTCGCGTCGTTGGCGACAATCACCACCTCTCGGCCGGCGACCCGGCCGACGCCGGTGATGATGCCGGCGGCGGGCGCCTCGTCGTCGTACATGCCGGTGGCGGCCAGCGGGGAGAGTTCGAGGAACGGGGACGCCGGGTCGATCAGTGCGTCGACCCGCTCGCGCGGCAGCATCTTGCCGCGTTCGGCGTGCCGGGACCGGGCCCGGTCGGTGCCACCCCGGGCCGCCTGCCGCAACCGGTCTCGCAGGTCCGCCACCAACTCCCGGTGGGACGCGTCGTTGCGGGCGAACGGCTCACTGCCCGGATCGGCGCTACTGCCCAGCACCGGAGCGTCCATCCGCTGTCCTCACACGTAGCTCGATGACGGAGCGGTTACGCTCCGCTGCTCAGGTTAACGATCTTTGGGCACTGCTGTCAGTAGTCAGAACCGGCAGCCCGTACTGTGTCCGATGTGCACCAGGTCCGGTCGCCGTATCGCCAGTTCCAGCGGTCAACGTGAACGCGGCCGAGTTCACCGCGGCGATGGCTGAGCTGCCCGGCGGAGTCGCGGTCGTCTGTGTCCGCGACGAGGACGACGATGTCGGGATGACCAGTACGACCTTCTGCTCGATCTCCCTGGAGCCGGCCCTGGTCGCGCTCGCGGTCAGCACCGAGTCCTATGTGGATGAGCTGCTGGAACGGCAGCCCCGCTGGGCGGTCACGGTCCTCGCCGCGAGTCAGCGCGGGGTGGCGAGCCGCTTCGCCGCGGCCGGCCGGCCGAGCGCCCGGCTGCTGCTGACCGACCTGCCGCACCACCGCGGGCCGGTCTCCGGCGGCCTGATCGCCGACGGCGGGGTAGCGGCGCTGGAGTGCGAGACCGTCAACCGGATCCCGGCCGGCGACCACACCCTGGTGCTGGCCCGCGCGCTGGCCGTCGACTACGTCGGCGGCGCGGAAGACCCGCTGGTGTACGTACGGCGGCGTTATCGCGGCGTCGGGCACTGACCCCGGACGGCAGCACTGGCCGGGAGTCTCACCCCGATCGAAGCGCGCTTTGACCGCGAAAGAGCGTTCCCACCCGGGTACAAGCGCACTTCGATCGGCGGGATGTCGGCCGAGGCACAGATCGGCGGGATGTCGGCCGAGGCACCCGGCCGGCAAGGGCCAGACAGGCAGAAACGCGGAAGCCGACTGTCTCGCCCCGTGGTCGAGACAGTCGGCTCCGCGTTCGGGTCGGACCGTTGGGTCCGAATTGTCGTTCAGGTGGCCAGCGCTAGCCCACCGGGTCGATCGTTGTGAGATGGGCGGACACCACGACGTTCTCCGCCGGGGCTCCGTGATGCAGGGCGCCTCCGCAGCTGATCAGCCGCAGGGATGGGGTTGGCGTCGCCGCATAGATCTTCTCGGTGGGCAGGGTGCCGGGACGGTACCCGTGGATCCGGTCCACGGTGTAGATCGCGTCCCGACCATCCTGCCGGACCACTGTGACGGTGTCGTGCGTCCTGAGTTGCGCAAGCCGCCCGAATGCCGCCGGTTTGCCTTTGTTATCGGCGATGTAGCCGATGATCACACTTGTACCGGCTGAGCCTGGAGTGGCTGACCGCTCGTACCAACCGGCCTGGCGGGCCGGGCTGGGCAGTTGCACAGTCTGGATGGGGTGCTGTGCGGCCCCTTGCCCGTCCTGCTGTCCGGCCTGAGCGGTCTGCACGTCGAGCTGGAGCAGTGCTCCGTCGACGGCCATCGCCGGAATCTTCAACCTCACCGGAGCCGAGGCGCCCAATGGGGCCGGAGCCCCGCCGGACGGGGAAGCCGTCGTCATTGACGACTCGTCCCGCCCGGCGCGCGGCGTCACCGCTGCCCGGTCCGGGTCCGCGGATGGATGACCCGGACCAACGAGTGCGGCACCGAGCACGGCCGCCCCGGAGAGGATGAGGGCACCGACCGCCACCGACGCGACGATGCGTCGGTGGCTGCCGATGTGCCGTGCCTGCTTCATTTAGAGCGAGAGCCCGCCTGCGTTGAGGCTGCTCAGCGGTGAGTCGGCACCAGAGAGCTGGCCGACCGGCAGGCCGCCGAAGCTACCTCCACCGATCAGGCCGGACAGACCCTGAACCAGACCGGTCAGACCGCCCAGGTTCTGGATCGGCAGGCTGCCGACGGGGAGCGAGCCGATCGGCAGCGAGCCGATCGGGGAGGACGCCGGAACGACCGAGGTCACCGGTGAGGACGCCGGAGCGGCCAACGGGGCCGCACCCAGGCTGCCAACCGGAAGGCTGCCAACCGGCAGGCTGCTCACGGGCAGCTCGTCCAGCGAGTCGCCACCAACCAGACCGGAGAGGCCGGACAGCAGTCCGGTCAGTCCACCCAGGTTCTGGATCGGCAGGCTGCCAACCGGCAGCGAGCCGATGGGAAGCGACCCGACCGGCAGTGAGTCGATCGGGGAGGAAGCCGGAACAACCGAGGTCACCGGTGAGGACGCCGGAGCGGCCATCATCGGAGCGGCGGAGTTCAGGCCACCGACCGGCAGGCTCTGCAGCGCGCTGGCCTGGCTGAGCACCGGCAGACCGCCCTGGCCCAGCGACGGCAGCGCGGAGCTACCAGCGCCACCCATCAGGCTGGTGAGCGGGTTGCTGTTCACACCACTCGGGTCGTTGAACGGGAATCCGTCCAGCGACGCCGGGTCGTTGAGCACGTCCACCAGCGGGTTGGCCGGGGTCGTGGTCGGGGTGTCCACCAGGGTCGGGCTGCTGTTGAGGACGCCATTGCCCTCGGCCAGCGCGATCAGGTTGCCGTTGACCGGCAGGTTGGTCGTGCCGGCGCCCTTGAAGTCACGGGACGAGCCGAGGTACGCCTCGGACGGGTTCCCGTTCTCGGTGCCGTTGCCCGACGCGATCGCGACGAGGTTGCCAACTACCGGCACGTTGAAGTTGTCGGCGAAGTCCACATCGGACCCGTACTTCGCCTGGTCGGGCGCGTCCAGCTGGAGCGGGTTGCCGTTCTGAGCACCGTTGCCGTTGCTCAGCGCGATTCCGCTTCCGTCCAGCGGGCTGTTCAGGTTGTCGGCGAAGCCGAAGCTCTCACCGTTGTTGTCCTTGGTGTCGATCTGCACCGGGTAGCCGTTCTGCGACCCGTTGCCGTGGTCCACCGCAACGCCCGCGCCATCGGCAGGGAGGTTGAGGTTACGGAACAGGCGGAACTCCGAGCCGTAGCCGGCCGAGTCGCCATCGCTGGTGACGTAGCCGGGGTTCTCGGTGTTGGCCTGCGTGACGCCGCCGTTCTGCGCACCGTTGGCAACATCCAGCGCGTCGCCGGCACCGGCCAGCGAGGCGTTGACGTTGTCACCGATGCCGAACCGGGAACCGGTGTTGTCGGCGGAGTCGTCCTGCTTGACGATCTGGTTCTGCGTGCCGTTGGCGACATCGATCGCCTGGCCGGCGCCGCTGACCGGGATGTTGATGTTGCGACCCAGCAGGATGCTGGAGCCCCAGCCCGAGGTGACCGCGCTGGAGGTCGAGCCCAGACCAGAGGTGTTGTTCTGGTCGACCCGGCCGTTCTGCGACCCGTTGCCGGAGTCGCCACCCTGACCCGCACCGTTCAGCGGGATGTTGATGTTGTCGCCACCGGTGATGCTCGAACCCGGAGTGTGGCCACTGTCGCTCTGGTGCACGTTCTGGTTCTGCGCGCCGTTACCGACGTCGCCGCCCTGGCCGACCCCGATGACCGGGATGTCGGCGTTGCGGGTGAGGTCGATCGCGGAGCCGAAGCCCCAGGCCGCGTCCTTGGACAGCGTCCCGTTCCCGGTCCAGTTGCTCTGTGCGATGTTGCCGTTCTGCGAGCCGTTACCGGACAGGCCGCCCTGGCCCGCGCCGTTGACCGGGAAGATGACGTTGTCACCGATCCCGACCGTGGAGCCCGGGTTGTTGGCGTTGTCGATCTGCTTGCGGTTGCCGTTCTGCGCGCCGTTGCCGACCACGCCAGCCTGGCCGGCGCCGATCGCGCCACTGTCCAGGTTGCGGAACAACTTGACCTCAGAACCCCACCCGTAGACGTCGTCAGCGACGCCGCCCTTGCCGGTGTTGGTCTGAGTGTGGTTGCCGTTCTGCGAGCCGTTGCCGACGACCGCGCCCTGCCCGACACCAATGCCCTGCACGATGCCGTTGTCGGCGATCGTGACGGTCGAGCCCGGGCTGTTGGAGCTGTCGGTCTGGGTGGCGTTGCCGTTCTGCGATCCGTTACCGGAAACGCCGCCCTGGCCCGCACCGTTCAGCGGCACGTACGCGTTGCGGAAGACGTTGATGCTGGAGCCCCAGCCGCCCGCGCCGTCGTTGTTGACCCAGCCTTCGCCCTGCGTGTTGTTCTGGGTCTTGTTGCCGTTCTGCGCGCCGTTGCCGACGTCGCCACCCTGCCCAACGCCGACGACCGGGATCACGACGTTGTCCGCCGCGGTGATGGCCGATCCCTGGTTCTTGCCGGTGTCGTTCTGGGCGACATTGCCGTTCTGCGAACCGTTACCGGAGACGCCACCCTGGCCCGCACCGTTCAGCGGAGCATCGAGGTTGCGGAACAGGTTGATCGCCGAACCCATGCCGGAGATCTTGTTGGCCGAGACGGTGCCCACGCCATTGGCGTTGGTCTGGTCGACGTTGCCGTTCTGGGCACCGTTGGCCACATCGCCGGCCTGACCCGCGCCGGCACCCTGGACCACCGCGTTGTCGGCGATGGAGATCGCCGATCCCGGGGTGCCCGCGGTGTCGAGCTGCGAGACGTCACCGTTCTGCGAACCGTTGCCGATGACTCCGGCCTGGCCCGCACCGTCGACCGGCACCCGCACGTTGCGGAACAGGTTGACGGCGGATCCCATGCCGCTGATGTCGCCAGGGGCCTGGGTCGACTGGTCCGGACCGAGGTTGGTCTGGTCGACGTTGCCGTTCTGCGCGGCGTTGCCCACCACACCAGCCTGACCGGCACCGGTGGCCGGGATGTTCAGGTTGTCAGCGGCGCTGACGAAGGACGGCTGACCGGTCGGTGCATCCAGCTGCGTGATGTCGCCGTTCTGCGACACGTTGCCGATGTCACCGGCCTGGCCGGCACCGTTGAGCGGCGTGCTGGCGTTGCCGAACAGCGACACTCCGGAACCGGAGCTGCCGTCCTGCAGAGCCTGCGTCACGTCGCCGTTCTGCGCCACGTTGCCGGTGTCGACGGCCTGACCGGACGCGTTCACCGGCATGTTCAGGTCGTCGGCCAGCCGGAACACGGAGCCGCCACTGGTGTCGCCACCGGCGACCATGCTCTGCCAGTCGCCGGGCGCGGCCGCCGTGGCGGCCGAGTTGGTGCCCTGCAGCGGGGTGGCGCCGTTGTCGGAATACTGGTCGACGTCACCGTTCTGCGTCTTGTTGCCGGTGTCGACGGTCATGCCGTGCGCGTTGATCGGCGCGTTGACCAGACCGAAGACGCCGTCACCGTTGCCGAGCGTCTGGCTGACGTCACCGTTCTGCGCGTCGTTGCCGCTGTCGATCGTCAGCACGTTGGCGTTGATCGGCGTGTCGACGCTGCCGAACACCCGCGACCCGTCGCCGGTGCCGGTGTACTCCTGGTCGATCGTCCCGTTCTGGGAGTTGCGACCACTGTCGACGCTCAGCGCGGTGAAGTGCAGCGGGGCCTCGATGTCGCCGAGGGCGCCACCGGACTTGTCGCTGGCGCTGCCGATGCGCTGGTGCGGGGTGACACCCGCGTCCAGGATCTCGATCTCGTGACCGCTCGCGGTCTCGAGGTTGACGTGCCCGCTCGCCGCGTTGGTGACCGTGTCGACCGGGTTGGTCGAGTCGGTGGACAGCCCGTTTGCCGGACCCAGACCGATGTCCGGAGCGATCGGCAGGCCGGAGCCCTGCAGCGGGAGGTCGGTCCCGGCCGCGGACAGCTTGCCGTCGGCCTGACCGGCTCCTGGCTGGAGCGACTCGGTGACGGTGCTGACGCTGCGGGTGACACCCTCGGTCGTCATCTGCTGCGCGACCGGCAGGGTGCCGAGCATGGCCTTGGCCGGGCTCGCGTCGGTTGCGTTCGCGTTCCCGGTGGCCGCCGCGATGGTGTTGGCGGTCTTCGGGTCAACGGTGTTCTTCGGCCCGGCCGCTGCGGTGGGCAGCGAGCTCAGCGGGGACTTGGACAGCACCGAACCGGCGGCGGGCAGCTGGCCCAGTGCCGACGTCGGAGCCTGCACCAGCTGAGTCGGCGCCTGCAGGAGCTGGGTCGGCGCTTGCAGGATCTGGGTCGGCGCCTGCAGCGCCGATGTGACCCCACCCAGCACGGGCAGGTTGCCCAGCGGGCTGGACGAATCCTGCTGCTGGTCGATCGGGCGGGCCACCGGACGGGCGGCCGGGGCCGCGGTCGACGCCTGCGGAGCGGCCGTGGCGGCCTGCGACACCTTGGGGGTGGCGGCGCGGGCGACCTTGGCGGCCGACTTGGCGGGCGCGGCCGCAACAACGCGGCGCGGAGCCGACTTCGCAACCTGCGACTTGTGCGCCGGTGCGGCTGCCTTGGGGGTCAGCGGCGACTGCGGCGCGAGCACGTCAACGGTGTTGCCGACGATCTTCTTGGTGTTCTGAACCACGTCCTTGACCGCGCTCTTGGCGTCGGTCGAGTGCGTTGCCGGCCCTGACAAACCCGGCAACGCGAGTGGCTTGACGTCACTGGCAGCCTTGCCCGGCGTGGAAGCGTGTGCCGCTCCCGCGCCGACCGCGACGAAACCCGCGGTGATGACGGCTGTTTCCAGTGATCTCCGTACCCATGACTGCATGGGAGATCCCTCTCTCTCGGATTCTGGCGGTGGTTACGTACGCCAGACAGGGGGGCGTACGGACCCTCGGTGATCTCGAGAGGAGGAATTAGTCAGGTGAGGTGGAGGGCCGCTTCGCGACGGAGCGGGCCATGCTGGCGTCGGTCGGGTCGACCGTTCCCAGTGCGCGGAACGGTGCGTCCGCGTCGGAGTCCAGGGCCACCGGCGAGCCGCCGGTGGGGCCGGAGTTGTTCATGCTGCTGCCCGGAGCGGAGCCGATGCTGGCGCCGGTCGGCAGCTGCGGCGCGGCCGGAGCGACCGGGCCGTTGGGTGCGCGGCTGGCGCCGGACACCGCGATCAGATCGTGCTGGCTGCCCGAGCCGGCCACCGCGGTGGCGTAGGCAGGTAGCAGCCGCTGCGCCGGTACGACCGACGCGCCGACCGGATGGGTCGTGTGCTGGCCTGCCGTCGAGTGCGCGGCCCTGGTGGCGTTGCTGCTCGCGGCCCGGTCGGCCGACATCGCGCCGGACCGGACAACGTGGTTGAGCGAGAACTGCCGACCCGAAACATCGACCGGCCGGGGGTTCAGCGCGATCGGTGCGGGCTGCTGCGTACCGGTCTGGGAAAGCCCCGGCAACGTGAGGTCGTGCAGGTTCCCGGTCAGCGAGTCGAGTGTGCCGCCCAGGCCGGCCAGCGCACCGTCGCCGCTACCGGGCACGGCCACCATCTGGGTGGCGTGCAGCGCGGCGTCGGTGACGGGCTTGACGACTCGATCGGTCACCGGGGCGACGATCTGGTCAGTGGCCGGCTTGATCCGGCTGGCAATCGGCTCGACGACCTTCTCGGCGACCGGCTTGATCACCTTGTCCGTCACCGGCTTGACGGCCGGGTCCAGGGCGTGCAGTCGACTATCGATATCGCCGCCAACCTGATCACCGGACGAGAGCGCATCGCCGATACCGGGCAGTGACTCGACCGCCGACTCTTCAGCCGCCGAATTGCCCGACGACGAATTGCCCGACGACGACTGGCGACTCGGCTTTGGAGCGCCGGGAAGGTCGGTCGCGGGCCGGATGGTGATGCTGGACGGACGCCTGCCGATGGCGGTCTTGCCCAGTGCCGCGTCGACCGAGCGGTGAATTCCGGCCAACGAGGTCGGCACCGACAGCCGGGCGTCGTGCGTGGGAGCCGTGCGGTGCTGGGTGGCGCCGCCCGCGATCTGCTGCGAGGTGGCACTCACCGAGTTCAGCACTGAGGAGACCGGAGCCGCGCCGTCGACGGTGGCGGCGTGTGCCGCTCCGCCCAACGCGCTGGCACCGATCCAGCCGGCGAACGCGCAGCCTCCGGTGAGCAGGATCCGACGGGTCGTACGGGCGATCGGAGAGTCGACGGACGCCGCACGGCGCCCTGCTCTCTCCGGTCCGAACGACATACGGCTCCCTTGGATGGCTGCGCTCTGTCTGATTGGTGCTACGCAACGTAGCGGCTGAGTCGGCACTCATGCAAGCGCTGTGCCCCAGCGTGTTGCGTTTCTGTCTAGCTCCATTCGGAGCTGCGGACAGGCGACCATTGGGCCGTCATGTTGCCCGGCCAAATGAACCCGCGTTGTTGCGTCCGTGTACGGCTTTCCGCGACATCTCGTCGGGTCGCCCCGCGGTGCGGTCCGGCGAGTGATCCACCGACCGGCGCGATACGGCACCGACACCCCAGAACGGTGTCAGTGGGTTCATCTCCGGAGCCGCCCGTCCCGTTACACCCGGGCGTATTTCGGGCAGTATTCGGTCTGTTTCGGTGACCGGGCTGGAATTTGGCGCCGACCTAGCGCGGCGCCATCCGGATCGCGCCGTCGAGCCGGATCGTCTCGCCGTTCAACATCGGGTTGTCCACGATGGCGGCGACCAGCGAGGCATACTCCTCGGGCTTGCCCAGCCGGCTCGGATGCGGGACCTGCGCCCCGAGCGAGGCCTGCGCCTCTTCGCTCAACCCGGCCACCATCGGCGTCGCGAAGACTCCGGGCGCGATCGACATGACGCGGATCTGCCGGCTGGAGAGGTCCCGGGCCGCGGTGATGGTGAGTGCAAGCACCCCACCCTTGGACGCCGCGTACGCGGCCTGCCCGATCTGTCCTTCATATGCGGCGACCGATGCGGTGCAGATGATCACGCCGCGCTCCTCGCCGACGGGTTCACTGGCGGAGATCCGCTCGGCGGCCAGCCGCATGACGTTGAAGGTGCCGACCAGATTGATGTCGATGATCCGTTGGAAGTCGGCCAGTGGCAGCGGGCCCTGCTTGCCGAGCAGCCGGCCCGGCGTGCCGACACCGGCGCAGTTGACCACGATCCGCAACTGGCCGAGCTCGGCCGTCGCGTCCAGCGCGGCACTCACCTGGGCCTCGTCCCGTACATCGGTCGGCGCGAATACGACACCCAACTCCCGCGCGACGTCCGCGCCCGGCGACCCGGGGAGGTCTGCGATGACAACCTTCGTACCCGCGGACACCAGCCGGGCGGCGGTGGCCCGGCCGAGGCCGGAGGCGCCACCGGTGATGAGCGCGACGTTGCCCTCAAGACGCATAGAAGGTCCCCTCATAGGTCGGGTAGATCGGATCGAGGTCGAGTGCGATTCCGGACTCATGCCGCTCGACGCGGACCGAGCGGAGGTCGGCGACCACCCAGTCCGCGGCGGTCAGCTCGGCGGGTCGGTGGGTGGTGGTGACGGCGAGGTTGCGGCAGCCGGCGGCTCGGGCGGCGGCGATCCCGCTGGGCGCGTCCTCGACGACGACGCACCAGGCCGGGTCGATGCCCAGCCGGCTCGCGGCCAGCCGGTAGCCCTCCGGATCAGGCTTGCCCCGTACGACGTCCTCCGCCGTGACGATGACGTTCGGACGTTTCAGTCCGGCCGCGGCGAGCCGGACATCGGCCAGCGCCGCGGTCGCCGAGGTGACGACCGCCCACGGCAACCCGTCCAGGGCCGCGGTCAGCTCGACGGCTCCAGGCACCGGGACCAGGCCATCGAGATCAGCGAGTTCGGCGTCCCGGACCAGGGTGACCGCGGCGGCCCGCTGCTCGGGCGGGAGGAAGTGCTCGACGATGTCGACGTCCCGGCGGCCGTGTGCGATCCGACGCAACTCCTCGGGGTCGACCTCGTACCGGTCGACGAACCGGGCCCAGGCGCGATCGATCGGCCCGGACGAGTCGACCAACGTGCCGTCGTTGTCGAAGAGCAGGGCTGCGCAGTGAGTCCACATCGATCGCCAGACTAGCCGGAAGTACGGGCCCCGACGGAGCCTGGCGGGGCTGCCGGGCTCAGCGCCGGTTGAGCAGATCGATTGCCGCCTCGACCAGCAGCGGCCCGGCGGCCGGGTCGAAGAGGCTGGCCCGCGCCTCGTAGCTGCCGGCGGCGTGTGCCTCGGCGTCGGCGAGGTAGCCGAAGTAGCCGTCGCTGTACCCGACGACCCGGGTTGCCGGGTATGGACTGGCCGCCGCGATCGCCGCGCCGTACGAGGCGAACGGCTCGACCGGCAGGTGCACCCAGGCGACCTCGCCGAGGGTCACGACGGAGATCGGCAGCTGCAGCGTGGGCGGCAACTCGGCGGCGCTCAGCGCGGCGAGCATCCGGGCGCCCTCGTAGCGGGTGCGCGCGATCCGGGCCGCCGGCGGCGCCGGATCGCACGCCGCACCCCACTCCCGCTCGGCGACCGCGAGGTCCCGGTCCAGCTGATCGATCGGCGGCATCGTCCGGGTCGGCAGCTCGACGCAGGCCCGGCGCACCCGGCCGATACCCGGCCAGCCACCCGGCGCTCTACCCGGCTCTCCGCCCGGCCCGCCGCACGAATCGGCGCGCGCAGCGGCCGTGGCGCCAGCGGACAGGTCCCGGCCGAGCAGCGCGCCGCGGGCGATGGCGGCGCCTACCACCCCGCCGAGCCGGTCCACCTCGGCGAACGACTGCCCCCGCCGGGTGAACCGGGTGCTGACGTCGCCGGCCGCGCCCTGCAGGAACGCGACGACCGGCGCCGGTTGACCGGCGGTCCGTAGCGCCGCGGCCGCGACCCGCCGGGCGACGCCGGGATAGTCCGCCGAGTAGGTGCGGTTCGCGTGGCTGAGCACGGTCGGGTGGCAGGCGTAGTCGGCGAGTACGGCGACTGGCCCCGCATCGCTCTGCAGGGTCAGTACGCCGGTGCTGTCGTCGTGCGGCCCGCTCCGGTCATTGCGGTTGGTGCCGACGCCGACGGCGCCGACCACCGACCAGGCCGGGCGGACCGATACCGGCCGTAGCCCGGCCGCGGCCGCAGTCACCCGCTCGACGAGAACGTCGACCAGCACCTCGTCGAGCGTGGATGGAAAGCCGTCGTACAGCGGGCGGAGCCACCCACTCGGCCCGGCGTGGGTGTGCGAGGCGCAAACCACGATTGAGTCCGGGTCCACGCCGACGGCCCGGCCGACGCCGGCGCGGATCCGCTCGCTGGTCGAGGCGCCGACGGCGAGCGCGTCCAGCGCGACCCAGAGCAGTTCTCCACTTTCGTCTGCGATCCAGACCAGGCTGGCGGTCAGCGGATCGTGGGTATCGGTGGCTTCAAGCGTCCGGGCGAGATAACCGCCCATGGCGTGCCCGGCCGGCGGCGTGATGTCGACGACGACGGCTGCCGCCCGCAGGCCGGATCCCCGTACGCCGCCGCCAACCGGCAGCGGAACGGTCGAAGCACCCACCACGCCCGTCCTCCGCTCGCCCGAAATACTGGTCCATGCCAGTTTCAGCTTACGGAGTTCGGCCGGCGCAGTGATAAGGATCCGGACGGTCCAGCTAGACCACTGCCTGGGTCGGGATCAGCGGCGGCGCGCGGTGCCGAAGAGGCCGCGGGTGATCTCCCGGCCGACCGACCTGGCCGCGGTCCGGGTGAACTGCTGGAACGCCTTCGACTTGAGCACGCCACCCAACATCCCGCCCGCCTCCTCTTCTTTGTGCTGCCGCTTCGGCGCCGCCTTGGGCTGGCTCGGCTTCGGCTGGGATTTCGTCGCCTCGGTCTCGGCGTGGTCCTCGGCGTCGGCCTGCCGCTTGGTCAGCAGCTCGTACGCCGACTCGCGGTCCAACGTCTGCCCGTACTTCGCCTTCAGCGGGGAGGCGTCGATCTGCCGGGTCTGCTCGGCCGGATCGAGCTGCGCCATCAGCGAGCGCGGCGGCCGCAGTTTGGTCCAGGCCACCGGGGTGGGCGCGCCGGTCTCGCCCATCACGGTGACGATCGCCTCGCCGATGCCGAGCGATGTGAGCGCCTGCTCGACGTCGTAGTCCTGGCTCTTCGGGTAGGTCTTCACGGCCTTCGCGAGCGCGGTCGCGTCGTCCGGGGTGAAGGCGCGCAGGGCGTGCTGCACCCGGTTGCCGAGCTGACCGAGCACCTCGCCGGGCAGGTCCGTCGGGTTCTGCGTACAGAAGAAGACGCCGACGCCCTTGGACCGGATCAGCCGTACGGTCTGGGTCACCGAGGTGAGGAACGCCTTCGACGCGCCGTTGAAGAGCAGGTGCGACTCGTCCAGGAAGAAGACCAGCTTGGGCTTGTCGACGTCGCCTACCTCGGGCAGGTGATGGTGCAGGTCGGCGAGCAGCCACATGAGAAAGGTGGAGAACAGCTGCGGCTTGTCGGACAGCTCCGCCAGCTCGACGACATTGAGCACGCCCTTGCCATCGGCGAGCTGCAACAGGTCAGCGGTGTCGAACTGCGGCTCGCCGAACAGAACGTCGCCGCCGCCGTCGGCCAGGCCGGTCAGCTCGCGCTGGATCACGCCGGCGGTCTGCTTGGACAACCCGCCGATGCCCTCAAGGTCGCCCTTGCCCTCGTCGGAAACCAGATGCGCGACGACCGCCTGCAGATCCTTCAGGTCCAGCAGGGCCAGCCCGGCCTTGTCGGCGTAATGGAAGATCAGCTCGAGCGAGGACTCCTGGGTGTCGTTCAGCTCGAGCACCTTCGACAGCAGGGTCGGGCCGAACGAGGTGACCGTGGCCCGCAACGGCACGCCGTTGCCCTTCCCGCCGATGGCGAAGAATTGGGCCGGGAATCCGGCCGGCGTCCAGCCCTCGGCGCCGGTCTGGGTGGCCCGGGCGGTGAGCTTCTCGCTTGACGCGCCGGGCGCGGCGACCCCGGACAGGTCTCCCTTGATGTCGGTCAGGAAGACCGGCACTCCCGCGTCGGAGAGCTGTTCGGCGATCAGCTGCAGTGTCTTGGTCTTGCCGCCGCCGGTGGCGCCGGCGACCAGACCGTGCCGGCTGAGCATGCCGAACGGGATCCGAACGTGGGCGGCCGAGTCGACCGTCCCATCCAGCACCACCGCGCCGAGCTCCACCGCCGGCCCCTCGAAGGCGTACGCCTGGCCGATCCGGCCCGTCGCGGTCTGCTTGTCGTCTGCCGTCTCGGCCATGCTGCCTCCCGTGTGAATAGCCCGGCTGGTGTGCCCGACCAGTGTGACGACCGTCGCACCGTCGCGGGCTGAGTCTAGGGCGGATCGCTGCCCATCGCCGATAACTGCCCGGGCCGCTGACAGCCACCTATTGCTGGTAGCCAGCCAGGGCGTCGATGACGTCGGCCCGCATCTCGTCTGCCGACGCGCCGAGACCGACCAGCACCTGGGTGCCCAACGACTCCGGCTCCCGGTAGAAGGCGAGCAGCAGGTGTTCGGTGCCGATGTAGTTGTGCCCCAGGTCAAGCGCCTCACCGACCGCGCCCTCGAGCAGTTGCTTCAGGCGCGGCGTGTACGGCGCGTCGGCGCTGAGGCCATGCCCGGTCGAAATGTGCTCCATGATCGATCCTTCGGCCAGATCCTTGGTGATGTTGTGGGCATCCAGGATCTTGCCGGCGACCGCCTCCGGCTCGGCGAACAAGCCAAGCAGCAGGTGTTCGGTGCCGACGTACGCATGCCCGAGCCTGGTCGCTTCGGCCCGAGCCTGCTGCAGGACCGTGCGGGCGCGGGAGGTGAACCGCTCCATGGTCGGCGCCGTCGTCGACACGGTGAACGAGAACCGCTTGTGCACGGCCTGCTTGCTGACGCCGAGCACGCCGCTGATCTCGGTCCAGGAATGGCCGCTGCGCCGGCAACGGTCGACGTAGTGACCGAGCACGGCGTCCGTTGTCTCGGTCAATTCGGCCACCGTGGCCGAGGCGGTCGCGAGCTGGTCGAGCGGCTCTGCGGTCGCGGCGTCGTGCTGCACAGTACGGATCAGGTCGTCGAGCGAAGGTGGTGGCGTCATCGAAGTTCCTTCAGGGTTGGGGTTGCTGCCGCGTCAACCATAGGTTGACCATCTCGCATCGTCAACCCTGCATTGACGCCCGCTCCGTCGATGCCGTCGGCCGGCCATGATCGGATTGGTCGCTATGTCGCTCGCCGCGCCGGCCATCCACTCCGGGCTGCCCCTGTCGGTCGCCCTCGTCGTCCTGGTCGCGGCGGTCGCCCACGCCACCTGGAACTCGATCGCCCACGGCATCGACGACAAGCTGATCTCGTTCGCGCTGCTCGGTATCGGCGGCGGGATCTGTGCACTGCCGATCCTGCTGCTGTCCGCGGCGCCGGACCGCGCGGCCGTTCCGTACCTGTTGACGTCCGTGGTGTTGCACACCGTCTACAACCTGCTGTTGATGCGCTGTTATCGGATCGGCGAATTCAGTCAGGTCTATCCGGTCGCCCGTGGCACCTCACCACTCGTCGTCACGATCCTGTCCGCGGTGTTCGTGCACGAGACGCCCAGCGGCGGCGAGATCGCGGGCGTGCTGACGATCTCATTCGGGCTCGGATGCCTGGTCTTCATCGGCCGCCGACCGGACCGGCGGGCGTTGCTCGCCGCATTCGCCACCGGTCTCACCATCGCGGCGTACACCACGGTCGACGGGATCGGGATCCGGCGATCGGGCGGCAATGGCGGCTATACCGGCTGGCTGATGCTGCTGGAAAGCCTCATCATTCCAGCCGCTGTGATCTATCTGCGGCGGGGCGCCTTTGTCCGGGAGGCCCGGCCGGTGTGGTGGCAGGGAATGCTCGGCGGTGGCGTCAGCGTCCTGGCGTACGGCCTGGTGCTGTGGGCCCAGACCCGCGGCGCGCTCGCGCCGATCGCCGCCCTGCGCGAGACCAGCATCATTGTCGGCGCCATTATCGGCACGATCTTCTTCCACGAGAAATTCGGCCGGTCCCGCACGATTGCCACCATATTCGTCGTCTGCGGAATCCTGCTGCTCAATATCACGTGACTCGTTCTGTTATTGTGGCCGGCATGAGGACCCGGCGAGTATCCGTAGCCACCGTTGTCGTGGCCGGGTGCTCTGCGTCCTCACCGATCTGATCATTGGTGACCCCGGCCGTGCCGGGGTCACGGTCACAAGCCTCTCCCGCGCGGCCGGCCTATCGAAAGGCCTACGCCGTGCCTGCAATTCCCGATCCGCTTCCCGCGCTGCAGTCCCTGTCCGAGAAATGGGCGCCGCGCTGGGAAGCCGACAAGACGTACGCGTTCGACCGTGATGCCCGGCGGACGGACGTTTTCAGCATCGATTCGCCTCCGCTCACTGCCAGTGGGACGCTGCACGTCGGGCACATCTTCTCCTATACCCACACGGACCTCATCGCGCGATTCCAACGCATGCGCGGCAAGTCGGTCTTCTATCCCGTCGCATTCGACGACAATGGGCTCCCGACGGAACGGCGGGTGCAGAACTTCTACGGCGTGCGCTGCGATCCCTCCTTGCCCGATGCGCCGTACCGCAAGGGCGACCGGGTCGTCGGGCGGCGTACCTTCCTCGACCTGTGCGCGCGGCTGACGGCCGACGACGAGGCGGTGTACGAGCGGACCTGGCGTAGCCTCGGACTATCCGTCGACTGGTCGCTGCGATATCGGACGATCGGGAATTCCGCGACAGAGATATCGCAGCGCGCCTTTCTGCGTAACCTGGCGCGCGGCGAGGCGTACCGGGCCGAGGCGCCCACTCTGTGGGATGCGACCTTTCAGACTGCGGTGGCCCAGGCCGAGTTGGTGGAACGGACCGTCGCGGGGGCCTTTCACACGCTGCGCTTCGCTGGCCCGGCTGGCGATATTCTCATCGACACGACCCGGCCGGAACTCCTCCCGGCCTGCGTCGCGCTAGTGGCGCATCCATCAGATCCCCGCTATCAAGCGTTTTTCGGCTCGATGGCGCGGACGCCAATCTTCAACGTCGCCGTGCCGGTCCTCGCCCACGAGCTCGCAGATCCGGAGAAGGGCACCGGAATCGCAATGGTCTGCACCTTCGGTGATCTGACCGACGTGATCTGGTGGCGGGATCTCGCGCTCGGCACTCGCGCGGTGCTGGACTTCAACGGCCGGTTCCGTACCGAGCCACCGTCCGATGTGGACCCCGGGACGTACGCGTTTCTGGCCGGGCTGACTCCGGGCCAGGCGCGCACCGCTACCGTTTCCCGGCTGTCGTCGGCCGGATCGCTGGTGGGCGAGCCGCGATCAATCACCCATGCCGTGCGGTTCTATGAGCGAGGCGACCGGCCGCTGGAGATCGTGCCGAGCTGGCAGTGGTACATCCGCAATGGTGGTCGGGACCCTGAATTGCGGGCCGCTTTGTTGCGGCGTGGCGCCGAGCTGAACTGGCATCCGCCGCGCATGCGGGATCGCCTCGACAGCTGGGTGAACGGGCTGCGCGGCGACTGGTTGATCAGCCGGCAGCGCTTTCTGGGCGTGCCGATTCCGGTGTGGTATTCCCTCGACCAGCGCGGCGAACGTTCCGAGGTGCTCGTGCCAGCAGACGCGGCGCTGCCTATCGACCCGGCCAGCACCTGCCCACCCGGTTATCGCCCGGAGCAACGAGACCAGCCCGGCGGATTCACCGCGGACCCCGACGTGCTGGACACCTGGGCCACCTCGTCCTTGTCTCCGCTCATCGCGGCCGGTGAAATGCGTGACCAGGTGTATCCGATGGACCTGCATCCGCATGCGCACGAGATCATCCGCACCTGGTTGTTCAACGGACTGCTTCGGGCCCACCTGGACTTCGCCGCGCTGCCGTGGTCGGATGTCGCGATCTCCGGCTGGGTGGTGGATTCGCAGCACGACAAGATCGGCAAGTCCGCCGGCAACGCGCAGTCGCCGGACGCCATGCTGGACCGCTTCGGACCGGACGCCCTGCGGTACTGGGCGGCCCGCGGCCGGCCCGGCACGGACACGGCATTCGATCAGGGACAGTTGAAGGTCGGCCGGCGCCTGGCCACCAAGCTGTTGAATGCCAGCAGGTTCGTGCTGTCGTTCGGAGTGGAGCCGGCCGCGCCGGCCGAACGACCGTTGGACCGGGCAATGCTGGCCGCTTTGTCCGACGTCGCAGCACGGGCCACGTCGGCCTTCGAGGCGTACGACTACACCCGCGCTCTGGAGCAGATCGAGGAATTCTTCTGGCTGTTCTGTGACGACTACATCGAGCTGGTGAAGGAACGGGCCTATGGCGGCTGTGCTTCCGCGCGCACAGCCTTGTGTACGGCGCTTTCCGTTCTGCAGCGGCTGCTGGCGCCGTTTCTGCCGTTCGCGACCGAGGAGGTGTGGTCCTGGTGGCAACCGGGGTCGATACACCGGGCGTCCTGGCCGGTCGAGGTGTTCGCGGGATATGCGTCTTCTGGCGAGGCGACCCTGCTGTCCGCTGCCAGCGAACTGCTGGCCGGGATCCGTCGGGCGAAATCCTCCGCTGCGCTGGGAATGCGGCAGCCGGTGGCCGAGCTGCGGATCTGCGGTCCGGCCGATCTGGCGTCTTCGGGCGCAATGGTGGTGGAGGAGTTGCTGAATGCGGCGCACGCGGACCGGATCGAGTTCGTCGATGCTCCCGAATTGACGGTGACGCTCGTGTGACTTCATTTGGACCTGCCAAGGATCCGGATCGCAGCGTCGAAGGCCGCTTGGCATCGTTGCGGGAGTTGTCGGCGTTTGTGCAGTGTCCAGTGACCTGCCGATCCGTCCGGGGTCAGGTCGGCCGAATTGTTTTTGATCAGCTTGATGGTCATTGCGTCGCCGGCTTCGTCGTCGTATCTGGTTGCCGATTCATTGTTGTAGGTGACGCCCGGAAGGCAGCTTATCCCGGTGGTCTCGTAGGTCCTCAGCGTGTCTCCGCGGGCGACGAAGGTGGTGCCGTAGCCGTCGCTCTGCCAGCTCCCGTCGAGGTCGCGGGTCGTGTTGCTTTCGGCGGTCGTCGCTGCTGCCACTGGCGCGGTGACTGCTATTGACGCAAGCAGCAGCACCACCGCTGCCGCGGTGGTCACTATTCCTGGCCATTTCATGACGTGCGTCTGTCCCTTCGTTCCGATGTCGTCACAACGCTACGAATGTGGTGCGCTGGAGACCAGCATGCTGACACGACCGTTCTACTACGAGTTGCTACCAACTCAATGTTCTTATCCACAGGCGCAAATACTTTTCCACAGGCTGCGGTGAGAGCCGGGTGCTGTCCGAACCTTGTTTTAGCGTTGTGGCATGAGCACGCTACAAGCCTTACACGAAACCGATTCCAAGGTGGGTGCCGACGAACGCGTTGGCGGGCCGACGTTTCTTTTCGCGAGGTCCCGTTGGGGGCCCGAGACTTGTCCGACCCTTGCGATACGGTCGCGTCATGAGTAACACCCAAAGCCT
>DATAVB010000165.1:0-33039 GCA_036267955.1 Mycobacteriales bacterium | reverse complement strand
CTCCGTGGTGGTCGCCGTGGGGCCCGCCGCCGGCGCCGGCCACCGCTCTGGATCGGGCCTGGATCAACGAGATGGCTCCGCATCTGGCCCGGGCGATCGGCGCGCGGGCGGTCCGGGTGACCGAGAGCGGCGCCCTCGTTGCCGAGTACGACCACGGCCAGCTCACCGCGGCAATCGCGCTTCCCGACGATGGCGGCGTGACCCCTGGCGCCGCGGACGCCGATCTCGTGATCCGCCTGAGTGACAGCGGCGCCCGGTATTCGGCGATGTGGGACGTCGTCGGACGGCTGACGATCGCGGGTGAGCTGGCGCGTCGGGCCCACGATCTGGGGGTTGCCCCACGCCTGGTGAATCAGCTGGTCGCCAGGATCGATCGGCTGACCGAGCTGGCCAACCTGGTCGGCCCGGACGCACTGGCCGATCCGGCCGCGCTGACCGATCGCGTCGAGCTGGCCGACTGGGACGATTTGGGTGAGCTCGTCGCGCTCATACAGGCGATCGGTCCCAGCGCCGCGGCCGGACTGGCCGGACTGGACGCGGTCGGCCTGAAGGCAGCGCTGGGATTGGGCGATTCGCCGCTGCTCGTACGGCATGCGCTCGGTGCCGGTGTAGCGGCCGATGCCGGGCTGGCCCTGGCTGACTACGGCCAGGTCGGCTGGCTCCGATTCGCCGTTCAGAACTGGGGTTCGCTGTCCTGGCGCGAGAAGCGCGATTTCCGTATCAGGCTCGCCGAACTCGGCCTGCTACAGCCGACCGGCCCCTTCGTCGGCAGCCCGGATCACGCACGCAAGCTGACCGCGCTGGAGGCGGTCGCGCCGGACGTTGCCCGGTTCCTGCAGACGAATGCGCGGCGGCGGCCGGGCCGGTTCCCGGCGCCCGAGCCGGGGGCCGACCCGCGCCGGGCCCGACTCGCGCCGTTCGATGCCACAAACCTGCCGCACATCGTGGGTTTCCTGCAGGGACGCGACACCGGATTCACCGTTGCGATCGACCCGGGCAATCCCGCTCGACTTCGGGTCACCCCCGATGGGCAGCGGTCGTTCACGGTCCTGGTCGAATCGGGTCGGCTGCCGGGCAACGTGCACAGCCGGCTCTACCCCGGCAGCGGCGAGTACGACTATCGGCTGCGGCTGCAGTACGGCGTGGACGTCGACCGCAGCGAACGAGGACTGCTCGACCTGCTGTTCGCCGTCGTCGAACAGCAGGTCGACCCGGGCGCAGCCCCGAGCGACATCGCGACCCGGGCGCGGATCCGGTCGGCCCAGACAGCGCTCCGGCTGCGGATGGAGCAGCACCGCAACGCCCCGGGCTTCTGGGCCAGGAAGGTGCACCTGTCGGACCTGCGGGCCCACCTCATCGGGCTGCGCCGGGCCGGCATCGACGTCGCGACGATGGACGACGACATCACGAAATTCGTGCGTCGATACGGCGGCCGCCCGTTCGGGCATGGCGGCACACCGTGGCTCGGCCGGCGGCCGGACCCGGGCGAGTTCGCCGACTCCAGCGCGCAACTCACCCACGATGTTCGGACCGGGCTGCCGCGCCCGTCTCGGGTGCCGCTGTTCAAGACGTTCCTGACCGGCTGGGCGACCGACACGCTGTTCGTGGCGGCCGGGACCGCCTACATCACGCATCACTGGTTCGGTCTCTCGACCGTGCACGCCCTGCTGCCGCTCGCCGTCGCGGTGGTGAACATGGTGTTCCAGGCCGCGACCCAGCGGTCGGTGGAGATGCAGAACGAGCGCGCCGCCGACGAGCAGGTTCCCGAGCAACAGGCGAAACGACGAGCACAGCTCGCCGCCGACGCGGTCGACCGCGAACAGACGATGAACGAGGCGGTCCACGAGGCCCTCGGCTCCGGGGCCACCCGGCCGCGGTCGACGCCGGCCCAGCGGCCGGACGTCGACGTGTGGGCCAGCCGTCCCGCCGACCCGTCAACCGGCGCGGTCGCCTACCGGCAGGCCGTGGTCTCCGGTGCGGCTGGAGCCGTCGGGCTGGCAATCTCGCTCGGCTCGCCGGCCCTGGTCGGGCAGACCGTGCTCGGCGAGGCCGGCGTGATCACCGCGCTGACCGGCTGGCTCAGTGGCGATTCGATCAGCTCACGGATCATCTCCAAAGCCATCAGCGGCGGATTCGGCGAGCAACGAGGGTTCGACGGCCAGCGCGACCGGCGCGAGCTGGAGGCGGCCTTCGACGAACTGATCGGCAAGCTGAACGCGGACCTCGGTCAGCTGGTCGGGCACGCCACCGGCCAGCCGGCACCCGCGGCCGCCCGTGGGTCGGAGCCGGATCTGGTGGGCGATCTGCTCAGCAACCCGGTGCTCGATCTGCGGCCGACCCGTACTCCGTCGGTGGGCGCCTTCGTCCATGCCTTCACGTTCAAGTGGCTGCTGCCCGGGCTGCTCGGGACCGCCGTCACGTTCCCGTTCGACCCGGTCGGGTCGCTGATCAACCTGTCCCGCACGTTGTTCAGCTGGGTCGGCGGTGCCTGGACCATCCAGCGGTTCATCGCCCTGGACAACTCGGCGACCGACCAGCGGATCGCGTTCGCCAACCAGCGCGAGCCACGCCTGGTGGAGCAGAACCTCAACGAGGCGCTGCACGAGTTCTATACCGCGCGAGCGGACGCGCTGCGTACGGAGACCGGCGCCGAGGGCCTGCCCGGCTTCGCCACCGAGGCCATCCTCGACTACGTCTCCCCCGAGATCTCACCGACCGGCAAACCCTCACCCTGGGACTTCGTCGGCCGCCTCGGCGCGGTCTCGGCCGGCGTCACGATCCCGCTGACAATCGGCTTCGGCGCCCTCGGCGCCCACCTCTCCCACGTTCCGGCAATCCACGATGCCGCCGGAGCCCAGGCCGCCGCCGCCGGCGCGCACGACGCTGCCGCCGCCCACTCGGCCAGCCCCGACCGGGTCGCCTTCTACGGACACATCGCCGCCGCCAACGAGCACCTCGCCGCGGCCTACAACCACGCGCAGTCGGTCACCGCGGCCCACGCCGACGCGACCACGATCGCGGCCGCCAACCACGCCGTCACCGAGGCCCTCAAGACCGCCAACCTGGCCAACCAGACCCAACTGACCTACGACGCGCTGGAAACCCAGATCATCGCCCTGATCAACGTCTCCGGCACCGACGCCGTCGCCCCGATCGGCGGCTGGACCGTCAACTCGGCCGAAACCGCCGGCCTCACCAACCAGCGCACCTACGAGGCCCGCACCGACACCCTGCAGGTCATCGACCAGAACCGCGCGTCGGTCGAGAATCTGTCCGCCGAGCCCGACAATCCGCTGGCCCTGCCGTACCTGCGCCAGCCGGGGGAACGCAGCAACACCGAGGCGTACGAACAGGGCCCCACCCCGGAGACCGTCGACGTCAGCGACCCGGCCCGGGCCCGCGCCGCCGTCCGATCCATGGCCGAGCTCATCACCGAGCGCGCCGCCGCCGACCCGGCCCTGCGCGCCTTCCTGGTCGACCAGGGTCTCGTCGATGAAGCCGGCAATCTCAGCATCCCGACGCTCAGCGACGTCGATATCCAACTGGCGCTCACCCCTGGTGATGTGGTCGACCCGGCCACCGGCACGGTCGGTTTCGACGCTCTGGATGAGGACGAGCGACTCGCGGAAACCACGATCATCAAGGGCCGCACCACGATCATCGTCGGCCGGGCCGCCTTCGATAGCCCGGACGTATTGGCCGGGGTCGCCCTCACCGAGCTCATCCGGGTGCACCAACTCGCGCGCGGACTCGACCCGCACGACCAGGTCAATTACCGCCTCGCCGCCGCGGCCAAGGAAGCGGTAGCCCTCCTCACCCACCACACCAAGACCCGGATTGCCGAGGCGGGCGCGGCCGCGGTCATCCCGGCGGCGGCTGCCGTACCGCGACACATCGTGCATTTCTGCAACGAGTACAAGGGCGACGGACACGACGACAACGGCGAGTACTGGAAAGGCAACGAATTCGGCGGGGTGGCCGGGGCCGCGACCGAGATCGCCAAGGCGCAGGCGGCGGCGGGCCGCAAGGTCGTCTACGTCAGCCGCGAGCCGTTGCCGAAGGAGGGCGAGCCGACCCGTCGCGACCGGGTTATCCAGATCAACGACAACCTCACCCTGATCCTGACCGGGCTGCCCGAAGGCGCGACCCGGGAATTGTTTGACAGCAATGAGGACGAGTTCTTCGAGCTCGTCAACGCGGCGGAGAAACGGGCCTACGACACGTGGCGCACGCAGGATCAGGAACGCGCCGAACAGGAGGAACGCGAGCCTTTCGCTGCGGACCTGATCCACACGCACGACTGGCCCGGCACCCGCGGCGCGGTAGAAATCGCCGACGAACTACGCGCCGAGGGACACGAGGTCGCGCTGCTCAGCTTTGTGCACGGCACCCACGCCGCCGAGCACAAGGGTCTGGTCACCAAACCCAATATTCAACACGACGAGATCGACCGGATCCAACACGCCGACGCCGTGGTCGTCGCCGCGAGCAAGATGATCCCGGTCGTCGACCACCTCACCAACCACCTGCTGCACCCCAGCCGGTTCCGGGTTATTCCGCTGATCTGCGATGTCGCGCACTGGTCGGTCGACCCGGCGACGCTGGACCGTGACCAGGCTTTCACCGGGCTGCTCGGACCCGACCATGGCATCGCGGAGAACGACGAAATCATCCTCGCCGCCGGGCGCGTCATTTACCAAAAGGGCCCCGAGGAAATCATCGAAGCGATGAAAACCTTCGGTGCCGCGGCGACCAACCCCAACACCAAACTCGTCCTGGCCGGCGCAATTGATCCGAAATATCGCGCCGAACTGCAGAAGAAAATCGACACCGCCGGCCTCACCGGCCGGGTCCTGATGAGCGGCCGATACCAACTCGCCGACCTGATCAACTTCAGCGCCTTCGCCCACATCGCCATCCAGGCAACCCATTCAGAATCGTTCAACCTCACCGCGGTCGAAATGGCCGCCACCGGAACCCCGCTCATCGGCACCGCCGAATCCGCCATCATCGCCGACAACGACGGCGTCGCCCTCGTCATCCCGGTCCGCGACCCCGCCGCCATCAACAACGCCGTCCAGGACATCCGCACCAACCCCGACGCCGCCGCCGAACGCGCCAGAATCGCGCGCGAGACGGCACTCGGCATCAAATACCAGCCGAGCGGCATCGTCGGCCAGTACGACCAACTCTGGCGCGATCAGCTGGCACCCGCACCCGAGCCGACACCGGTCGATCTACCGACCACCAACTACTTCGACAGCGTCCGCGTCCACTTCCTCGGCGCCAAGACCGACTACCCCGCCCCCGGAGCCACCCTCACCCTCGCCCACCACGACGGGACCGCCAGCCCCACCAGCGAAACCGGGCGGGCTCCGGACGGCATCGACGAACACGGCCCGTACTGGGACGTCTACCTCACCGGCGAAGCAGACGAAGGCGACCTCACGGTCAACCTCGCCATCAACAACAACGGCCAGACCATTCCGCTGACCCTCGACACGAACTACGGGCGAGCCGTCACCAATCGCCAGGTGTACGTACACAAAGCCGCCGACGGCGCGTACCACCTCGACGCCCGGGGTGCAGCCCTGACCGCGCACCTCGACGCCGACACCGGCGAGGCTCCGCGGTTGCCCTACCTGCACCAGCCCGGTGAGCGCTGGAATGTGGAGGCCTACCTGGGCGGCCCGACCCAGAATGCCGTTCCCGCCACCGAAGCCGCGGTCCGCTCCATAGCCTCGTTGGTGACGCAGCTGGCCAGCACCGATCCGGCAATTCGCGCATTCCTCACCGAGCACGGGCTGATCGGCGCGGACGGCACGCCGCGGGTCGGCCTCGATGACGGGGTCGATATCCGGCTGGCCCTCACCCCGGACGACCCGAACCCGGACGACCCGACCAGCCCCTTCGTCGGGTTCAACGAGCTCGACGAAGAGGGTCAGCTGGCCGTAACCACAAAGATCGCCGGCCGGCGGACGATCATCATCGGCCTCGCCGCATTCGACAGTCCACGGCAGTTGGCCGGTGTCGTCCTCACCGAGCTGATCCGGCTGCAACAGCTCGACCTCGGCGTCGACCCGACCGACCCCAACGTCTACCGCCTCGCCGAGTCCGCCAAGGAAATCATCGCGGTCGGGGCTGATCTGACGGCGCGTTGGATTGCGGTCAATCCCGAGGCCGACCGGGATCGCACCGCGAATATTCCCGCAGAATTCGCCGGCGACGCACAGACGGTCGTCGAGCGCTACCAGGCTCGGCAGCGCGCCCACCGAAACCGGACCGCCACCACCGACGCCGAACTGCCGCAGGCCGAGGCCGCGCTCCGCGATCGGGTGCGAGCCCTGCGGAGTCTCCAGCGTGCGATCGGGCAGGCTCTTGCCGCGGTCGAGCTGGAGGGTTCGACTAATACGACTGGCACGACTGGTACGACTGGTACGACTGGTACGACTGCACTGACGCCGACGCGGCTCAAGGCCCTGTCGCTGCTGTTCGATGCCCACGGCCTGGCCCAGGTCGTCCGCTGGCACCAGACCCGAGTGCTGGGGCTGCGCGCGGGTGGGCAGCAGGTCCTGCCGTGGCCGGCCCGCTGGGCCGAGGCAAACCCCGAGGTTTCGCTGGACGGCGCGGGCGGGGTCGAACCCACCCTCGCGTGGCAGCGACAGATGCTGGCCAGCCTCGTCTCGCCCGCTACCCGTTTCGCCGACACGGCCGCGTTCACCGAGGCGATGGACCTGCCGCCGGCCCTGCAGGCCAGGGGTTACCGCGTCGGCGCGGTCACCAAGGTGCTGGCGCACGTGCTGACCCGGCACGGGACGCCGGTGGCACCCGGCGCCCGCACCTGGGACCGCTACGCCGAGATCGACGGCACGTTGGTGCCGCTGGGCGACGAGGCGGCCGGCACCGCCCGACTGGAAATGGCGCTGCACGCCCGATTCCAGGCGCTCGTGGCAGACCGGACGCCGACCGCTGAGCTGGCCACCGAACGACTGGACCTGCTCGAGGCAACACTGCGGCAGGCCGCCAACGCGGCAGCGCCGGGCAGCCGCCAGGGGGCGACCGCCGTCCTGGCCTGCCAGCGCCCGGGCTCCGCGGACGTACGGCTTGTCGTTGCCGAATACACCGCTGAATACACCGCCGAACACTCAGCCGATAGCGTCGAGTACTGGGACGCGACGACCGGTCGGCTCGACGGCCGGGTCGACCTCACCGGCTACTCCGCGGTCGGCGCGGTCGTCCTCGACGCGAATATGCAGGCCACGCCAATCCGCGATGGCGGAGTTCTGCTCGGCCGCGGCGCCGGCAACATGCTGCCGCCGACCACCGCGTACGCGCCGGAGGCGGCGGAATTCCTCACGTGGAGCCGCGACCTCTACGGCGCCCTCACCGACACGCTGCCGGCGGCCGCGGACGAGGCGCCGGCGGGTGCGCAATCGCCGCTGGCGACCGGGCCCGACCCGATGTGGTTCAAGCGGACCGTGCTGTACGAGGTCCTGGTCCAGATGTTCTCGAACGAGGAGGGCGCCGGGACCCTGAATGGCCTGGTCGACAAGCTCGACTACGTGAAAGAGCTCGGTATCGACTGCATCTGGTTGCCGCCGATCTTCCCGTCCCCCATGGACGACAACGGCTACGACGTCACGTCGTACACCGACATCCGGCCCGACCTGGGCACGATGGACGACTTCAAGAACTTCGTGCCCGAGGCACACCGCCGCGGCATCCGGGTGGTGATCGACCAGGTCATCAACCACTCGTCGATCCAACATCCGTGGTTCCTCGCCTCGCGTGACCCGAACCATCCCGACCACGAGAAGTACAAGGATTTCTACGTCTGGCGCGACCAGCCGTTCCTGGTCCGGGAGGGCAGCTTCGCCGGTTCGCTCTGGACCTACGACGAGGTGCGGGGCCAGTACTACTTCCACAACTTCTTCGACCACCAGCCCGACCTGAACTACGACAACCCGGCCGTGCAGGACGCGGTGCTCGACATTCTGCGGTTCTGGCTGGACGCCGGCGTCGACGGGTTCCGGGTCGATGCGGCCGCGCTGCTCTACATGCACGAGGGCACGACCGGCGTGAACCTGCCTGAAACGCACGAGTTCTTCAAGCGGATACGGGCGATGATCGATGCCGAGTATCCGAACCGGGTGCTGCTGGCCGAGGTGGATCAGCCGCCGAACGACATGGTCAAGTACTTCGGCGACCCGGACGTCGGCGGCGACGAGAGCCAAATGGTTTTCGACTTCCCGATGATGCCGGAGATCTTCAAAGCGATCGCCCTCGGCAATCACTACCCGATCTCGCAGGTCCTCGCGACCATGCCGCCCCTGCCCGGGCTCGGCCAACGCCAGACGTTCCTGCGGCTGCACGACGAGGCCAGCCTCGGCGAGGTCGGCAAGGTCGGGCGCATGTTCATGTGGTTCAAGTACATGACCGACCGCACCGCCGAATTCAACCGGGGCGTGCGGCACCGGCTCTCGGCCATGCTCGGGCACGACCCGGACCGGACCGCCCTCTGCTTCGCCCTGCTGCTCTCGCTGCCCGGCTCCCCGCTGCTCTATTACGGCGACGAGATCGGCATGGGCGACGATCTCACCCGCCCGGGTCGGCACGCCGTGCGTACCCGGATGGAGTGGGAGCTGGCCGAGTCCCAGCAGGCCGATCCCGACTCGCTGCTGAACCGGACCCGCGGCATGATCAAAACGCGGCAGGCCAACGTCGAGGTGTTCGGACCGGGTTCCCTCATCAGCCTGCCCGGCGCCAATTCGCACGTGCTGAGCTTCGTCCGCGAGTTCGGCGACGAGTCGGTGCTGTGCGTGTTCAACATGGCGGCGAGCGAGCAGCCGACCGAACTGAATCTGACCCGCTGGCGGGGCAATGCCCCGGTCGACACCTCCAGCGGCGAGACGCTCGCCGAGATCGGCGAGCAGCCCTATCCGCTGCAGATCGCCGCCTACGGCTTCCACTGGTTCAAGCTCGGCACGAGATCCGAGGCGCCAGCCGCCGACACCGCAATTCCCTCAGCCCCGGCGGAGGCCGACCGGGAGGCCGTCGACGCCGTCCAGGTGGCGATCGACGCAGCCGCCCGCGGCGATGCGGCGGAACCAGTTCTGGAGGCACGGCTGGCCGCCGTGATCGCGGTCGTCCACGCGCTGCGGGCCCGCGCCCACCGGGTGGACGATGACTCGGAGCAATGGGCGGCCGAACATGTGCTGGCGAGCCTGCGCGTCGTGGAGTCCGCCGACGCAGCGATCCCGGACGCAGTGACCCCAGACGCAGCGGCAATCGTGCGCGCGGCGGTCAATGCTCCGTTCGAGGTCGCGGGCGAACGGGAAACGCCTGGAGCGCAGGCGCGCGCGGCCCTGCGCGAGGCGACGGGCAACCAGTTCGGCTCGGACCGGCTGCGGGTTCCGGCCGAAGAGCAGGCACAGGCCGCGGTCCGGACGTACCTGGCCGAACAGCTCGGCGAGTTGGACGAGGGCGTGGCGGACGCGGTCGACACCTTCGTCACCGAGCGGGTCCGCGACTATCCCCGCTTCAGCGCACCGCGGGCGCAGGAAATCCTCGACGCGGCGCGGGCGCTGGCCGAGGGCCTGCAGGCCGCCAACGACGACCTCGAGCACAAACACGGCGACCGGGACGCGTACGCGGTCGGGTCGACGTGGGAGTCCTACCCGACGGAGTACGACACCAGGGTGCAGCAGCTCCAGGCCCAGCAGCGAGCGCTGCGGCAGCAGGCGGATACCCCGGCCGACCAGCTCCGCGACACCGACCGGCTGCTCGAGCTGGAACGGGCGATCCACGATGGGCTCGCGGCCGCAACCACCGACGTCGGGATCTACCGGGACCACCCGGACGACAACGCCGCCGAGCCGCCGAAGTTCCGCGAGCTGATCGAACAGCTCAAGGAGCAGAGCCAGCTCGTGCAGCAACACTGGCCGCAGGCAAGCGACTCACCCATGACCTCGCTCGACCCGCTGCATCCGCTGGCAATGAACGTGATCGCGATCGGCTCGGCCGACGATGCCGACTTCAGCGTGCTCAAGGTCGCCAAGGCCGTGGCCTACCTGGAGCTGTTCGCCGCGCACGACCGCAGCGCATCGCAGTTGCCCGCGGCCGAGCGGTTCACCGTCGACGGCCCGCTGATCCGGCGGATGGTGCAGGCGGTGCCGCTCACCGAGCACGGTGTCACCGCTGCCGCGATGCGGCAGCTGTTCGGTACGGACGTGAACAACGACTACTCGATCGGCGTGTTCGACCCGGGGAGCCGCCGGGCTGCCGTCTTCCCAAAGATGTCGATCGCCGCGTTCTGCGAAACGGTCGTGCACGAGAACGGCCACGGGCTGGCCCTGGACCCGGACCGCGGCCCGCAGGCCGTACCGGGGCGCGCCGACATCGACGGGTTGGAAAGGCAGGCGGAGACACGCGCGGAGTACCAGCGCGCATCCGAGCGGCAACTGCAGGAGGCCGGCTCGCTGGGTAGCGAGCAGATCTTCCGGCGCAGCGGCATCCGTTACGCCACCGCCTACGGGATCACCCAGGCGGAGCTGCCCGGTCGGGTGCTCCCCGCCGCCGACGCACGACTCGATGACGCCATGCCCATCGACCTTCTCCAGCTGGCCACCGATCCGGCGCCAGGCAGTGCCGCCGTATCGCCGGCCACGATCGGGGATGTCCTGGCCGAGCTGGTCCACCCCAGCCCGCGGACGGAGAGTGCCGAGCCGGCCCCGCCCGTCTCGCTGGACGCGATCAAGAACGAGTCGCGGCGAATCGCGCTTGATCGGGCCGAGGCCGAGGAGAACCCCGGCTCTGAAGCGCTCATCAAGCTTGTCACCAGCTATCGGCGGCTCAGCCAGCTCGTCGACACATACTGCAGCGGAGCAAACCCGGGGCTGGCCGATGCGGCCCGGGGCTACGACCCGCTGGACGAGCTCAACCTGCTCGACCGGAAGCGGTCGGTCGACCGGCACGGAATCGTGCCCGTCGACGAGCTGGCCGTGATCATCGCCAAGCTGCAGAAGGTCGGCGACACGGCACCCGTCCTGCGGGACTTCCTGGCTGACGTGCAGGAGCGGGGCTGGCCGCAGATGGTCGTGACATCCGATCGCGGGTCGATGAACCTGAACCTGCTGCAAAGCAGCGTCCGGTATCTGAACGACCTCTACTTCGCGACGCAGGGTCCGCTGGCCGACGCGAACACGATCCTCGCCGGAGAGCTGGCGCACCTGCCGATCCCGACGGCGGTCGCGCAGGATGAGGCGCTGTCCCGGGCCGTACCCGAACTGCACCGCCAGCTCGTCGCCGCCCTCAATCTCGAGCGGCTCTTCCTGGGCACCATGGTCCGCACCAGCAACCGCAAGCCGAGCACGGCCGCGGCGACCAGAGAGTTGCTCCCCGCGGAATGGCGGGACAAGGATCCTGCGCTGCTGGTGGAGGACACCCCGCAGAGCGTCATCGAGGAGTTCGTCGCCGGGTATCTGGGCGAAGCGGCCCGGGCCGCTCTCGACCCGGGACACCGCGGGCACGGCGTGCCGTTCGAGGACCTGCTCATCGACGCCCGGCTGATTCTCGACGCCGACCGGAACGGGACGGCGGGTTTCGGGCCCATCCTGACCCCCCTGGCCGCGCTGCTGGGGCTGCTCAGTGACGACCCGGCGACCACGTCGCCGGAGGCGATCCATCAGGCCGCGCGGTCGATGACCACGCTGCACACCGAGGTGACGAATTTCCTCGCCACCCATCCCGGGCTGGATCCGAGGCTGCGCCGGGCGCTGTGCGGCGTCGACTCGCTCAACGCCGCGTACCTCCGGCACCACCACGCGACACCGGCCGGCTATGGCGGGCGGCTGCATCCGTTCGACCGCGCGACTCTCTGTGCGGCGATCGGGCTGTACCTGCCGAACATGCCCGCGGCCGCGGCACTGCCGCCAATCAGGTCGGCGCCGAATGGACCCGCGAAGGCCCAGTGGGCGCATCCCGGCCGGCTCGAGTTCGGCCCCCGTACGTCTCTCACCGAACTCATGACCGAAGCGGTCTACTACATGCCGTCGCTGGCGGACAACGTCGACCCGCTGCCGGAAAACGCCACCCGGCGGCAGCAGGCCACGGCCTCCGTACGGCGGTTGGTGGCGGGCGGTCGGTATCCGCAGCAGTTGCTGGCGAGCGTCACTACCGCGTTCAGGTCGGGCCAGCTGACCGAGCAGGAAGCCCGCGAATACGCCGTGCCGCCCGCGCTGCACCGGCTGCTGACGCCGCCCAATGCGGCCGAGCTCGCCGCCGAAATCCGGCAGAAGCTGGCCGCCGGCGCGTATCAGAACGAGATCGATGCGGCCGAGCTCGACGAAATGGTGCGCCGCGAGGTCGACCCCGGCCTGGAATTCAAGCGCGGCGACCGCTGGCTCCACCGGACGCCGGTGGCAAGCCCGTACCTCGAGGGCAGCCAGCGCCGCGGTCCGATCGCCGCGGAAGTGCAGCGGCTGACGGAAACCGGAACACCGGCCCAGATCGCCGCGGCCACGGAGTTCCAACGGCTCGAGGATGAGATCAACGACGGCATCGCGGCCGCGACAGCCGCGGTCGCGCAGGGGCGGCAGAACGAACACGCCGATCTGACCGCCTTCCACGGCCTGGTCGGCCGGCTCGGCCGGCAGAGCGAGATCGTACGGACGCAGCTGCGCGGCTCGGCGGCAATGCGGCTGGCCGATCCGTTGCACCCCGAGGCGATCGCCCAGAGCAGGATGGGCACCGCGCAGGCGGATTCGTTCGACGTGCTCACGGTCGCCCGGGCGGCGGCGTACGCGAAGACAATCGCCGATCACCAGCTCCACAAGGGACTGTCCGCCGCCGACCGACTCGCGGTGGACGACACGCTGATCCGGCGGATGGTCCGCGCGGTGCCGCTGACCGGGCCCGGCGTGCGGGGCAAAATCGAGATGAGCCCGGCTGTCATCAACGGCGGCGACACCATCGCGGCATTCGACCCCGAGTCCGGGTTGACGGCCGTCTACCCGGGCCTGCCGATCGCGTCATTCGTCTCGTCCGTTGTGCACGACAACGCGCACGGGCTGGCCCACGACCCGGATCTGGGCCCGGACGCCGCCCCGGGACGCACCTGGATCGACGACCTGGAAGCCCGGACCGAGACTCGCACGCAATACCAGCAGATGTCCGAGGGCCAGAAGCAAGAAGCGGCCTGCATACGGACCGAGCAGGTCTACTGGCAGGGCGCTGCCCTGTATGCGGCGGATTACGGGCTCGAGCCCGCGGAGCTGCCGGCAACGAGCGGACCGGCGAATAAAACCGAGCTCGTGACCGCCGCACCGGTTGGCCTCCTGCGGCAGGCCGGCGAGCCGGCGCGGACGGTCACGGCTGACAACGACCATGAACTGGGCGCGGGCCTGGCCGCGTTGCTGAACGGCGACATCGCGACCGGGAGGCCGGCACCGGATTCCGGCGGAATGCTGCACACCATCCGCGAGCTCGACGGCGAACTCAAGCGCCGGATCGCCGCGGAATCCGCTGCGCCGCAGGGCCGTTCGCCGGACACGGAGGTGCTCAGAGACCTCGTCACCCGACACCGCGAGCTCAATGCGCTCGTCAACCAGTTCTGCCGGGACAACCGCAGCATGGCCGACGTGGCTCGGGCGTACGACCCGTTCGACGACGCGAACATGGCCAAGCCGCTCGGCGGCGATGTCGCGACCGGCAGCCGCCGGATGCCGCTGGGCGAGCTGGCGTTGATTCTCGCGCGGCTCGACAGCGCAGCTTCGGAAGATTCGGATCTGCGTACGTTCCTGAATCGCCGGTGGGAGCACTTCTGGCCGTGGTTGGCAGTGGACGACGGCGCGGCGCCGAACGCCCACAGTCGTGCCGCCACCGCCGATCCGGCCAATCGCGCCGTGACGATCATTGGGCCGACTCCCACCAGGGCCGAGGCGGTGCGGCTCTATCTCGCCGGCCTGGTCCGCAGTGGCCGCATCGTCACACCGGTCAACCTGCAGCACCTTCCGGTTCCGAGCGCGGTGCGCACCGCCGCGGCCGAGCAGGCGTTCGCGACCGCGACGTTCCACGGCGAGATTGCCGTGGCCCAGGCGGAGCAGGCCTACCTCCAGGGCCTCATCGATCTCGCGCTTGTCGACGGCAGGCGCACCGCGACCGCCGAGGACCTGGCTCGCCTGATTCCGCCCCTGTGGGCGGAAAACCCGGCGATGCTGGACCCGCGGACGAGTACGGCGGCGTTCGAGGGGTTCGTCGCCCAGCACTTCCTCACCGCGGCGGAACGGGTGGCGCTCGACCCGGCCAACCGCGGTCGCGGGCTGCTGCACGACGAGCTGGCCCGGCATGCCAGCACGGTGAGTTCGGAGGCGGCCAGCTCGACCGGAACGGTGTCAACGCTCGGCCCGCTGCGCCGGCTCGCCTACGTCGTCAGCATGACCGATACCGCAAAGTGGCCGGCCGGGCCGGCCGAGCGGGCGCAGCGGAGTACCCGGGTCGCGGAAGCCATTGCCCGGCTGCACACGGAGATCCTCGACCTGCTGCCGAGTGACTCGGTCGGCTCGGACCTGCGTCGCGCGCTGTACAGCGTTGATCTGCTCAATCCGGCCTACCTGCAGTATCACCGGGCGGCCCTCACTCCGGATGGCGCCGATCTGCATCCACTGGATCGGGCAACCGTTGCCGCCGCGCTGGCGACGTACGTGGGAGCCGCCGCGGCCGACCGACCATGGCCCCCGCTGGTGCCGATCGGCACGTTGGCCAACCGCATCAGCCAGCAGGATTTCGCCGATCTCCGGGCTCGGATCGACAACGGTGACAGGTTCATCTACCGCGACGACCTGGGTCTGGTGTTCGGACCGGCGGCATGCCTGACCGACCTGGCCGTCGGAATCGCCGAGTACGGGCCGTTCGCGGGACCGATCTCCACGGCACTTCCGGTTCGCGAACAGGCCGAGACGGTGCTGCTGCGCCGGCTGGCCAGTGCGCAGCAACCGAGGCTCCTGCTGTCCGGTCTGGCGTTCGAGCTCAAGGTCATGCGAGCGAGCGACGAAGAAGCCACCGAATACGCCGTACCGCGCTACCTGCACGGAGTGTTCCCGCCGGTCGGCGACGCGGCACTGATCGCCCACCTGAGGGCCGGTCTGCCTGACCAGCTGAAGAACGCGATCTCACCGGAGGACACGGCAACCCTGCTCGGTCCACACATCGATCCGGGCCTGGAGTTCAAGTCCGGCAACCGGACCGCCTTCGCACCGACCCAGCCGAGCGCACCACAGTCGCAGTCCCGGGCAGCGGACCTCGACAACGCTCAACGGGAATTGGGTGAGCGGGCCAGGCAGGAGATCCAGCGGCGGCTCGCCCAGGGCCAGCAGCCGGAGCCGGAGCCGGAGCCGAACGACCTGACCGCGTGGGAAGGCGAGTTCAGCGATTCGGCGGAGCTGGCCCGCCTCGACGAGCAGGCGACAGCATTCCGGCAGTACCGGGACATCGATGAGGAGATCGACGCCGTCGCCCGCGAGGCCGGCGCCGCCGGGGATCCCGTTCAGAATGAGGCATTCCGCCGGTTGGTCAACCTCTTCCGTGGCCAGAGTGCGCTGGTCCGCGACCACTGGCCGGTCGGTGACCCGTTCGTCGAGCGGCTCGACCCGTTGCACCCGGCGGCGATGCTGCAGCAGCGCGCGGCGGACCCCGACGCGGCGACCTTCGACGTGCTCAACCTCGCCCGTGCCACGGCGTACGTGGAGGCCATCGCGGTCGCGGACCGGGCGGCCACCCTCGACGCTGCAGACCGGTTCACGATGGGCGCGGGCCTGATCGAACGGATGCAGCGCGCCGTACCGTTCACCCGGCGCGGAGTCGATCACGCCGAGTTGGGCATCAGCGACGCGGTCATCGACGACAGCACCAGGACGGCCGCCCACGACCCGCGGACGGGGCGGGCGTTGGTCTGGCCCGGGATGTCGCTGGCCGCGTTCTGCGCGACGGTGATCCACGAATACCTGCACGATCCGGACGAGGTCAGCGGCGCGCAGGCCTGGGTCGAGGATCCGCTCGCCGAGATCGAGGCCCAGACCAGCTCCCGGGCCGATTACCTGCAGCTGTCCGCCGCCGAGCGGCACGACGCGGCCTGCCGGCGTGGCGAGCAGCTGTTCTGGCTGGCTGCAGTCCGGTACGGCAGTGCGGTGTACGGCATCGACGATCCGTCCCGGGTCGTGCCCGACGGCGACGCCTGGATGCTGCTGGCCGACCGCGCCACCGTCCTCGGCTCCACCTATACGCCGGACACCACGCACGGCATCGCGGCGGGACTCGGCCATCCCGCCTCGTCCCGAGCCGTGGCCGCGCAGGTCGCCCTGAATGACATCTTCGCGCGGTACGCGGACGTCGGCCGGGCCCGTTACGCCGCCGAGCATCCCGACCCGAACAGCGACTATCTCGGTCCCATCGGACTGGCCTCGGCGTACCTGGAGCTCAGCCAGCAGATCGACGACTTCTGCCGCGACTACCCGGAGCTGAGCCGGCAGGCCCGCGCCCTCGACCCGCTTGCGGACGCCGCGCTGCTCGACCGCGCGCCGCGGACGGTCGGCGCCGAGGGTGACCTGCACATCGATGACTGGGCGTTGGCCATTGCGAAGGTCAAGCAGGCCGCCGCCGAGATGCCCGAGCTGCAGGAGCTCGTCGCGGCGGCGGATCGGCACGGCTGGGTCGGGCCGGTCCTGGTGGCCTCGGACGGCACCGGCCCGGTGCAGAGCGACCCGCACCAATTCAGCGCCGCGGACACCGACGGCGCCGTCACGATGTTCCACGACAGCAACCTGACCATGTTGGAGCTGGTCTTCCGGTACGCGCACGGCATGGCGCACGTGGACCGGCGTGGGCTCACCGCCGAGCAGCAGCAGACGCACGACAACCTTCAGCTGCGCCCGTTCCCGCCTGCCGTGCGGAACGCCGAGCAGGACTACTGGCCGGCCCGGTTCAACCTGGACCACGAAACGGCTGCCGTCACGGCCGAGCTGCTCACCATGCTCGGAGTCATCGCGCGGGCCCGCCGGGCCGGCCGTCCCACGGTCGCCGACGGCACGGAGAGCACGGGCCTGCGCGGTGGCCTGACCCGGATCCGCCGAGCCATGCTGGACTGGCTGGAAGAGCCGAACGTCGCCGCCGGAATTGCCCGCCGGGCCTACCTCGACGACGCCGAGCGCGACGCCCTGGACCGCGCACCCGTTGCCCTGCTGCACGACGACATCGCCAAACAGGTCAGACGGCTGGTGAACCTCTACGGCGCCGGAAATCCAGCTGCGGCCGCGCCGATCCGCGCGATCGGCGATCCGGCGATGCAGTTCGGCGAACTCATCGACCTGGCCCGGTGGGAGACGGACCCCACCGCCCGGCAACAACAGATCCAGGACGTCGCGGCGACGATCAGCGAGCTGCACCGCGGGATCCAGCGCCTCCTGGCCACCCCCGCGGCGAGTTCGACGGTGCCCGGCATACTGCACGGGATCGACCCGCTCAACCCGATCTACCTGGCCCGGCACTCGGCCAAGGAAACCGATGACGCCGACGATTTGCATCCGCTGGACGCGGCCACCGTCATCGCGGCGATCGGCACCTACGGCCCGGAGCTGGGCGATCCCGCGGACTGGCCGCCACTGGTTCCGCTCGGCGGCCGCGCGATGGCGGACATCGATCCAGCCACCCTGGCCACGGTTCAGCAGGCCTTCCTCGATGGCCAGCGGGCGACCCTCGCTCCGGGTCTGGGCATCGTCTTCCGGTCCGACCTGTCGCTGACCGAGCTGACGACCGAGGCCGTCGCGCTGCTGACGCCCGCTGGTCCGGTGCCCGCCGGCGTCGGCCCGGCCGAGGCCGGCATGCGCCGCGAGCTGCCCGGCCGGCTGAACCAGCGGCACCTGCTGTACCGGCTGACCGACGAGCTGCGGGCCGGCGGGTTCGGGGCCGAGGATGCGGTCCGTCACGCCGTGCCGCAAGACGGGCGGCTCGTGTTGGGCAGCGGCCCGGAATTCGTGTCGCAGGTCCGCGCCACGAGGTTCGCGCACGACGACACCTTCACCGAGCAGGACGCGATCGACCGCCTGCTGCCCGAGGTGACCCGGCAGGAGGGCGAGTACGCCAACCGCCGGGCGATCTTCGCCGACGAAGCCCGGCTGGTTCAGGAGTCGACCGGGCCCGACGTCAACGTCGAGTCGCTGGCCCGGGGGCTGCGGGAGCTGTCCGGTCGGATCGCGGCGTACTGCTCGAGCTATCCGCGGTCGGCCGAGCTGGTCCGCCGGCTCGACCCGCTCGAGGAGATCCGACTGCTCCGGCTCTCGGTGGACGACCGCAGGCGGGGCGACCACCCGGCGGGCGACCACGCGGCGGGCGACCACGCGGCGGACGATCACAGGCAGGTCGGGCCGTACCGGCACGCGACGATCATCGCCACGCTCCAGCGGATCGCAGAGATGCCCGGCGGCGCGGACCTGCGCACCCTTCTTGCCGGCCTGACCGGGGCTGCCGCCCTGCCGCCGATCCACCTGGTTGACCCCGCGGCGCTGCAGGCCCCAGGGATGTTCGGCACGTTCTCCGACGACCTGCTGCACGCCGGCGAATACGACCCGGCGACCGGCGAGGTACGCATGGTCGAAGGGCTGTCGGTGTTGGAGTCGGCGGTCCGCTACGTTGCCGGGCTGACCCAGGCGGCCGAGCCGGACACCGGCTCGCTGCAGAACGCGATTGCCGAGTTGCATGCTCGGATCGCCACGCTGCGCCGGCAGGGCGACCGCGCGGCATTGGAGGCCGCGCTGGCCGAACGTGGACCGCTGGCGCAGCGCCAGGCCGTCGGCAGGTTCAGCGAGCTCACCAACCAGCTGGCCTTCCTGCGCGGCCTCGCCGATCGGGCCCGGGAGACCGCGGCGGACCTGGCCGGGGTCGAGGTTGCCGCCCGACTCGTGGCGCGCCGGCATTCCATCGTGCAGCAGCTCTGGGACAACCCGAACGCCCTCAGCCAATACACGATTCTCCGCCTGCTGACCGTCGAGGCCCGCGCGGCGATGGCCCTTGGCGACCCGCTCGACGGCCCCGACGATGGCCGGCCCGGCGATAACCGACCCGGCGATAACCGACCCGGCGATGACGGCCGCGGCTCGGTCGGTGCGCTGCCGCCGGGTAGCCGACTGCTGGAACGCTTCGCCGACACCGGCTGGGCCGCCGATCCCGCCCGCTACGACGAGTACGCACGGCTGAGTCGACGCGCCACCCGGCTGGCCGGGCAGCGCACGCAGGCGAACGCCGTGCTCATCGGGCGGGCCAGCATCCCCGCCGGTGCGGCGAACGAGGAGATCGACGAGCTACAGAATCTGGTTCGGGCCGCCGGCGGCATACCTTATGTGTCGACCGAGCGCGCCGCGACACTGGAGGATGAAGCGGCGCAACGCCGGCAGGTGCTCGAGGCCCTGGAAACCCAGATCTCCGCTGCGCTGGCCCAGCACAGCGACCCGGCCGCGCTGGATCTCTGGCGCCGGGCGGCCGACCAACTGGTGGTGGCGCGCCAGCTGCACGAGACCGCCATCGCCGCGCTCAATCAGGTCCGACAGCTGCAACGCACTCTGTGGGCGCATCCCGACAAGTGGTGCGAGTTCAACCCGGGCCTGCCGCTCGGCGCTCACACCGTCCCCGGCACAGGCGGGGAATCAACGGCGCTGAACGAGGGCGTCGCGCTGGCACCGCGCAACGGCCTCGGCCGGCCGGTGACCACCGAAATATGGCTGAGCGAGCAGAACGCGGTCCGGGCGCGGCTCGAACCGACCCGGCAGGTCGGCTGCGCCGCCGCCTGTGACGCCTACGACGCGGTACGTCGGGGCGAGCCGGCGCGGGTCGCGGAAACGCCGACCCTCGACGGGTTCGAGGCCGACGACCTCAACCGGCCGCTGGGCGGTGTGCCAGTTGGCGAGCGTGCCAGCCTGCTTGAACGCCGCGGTACCGGGGAACAGCGGCTCCAGTCGATCATCGCGATGGCACCCGACCAGGTCGCCACCGCCGCCCAGGCCAGGGCCGCATTCGTCGCGGTGGGACGGCACGCGGAGCGGGCTGGCGACGGCTCCACTGCGACAGTGTTGGTGCAGTGGTCGAACGGGGACATTCACGAGACCCGCGTTGAGTACAACACCGTGACGGGCGTGCAGTACGTGGACCCGACCGCCGGCGTCGTTTCTGCCACCCCGATCTTCGGCTACGGCGGCGAGACCGGCGAGATCGTCGCGATGGACGCCTACGTCCTCGCTCCTGATGACAACCCAGTGCCGATCGTCGATGACGACGGCACCCTGTTGCCGATCGGCGTATTCAGCGTCGAACCTCCCAGCAACGACCTGTACAGCGGCGCGCATCGGGCTCGAAGGGAGACCTTCGGCTGGTTCCGGGACGCGGACGACCCGGAACGGACCGCGGCGCTGGCCGGACTGCAGCGTCTGGTGGAACTGGCCGGCTCGGCGAACGTCGCCGACCACGGCGCGGTGCTCGAGCCGCTCGCCGACCTGATCCTCGCCACGTTGCCGAACCACAACCTGCCGGTGCGGCCCGTCCGGCGGGCACCGCTCAATGACCGGCAATTGTTCGATTCGTTCGATCGGGACGAGAACGGGACGGTCTCCGGGCCGGAGCTGCTCAGCCGGTTGCGCCAGGCCGGCCTGCTCGCGGACGACCCGAGGATCCCGGTCGTGCCCTCCCGGCTCGACTTCGCCACGTTCCGGGCCCTCGCCCAGGGCGACGGCAGGCTGATCCACCGCGCTCTTGCCGGCAATCTCACGGCGCCAGATTTCGCGGCGCTGACAACCGATGTTCGCCGGTTCTACGCCGAAGTGGAGCCCGATCATTCCGGCCACAACGCCGACTACATCCCGGCCCTCAAGGACGCCAACCCCGAGCTGTTCGGGGTTGCCCTGTGTACCGCGGACGGTCAGCGCTTCTCGGTCGGCGACGTGCAGACCTATTTCGGCATCCAGTCCGTCTCCAAGGCGATCAACTACCTCGCCGCACTGACTGAGCATGGCGCCGACGTGGTGCACACCCATGTCGGCCACGAACACAACGGCGACAAATTCAATGCGGCGAAATTGATGGAGGTCGACGAGCAGACCCAGCTGCCGCACAATTCGATGATCAACTCCGGCGCGATCATGATCGCCTCGCTACTGCCCGGTGCGGATCCGGCGGCGAAGTTCGACCATGTGATGGGCATCTGGGGGCGGCTGACGGCCGGCGTCGGACGGGCTCCGATGTTCAACGAGGCCGTGTACACCGGTGAGAAGGCCACCGCGAAGACAAACCAGCTGCTCGCCAAGATGATGGACGAGGCTGGTGCATTTCCGGCCGGGACCGACCGCGAAGAGGCGCTGGACCTCTATTTGCGGATCTGTTCGATCGAGGTCGACGCCGAGATGCTCGCGATCGCGTCAGCCACCCTGGCCAGCGGCGGCGTCAACCCGCTGACCGGTGACCGCGTATTCGACGCGGAGCCGGTACGGGACGGCCTGTCGCAGATGTTCTCCTCCGGCATGTACGACTACGCCGGTCAGTGGGCCAAGGAGGTCGGCCTCCCGGCCAAGAGCGGTGTCGCCGGCGGGATCATGCCGGTCGCCCCCGGCCGGATGGGCTACAGCACCTTCTCCCCCCGGCTCGATTCGCGCGGCAACTCGGTACGCGGTGTCGAATTCTCCAAGCTCTTCGGTCGTCGATATGCCCTCCACATCTTCGATCAGGCTGAGCCCGATACGGGGACCGCCGACACTGTGCAGCGGATCTTCGCCCGCTCGGTATTTCGGATGTTCCAATCACCGGCGCTGGGCCACCCCGCGGCGGTGCGGAGCCTCCTGGAGAGCGTGGCGGGGCTGCTGTTCACCGACCCGGTCCACCTCCCCGCCGACCTCGAACACCAGGCTCATGTGCTGCACCCCAACGCCTTCACCGAGTGGCTCGCCGGCCGGCTTCCGGCCGCACTGCGGCAGAACGGCGGGACCACGGCCGAGGACCTGATCGGCCAGCTGACCCGGATGGAACGAAACGTCAGCGCCATCGGCGCGTTCGGCCGGGAGCTCGAGACCCTGCGCGAGCAGGTCCGGGACGCCGAAGAAACCGGACGACCGAGCCCGCGTGAGCTGGCAAGTCATCTGCTCCAAGCCAGCACGGCCGCGGCGCAGGTACCGGGTGCGACGCCGACGATGGACCTGCTGCACGAGTCGGTGCTCGCGGAGCAGATCGCCCACATGAACGGTCAGACCGGGCAGGTGGCGAACGGGCAGCACGCCATGGTCATCGGCAAGCTCGCCCAGCTCGCCGCTGAGATCCCCGCCGTGGCCCGGATTTACGACCTCGGCGAACGGCTCGGCTGGCCACCCATGTTCGCCGGGACGGCCGCGCCCGCCGGGACCGTCAAGGTCCCGGCCAGGGAACTGTCCGTGCTGCATCTCGTCGGCCTCTACGCCTACGGTCTGCGCGAGGCGGCCGAGTCCAAGGCGCGCCTGGCCGAGCTGCGCGCGGAGCAGGTCAGCATGCAGGACCAGCAGTTCCAGGGCCGGCGGCTCAGTGAGTACGACAACACCATTTTCCCCCGCGGCGGCCAGGTCGAGGGGCCCGGCTCCTCCGACGTCGCCCGCCTGGTCGAGCAGCGGGTCGGTCCGGGCCACAACTCGATCAGCGAGATCCTCCGGGCGCTGCACCAGGAGCGCCCCGCCCGCAAGGTCTCCTGGGTCGACATGGGTGGCGGCCACGGCCTCGCAATGCGCCAGCTCGCGGTCACCGACGGCGTTGCCGACATCGCGCACCTCACCAACGTGGACCTCGTCGACCAGGACCTGGCCGGGCTCACCGCCGAGGAGCTCGCCGAGCTGGAACGGCTGGCCCCGGGCATGACGGCCCCGGCGGCCAAGCCGGCGTCGGTCACCGTCGACGCCCAGACCGTACGACTCGCGGCGCCGGCCGACCTGATCACCAGTGTCGAGGGCATCCAGTACCTCGACGACCCGATCGGCGCGATCTGCAGCTGGTACAACCACCTGAGCGATGACGGCCTGCTGATCGTCGCGGCCGACCACGACTGGGCGAGCAAGATCAGCTACCACGAGCCCAACCAGGCGCCGGCCGAGCGGATCACACCGCTTGACGACCTCATCGCCGTGCTCGTCGCCAACGGCATCGAGGTGGCAGCGACCGAAGGGCCCGATGAGCCTCGCGGACCCGAGGCACTGGAATCCGAACACGTCACATCGCTGGCAATCCGGCGCAGGCCCGGCACCTGGCTACGGCCGAACGCGCACGTCACGAACGTCCAGCGCGGCTTGAACAACGATCAGAACGTGACCTACGCCAGCTTGGACGCGGCCGGCCAGACGATCGCTGAGGCGCTGGACGTGCCGCCGGTGCAGACGCAGTCCTGGCCGCCGGACGCGCCCCTGTGGTGGACCGGCGACCCGTTCGAACCGGAAATGCTCGACGTCGTGCTGCTGCCGCCCCCTGCGCTACACCAGAGCCTGGTTGGGTTGAGCCAGACCCTGGCCACGCGCATGGTCGAGGACGGCCACGAGTCGCAGTTCGTGCTGGAACAGCAGGTGTCGGACACCCCGCACACGGCGCTCACGCATTTCTCGGTCGACCAGTTCTCGGTGCCGCGCTGGCTGATCCCGCTGGTCGCCGCCACCATGCCCGAGCTAGCGCAGGAACTGTTCGCGCTCGATGTGGTCGGTGAGGAGTACGTACGCAACCCGTCCAAGGCTCCGGAACTCAACTTCCGGAGCGACGCGTGGCTGGATTTCCAGCTCGGTGCGCTGGACTGGTGCAACCCGTTCCGACGCGGCGAGGCGCCAGAGTTCGGGCCGTTCGGTGAGCGGATCCGGGACATGCTGGCCGACCCGGAGACCGACCCAACAGTGCTGCAACGGCTGCAGCGCTGGGCTTACCTCGACGCCGGCGGGGCGCTGCACGCGACCGTGGGGGCGCCGGAGGATCCGACCTGGCCGGTGCCGTTCGACGGACTGGACGCGCCGGAGTCGTTCACCGGAACGCTGTCCACGATCGCGCTGTACGGAATGGGCCAGCGGCCGCGGTGGGGCACCTGCCTGACCGACCACGGCCGCTGGCAACTGCCGACGGCACCTGAGGGCCGTACGTCTCGGAGCATGCAGGGGCCTGGGACCGGCGCTGCCACCGAGTCTCCCGGTGACACTCATGCTCCGCACACCGAAGCCATTCCGGACCGAATCTCAGGCCCGGTTTCCCCGGAGTCGCTGGGATTCATCGACCACTACGTTACGGAGTTCCTTCACAACGGCGGCCAGCTGACGATCGTGCACCGCGCCGACCCGCGGTTTGCCGAGTTCGCCGAACAGGCCAACCGGCTTGCTAACCAGGAGCCGACCGGCGACAGCCGGGTCGATTCCGGCCGGCACTACCTGATGATGGCGTTCCAGGATGCCGACAGCGTGGCCGTCGCGTACCAGGACGGGCAACTGCACGCGGCGGTCAGCTTTACGTACCTCTCGCATGACGGCACTGACTGGATTCTGGCGGACAGCCTCGGGAGCGCGCATCTCGGCGGCACTGGCGCCGCCGTCGCGGCCGAGTACGCACTCGCCCGATTCGCCTACGAGCGCGGCAATCCGGTCGCCGGTACCTGCGAGGCGTCGCCGCAGTTCCACGCCGCGATCGGACGCAGCCGGGTCGAGGTGTCGCCGCTGGGTATCGGCGACGAGGACACCAGCTACGACTCGAACTGGTCGCTGGAGGACCTCCGGCAGATCGTCACCCGTGTCGGCCACGCCGATGTCGCCGGACCGGACGGCCGCCCGCTGACACAGGTCGCCGACAACGATCAGACCCGCACTGCCGGGCCGATCAGATTCGCCGGGCCGGCAACAGGTGGTCCGACCCGACGGCTGTGGGCGGGGTCGGCCGAGGCGACGGTGGCCGAGCTGGCCCGGCGGTTCAGGGCCATGGGCGGGGTGGCCAATGACGAGACCGCCGCGCAGGTGTTGGCGCAGGCCGAGCAGATCGTGGCCGAGCGGCAGGCCCGGCAGGAGGCGCATCGTCTGGTGTCGGCCAGGCTGTGGCGGCTGCAGCGGGACTTGGAATTCGCCGGCCCGCTGCTGCGCGACGCCGAAGCCGGCCTGCCGCTGACCCGGTCCCAGCTGCGGCGGCGGGCGCTGCGCATCGCTCGCTCCGACCTCGCCACCGCCGAGAGCTTGTGGAAGCAGGCGCGGCAGCGGGTCGACCAGCTGGAGGACCGCGCTGACGATTTGGCCCTGCCGCGCGCGTACGCGGTAATGGAGTATGCCCGGGCTGACATTGCGAGCTGCCGTGGCGAGCTGCGGCGGCTCGAGGCGGACAGCGGCATCACCAAGGGGCGCGCGGAGGTCAATGAGCTGTCGCTCGAGCTGAATCGGCTCCGTACGGCCGTCGCCGCCGAAGGCCCCCGAGTCCGCGAGATCATGGCCCACCTCGACGCGCAGGATCTGGCGCTGTGGAGGATGTACAACCCGGGCCGCGCGTTCCTGCCCGGGACGGTTGTCGAGGAGACCTCGGCCCTGCAGCAGGGACTCGTCGAGCAGCGGGCGGAAAAGGACGAGCACGGCGCGTACAGGCAGTGCTCACCGGAGAGTCTTGCCGTGGTCCGCGACGCCAGGGCGATGGTCGCCGACCTCGAATCTGGCCACACCGGCGACTGCGTCCCGTACGCGCACGCCAATGCGCTGACGTGGGTCGGCCAGCCCACCGCCGCCAAGCGCCGTACCACCGACGGATACCGGAATGGCGATGTCCGCCAGCCGATCCCGCTCGGTCAGCGCCAGGGTGCGGCGTACCTGGAAAGAGAATGGGGCGGCCGGTTCCAACAGGTCGACGGCTGGGCCGAGATCGAGGCGCGCGTGAAGAACGCCGGCCCCGGCTCGTTCGCCTTCGTCGCCTATCAACGGGACGACACGGAAGGGTCCGCGCACGTCACCCAGGTGTTCTACGACGGGCCCGAGGTGCCCGAGAACGAGCGCCGGTTCCACTACATCGACTCCGAACACGGTGAGCCGGGCGACCGGCCGTTCGAAACGACCGGCATATCGACGATGTCGTCGTTCGTCATCGACCTGGGCCGAAACGTCCACCCGTTCCCCGGCCGCGGCCCGGGGATCGGCAACCACTTGGTGCCGACCGAGGCATATCGGCACGCGTTCACGGCCGACCAGTTCGACGAATGGACGGCGGCCGCCCAATCGTCAAACAGCGGCAGCAGCAGCGAATTCCGACCCGCCGGCGACAATCGGCCGCCCGCCGCGCACGTGACCGGCGGCGAACAGCCGGTCGGACCAGCGGACGCTCGGCGCGCGCCGTACTCCCGAATCGAGCGGCTGCACACGGATGTCGCCGCGTTCGCCGATGGTGTTCGCAACGGTTCGGAGTTGCCTGACCTCGGCCCCGCTCGGGCGTTGCACGTGTCGCACCTGGACCGCCTGCTGGCATCGAGCGACGCAGCTGTCAGTGCGGTGCGGCTCGCTGTGGAGCAGGGCGATTATCCGGCGTACCGGCGGACGGTTGTCGACTCGTTGACCGCGTTTGAGCTGGCGTTGCGGGAATACGAGCAGCTGGTTGGGGGTGACATTGCCCGGGGTGTGCTGTCGGCGGATGTCACCGAACGCCTCTCGACGTGGGACTTCTTCTGGCATCTGGATCTCCAGGCCAACCGGGCGGACCTGGCCGCGGACAACGTGCTCGAGAATGCCGACGCGTGGTCCCACCGCCACCAGGATGCCGTCCGTTCCGGCGCCGATGCTCCGGACGACCCGATCTGGAGTGCGGCGCGGACGCTTGACGATCTGGGCGAGCTCACCGCCCGGTGGCTCGAGCGCGACCTGGTCCAACATCCTGGCTACGGCTCATCGGGCCCCAGCACGGAGACCGGAAGTTTGGTCAACGTCCTGACCGGGGCGAACCGGGCCCGATTCATCACTCGCGCATCCCAGCCGGGCGCCGCGAGCGGATCGGCGGCAGCGCAGCAGTTCGGAAATAACGGGCAACGCGCCGCTGTCATGGGCTTCGCCGACGATGCGATCCGGCAACAGTTGATCGCAGCCGCCGCTGGGACCGGCCTTAGGATAATGAGCTGGAAACTCAGCGAGGGTCCGGTCGGCCAGGACCACGTACTGGTCTCAGACGGAGGCGACTGGGCCGACTCGACGCGGCTGGGACATTTCTATCCGTCCAAAGCCGCGCTGCAAGGAATATTCGCCGGCGCACCCGCGGTCGACGAGCTCTGGCAGGACGGATGGGAAATCGTCATCGTCGACCCGGAGTGGGGCCGCAACGATCGACTCTGGCCGATGCTTGAACGCTTCGCCGAAAATGTCCAACAGGACGATGAGCGACGGATCGAGTACATCTCGGCCGAGCTGGTTCGGCGCTACACGGCCCTGGCCGGCGAGCGGCCGGACCCCGGCACCGTCGAATTCCTGCGGCAGGACGCGGCCCAGATCGTCTCCGAACGGCTTGCCCGTCAGGACGCACATCGGGCGCTGACCGCGACACTGCGCCGCCTGCAACGCAACCGCGAGCAGGCCGCGGCCGACCTGGCCACGAGCCAGCCACTGTCCACTGTAGACAGACTGGCCAGGGATCGGGAGCAGGCCGAGGCGGATCTGCGGGTCGCCCAACAGACCCTGGCCGAGGCGGAGCGACGCTCAGTGAACCTGCTGCAGGTCGGCAATGCCACCGAGTATTTGCAGTCCGGGCTGCTGATTCGGCTGGCCGACCGCGAGGTCGCCGCGTGCCAGGACGCTCTCGCTGCGCTGACCGCGAGCGACGACCGGCCAGCAGAGTTTCGTCGGCGGGCCGTGCTCGAGGCGACCGAGCGGGCGCGGGTGGAGCAGCTGCAACGCAATCTCGCCCAGAACGAGGACCTGTGGCGGGAGTTCAATCCGGCCCGGCCGACCCTGGGTGGTGACGGCACGTACGACCTGCCGGGTGGCATCGTCGAGGACGTCGCGGCCTGGCAGCGAGATCTCGTCGAACGGACGGCGACCCGCATCGCCGCCGACGGCCGGGTGCCGCACTCGCTGGCCGGCTCGCTCGCGGTGATCCGGGTCAACCAGCTGCTGGCCGATCTCGAGCCCGGGCACCGGGACAACTGTGTCGCAGTTGTCGACGCAGTGGTGGCGGCTCGGTCCGGTGTCCTGGACGCCGCCGCGGCGCGAACCGTCGACGGCTACCGCAACGGCAACCCGAACGAGCCGCTGCTGCTCGGCCAGGACGAGGGCGCCGGATACCTGGAGATGGCGTACGGCGGCCGGTTCCAGGCGATCGACCCGGGAGACTGGGCGGCGATCGAGGATCAGCTGGATAAGGCCGGTCCCGACTCGGTCGCGGTGATCAGCCTGCAGTGGCCGGATCAGACGACCCACATCACCTTGGTGGAGCGCGACGGGGCCGGGCGTATCCACTACCTCGACGCAGACCAGACCGAGGCGAGCGACACACCGTTCTTCGGGGCCGGCCAGATCGCAGCGATGGGCGCCTTCGTGCTCGATCGCAACAACCGGGCCGTGCCGTTCGCCAATCGGCCGCGCGGCCTCGGCAACCAACGGCCGCCGACGGACGACTACAACGCCGCGATTCTGCCCATGCAGCGCGATTACTGGCCGGTCGGTCTGGCCCGCGCGACCCCGATCCGGCCCGCCGGGCTTCCCGAACTGGGCTGGGGCAGCGAGGAGCGGGCCGCGTTCGCCAGTATCGCCGAGCTGTCGGCTGATTCGGCCGAATACCGCGAGCAACGTGACGAGCTGGTCGAGCACTACCTGAGCCTGGTCGGCTGGATTGCGGAAGCCAAGGCCGGCCGGCAACGACAGGCCGAGGCGATGGGGTACGTCGAGGAGGGCCTGGTCATCGCGGTCGACCACTACGCCGCCAACCTGCACCAGCCTGCTCTGGAGAATGTGCCATTCCCCGAGTTCGCCGAGATGGTTGCCAAACGGACGGTGAAGCAGCGCCTTCGTCAAGGCCCGGTCGAGGAAGCCCCGAACGACGAGCATGATGCGGACGAGACCACCGATGCGGACTCGCACAACACATCGCTGGCCAGGATCCGGTCATTCCTGGGCCGGACCGCTGAACGGGTCTGGCAACGGCGCCGCACCGGCCTGCACCCGGATCTGCAACGCCAGGCGTTGAACAAGCTGGTGACGCTCAACCAGGCCCGGTCGCTGAACGATCTGCGCGCGGTAAAGGGTAACCGGCTCGAGCAACTCTCGGGTGACCGCGCTGGGCAGTACAGCATGCGGATCAACCAGCAGTGGCGCATCTGCTTCCGTTGGGTTGACGGCCACGCCGAAAATGTGGAGATCGTCGATTATCACTAAGGTTCGGCTATCACTAAGGTGACATAAATGACCGATGAGCCGATCATGCCGCCGCCCCATCCGGGCGCGATCCTGCGCGAGGAGTTTCTCGAGCCGATGGGTATGACCGACGAGCAGTTGGCGGAGGCGATCGCGGTGCCGGCGGCGCAGATCAGCGCACTCACGCACGGACGGCGTGGCGTCTCGGCCGATATCGGGCTGCGGCTATCCCGCTATTTCGGCATGTCCGCGGAGTTCTGGACCGGACTGCAGGAATATTACGAGAGCGAGCTGGCCCAGGACCGACGCCGGGCTGGACCCGGCGCTCTCGGCCCAGGCACTACCTGCGACCGCTAGGAGCCCTGCGAGTCCAGCCGGGGCGGTTGGGTGCCGGTCACCAGTGTGATCAGCGCGGCGTCCATGGAGTCGCCGAGCAGCCATACGCCGGCGTGGTCGATCGCGTAGACGCGACCGGACTCGGCGACGGCGAGGATCGAGTCGTGGTCACCCTCCATGCCGATCGGGAAAAGCCTGGTACGTAGGCGTTTGCCGAGATCGGCGAGCGTTTCCGTCGTGGCGGCGACCTCGGTCGGGTCGATCGCGAACGGCCGGCGGGCCAGGTCGCGCCCGGGGCCGTCCTGGATGACATAGACGCCGCCGAACTCGGACAGCGCCGCCACCGCCGCGGGAAACGACCCGGTGCGCTCGCCGTGCCGGCCCACCTGCGCACCGACGATGTCGACGGCCATGGCGGCCTCGGCATCGGTCCGGCGACCCTCGGACCAGCCGGCATCGCGCAGCACCTGGAGCACCTCGGGCGGGAAACGGTCAGGCATTGCTCGTCTCCTCCGTACCACCGAGCCCGGCCGGCGGAATCAACTGGAAGCCGAAATGACGGCACAGCAGCGCACACGAAATGCACGGCGGCGCGGACTCGCCTCCCACCGGATCACCCGGCTCGCGCACCCGGTACGTCACGATGCTGACGCCGCCGAATAGACCGGTACGGGCGTCGGTAATGGTGATCGCTGACTCGCCGGCGGCCTGCCGGCGGGCGTCCTCGGCGTGCAGCGCATCAGAGATCGCCGCCGCCTCCGCGCAGCGGTCGTACCCGCGGTCCCGATGCTCCACCGGCAGATCGTTCTGCAGGAATTCCGCGACGAGCCGGTGGTGATTCGGCGGGTCATCGCCTTTAACGCTCCGGGCGGTCAGCCGCCGATCCGGAAACCGCAGATGCGTGACGGTCGAGGGCGTGCCGACGTGGTCCAGATCCCAGCGGGCCTGCGCCGCCGGATGCCACGTCCACTGCGTCGGCGGTCGATCCGCCTGCTGCTCGCGGTAGCGGACGATCACGCTCTCCACCGGCAGCGACGGCCAGACCGAGAACTCGCCGGTCTCCTTGTCGATGATGCCGCGGCCGCTGCCGAACAGCGGCGGTGAGCCGGGCGCGGGGCGCGCGGACACGACATAGCCAAGGTCGAACTCGTTCACCAACGCGGTCAACGACGCGCCGTCGGGGGCGCTGTCGCTGACCCATTTCGTGGCGATCCGGTCCGCCTCTTCCCTGGTGATCACTCGGGCAGTCTAGCCAGAAACGCGGTATTCGTCCCGCCTTCATGGGGGCCCGCTATGCTCTGCGCGTGTCCACCGAGACGATGCCCGACATTTCCGCCGTACCGGCCGCGGTGCCGCTGATCCTCCCGATCGGCCAACAGGTCGGGGCGCGCTTTCAGACCGGTCAGCTGGTTGTCGCGCAGCAGGTGCGCTGCGGCGGCAAGTTCCACGACCTGACCGAGCGGCAGGCCGAGGTGTGGCAGCTGGCGCACGGCGTGCCCGAGGAGATCGACGGTCAGACCCCGTGGCAGCGCAGCTCGGTCGAGCAACGGCTCGCCGGCGGCGGTGCGATCATCGACGAGCTGACCGGCCTGGGGCTGCTGGTCGAGGTCACGCCCGGGACGGCGGAGGCCGCGGAGTTCGCCCGCGCACACCGGCTCGTGCCGCTCATGCTCGGCCTGGGCAACAGCGCCAACGATCCCGACACGTTCGGCATCGGATTCCTGAGCCAGCCGGTATTGCAGGTGTCGCACGCGATTTACGACGTGTGGCAGTGGTCCACAATGGACGATTCGCTCTGGAACACCTGCGAGAATGCCACCGATGTCGCCCGCCGGGCCGGCTCCACCGACCCCGAGGCGATCGAGACCGAACGGCTGCTCACCGGGATCCTCGGGTCACTGCACGCGCTGCTGGCGAGCAGCGCCGGCTACCTGGACATCGGTTTCCAGCTCAATTGGCCCGCCGGCACGACCAGCTGAGAATCAGAGCCGGATGCCTTCCACGGTGCGGCGGGCCTCCCACTGAGCCTGCTCGCCGAACGGGACGGTCACCGTCCATTCGGTGAGGTCCAGCAGCGGTGCGCCGGCCGGAGTACGCGAATAGCGGGCGTACGAGGAGAAGGTCAGCGTCGCCCCCTCCGGCTCCTGCCGCAGTTGCAGCGCCGCGACATCCGGCAGGTCGTTGCGGTCGAACGCGCGGCGCAGCCCGTCCGGCTCCGGCACGACCGCCCGGGTGGCACTGCTGTACGGATGGAAGCCCACCAGGATCTCCGCGTACGCCAGCGGATTCATGCCGTCGGCGAGCCGCCGACCGAGCTCGGCGACCGCGGCCCGGTCGTTGAGATAGACATCCCCGCCACCGGCGAGCAGCAGGAAGCCGAACCGCTCGGGCTCCCCCTCGATGATGATGTCGTCGCGGATCGCGATCACGACATCATCGGCCCACTGCTCGGCGCTCACGGACCAATCGGCCGGTTCGGGCCCGGCCACGAAATGCCGCAGATTCGTGGTCAGCGCCACCCCATCGGGCCAGTGCTTCACTCGCACGGTCTGCTCGCCGTCCTGCGTCACATGCCGTTGCAGCAGCTCGAGGATCGTCTCGTTGCTCGTCACAGTCGCCTACCGTACCGATGTCGACGGCAGTGGCGCACGGGACTCGCCAACTCTGCCCGCTGCGACGGTCTCTTCAACCCGATACCGGCCCGGTGTCTGCCGGCCACCGAGCCGTAACCCGCTCGACGCCCGCCGTTGATATCGACCGCGGAAATCACTGACCGTGCGGCCCACGGTGCAAACCCTTTCGCATCCAGCTATTTACGGAACGTTAATTCCCACGGTTCTCGCCGCCCACGTTGGCAGGTGAGGATCGGAGCGTCGAGGCGCGGGTACGAACGGAATGTGGGGACGGGCCGAGTTGCCATGGTGTCGATACGCAACTGGCACAGTCGCCACAGCCGGCACAGTGGACAGACCGGCCGGTCGAGCCGCTTCTAACCGACCGCCCAGCGCGTCACGGCCTTTGACAATGCCGCTGCGGCAATCCCTCGACATGCGCTCCCTGACCCGAGATGACACGCCCGGTGGTGGTTGGTGTGGGTGATGTGCAGCCGATTTGGGAGGCTGGTTTTCTGGATTTGCCGGATTGGTTGAATCAGTTTTTTTCGTTGTTGACGGGGATGCAGTTCTTTCCGTTGCATACGTCGGAGACTGTGGCGTTTGATGTGCAGAAGGCGTTGGAGGAGCTCCCGAAGTTGGTGGAGTCTTCCACGGGTGAGTTGAATCCGGCGGTGGATTGGTTGTTGCAGTCCTGGGATGCGCCGGCGACGATGAATTTTCAGCAG
>DATAVB010000164.1:0-71040 GCA_036267955.1 Mycobacteriales bacterium | reverse complement strand
GATGAGCTGCACAAGCGGATCATCGGCCAGGAGCAGGCCATCAAGTCGGTTTCGCAGGCGATCCGGCGGACCCGTGCGGGTCTGAAGGACCCGAAGCGTCCCGGCGGCTCGTTCATCTTCGCCGGTCCGTCCGGTGTCGGTAAGTCCGAGCTGTCCAAGGCGCTGGCCGAGTTCCTGTTCGGCGACGAGGACTCGCTCATCCAGCTGGACATGGGCGAGTTCCACGACCGCTATACGGTCTCCCGGCTCGTCGGTGCTCCTCCCGGCTACGTGGGTTACGACGAGGGTGGCCAGCTGACGGAGAAGGTGCGTCGCAAGCCGTTCAGCGTCGTGCTCTTCGACGAGGTGGAGAAGGCGCACAACGATGTCTTCAACACACTGCTGCAGGTGTTGGAGGACGGCCGGCTGACGGACGGTCAGGGTCGGGTCGTCGACTTCAAGAACACCGTGCTGATCATGACGACCAACCTCGGTACGAGGGACATCGCCAAGTCGGTCAGCCTCGGTTTCCAGGCCAGCAACGACGAGAGCAGTAACTACGAGCGGATGAAGCAGCGCGTCCACGACGAGTTGAAGCAGCACTTCCGCCCGGAGTTCCTCAACCGGATCGACGACATCATCGTCTTCCACCAGCTGTCGGAGGTCGAGATCATCCAGATCGTCGACCTGATGCTGGCCCGGGTCGACGTCGCGATGAAGAACAAGGACATGGGCCTGGAGCTCACCACGGCGGCCAAGGAACTGCTGGCCAAGCGTGGCTTCGACCCGGTGCTGGGTGCCCGGCCGTTGCGCCGCACCATCCAGCGCGAGATCGAGGACGCACTGTCGGAGAAGATCCTCTACGGCGACCTGCAGGCGGGTCACATCGTGGTGGTCGACGTCGACACGTCCGAGGGCGAGGGCGACAAGGCGAAGTTCACCTTCCGGGGTGAGCCCAAGCCGAGCAGCCTGCCCGACGATGCGGACAACCCGGCGGTCGCCGTTGCCGGCACCGGCGAGGCCACGACCAGTGGCGGTACGGCGGTCGCGGAGTAGCAGCCGCAGTACGAGACAGCGCAACAGAGGGCGGGGCCGGCATGATGCCGGCCCCGCCCTTCTGTCGCCGACACTAGAGTCGTCGGCATGGCGGAGCAGAAGAAACCGGTGGTGATCGAGGACCCGCGAGCGATCCGGGCCCTCGCGCACCCGGCCCGGTTGGAGGCGATCGACCGGCTCTACGGCGGGGACGTGTCGACCGCCACCGAGCTCGCCGACGCCACCGGTCTGAGCGCGTCGGCGATGAGCTACCACCTGCGTGAACTGTTGAAGTGGGGCGTGATCGAACGCGTCACTGACGGCGGCGATGGTCGGGAGCGTCGGTGGCGGGCCGCCGGGACGACGCTCCAGATTGGGTCCGGCCGGCAGTCGACCGCGCTCAAGTCGGCCGAGATGACGCTGCTGGGCCACATGCTGGACCGGTTGCGGTCCAACATCGAGGACTACCTGCAGCACAGCAAGGACGAGCCGGAGCAGTGGAAGGACGGCCTCAGCGTGGGCTCCTACGACCTGCTGGTCACCGCCGAGGAACTGTCCAGCTTGAACGACGAGGTCGGCGAACTGCTGCAGCGGTACGACCGGCGGCGGTCCGACCGCCCGGCGGACGGCCACCACCTGCGCTTCACCGCGGCAGCCGTCCCGATCCGGAAGCCGCCCACCGGCCGATCGACGTAGGACGACCCGGGCCGCCGTACCGAACCGCCCCGAAGTGAGTGCCGAAAGCGACGGGGCGACGTTCCCGCGGAGACGTGAAATCGGATTCTGGGTTTCAGATCCGGCAGCGGGAAGCGAGAGATATGAAGGAACTCTTGCACGTTTAATTGTGAAGCATTAATTTCAAAGTATGCCCTTCACGCCTGGCTCGACCTCGCTCTGGCGCAACCGGGATCTGTCGATCGTCGCGATCGGTCAGGCGGTGTCCGCGCTCGGCAGCAGCCTCGCCGCGACGACGCTATTGCTGTTCATGCAGGCCCACGGCCGGACGAGTTGGGCGGTCGCCGGTGTCCTGGCCGCCGAGATGATCCCGATGGTGGTCTTCGCGCCGGTGGCCGGGTTGATCGTCGACCGGTTCGACAGCCGGTTGTTGATGGTCCTGACCAGCGGCTGGCAGGCGGCGGCCTGCCTCGGCCTCGCCTTCTGCACCAACCTCGCGCACCAACCTCGCGCTGGTCTTCCCGCTCGTCTTCGCGGTCGGCTGCGGCTCGGTCATCGGGGGGCCGACGTTCTCCGCGCTGCTGCCGCGGATCGTCGGCGAGGACCGGATCGCCGCCGCGGTCAGCGTCATCGGCACGTCCAACGGCGTCGCGATGATGGCCGGCCCCGGCGTCGCCGGACTGCTGTACGCCGTCAGCGGGCTGCGCGGCCCGTTCATCGTGGACGGCACGTCGTTCCTGGCCGTCACCGCCGCCGCATTTCTGGTGCGGACCCGCCGCCGGGTGGTCCGCGGCGAGTCGGCGCCGACACCGCGGATGCGGGACGGAATCACCCTGATCGCCGGCAATCCGACCTTGCGTGCGCTGGTCGTCATGCTGGTGTCGTTCGTCGTGGTTGGCGAGGCGATCAACGTTGTGGAGATCTATTTCGTCCGGGGCACACTGCAGCAGTCCGCCACCACCTACGGACTGCTGGGCACCACCTGGACGGTCGCGATGCTGGCCGGCTCGATGCTGGCCGGCCGCTGGCAGTCGCACACGCACCTGGTCCGGGCGACCGGGTTGAGCGGGATCACGCTCGCCACCGCGATGGCCCTGCTGGCCGTCACGCCATCCGTGGACTGGGTGTTCGCACTGTTTGTGTTGGGCGGGCTAGCCAACGGGGTGGTCAATGTCAGCGCCAGCGCGCTGGTGCTGCGGCGGACCGATGACGAGCAGCGCGGCCGGGTGTTGGCTGCTCTCAACGGGTTCAGCCGGGCCGCCGGGGTTGGCGCACTGGTCCTCGGTGGGGTGTTGACCGGCGCCCTGCCGCCCCGGCTGGTGCTCGCCGGCTGCGGGTTGGCGGCCCTGGCGACCCTGGCCGTGACCGTTCCACCGCTGCTGCGCAGCCGGGGGACCGCCGTATCGGAGGCTGACGCGGACGCGGCTCAGCCGAGCTTGCTGTGCCGGTAGCACCAACGCCAGTTCTCGCCGGGCTCGGCCGATCCCATGACGGGATGGCCGGTCTCAGCGAAGTGGCCATCGGCATGGCGGGCCGGCGAGGAGTCGCAGCACGCGACGTGGTCGCAGGTGAGGCAGCGGCGCAGGTGGACCCAGTCGCGCCGATGTTCGGCGACACAATCGACGCACTCCATCGGCTCGGCGGTGCCCACCTCCGCGCGGGCCTTCTTCAGGTCGACGCAGGCCGGCGCCGCGCTCGGCGGCAGCACGTCCTGATGCCCCTCCAGTTCGGCGAAGGATTCGTCCAACCCCATCAGCAGCGACTCCTCGAGGTCCAGCCGCCGCTGGATCCGGCGCAGCACCTCCTCGTCGAGTTCGCCGGAATCCCGCAGCCGGATGAAGACCGCTCGTTCGGCCGCGACCATCTCGCGGCGCAGCCGGGCGAAGATCCGGGTCGGGGCCTCGTCGCCACCGGGTGCGCCGAGGCGTTCCCAGTCGGTGAAGGTACGGAACTCCACCTGGCGGCGGAGTTGCGTGACGATTCCCTCCGGCGGATCCTCGGCCTCGTTCAGCTCGTCGAGGCGCTGCAGCGCGGCCCGTCCGGCCTGCTCCTGCGCATGCGCCACCTGCAGGGCGTCCTGGCGCGGATCGGGTGGTGAGACGCCAACCTTCCGGATCAACCAGGGCAGTGAAAGGCCTTGTGCGCCAAGGGTTCCGACGATGACGACCACAGTCACGAGCAGCAGCAGATTGCGTCGCGGGAAATCCAGCGGCAGCGTTTCGGCCGCCGCCAGCGACACCACACCGCGCATTCCGGCCCAGGAAATAACCGCCAGGCTCTGCCATTGCGGCCGGCCGCGGTCGGTCCACGGCACGATCCCTGCTATATAGCTCAATCCGAATATCCACAGCGGACGAACAGCGAGCGTGACGCCGAGCACCGAGCCGCAGACGGCGAATATGACGCCGATCGGCTCGTGCACGCCGGAGACGATATCCGGCAATTGCAGCCCGATCAGTCCGAAAACCGAGCCCTCCAGCAGGAATTGCACCGTCGACCACAACGCCGTCTCTGACAGCCGGGCCGCCGGTTCCTGATCGGCGGGCGAGCGGTGCGCCAACATCAGGCCGGCCACCACGACCGCGATGACACCGGAGGTGTGCGCCTCCTCGCCGGCCAGATAGATGGCGAACGGGGCCAGCAGCGACAGCGACGTATTCAGGATCGGGTGCGGATAGTGGGTGCGCAGCAGACCCAGGATGAATCCGGCGGCCAGCCCGATCGCCGCGCCGCCGACGCTGGCCTGCAGGAAGTCGCGGATCGGCCCGAACGCCGAGACACCGCCGGCGACCCCGACCGCGCCGACCGCGACCCGCAGCGTCGTCAGCGCGGTGGCGTCATTGAAGAGGCTCTCGCCCTCCAGGATCGTGACCAACCGGCGCGGCAGTCCGGCCCGGCGGGCCACCGCCGTCGCGGCAACCGCGTCCGGCGGCCCGACCACCGCGCCCAGCGCGATGCCGGCGGCCACCGTCACCTCGGGCAGCAACACGTACAGGGTGAGGCCGACGACGAGCGTGCTGAGCAGCACCATGCCCACGGCCAGCAGCAGGATCGATCGCGCGTTGGCCCGGATCGCGATCAGCGAGGAGTTCAGCGAGGCTGAGTAGAGCAACGGCGGAAGCAGTACGAACAGCACGATCTCCGGGTCGAGCCGGATCGACGGGACGCCGGGGATCAGTGCCACGAGCACCCCCGCGGCGACCAGAAGCACCGGCGAGGAGGTGCGGAGCTGCTTCGCCAGCGCGGTGACGGCGACGACGCCGAGCGCCAGCAGGACGATCGTCACCAGATGGTTCACGGCCCCATCCTGCCGGTCGTCATGGAACGCGCGGCACTGGCCGGGGCCCGTTTCACCGAGGAACGTTGCCGGGCAGCGCGAACCGGCCGTCGGGCAGCGGATCGACGAGGCCGTCCGCGATCAGCCCGTCCAGGGCCCGGGCCCGCTGCACGACGTCGGGCCACGCAATGTCCAGCGCCACCCCGGGCACCGGCTCGTCGGTGCCGCGCAGCACGTCCAGCAGCAGGCCGCGGACCTGCCGGTCGGTGCCGGCGAACCGCTGGATCGGCTTGGCCGGTCCGTCGTACGGCGGGAATCCGGCCAGCCGCCAGGCGCAGGTCGTACGGACCGGGCAGGCGTCGCAGCGCGGGGCGCGAGCGGTACAGATCAGCGCGCCGAGTTCCATGAAGGCGATCGATGCGTGTGCCGCGGCGGCCGACTGCTCCGGCAGCAGGACGTCGACGGCGGCCAGATCCCGGGTGGCCGAGGCCGGGCCGGCATCGCCGGCGCCGCCGATCGCCCGCGCGACCAGCCGGCGCACGTTCGTGTCGACCACCGGATGCCGTTGCCCGTAGGCGAAAGTTGCCACCGCCCGGGCCGTGTAGGTGCCGATGCCGGGCAGCGCCAGGAGGGCCTCGACGTCGTCGGGGACGACGCCGGCGTGCTGCTCAACGATCGCCACCGCGCACGCGTGCAGTCGCAGCGCACGGCGCGGATAGCCCAGCTTGCCCCACATCCGCACCGCCTCGCCGGGGGAGTCGGCGGCCAGCGCCGCAGCGTCCGGCCAACGTCGCAGCCAGGCCTCGTAGGCCGGAAGTACCCGTTTCACTGGGGTCTGCTGCAGCATGATCTCGCTGACCAGCACCGCCCAGCCGTCGACCTCCGGACCGCGCCACGGCAGTTCGCGGGCCTGCTCGTCGTACCAGCGGCTGACGGTCTCGGCGAAATCCACCCGCTCATGCTGGCACAGCTGCTCCGATGGCCCGTTACACGACCCTGGTGCGCTGACACGCCGGCGACACGCCGACAACGGTCCCCTCGATAGCGAACCTGACTGTCCAAAATGGAGGGCCGAGACCAGACAGATCACGACAGAGGGCAGAGAACGGACAGCATCAATGCTGCATCCCGTCGGAAGGCTCCCCGAGAGCACCTACTGGCGACGCCGGACCATCGTGGTGCTGGCGCTCGTACTCACCGTGGTGCTCGTGAAGAGTGTGTTGCTTTCCGGGGGCAACTCCGATGCGGCGACGCGGCCGGCTTCCAGCAGCAGCCCGTCGCCCACTCCGTCGCTGTCCCCGGCGGCAGTCCCGTCCCCGCGCGCGAAGCCGTCCGCCTCGAAGCTGGTCCCGCCGAAATCGCCAGCGCCGAAATCGCCAGCGCCGAAAGTGGTGACCTCGAAAGTGGTGGCCTCGAGAACAGCGGCGGCGAAGCATGGCCCGCTGCCGACCTGCACGACCCGGTCGCTGGCGCTGTTCGTCGGTGCGGCCCGGGATTACTACCGGGTGGGGCAGATCGCCGATCTCACCCTGTCGGTAGTCAACGTGTCAGACGCGTCCTGCCGCGGCGAGGTCGGGCCGAAAGTGCAGGAAGCCCTTATATACAAGGGAGATCAACGGCTCTGGTCGAGCAACGACTGCTATCCGGGCAGCGAGAGCGACATCGTGACACTGCCGCCGGGAGTCGTGCACCGGCTGGTGATCCGCTGGTCGGGCGACTCCTCGAAACCCGGCTGTGCCGGCAAACGGGCCCGGATCGGCGCCGGTACGTACACCGTGATCGGGCACGTTGGAAAGCTGGAGAAACGCGGCGTGCTGGTGCTGCGCGGCTGATCCGGACGGCGACCGACGCTAGACGTACCGCTCCAGAATGCTGGACTCGGCCAGCCGGGACAGACCTTCCCGGACGCTCCGGGCCCGGGCCTCGCCGACACCGTCGACGGCCTGCAGGTCTTCGACCGAGGCCGCGAGCAGCTTCTGCAGTCCGGTGAAATGCCCGACGATGCGGTCCACCACCGCGCCGGGCAACCGCGGCACCTTGGCCAGCAACCGGTAGCCGCGCGGGCTGACCGCGCTCTCCAGTGCCTCCGGGGTGGCTGGGTAACCGAATGCCTTGGCCACCAGGGTGAGATCGACCAACGCGGTCGTGGTGAGGCCGTTGAGCTCAGCGAGCACGTCCTCGGTGGCCTTGGCCCGACGACCGGTCGGCACGTAGTCGCGGACGATGAGCTCGCGGTCGGTGTTCACCCCGCCCATCAGCTCGTCCAGTTGCAGCGCCAGCAACCGTCCGTCGACGCCGAGCTCGACGACGTAACCCTCGATCTCGTCGGCGATCTGGCGCACCATCTCCAGCCGTTGGGCCACGCTCATCGCGTCCCGGACCGTCACCAGGTCCTCGATCTCCAGGGCCGACAGCGTGCCGGCGACCTCGTCCAGCCGCAGTTTGTAGCGCTCCAGCGTCGCCAGTGCCTGGTGCGCGCGGGACAGCACGGCCGAGGAATTCTCCAGTACGTAACGTGGTCCGACGCCGTAGAGGCTGATGATCCGCATCGACTGGGACGCCGAGATGACCGGGAAGCCGGTCTGCACCGCGGTGCGCTCGGCGGTGCGGTGCCGGGTGCCGGACTCCTCGGTCGGGATCGCCGGGTCGGGCATCAGATGTACGCCGGCGCGCAGGATGCGGGTGCCGTCCGAGCTGAGCACCACCGCGCCGTCCATCTTGGCCAGCTCGCGGACCCGGGTCGCGGAGAACTCGACGTCGAGGGCGAATCCGCCGGTACACAACGTCTCCACCAGCTTGTCGTAGCCGACCACGATCAGCGCGCCGGTGTTGCCGCGCAGAATCCGCTCCAGGCCGTCCCGCAGACCCGTGCCGGGAGCCATCAGGGCCAGGGTCGAGCGCAGTCGCTCATCGCGATCGGGCGTCGGCACTGTGTGGATCTCCTGGTGACTGCGGCTTGGCCTGCGCAGAGTCTACGGGTCCGGTGAGAGTCGTCGTACGGCGCCGCGCTGTTACACCAGTGGCGAGTTGCGTACGGCGCGGCGGCGCGGACCCGTCAGACGGGCATCATTCGCAGCCGGCGCACCGAAGCGGCGAGGTCGGTCACCTCCACCACCCGCATTCCGGCGGGGGCGTCGGTGCCGCTGCGCGGGTCGCCCGAGGTGCCCTGGCCCGGCGGTACGAACGCGGTGGTGAAGCCCAGCCGCGCCGCCTCGGCCAACCGGCGCTGCAGGCCGTTCACCCGCCGTACGTCCCCGGCCAGCCCGACCTCGCCGAGTGCCACGATGTGCATCGGCAGCGGCACATCCTGAGCCGCCGAGGAGACGGCGAGCGCGAGCGCGAGATCGGCGGCCGGCTCGGTGACCCGCATGCCGCCGACCGTGGCGGCGAAGACGTCACTGTTGCCGAGCCGGATATTGGTCCGGCGCTCCAGCACGGCTAGCACCATCGCCACCCGGGAGGAATCCAGCCCGGACACGGCCCGGCGGGGAGTGGCCAACGTCGAGCTGGCGACCAGCGACTGCACCTCGGCCAGCAGTGGCCGCCGGCCCTCGACCGAGACCGTGACGCAGGTGCCGGCGACCGGCGCGGCCCGCTCGGTCAGGAAGAGCCCGGACGGGTCGGCCAGCCCGGCGATGCCGTCGTCCCGCAGCTCGAAGCAGCCCACCTCGTCGGCCGGGCCGAACCGGTTCTTGATGGCCCGGACCAGCCGCAGCGTCGAGTGTCGGTCGCCCTCGAAATGCAGCACCACGTCGACCAGGTGCTCCAGCAGCCGGGGCCCGGCGATGCTGCCGTCCTTGGTGACGTGCCCGACCATGACGGTGGCGATGCCGCGTTCCTTGGCCAACCCGATCAGGGCGGCGGCGACGGCCCGGACCTGGGTGACGCCGCCGGCGACACCGTCCGCGGCGGCCGAGGCCATCGTCTGCACCGAGTCGATGACGAGCAGCCCGGGCTGCACGGCGTCCACGTGGGCCAGCACGGCCGACAGGTCGGTCTCCGCGGCCAGGAACAGGCCGGGATCCAGCGCACCGGTCCGTTCCGCGCGCAACCGCACCTGGGCCGCCGACTCCTCGCCGGTGACGATTAACGCCTTGCGGTCGCCGCCGGCCGCGTAGCACTGCGCGACCTCCAACAGCAGGGTGGACTTGCCGACCCCGGGCTCACCGGCGAGCAGCACCACCGCGCCGGGCACCAGCCCACCGCCGAGAACGCGATCGAGCTCGGCGACTCCGGTCGGCCGGGATCTGGCCGCCTCGACGTCGATCTCGCCGATGGGCATGGCCGGCGTGCTGACCGGGCCGGCCTGCAGCTTGGCCAGGCCGGCCCGCGGGGCGCCGACCTCGTCGATCGAGCCCCACGCCTGGCATTCCGGGCAGCGGCCGACCCACTTGGGCACGCCCAGGCCGCACTCGGTGCATTTGTAGGCTGGGCGGTCTTTCGCGCGGGTGCTCACGCAGTCACTCCGCCAGGGACTCCGGCCGGGGTTGTCATCACGGCGCCGACGTTAGAGCCAGCCGCTGACAGAACGGGTCAGTCCGACGGGTTGAGCGTCGTCTTGGGGAGCGCGCTCGGGGCCGGAGCCACCGGGACCGAGATCGCCACCTGACCGGCCTTGGCGAAGCGGAACGTGATGGTGGTCTGTTGCGCGGAACGCAGTGGGCGGACGATCCCGGTCATGATGACCGACGGGCCGTCGCCGTACACGTTCACACTGGCCTGCGGCCCGACCGGGACCGATTTGCCGCTGTCGCCGGAGATCCGGACCGTCTTGGCGCTGCCGCTGCTCACCCCGACAAGGGTGTCGGCCTTGACGCCGCTGTTGACGACCACGAAATTGACCCGGGCGGTCGAGCCCGGCTTGTACACCCCACTGTCCGGGTAGGCCACGGTCACGTTGTGCAGCTCCAGCTGCCCGACGCTGCCCTCGGCGCCCGGCACGCTGGGCTGCTCCTCGGAGGTCTGGGTGATCTGACCGCTGGCGCATCCGGTGGCGAGGACCGCGGCGCCGAGCGCCATGCTCGCGAGCAGGCCCCGACCGGTGGTCCGGCCGCGGCGTTGGCTGATCCGGCCGCCCACGTGTCCTCCCGCAAGATGATCCGCCGTGCCAGTGGCCAGCGGCGAATGCCCTGTTTCTTCCGGGCGTCAGCCTAGACCGGGCCTACTGCCGGGCACCTGCAGGGTGGGTGGCAATCAACGCCGGACGGTCAGCCAACGCCGGAGGTTCAGCGTGAGGGACCGGTGCTGGCCAGCGCGCGGACGTCGGCGTCGAGCTTGCTCGCCGGCGGCAGGGTGGTGAGCACCTTGGACACGACGCCGTTGGGCCGGATCAGGACAGCCACCGGCCTGGTCCCGACGTGATAGGTCCGCAGGAGTGCGCCGGTCGGCTCAGTCCGCACCTGGGCAAGGGAATCGGCGATGCCACTGGGTGTGGTGGGCGCGGTGGTCCCGATCAGCGTGACCCCGAGCCGGCTGTGCTCGGCCGCGGTGGCGACGGACCGGATCGACCCGGCGCAGTTGCAGTTGGTGGGGGTGAGCAGGACCACTCCGGGACGCAGCGATCGCAGCGGGGTGAATGTGCCCTGTTTATCGGAAATTCGCAGTTTCGGCAGCAATCCTCCCGGCCGCCCGGGCGCAACCTTGGGGCTGGCCAGTGCCACCCCGCGCGGGGCCTGCGGTCGCGGTGAGGCGACGACCAGCATCACGATGCTGTAGAGCGCGGCGAGGAACAGCGCCGCCATCAGGATCGGCAGCGTTATCCCGAACCGGCTGCCGAGGAAGACCCGGCGCAGAAACATCCGGCGTCTGGTGGCCCGGCGCTCCCGGTGATAGGCGCGGACGTCAGCCTCGAGCTCTCGGATGTCATCGGGAATCGTGAGGTGGTCACCACCGTCTTCCCAGCCTGCCGCAGACCCGTCCGCACCGGGCCTGCCATCCTTGTCGAAGCTCACCGTCTCAGGGTGCGCCTTTCCGTCTCGCCGCGCCATAGGAACGGCGCGGAATCGGCAGATTCTATCTTGCGTACGGGTGTGTACGGATCCGGGCCGAGTGCCCATGCAAAGGGCATGTGTCACTGATTGTCAATACCCAACTGGTCCTTGACATGCCTTCTGACCTGCGGTTATGCGGTCGGCGCCAGTCGGGGTCGGCCAATCGCCGTGGTAAGCTTGGGCCAGCGAAAGGGGTCACTCACACATGGTGTTCAAGGTCGGCGAAACCGTCGTCTACCCGCATCACGGGGCTGCCCTCATCGAAGCCATCGAGACGCGCACAATCAAGGGCGAGGATAAAATTTATCTCGTTCTGAAGGTTGCGCAGGGCGATTTGACGGTCCGTGTCCCAGCAGATAATGCGGAGATCGTCGGCGTTCGCGATGTCGTCGGACAAGAGGGTTTGGATCGCGTTTTCCAGGTGTTGCGGGCTCCGCACACCGAGGAACCGACCAACTGGTCCCGGCGGTACAAGGCGAATCTCGAGAAGCTTGCCTCTGGCGATGTGAACAAGGTTGCTGAGGTGGTGCGGGACTTGTGGCGGCGTGACAAGGAGCGCGGGCTTTCCGCTGGTGAAAAGCGGATGCTCTCCAAGGCTCGTCAAATTCTGGTCAGTGAGTTGGCGCTCGCAGAGGGCACCAACGAGGACAAGGCAGAGGTGTTGCTCGACGAGGTTCTTGCGTCCTGACGGGCCGTTCGTGATGGACAGCTTCTAACGGGCATTTGGATCTGCGGGCATTTGGATCTCAGCGCAATGCACAACAGGCCGTCCATGGCACTCAATCGGGTGCCATGGACGGCCTGTGGCATGTCGGGAGTGTTGTGAGTGCTGTGACCGCGGTGCTGTGTGCCACCGATTCCGAGACCGCGCTCTGGCCGCTTGCGGGCACGCCGTTGGTGGTGCACGCGGCCCGGCTCCTGCCCGGCTGCGGGTTGTTGGAGCGCCCCGTGGAGTTGGAATGCATTGTGGTCGCCGGCGGCGCGGCCGCCTGCGCCGCGGTCGCCGCGGATCTTCCCGACCTGTCTGTCATTCCGGTGGACGGCGGCCTACCGGCCGCGTTGCGGGTTGCGGCTTCCGGCTCTGCCGCCGTCGTCGTGGTGCACGAAGCGGCCCGGGCGCTCGCCCCGGCGGAATTACTCACGGCGACGATCGCTACGGTGCGGGCCGGTGCGGAGGTGGCGGTGCCGGTGACGGCGGTTTCCGACACCATCAAACACATCGCCGACGACGGGACCATCTTGTCTACTGTGGACAGAAGTGCGCTGCGTACGGTTCAGGCGCCGTACTGCTTCGACCGGCAAGCGCTGATTCGCCTGCTGGAGAACGGAACGGACGTCGACCGGGCCTGGCAACTGGCGACCTCGCTGACCACCGTCCCGGGTCACGCCGACGCGTTTGCCATCGACAGCCCGGCGGCCCGCAGCCTCGCCGGCCAGGTGCTGGCCCGCCGATCGGTCCGCGCATGAGGGATTGTTGTACGACGTCGCGGGTGGGCCCATGACATTTCGGGTGGGCATCGGCACCGACATCCATCCGATCGAGGCCGGCCGGCCGTGTTGGATCGCCGGACTGCGCTGGGACGGGGTGGACGGGTGCGCCGGGCATTCCGACGGCGACGTCGTGGCGCACGCGATTTGCAACGCCATGCTCTCGGCCGCCGGGCTGGGCGATCTCGGTGCGATCTTCGGCACCGGGCAACCGCAGTGGGCGCAGGCTTCCGGGGTCACGCTGATTACCGAAACGGTCCGCCAGGTCACCGGAGCCGGCTGGGCAATCGGGAATGTGGCGGTCCAGCTGATCGGGAATGTGCCCAAGATCGGCACCCGGCGGGACGAGGCGCAACGGCTGCTGAGCGAGGTGGTCGGTGCGCCGGTCAGCCTCTCTGGGGCCACCACCGATGGGCTGGGCCTCACCGGCCGCGGCGAAGGGCTCGTCGGCATCGCGACCGCGCTGCTCGAACAGCGCTGAGTCCTCAGCCCGGCGAATCGAGCAGCGCCAGCACCCGTTCGGCCTGCCGGTCCAACGTTCCGGGCGGATTGCGGCGCGCGGCGCCACCGCCGGGCTGCAACAGTGCGAACCAAAAAATGGCCTCCAGGCGGCGGGATCCGGCCATCAACTGCCGCTCGGCGGGAGTGAGCCCGAACCGGTCGACCAACGTCAACCAATCAAGGTCCGGCGTCTCGCGGACGCTGAGGTGCTCCATGAGCAGCGCCAACTCGGTGGCCCGGTTGCCCCGACCGGAGTCCTCGAAATCCAGCATCCGCACCTGCTCGCCGTCCCATAGGAAATTGGCCAGGTTGTAGTCGCCGCGGGCCAGTACCGGCGGGACGTCGAGCTCCGGCAGTCGGTCCGCGTCGGGCCCGGAGAGCCAGCCGGTCGCCGCCTCGTGCGCCTGAATCACTGCCGGCTCGCTGTCTGCGGCGACGGAATCCGGCAGCACGCCGCGGACCCGGCCGAGCGACTGGCGCAGGTCAGACCCGGCGGGTGCTGGGCCGATCGCGGTCAGCGGCACCCGGAAGAGCCGGTCGATCGCGGCACCTAGAGCGGTCAGCTGGTCGGCGCTCACCGCCCCACCCAGTTCGGTACCGGGCAGCCGGCTCATCGTCACGGTGGGCGGTGCGAGGGCGTACGCCAGCGGGCGCGGCGCGAGGCCGGGCGCATGCGCGGCCAGTGCGTGCAGGGCACGCCATTCCCGTTCCGGTTCACCGCGATCGGCCGACCGGAACTGCTTGACCACGGCGTCGTCCTCCAGCCGTACGTCGTGCGTGCTCACCATCGCCGCCCCCGGCAGTTGACACCTGTCGTCGGGCACCACCCTAGGAAGCCGTGATTCGGTTGTCGCCCGGCCGCCCTCGGTCCGCTCAATGCCCAACGGCAGGTAGGGTGTGGGAAACGTCGCGCCGGCAAGTCGCCGCGCCGCGACAGGATCCATCTCTAGCTTTTGGAGTTGCCGTGGGCTCGGTCATCAAGAAGCGTCGTAAGCGGATGGCGAAGAAGAAGCACCGCAAGCTGCTGAAGCGCACCCGAGTCCAGCGCCGCAACAAGAAGTAGTCCCCGGTGACGGGCGATTCCAGGCCAGTGACCTTCCTGTCCGACTACGGGCTGGATGATCATTTCGTCGGCGTCTGCAAGGGCGTGCTCGCCCGCATCTCACCACTGTCGACCGTCATCGACATCTGTCATCAGGTCAAGCCGCAGAGCGTCGCGATCGGCGCCCGGCTGCTCGGTGAGGCTCTGCCGTACCTGCCGGTGGGCATCCACTTGGCGCTGGTCGACCCGTACCGCCGGGCCTTGGCCCGGCCGGTGGCGATCCGGTGCGTCGACGGCTCGATCATCGTCTGCCCGGACAACGGCCTGGCCTCGCTCGCCTGGCCGGAGGTGGGTGGCGTCGAGGCGGTACGCGAGCTGACCAACACCGAGCTGTGGAATCCCAACCCGGCCAAGAGTTTCCGGGGCCGGGACATCTTCGCGCCGGTCGCCGCCCGCCTGGCCGGCGGCCTTCCGTACGAGCACGTCGGTGACCCGGTCGAGCCCGGTTCGCTGGTGACGCTGGATCCGGAGCCGCCCTACGTGCATGGTGACCACGTGCACGGCACGGTGCGGATGGTCGACCACTTCGGCAACCTGCAGCTCAACGTGACCAGGTCCGATCTCGAGGCGGCCGGCATCGCGCTCGGCGACACCATCGAGCTGCGCTACAGCGGCAAGACGATGCGGGTGCCGTTCACGCTGAGCTTCGCCGAGGTGGCCCCGGGCCGGACGTTCGTCTACGAGGATTCGTTCCGCGCCATCACGGTCGTCACCAACATGGGGCGGGCGGAGCGGGTGCTGAATTCCGGCCCGGCCGACCCGGTGGTGCTGTCCCGGGTGCCGCAGCCAGCGGCGCCGTCCGGTGCGAAGGTCAAGGTCGTCGACTCCCCGCCCAGCCAGGTCACCGCGTAGGTCGTGTCCCCGGTCGTTCTCGTCACCGGAGTCAGCCGGTACCTAGGTGCCAGACTGGCGATCGAGTTCGCCGCCGCCGACTCGGTGAGCCGGGTCATCGGGGTCGACACGGTGGCCCCCGACCCAGAACTCACCGAGCGCCTCGGCCGGGTTGAGTTCGTCCGCGCGGATATCCGCAATCCCCTGATCGCCAAGGTCATCGCGACCGCCGAGGTCGACACCGTCGTGCACCTGTCGATCGCCGCGACGCCCGCGGTGACCGGCGGCGGCCGGTCGGTGATGAAGGAAATGAACGTCATCGGGACGATGCAGCTGCTGGCCGCGTGCCAGAAGTCCGACTGCGTACAACGTCTGGTCGTGAAGTCGACGACCGCCGTGTACGGCAGCAGTTCGCGCGACCCGGCCGCCTTCACCGAGGAGACCGAGCCGCCGTCGCAGCCGCGGTCCGGGTACGCGAAGGACTCGGCCGAGATCGAGAGCTACCTGCGTGGCTTCGGCCGGCGCCGACCGGACATCGGACTCTGCGTGCTGCGGCTGGCGAGCGTGCTCGGGCCGACGATCACGAGTCCGTTGTCGCGGTATCTCGCGCTGCCGGTGGTGCCGACCGTCCTCGGCTTCGACCCGCGGATTCAGCTGCTGCACGAGGACGACGCGATCGCGGTGTTGGAACGGGCCGCGTTGGGGGATTACACCGGCGTGGTCAACGTCGCCGGCGCCGGTGTTCTCACGCTGTCTCAGGCGATCCGGCGGGCCGGCCGGGTGTCGCTACCGGTGCCGGGCCCGGCGGTGGGAGTCGTCGGGCGGCTGCTGCGCCAGGTCGGCCGGATCGAGGTTTTCCCGGAACAGACCCGGTTGCTGAATCTGGGCCGGATCGTCGACACCTCCCGGCTGCGTACGGAGTTCGGGTACCAGCCGCGGTACGACACCGCCGGAACGCTGGCGGACTACCTGCGCGGCCAGGACGTCCGGCCGATCATGGATCCCGGTGTCGTTGCCGGCTTCGAGCAACGGCTGCGGAGTGTCTTCACTGGACCGGTCGATGACTGACCAGCCGGAGATGTTGAGCGAGGCGCTCGCCTTCCTGCGGCGCCGCTTGACCGGCGAGTACGAGATCGACGAGTTCGGCTTCGACGCCGACCTCACCGACAACGTGCTCGTCCCGATGCTCCGGCCGCTGTTCCGAAAATGGTTCCGGGTCGAGGTTTCCGGCACCGAGAATGTCCCGTTCGAGGGTCCCGGCCTGGTCGTCGCCAACCACTCCGGCACGGTCGCGATGGACGCGGTGATGACGACGGTGGCGCTGCACGACGAACATCCCGCGCAGCGACACCTGCGCATGCTGGGCGGCGATCTCGTGTTCCGGGCGCCGGTCGTCGGTGACCTGGCCCGAAAGGGCGGCAGCACGTTGGCCTGCGCCGAGGACGTGGAGCGGCTCTTCGCCGCTGGCGAGCTGGTAGGGGTCTGGCCGGAGGGCTACAAGGGCGTAGGCAAGCCGTTCCGGGAGCGGTATCGGTTGCAGCGTTTCGGCCGCGGCGGTTTCGTCAGCGCCGCGTTGCGGGCCGGCGTACCCATCATTCCGTGCTCGATCGTCGGTGCCGAGGAGATCTATCCGATCCTGGGCAATGCGAAGGTGCTGGCCCGACTCCTCGGACTCCCGTATTTCCCGTTGACGCCGACCTTTCCGTGGCTCGGCCCGCTCGGCGCCATTCCGCTGCCGTCGAAATGGCTGATCGAATTCGGCCGGCCCATTCAGACCGACCAGTACGGCCCGGACGCGGCGGACGATCCGATGCTCGTCTTCAACCTGACGGACCAGGTACGCGAGACAATCCAGCAGACGCTCTACCAGCTGCTGCTGCGGCGCAGGTCGGCCTTCTTCTGAGCGAGGAATGAGCGGTGAGCACGGCGGCGGGCCGCCAACACCACCGCTCCGCCGGCGAGCAGGCCACCGGCCAGGGTTGCCGGTACGCCGATCTTCGCTGCCTTGCGGCCGGTGCGGAAGTCGCGGATCTCCCATCCGGCCTCTCGGGCGTGGGCGCGCAGCGCGGCGTCCGGGTTGACCGCGACCGGCCGGCCGACGAGTTGCAGCATCGGCAGGTCGTTGATCGAGTCGCTGTACGCGGCGCAGCGGTCCAGCTCCAGGCCCTCGCGGATTGCCAGCGCCTGCACCGCCGCCGCCTTGGCCGGACCGTGCAGCGGCTCGCCGACCAGGTGTCCGGTGTAGACACCGTCGGCGATCTCCGACACCGTGCCGAGCGCGCCGGTCAGCCCGAGCCGGTGGGAGATTATCGACGCCAGCTCGATCGGCGCCGCGGTGACCAGCCAGACCCGCTGACCGTTGCCCAGGTGTGCCTCGGCCAGGGCCCGGGTCCCGGACCAGATCCGCTCGGCCATCAGCTCGTCGTAGATGTCCTCGGCGTGCGTGGTGATCTCGGCGACGTCCTTGCCGGCCACGAACGCCAGTGCGGACTCACGGGCGTTCACCATGTCGCCGTGACTCTCCCGGCCGCCGATCCGGAATTTGACCTGCTGGAAGGCGAAGGCCGCCAGATCGCGGCTGCTGAAGAAATGCCGGGCGGCCAGGCCGCGGGCGAAGTAGTAGATCGACGCGCCCCGCATCATCGTGTTGTCCACGTCGAAGAACGCGGCGGCCTGCCGGTCGGGGAGTACGACCGTCGGTCCCGCGGCCGGGGGCACCGGCGGATCCGCGGGAGGTACCTCGGCCGCGGCCGCCGCGGCCTCGCCGGCTAGTCGGGCTCGTTCAACGGCCTTGCGGGTGCGGCGCCGCGGCATCCGCGCTCAGTTGCCGAACGGCAGCAGATTGGGCGGGATCAGGCTCGGCAGCAGCCAACTCGGCAGCAGGCTGTGCGAGGGCACGCCGTCGGTCGGCAGGATCCCGCTCGGCAGGACCCCGGTGGGAGTCGGCGAGCTGGATGAGCTGGGTGCGCTCGGCAGGCTGCTGGGCGACTGGCTGGGCGACGTGCTGGGCTGGCCGCTGGGCGAGGTGCTCGACGAGGACCCCGACCGCCGCGGCGAGGTGGAGCGGCTGGACGTGCTGGAGGTCGACGGCCCGGTGCTGCTCGAGCTGCTGCTGCCGGGTGTGGTCGAGGCGGGGCCGGTCGGCTCGGCCGCGGCACTCGACGGCACGTGCGGCGTCTTGGGCGCCGGACAGGTGCTGCAGGGCAGCGGTCCGAGTGAATCGGAGCCGGCCGGGCACGCGCAATCCGGACCGTTCAGCAGCCCACCGACGCGGCTGACCACGTGGTCGAGCACGCTGACCGATGCCCCGACCCGATCGGAGGTCGGCTTACCGACCCGTTGTTGCAGGCCATGCATGGCGCGGCTCTGCTTACCGGCCCAGCTGCGCAGGTCGTTGAGCGGTGCGGTGTTGCCGGACCTGACCGCGGCCGTGGTGAGCAGCCGGGTGCCCTGGGTGGTCTGCCGGTCCATGTCGTCGAGGGTCGAGGTCACCAGCGCCCGTTGGTGCGCGGTCAGCCCGCCGCCGCCCGCGACGTACCGGAAGCTGCCGGCCGCGGTGTCGCCGCGTCCGATCAACTTGGTCACCTCGGACAGCCGGGTCGAGGCGAGATTCAGGTGCTCGCGGCCGGTCGAGACGTCGCTGCCGGACAGCGACAACTGGACGCTCTCGGTGGTGCGCTTCAGGCCGTACAGCGCATCGCCGGGAAGAGCGTGCCCGCTCTCGGCGACGGCCAGTCCGCCGACCAACACCAGCGTGGTCAGCGCGCCGGCGGCGAAGGCGACCCGGCGGTGCGCGCGCTGCCGGGTCTCGGAAATGCGTTCGGTCAGCGGCGACCGGGGCCGGGGCACCAGCAGGTCGCCGAGAGTGCCCGTCGGCTCCGCTTTGGGTTGGGTTTCCTTGCTGGGCTGGGTTTCTCCGATGCCCTGCACGGTGGCGACCGCAATCAGGCGCTGGCGCAGCTGGCTGCGGAAGTCGTCGGTGGGCGCGACGTCGAACTGCACCGACTGCAGCTGGTGGGTGATGCCGACCAACTCGCGGGTGTTGGTGTCGCCGCGGCTGGCGCCGTGTCGGGTCGGCGCGTCGACGGAGTGGGCGAACCGTTTCGCCGCGCGGCCCAGCAGCGGGCCCCTCATCGCAGGCCCTGCGGTACGAGGGTTGCCAACCGGCGTACGGCGCGGTGTTGCAGGGCCTTGATCGCGCCCTCGTTCTTGCCCATCGCGGCGGCCGTCTCGGCCACGGACAGGCCGTGCAGAAAGCGCAGCACGATGCATTCCTGTTGCTCTGAGCCCAACTGCTTCACCGACGCCAGGAGGGTCTCGTTGGTGAGCCGGTCGACGACCGCGTTCTCCGGGCCGTCCTGGCTGCGCTCGATGTCGGACATCTGGTCGGTGGTGACCTCCAGCCGGTAGCGGCTGGATTTCACGTGGTCCAGGACGATGTTGCGGGCGATGGTGACGAACCAGGCGCCCGGGTCGCGCCCGATGTTGGCCAACGATCCGATCCGGCGCAGCGCCCGCAGGAACGTCTCGCTGGTGAAATCCTCGGCGGTCGGCCGGTCACCGATCCGGAAGTAGATGTAGCGGAAGACCAGGTCGACGTACCGGTCGTAGAGCTGGGCGAACGCGCCGGCGTCGCCGCCCTGCGCCGCGGCGACGATCGGCCAGACGTCGTCGGACGTGGACTCGCTGCGTTCCGGCTGGGGCGGCGGCTCCGGCGACTGCACCTCCGGGCGCGGGTACGGCCGGGGTCGTGGGCGCGGTTTGGGTGGGGTCCGGTTGCTGACCGGCTCGTCGACCGGGGTACGCGGCCGCGGAGCGGGATGCGCGGATTTGCCGGGCGCCTTCTGGATCGGCGCGGTCTGGGTGGGCACGCCGACCGATGCGCGTACGGCAGCGAGGAGGGCACCCAGACCAACGGGAGCCCCCGCGGCGTACGCAGTCATCGCGCCTCTCACCCGACATGTCGCCCGAGGTCACGGACGGTCCGTACATGGCCTGTTGTCCCTGTACCTGATCGATTGTCACGGTCTGGGCAGCCAGTCCGTGGCAACAGATATCGGAGACTATCTACCTTGTCGGGATAAGGCCACTGGGGCCGTCCGGCGGACTGCCGATGGCGCCGCCCCGACGGGCTAGCGCTGCGGCAGGCCGGCGCGCCAGGCCGCGAATTCCTCCGGCGTCGGCTCGCCGAGGTAGTCCGATACCGAACGCCCGACGCCGGCGGCCCGCAGCACCCGGTACGCGACTGCCTCGACGTCGCCCCAGGGCAGGTACGGCTTGGCGATCAGCAGCGACGCGATGCCGTGCGCCGCGGCCCAGAGTTCGAGCGCGATCGGCACCGGATCGCCCTCGGTGAAGATGCCGGCCTTCATGCACTGCACGACGGTGTCGCTGAAGTGCGCGAAGGCCGAGGTCCGCATGACCAGGTCGACGTGCCCCACCTCGGTCCGGGCCGCGGAGGTGGCCAGCCGGTAGTGCTCCGGACTGCGCAGCGCGAACCGTACGTACGCCATTCCCTGCTGGCACAGGCGTTCCAGTGGATACAGGTCGTCCGGACCGGCATTCATCTGCTCGTCCAACTCGACGAAGACGTCGGCGATGACCGCCTCGAGCAGCGCCTCCTTGTCGGCGAAGTGCAGGTAGATCGACGGCGAGGTGACCCCGACGACGTCGGCGACGGCCCGGATCGAGACCGCGTCGGCGTTGCCGGTGTCGGCCAGCAGTGTCTTGGCCGCGGCCAGGATCTCGCCGCGCAGTTGCTCGCCGCTGCCGCGGGGCGCGCGCCGTCTCGGGGTGGCCATGTCAGCCAGTCTTGACCACCTGGCGGTCCGTTGTCCCGCTGGGCCGGCCGGTTCTGTCGGATCTGCCGGCGTCCGCCTCGGTCCAGCCGTGCCGCTCGTGCCATCGCGCCAGCGGTGCCGGGGCCCACCAGTTCGCCCGGCCGGCCAGTCGCATGAACGCCGGCACGAGAATGCCGCGCACCAGCGTCGCGTCCATCAGCACGGCCAGGGTCAGTCCGGTGCCGAACAGTTGCATGAACGACACCTGCCCGGTCGCCAGGCCGGCGAACACGATCGCCATCAGCAGCGCCGCCGCGGTGACCAGCCGGCCCGTCCGGCCCAGGCCCAGGGTGACTGCGCGGGTGTTGTCGGCCGGGGTGCGCCCCGAGGCCAGCCACTCCTCGCGGATCCGGGACAGCAGGAACACCTCGTAGTCCATGGAGATTCCGAACGACAGGCAGAACATCAGGATGGGCATCGTCGGCACCAGGTATCCGGTGACCGTTGCGCTGAACAGCCAGGGCAGGTGTCCGTCCTGGAAGATCCACACCATCGCGCCGAAGGTCGCCGCCAGCGACAGCGTGTTCAGCACGAGCGCCTTGATCGGGAGCACCACGCTGCCGGTGAAGAGGAACAGCACGCAGAACGTCGCCAACGCGATCAGGCCGAGGGCGAGCGGCAGCCTGGCGCTGAGCGAGTGCAGGCTGTCCGCGTTCTCCGCGGCGGCCCCGGTGATCAGCACGTGCCACGGCGCCGGTTGGTCCTGGACCGCCGCGAGCACTCGCTTCCCGGCGCTGGACATCGGGTCCGGGCTGGTGCGTACGACCAGATAACTGCTGCCGTGCGCGCTCATCGGCGCGCCGGCGGGGGCGGCGATCCGGTTGCCTCCGGCGTACGTGCCGGTCGGTGAGCTGACCGCGGTCACGCCGGCGATCCGGGACAGGGCCGCCGAGTACGCGGCCGGCGAGGCACCGGCCGAGTCGGGCGCCACGATCGTGATGGTGGCCGCCGCGTTGGCGCTGAAGTCGCTGCGCAGGGCGTCGCCGACCTGATGGCTGGACGCCGAGGCAGGCAGCACCCGGTCGTCGGGATAGCCGAAGCGGATGCCGAGGAAGGGCGAGCCGATAAGAAGGAACAGGGCGGTGACGGCCAGCCCGACCGGGATCGCGCGGCGCATCACGGCCGCCGCGGTCCGGCCCCAGAAGGTGCGCTCCGGGGCGACCTCCCGGGGTGACGGTCGGCGCAGCCAGCGGCGTACCGGAACGCGTAGGTCGAGCGAGTCGACCCGCGGCCCGAGGAGCGCCAGCAGCGCCGGCAGTACGACCAGGGCGGTACCGGCGGCCAGCGCGACGACGGCGATACCGGCGTAGGCGAACGAACGCAGGAAGTAGACGCCGAAGACCAGCAGCGCCGCCAGTGACAGCGCGACGGTCAACGCGGAGAACAGGACGGTACGCCCGGCGGTCAGCATGGTCCGGCGGACCGCGTCGGCGGGCGCGCGGCCGGCCCGGGTCTCCTCGCGGTAGCGGCTGACGATGAAGAGGCTGTAGTCGATCGCCAGCGCCAGGCCGAGGGCGGTGGTGAGGTTCATCGCGTAGATCGAGACGTCCGTGACGAGCGCCAATCCACGCAGGATCGCCAGCGTGCCGACGATCGAGACGATGCCGACGGCCAGCGGCAGCAGTGCCGCGACGAGGCTGCCGAAGACCCAGATCAGCGCCAGTACGGTCAACGGAACGGCGACCGCCTCGGCAATGGCGAGGTCGCGACTGACCTGCTCGGTGACCTGGTGGTACGCGGTCGCGATGCCGCCGGCGCGCACGGTCGAGCCGGCGGTGGGGTGGGCGAGCACCCGGTCGGTGATGGCGGCGGCGCGCTTGGGGGCCGAGTCGTCGTCGCCGGCGACCCGGGCGACGACGAGACCGCTGCGGCCGTCCTTGCTGCGCAGCCCAGGCTTGAGGTCGGCCGGTGCGGTCCAGTACGAGGTGACCTGGCTGGCGTACCGCTCCTGCCTGAGTTCCTGGACCAGTCGGGTGCCTTCGGTGCGGGCTTTGCTGCCGCTGACCTGGAGTACGAGGTTGGGGTCGCCGGCGTGGAATCGGCTGGCCAGCAGGTTGTTCGCCTTCGTCGAGGCGGCGCCTGGATCGGCGAATCCGCCGGCCGAGAGGTGCCGGGAGACCGGCGCCCCGAACACCGCCGCGGCGGCCAGCAGCAGCGCGGCGATGCCGAGCAGGCGGCGCGGCGCCCGTAGGCCGAGGTTGGCGATTCGGGTCAGCACGACAACTCCTCCCGAGTGATTACCCGAGATAAGTTATCGTCGGTAAGTTATCGCTGTCAAGCCTTCGGAGTCAGCGAATCCGGTGAGCCACGACCGTGTAGACCCGGTCGGTCATCGACAGCGAGCCGGTCGGGCCGACGATCTCGGTGACCCGCTCGGCCAGGTGCGCCCGCGCCGGCTCGTCGAGGCTGGCAATGTCGGCGAACGACCGCAGATAGTCGAGGTAGCCGGCCAGCCGGAGTTCGAACGTGTCGTCCGTGCTCTGCCACCAGCTGACCGCGAAATCGCCAGAGGCGGCCATTTCCTGCCGGCCGGCGGCCGTGATCTCCTCCACGTACCCGGGCATTTCGTCCGGGTCGCGGGCCTGATTTGCGTACGGGCCGGTGAAGACCTCGGCGTTGAGCCGACGCTGCACGCCGGGCTCCAGCACGGAGAAGGTCCAGTAGAACAGGAGCGCGCCGCCGGGCCGGAGCAGCGACGCGGCCAGTGGGTATCCGCGCGCCGGATCGACCCAGTGCCATGAATTGGCGCCGACGATGCCGTCGTACGCCCCGGCCTCGACCGGCTGGTCCTCGAAGAAGCCGGACCGGATCGGCAGGCCGGGATAGCGGCGCGACAACAGCTCGCGCATCCGGTCGCCGGGCTCGATCGCCACCGGTCGCATACCGGCGTCCAGGAGGGTGGCGGTGAGCTGCCCGGTGCCGGCGCCCACCTCCATGACCCGGCTCCCGCCGCCGAGTCCGGCCGCTGCGAACGCCGGGGCCAGCAGATCGGGCGGAAGGCGTCGGCGGCCGGCGTCGTACACCTCGGTAAACGCGTCGAAGGCGGTGGCGTGAGTTCGGCTCGTATTGGCCTTCATCGCTGCCATACTCCTCTTCCAGCTTCAGCCAGTTCCGTTTCGCGCCAATGTGGCATTGGGGCAATCTAGGTGCCCCAACGCCACATTGGCGGGGAATGGGCGGGATGCGGAACGGGACGGAAGGGTACGGACATGAGCAGCGAGCAGCTTGCCGATCTGGTGCGGGATGCCGCGCTCCGTGCACCGGACCGGACCGCGCTGATCCACCGGACCCAGTCCCTGAGCTGGGGCGAGCTGGCCGGCCAGGTCGAACGCGTCGCCGGCGCTCTCATCGCCCTCGGCCTGCAACCCGGCGACCGGATCGGCCTGCAGCTCGGCAACACCCTGGACTTCCCGCCGGCGTTCTTCGGCGCGCTGCGCGCCGGTCTCACCGTCGTACCGATCAACCCGGCCTTCACCGAGCCGGAGCTCGCCACCGTTCTGGAGGACTCCGCCGCCCGCGTCCTGGTCACCGCCTCGGTCGCCGCCGAACGACTCGGCGTCACCGAGCTGATCGTCGCCGGCCGGCAGATCCCGGACGGCGCCCACGGGCTGGCCGACCTGATCGCCACCGGCACCCCCGGCGAGGCCCGGCACACCGATGTCGCGGCGCTGGTCTACACCAGCGGCACCAGCGGCCGGCCGCGCGGCGCGATGCTGACCCACCGCGCACTGTTGGGCAACCTCGACCAGTGCGGGCGGCTCGATCCGCCGGTGCTGCAGGCCAATGACGTGCTGCTGCTGGCGTTGCCGCTATTCCATGTGTATGGCCTCGGTCCCGGGCTCGGCATGCTGGCCCGGGCTGGCGCGACCGGCGTGCTCGTCGACCGGTTCGACCCGGTCGAGACCCTCGCGGTGATGGCCGAACACCGGGTCACCAGCGTGCTCGGAGCGCCCGCGATGTACCGGGCCTGGACCACCGCGGCGGTCGAGCCGGGCGCGGTGGCGACCGGGTTCGGGACGGTACGGCTGGCGATGTCCGGTGCCGCTCCGCTGCCGGCCGCGGTGGCCGAACGGCTGCGGGCCATCACCACCGTGCCGATCCAGCAGGGGTACGGACTGACCGAGACCGGGCCGGTGCTGACCTGCACGGTCGGTTTCCCCGACAAGCCGGGCTCGATTGGCCGGCCCATCCCCGGGGTCGAGCTGTGGCTGCGCGACGAGGACGGCGAGCCGGTCGAGGAGGGCGACCCCGGCGAGGTGGTGGTGCGCGGCCGCAACCTGTTCTCCGGCTACTGGCCGGACGGCCTCGACGGGCCGGACGACGCCGGGTGGTTCGCCACCGGCGATGTCGCCTACCTCGATCCGGACGGCGACCTGCATCTGGTCGACCGGCGCAAGGAGCTGATCATCGTCAGCGGGTTCAACGTCTACCCGGCCGAGGTAGAGGCCGTACTGCTGGCGCATCCCGCGGTCACCGAGGCCGCCGTCGTCGGCATTCCGGACGAGCACCGCGGCGAGGCGATCAGGGCATTCGTGGTGCTGACCGGGTCGGGCGGTGGCACCGGCGCCGCGGAGTTGGCGTCGTGGTGTGCCCGGTCGCTGGCCCGGTTCAAGTGTCCGACGGAATTCGAGATTGTCGGCGAACTGCCGCATTCGGCGACCGGGAAGGTGCGCAAGGCGCGACTACGCTCGGACTCGTAGCACCCGCCCCAGGAGGACAACAGAAGAATGCCCGCCCACGAGGTCACGTTGCTGAGCCGTCCCGACTGCCACCTCTGCGCAGAGGCGCGCGTCGAGCTGGATCGGATCACCGGTGAGCTCGGCGTACCGCTGACCGAGACCGATGTGGACAGTGACCCGGAGCTGCGCGCCGAGTACGGCGACCGGATACCGGTCATCCTCATCGACGGCGCCGAACACGGCTTCTGGCGGGTCGAGGAGCAGCGGCTGCGGCGCGCGTTGGCGGCGGGACGGTGGGACTGATCGCGCATTACCAGATCGAGGGCCTGCCGCGCGACTTTGTGCAGGCGTTCACAAGCGGCTAACGTGTCGAAAAGCAGATACCGCTACCACAGCATCGCGGCGACCCGGTAGGCAGGGTTCGTCGGTGCTGGCGGTCAGGAGCAGATGTGACCGACCGACAAGTGCCCGGTGAGGCGCCTGAAGGACCAGTGGACGGCCGTGACCTGAGTAGTCACGGCGTCGCGGTCCGGGCCGCCCGCGCCGCCGCGAAAGCCGCCCGCAAGGCGGCCGGCGCAGCCAAGCGCGGCGGTAAGCCACGTCCGTCCGCGGGCGGCGATGTCGCCTTGGCGGCCAATCCGGCGATCGTCGACATCCCGGCGCGCGACGGCCGTGCCGCCCTGCCGGCCGAGGAGTCCGAACCGACGGTGGACGCGAGCCGACCGGACGACCTGACCGACGAGCTGGTCGGCGCCGACAGCGAAGCGTCCGAGGAGGACGCCCGGGCCCGCGTCCGTACCGTCCCGGAAGCCACCGTCGGCCGGCTGGCTATCTACCTGCGGGCACTGACCGAGCTGGCCGAGAAGAACACCACGACCGTCTCGTCCGAGGGACTGGCGGCGGCGGCCGGCGTCAACTCCGCCAAGCTGCGCAAGGACCTCTCCTACCTCGGGTCGTACGGCACCCGTGGCGTCGGCTACCACGTGAGCATCCTGGTCGAGCAGATCTCCCGCGTTCTCGGGCTGAACACGCACCGCTCGGTGGCGTTGGTCGGCGTCGGAAACCTGGGCCACGCACTGGCCGGGTATGACGGCTTCGCCAGTCGCGGGTTCGCCGTGGCCGCACTCTTCGACGCCGACCCGGCTCGGATCGGCAGTGAGATCGGCGGCCTGCCGGTCCTGGACGTACGGACCCTGCCCGACGTGGTGCGGGCCGAGAGCGTCTCAATCGGTGTCATCGCCACCCCGGCCGAGGCGGCCCAGGGCGTCTGCGACCAACTCGTCGCGGCCGGCGTCACCAGCATCCTGAACTTTGCCCCGGCGGTGTTGTCGGTGCCGGACGGCGTGGACGTGCGCAAGGTCGATCTCGCCGTCGAGCTGCAGATCCTGTCCTTCCACGAGGAACGCAAGGCCGCGGGTTGGGAGGAAGTCGGATGAGCCTGCTGGTCATCGGCCTGTCTGACCGCACCACGCCGATTTCGGTCCTTGAGCGCGCCGTCATCGGCGCCGACGACCTACCGAAGGTGCTGCACGAGCTCAGCGACTGTGAGCACGTCAACGAGGCTCTGGTGCTCTCGACCTGCAACCGGATCGAGGCATACGTCGAGGTGGAGAAGTTCCACGGCGGCGTCTTCGAGGTGTCCTCCGCGCTGGCCCGGCAGGCCGGCATGGACGTCGCGGACTTCGGCGACTACCTCTACGTGCACTACGAGCAGGCCGCCTGCCATCACCTCTTCCGGGTCGCCGCCGGGCTGGACTCGATGGTGGTCGGCGAGGCCCAGATCCTCGGCCAGCTGCGCAGCGCCTATGCCCTGGCCGTCGAGCAACAGACCGTCGGACGGGCGCTGCACGATCTGGTGCAGCGGGCGCTGTCCGCCGGAAAGCGGGTGCACGCCGAGACGACGATCGACCGGGCCGGGGCGACCGTCGTCGGCCAGGCCGTAGCGCTCGCCACCGCGACCGTCGGTCCGCTGACCGATCGGCGGGCGTTGATCGTCGGGGCCGGCTCGATGGGCGCCCTCGGCGGCGCAACGCTCGGCCGGGCCGGCGCGCTGCCGCCGGTCGTGGCCAACCGCAGCGCGGACAACGGCGCCCGGCTGGCCGAGAAGCTCGGTGGCCGGGCGGTCGGCCTGGATCAGCTCACCGAGGAGATCGCGGTCGCCGACATCGTGCTGACCTCGACCGGTTCGACCAGTGTGGTCGTCACCGCCGACGCGGTGCGCCGCGCGATGGCGGCCCGGCCCGACCGGCCGCTGGTCATCCTCGACCTGGCGTTGCCGCGCGATGTTGACCCGGCGGCGGCCACGATCGAGGGCGTCACCTACCTCGACCTTGAGGCGGTCCGGGATGCGCCCGGCGGCGCGGACGCGGCCGCGGTCGCCGAGGCCGAGCGGATGCTCTCGGTCGACGTGGACAGCTACCTGGCCGCTCAGCGGGCGGTCGCGGTGGCGCCGACCGTCGCCGCGCTCCGGGCCCGCGCCTCCGACGTGGTCGACGCGGAGCTGCTGCGGCTGGACGCCAAGCTGCCCGGGTTGGACCCGCGGGTACGGGCCGAGCTGGCCCGTACGGTCCGCCGTACCGTCTCGACCCTGCTGCACGGGCCGACGGTCCGGGTCAAGCAGTTGGCCAGCTCGCCAGGCGGCAGCGTGTACGCCGATGCGCTGCGGACCCTCTTCGAGCTGGGTCCGCAGGCGGTCGACGCGCTCACCGGTGCCGCCGTCGTCGAGGACCCGACCGGATCGTGCGTTTTCCCCGCAGCAGGCGGCGGACCGAGCGAGGAGGGCGGATGAGCGTGCCGACAATGCGCCCCACCTTGCGACTGGGCACCCGCGCCAGCACGCTGGCCAAGATCCAGTCCGGCCTGGTCGCTGACGCGATCTCCGGATCGGTCGAGCTGATCGAGATCAGCACCACCGGCGACCGTTCGCGGGCGCCGGTCACCGAGCTGGGTGGCACCGGCGTCTTCGTCTCGGCCCTGCGCGACGCGCTGCTGGCCGGCGACATCGACCTGGCTGTGCACTCGTACAAAGACCTGCCAACCGCTCCGGCCCCGGGCCTGACCCTGGCCGCCGTACCGGAGCGAGAAGACCCGCGGGATGCACTGGTGGCGCGTGACGGGCTGCGGCTCGACGAGCTGCCGACCGGTGCGCGGGTAGGGACCGGCGCACCGCGTCGGGTGGCCCAGCTGCGCGCGGCGCGGCCGGACCTGGAGCTGGTGGCAATCCGCGGCAACGTCGACACCCGACTGCGGATGGTCACCGAGGGGCGGCTGGACGCGGTGGTTGTCGCCATGGCCGGGCTGTCCCGGCTCGGGCGGACCAACGTCGTGACCGAGCCGCTGGACCCGACGCTGTTGTTGCCGGCGCCCGCACAGGGGGCGTTAGCGATCGAATGCCGGGACGACGATCTCGACCTGGTGGCACGACTGACCGAGCTGGATCATCCGGCGTCCCGTGCGGCGGTCACCGCCGAACGGGCGCTGCTGGCGACGTTGGAAGCAGGCTGCAGTGCGCCCCTTGGCGCGCTGGCCGAAAACAAAGACGACACCTTGGTTCTCCGTGGTGTGGTGGCTTCGCTCGACGGCACCACCGCCGTTCGCCGGGAGGCCACCGGATCCATTACTGACGCCGCGCGTCTGGGGCACGGTCTCGCGACCGAGCTGCTGGCCGCAGGCGTCTCCGATCTGTTGGGGAGTTCACGATGACCCGCCCAAGAAAGCCCGTTGGCCGGATCACCTTTGTCGGCGCTGGTCCGGGTGACCCCGGCCTGCTGACTCTGCACGCGGAGCAGGCGCTGCGCCGTGCCGACCTGATATTGGCTGATCCCGATGTCCCCACGGCGATCCTCGCCGTTTCCGCGGCCGAGGTTCGTACGGTTGGCTCCGAGCCGGCCGAAGATTCCGGAGAAACCGGCGTCGCCAAGACGCTGGTCGCCGAGGCCCGCAACGGCCACCAGGTGATCCGCCTCATTTCCGGCGACCCACTGACCACCGCCGCGGTGGTCAAGGAGTGCCAGGCCGTGGCCCGTACGACGGTGCCGTTCGACGTGGCACCCGGTGTCGCGGTCGACTCGGGTGTCCCCGGTTACGCCGGTGTGCCCCTGATCGGCGCCCGCACCGTCGTCGACCTGCGTGGCGAAGAGGTCGACAGCCTCGACTGGTCCTCGCTGGCCCAGGCCACCGGGTCGCTGGTGCTCACCGGCGTCAGCGGCGACTTCGGCAAGCTGGCCGCCGCCCTGGTCGAGCACGGCCGCCGCGGCGACACCCCGGTCACCGCGACCAGCGGTGGCACCACGCTGTCCGAGCGGACCATCGAGACGACGCTGGACGCGCTGGAGCGGGACACCGCCGAGCTGCCGGCGCCGCTGGTGCTGGTCATCGGCCCGGCCGCCAAGGGACACGGAAAGCTGTCCTGGTGGGAGAGCCGGGCGCTGTACGGCTGGAAGGTGCTGGTCCCGCGGACCAAGGACCAGGCCGGCGCGATGAGCGAGCGACTCCGGCTGCACGGCGCGGTCCCGTCCGAGGTGCCGACCATCGCGGTCGAGCCGCCGCGGACCCCGGCCCAGATGGAACGGGCCATCAAGGGCCTGGTCACCGGCCGGTACGAGTGGATCGTCTTCACCTCGGTGAACGCGGTGCGCGCGGTCCGGGAGAAGTTCGACGAGTTCGGCCTGGACGCACGGGCGTTCGCCGGCGTGAAGATCGCCTGTATCGGCGAGTCGACCGCCGACGCGGTCCGGGCGTACGGCATCTCGCCGGAGCTGCTGCCCTCGGGCGACCAGTCCAGCGAGGGCCTGCTGGCCGACTTCTCGCCGTACGACGAGGTGCTGGACCCGATCAACCGGGTGCTGCTGCCGCGGGCGGACATCGCCACCGAGACCCTCGCCGCCGGGCTGCGTGACCGGGGCTGGGAGATCGACGACGTCACGGCGTACCGCACGGTGCGAGCCGCGCCGCCGCCGGCCGAGACCCGCGAGGCGATCAAGGGCGGCGGCTTCGACGCCGTCTGCTTCACCTCGTCCTCGACGGTGCGCAACCTGGTCGGCATCGCCGGCAAGCCGCACGCCCGGACGATCGTCGCCTGCATCGGCCCGAAGACGGCCGAGACGGCGCGCGAGTTCGGTCTGCGGGTCGATGTGCAGCCGGACGAGGCGCTGGTGCCGGCACTGGTCGACGCGCTTGCGGCGCACGCGCTGGCGTTGCGGGAGGCCGGCGAGGCCAGCCCGCCGCCGCGGCGTCGGAGCTCCCGCAGCAAGACCGCGCGGTAGCGCCATGTCCGACACGAGTGCGCAAGCGGGGAGCACGCCGATGCCGGACAACGGTCCGCACGGTCGGGTAAACGGCATGAGCAACGTGAACGGTCAGGAAGCGACGGTACGGATCGAGACCGCGCTGGTCGCCCCACCGCCGCAGCCGCCGGCCCGGGACACCGATCCCGGCCGGCGGCCGGGCGGCCCAGGTCCGGCCGGGGGTTCACCCGGGGCCGGTTCGCCTGCTGCCGGCCCGCCGCCCGCCGGCGCGGTGCCGCCGCGTAACGCGGCCCCGGTTCCTGCTGCGGGACCGGCTCCTGCTGCGGGACCGGCTCCGGCCGCGACACCTGCGACACCCGCGCCTCCGCCTCGGGCGAATGCGGCCCCGAAGAACGCGAACCCGATTCCGCAGCCACCGGCTGTCGACCGGGCGCAGGTGCCGGATCCGCCGACCGAGCAGGTGCCGGCCGTCGGGCCGGGCACGGTCGCGCCGGCTGCCGCCGTTCCGCCGGCTGCCGCCGTTCCGTCGGCTGTCACCGGGCCGCCCGCCGCCGCGGCTGAGCCGCAGACCGACCCTGCGCCCGTACTCACGGCCGAGCCGGAGCAGCCGCGGCAGTCCCGGGCGGCGGCGCGGGCCGAGGCCGAGTCGCGCCGCGAGCCGGGTCGGGAATCGGGTCGCGAGTCAGGCCGACGGGGTCGCCGGCATGCTGCCTCAACCCCGCCCGGCAACCCCGGCGGCTTTCCGGCGGTGCGGCCACGTCGGCTGCGTCGCTCGCCCGCGATGCGCGGGCTGTTCAGCCAGACCCGGATCACCGCGGCCGACCTGGTGCTCCCGATGTTCGTCAAGGAGGGCATCGACGAGCCGGTGGCGATCAGTTCGATGCCCGGCGTCGTGCAGCACACGGTCGAGTCGCTGCGGAAGTCGGCCGCGGCCGCGGTCGGCGCCGGTGTGGGCGGGCTGATGCTGTTCGGCATCCCGGCGGAGAAGGACGAGCTCGGGACGCAGGCCGACGCACCGGACGGCGTACTGCTTCAGGCCCTGCGTGCGCTGCGTACGGACCTGGGCGACGACACCGTACTGATGGCCGATCTGTGCCTGTGCGAGTACACCGACCACGGCCACTGCGGACCGTTGCGCCCGGACGGTCAGGTCGACAACGACGCGACGCTGCAGCGCTATGCCGAAATTGCCGTGGCGCAGGCCGCGGCCGGCGCGCACCTGGTGGCGCCCAGCGGAATGATGGACGGCCAGGTCGCCGCGATCCGGACCGCGCTGGACGATGCGGAATTCAGCGACATTCCGATCCTGGCGTATTCGGCGAAGTACGCGTCCTCGTTCTACGGCCCGTTCCGCGAGGCGGCCGAGGGGGCGCCGAAGTCCGGCGACCGCGCCGGTTACCAGCAGGACCCGGCCCGCTCGGTCGACGAGGCGCTGCGCGAGGTCGCGCTCGACCTGGCCGAGGGTGCGGATGCGGTGATGGTGAAGCCGGCGCTGGCGTACCTGGACGTGCTCGCGAAGGTGCGGGCCGCCGTGGACGTGCCGGTTGCCGCCTATCAGGTGTCGGGTGAGTACGCGATGATCGAGGCCGCCGCCGCGGCCGGCATGATCGACCGGCGCCGCGCCGTGCTGGAGACGCTGACCGCGATCCGGCGAGCCGGCGCGGACATCGTGCTGAGCTACTGGGCGGTGGAGGTCGCCGGCTGGCTCGACTGATGTCGACGGCATCGATCCACAGTGGACATGGTGAGGCCGGGCATGGCTGAGCGACTGGCCGAGGACGCCCGATACGCCGAGCGGGCCGCCTCATGGCGCCCGGTCGGCGCGGTCGTCGGGCTCTGCCTGCTGGGTTTCATCGTCGATCTCGCGCTGCCCGGACACCACGCCCACACGCTTGGCTGGGCCCTGGCGCTGCTGGCAATCGGTGGCGTGGTGGCGATCGCGGCCTTCGCCCGTATGCAGTTCGGCTCGGTAACCGTGACCGATACCAGGTTGCGGGTGGGCCGTGAGACCATTCCATTGTCCACTGTGGATATTTCCTATTTCGAGGACGACGAGGCGGGCGGCCCGCCGGTCGGAGCGCGCATTCTCGGTGGCGGCATGGCTGTCCCGAAAGGGCGGTCGGCGATGCCTGTCCGGCTTGTCGACGGCACTGTGATCGTGGTGCCGTGCCGCCATCCCGACAGGCTGCGTGACTCCCTTCTCGAGGCCAGGCGGGACAGGTAAAAACGCCCCTACGGCGGTCGTGGGGCGACGCGCCGTAGGGGCGTTTCGGGGGGCTGCCGACAGTTAGCTGGTGGTCCCGTCGTGCGGACCGCTCGCGTGCGCCGCATGACGGTGACGGAACCGGTGCAACAGCCCGGCCGAGTCGTCGTCGGTCACGGTTGCGTCGCCGACCGGCGGTGCCGGCGGCAGGCCGGCGTCGTTCTGCGCCCATGCCTCGTCGTACGTTCCCAGCCGGTCCCGTTCGGGCTCGGCCTTCGGGCTGGGGTTGGGGTTGGGGTTCTGGTCGCCGTACTGATCGGCGCCACGGGTCGGTGCCGGCCCACGGGTGACCACGGTCTCCTGGTTCGACGCGGCAGCCGCCGGTGCAGCGACAGTCGGCTCGGCGACAGTCGGGTCGGCAGTGGTGTGCGTCGCGGTCGTTCCGGCGGCGCCAACCGGTTCGTGGTCGTAGTAGCTGGTCTCATCCACAGTGGACACCCGCTCTTCGGCGGCATCCCGTTCGGCGGCCTGCGTCTCACGGACGCCCACCACCGCGAACCGGCCGAGCGCCAACGCGGCCAGGAAGACGATCACGGCACCTAACGCGTAGAAGAAGCTGAGCGTCTCGAGCGCCTGCCGGGTGGTGCCACCGGTCGGCGTGCCGACATGCGGCATCCCCGACAGGGTGGACAGGGGGAGCCCGACGACGAACCAGGCGCCGGACGCCGCGGCCAGCCACCCACCGATGCTGGCCCGGGCCCGGTGGGCGCTGCCGAGCACGATCAGCCCGCCGAGGAACGCGCCCGCGCCCGGCAGAACCTCCAGCCAGAGCCGGCCGCTGGTGTAGGTCCACGTGTTGTCTGGTGTAAAAGCAAAGTGGAAATAGGGGCCGATAAAGGCGATAAGTGCGCCCCAGGCTCCGAGAAGAACAAGTAAGAGGCCACTGAGCAGACCTCGTGTGCGTGGTACTCGCATGTGCGCTGCCACGACAGTCACCCCCATGCATTGGTTGAAACGGAATTCGTTCCATCGCGTCCTACCCAGATGTGGCTCGGGCCACGCTCGAGTTCGGCAACGAATCGGTTACGCGTCATTTCATAGCAAAGTGTCATTTATTTCCGCGTGCCCGACGGCCGAGCCGGCTGCTGCCTCGTTGCGGGCGCTTGAAAGACTGTGCGCATGACCTACCCGCAGGACGCACCGGCGTCCGAGAAGTTGTTCGCGCGCGGCCAGGCGGTGACGCCCGGCGGTGTCAATTCGCCGGTACGCGCCTTCCGTGCGGTTGGCGGTACGCCGCGGTTCATGGCGTCCGGTCGGGGCGCCTACCTGACCGACGCCGACGGACGGGAGTACGTCGACCTGGTCGGGTCGTGGGGGCCGATGATCCTCGGGCATGCGCACCCGGCGGTCGTCGGTGCGGTACGGGACGCGGCGACGCACGGCCTGTCGTTCGGCACGCCGTCTGCGGGCGAGGTCGACTTGGCCGAGGAGATCGTCCGGCGGGTGCCGCCGGTCGAACAGGTGCGGCTGGTCAACTCCGGCACCGAGGCGACGATGTCGGCCATCCGGCTGGCCCGCGGCTTCACCGGCCGGAGCAAGGTGGTGAAGTTCGCCGGCTGCTATCACGGGCACGTCGACGCGCTGCTCGCCGCGGCCGGATCCGGGATGGCGACCTTCGCTCTGCCCGACACTCCCGGGGTCACCGGGGCGCAGGCCTCGGACACCATTGTGCTGCCCTACAACGACATCGCTGCGGTCCGGGCGGCCTTCGCCGAGCACGGCAGTGACATCGCGTGCGTCATCAGCGAGGCGGCCGCGGCGAACATGGGCGTCGTACCGCCGCGGGACAACTTCAACGCCGAACTGCTCGCGGCCACCTCGGCGGCCGGCGCGCTCCTGGTGCTGGATGAGGTGATGACCGGATTCCGGGTCAGCTCGGCCGGTTGGTACGGACTCGACCCGGTCGACGCCGACCTGTTCACCTTCGGCAAGGTCATGGGTGGCGGAATGCCGGCCGCCGCATTCGGTGGCCGCGCCGACGTGATGGCCCATCTCGCTCCGGCCGGCCCGGTCTATCAGGCCGGCACGCTCTCCGGGAACCCGGTCGCCGTCTCCGCCGGACTGGCGACGCTGCGGCAGTGTGACTCCGACGTGTACGCGACCGTCGACGCGGCCGCCTCCGAGGTGGCCCGCCTCGCCCACGAGGCGCTCACCGTCGCCGGCGTACCGCACCACATTCAGACGGCGGGCAGCCTTTTCTCGGTATTCTTCGCCGACCATGACGTGCGGAATTACGACGACGCGCGAAAGCAGGACACCGCGGCCTTCGCGGCGTTCTTCCATTCCATGTTGAGCAACGGCGTATACCTGCCGCCGTCCTCGTACGAGGCCTGGTTCCTTTCCGCCGCCCACGACGAGGAAGCACTCGGCCGCATCGCCGCGGCCCTACCCATCGCCGCCCGCGCGGCCGCCGAAATCCAGGCGAATTCCACCCCCACAACGGAAGGCGCCTCATGACCAAGACTGTCGTACACCTGCTGCGGCACGGCGAGGTCGAGAATCCGGAGAAAATCCTCTATGGACGGATGCCGAATTACCATTTGAGCGCCGCCGGAAAGGAAATGGCAGAAAAGGCCGCGCGCGAATTATCGACCCGCGATATCACCTATCTGGTGTCCAGCCCGCTGGAGCGCGCGCAGGAAACCGCCGTGCCGCTGGCCACCACGACAGGTCTGGACGTCGCCTTGGACGGCCGGTTGATCGAGCCGAGCAACGCGTTCGAGGGGCAGCGGTTCGGCGTCGGCGACGGGGCGCTGAAGAGCCCGCGCAACTGGGCGAAGCTGTACAACCCGTTTCGCCCGTCCTGGGGCGAGCCCTACCGTGAGATCGCCGATCGCATGCTCGAGGCCGTCGCGGCGGCGCGCAATGCGGCGATGGGTCACGAGGCGGTGTGCATCAGCCATCAGCTCGCGATCTGGACCGCCCGGCTCAAGCTCGAGGGCAAGCGGCTGTGGCACGACCCGCGCAAGCGGCAGTGCGGCCTGGCCTCCGTGACGAGCCTGGTCTACGAGGACGACAAGCTGGTCGAGATCGACTACTTCGAGCCGGCCGGGCCGACCTCGCCCAACGCGACCAAGGGCGCCTGACCGGACGGCGTCAAGCTGCCCTGGGCGGTCGGAACGGTTGTGGTCGGAACGGTTGCAACAACCCGGCGACGGCCCAACCCAGGTCAAGCTCCTCGCCGGCCCAGCGCGGCCGGAGCGAGTCCGGGTCGAACGGCGTCCCGGGGGGCTGCGGAGCCGCGCCGGGATGCAGGTAGACGGACGGGACCGGTCGGCCGTCAGGTCGGCTCCAGAGCAAATCGCCGGTCGCGGTGACGCTGACCGACACCAGCCCCTCGTGGACGAGGGTGTGGTGCCGCCAGCAGAGCAGGATCAGGTTGTCCAGCTCGGTCGGGCCGCCGCTGGACCACGGCCGGACGTGATGGGCGTCGAGGAATCGGACCCGCGTGCAGCTGGGGTAGCGGCAGCCGTGGTCGCGGGCCCGCAGTGCCCGGCGCAGTGCGCTGTTGATCCGCCGCGTCCGGCGGCCCACATCGAGCACGTGCCCGTCCCGGTCGCGCAGCATCGCCACCACCGCCGAGTCGCAGGCCAACCGCGCCGCGGTGGTCGGTGCGAGGCCCGGGCCGCCCTCGATCCGGCAACGCGGGCCGGCATCCGGCACCCCGACTATGCGCGGCTTCGTCGGCGCCGACCGGGCCGAGACCGACTGCGGAGCCGCGGTGCCACCGTCGAGGGTTTCGGCGTCGACGTGCACCACCAGGAGGGTGCGGTCATCACCGGAACAGTCGGCGCTCCCGGCGCTGGTCAGGAACCCGGCGGCCATCATCACCAGGGCGTCGGCCCCGGCGGTCCCGTTCGGATCGGGTCGGCGGGAGGCCGATGCCTTCTCATCGGGAGTGTTGTCGACTGGAGTGGTCGCGGCAGCCTGGGCCGATCGTAGGGCGGCGAGATAGGTCGCGCCCTCCTCGGGCATCAGCCGGGCCCGCACGATCAACATGCCGTCCTCGTCCCAGTGCCAGCGGTGCCGGCGCCGTTCGTACGACCGGAGCGCGGTCTCGTTCGCCTTCTGATAGCCGCGCACGATCCGCTCCAGCTGCGCCGCGGTGGCGGTCAGGGCCAGGTCGACGAGCTCGGCCTCGTTCGCGGCCGTGGCGATCCGGGTCAGGGCGCGGGCCTTGGAGTACGACAGCTGCCCCCGACCGAACGCGGCCCGCAGCAGGGGCAGCTCGGCGAGCGATCGCGCCACCCGCATGTGTTCGCGGGCGGCGCCGGGGCCCATCGAGCAGCGGTACGACAACCAGTGCGCGCACGACTTGACGCCCCAACCGGCCCAGCCTTCGCGGCGCTCGAACTCGGCCAGAAGTTCCAGCCACCGGCAGGTCTGCGCGGCGAGGCTGGCCGCGGTCGCGCAGATCTGGTCTTCCAGATCGGTGAGCGACAGGCCGCTGGAGTCGGGCGGGTCTGGGGGAGCGGCGCTGGGCGGCTCCGATGCGATTTCCAACATGCCTCGACCCCAGCATCGAGGGCCGACAATTCCGCCGGTCCATCCACAGCGTCGCCCCGAAACCGGCCGGAAGCGTGATGCCGGGCACGTCGCGGCGCCTCCGCGGAGACGTGAAACCGGACATTCAATCGCAGAACAGGTGACCGGAGCTGCCACCGCGCCGACCCCGCGGCCAATGATCAACAGCGCGAGCGTCACACTGGACGGCGATGCGCCGCGCTGCTGTTCTTCCCCGACGCGCCAGAGGCTTCCGACTGCTGCTGGCGCTTACCGGCGTCACAATAATGACGGCCAGCGCCTGCTCCGGCGGCAGCGACGCGGTCGACCAGAACGCGGCCGACCAGTACCGGTTCGTCTCCGCCACCAAGAAGGGCGAGGTGATCCCGGCCGGCAAGCGGCACGAGGCGCCGCCCTTCTCCGGGACGCTGCTGGACGGGAAGTCGGCCAAGCTCAGCGACTACCGCGGCAAGGTGGTGGCGCTGAATTTCTGGGGCGAGTGGTGTCCGCCGTGCCGGGTCGAGGCGCCGGACCTGCAGAAGGTGTACGCCGCCGAGCAGGCCCGCGGGCTGCAGATTGTCGGCGTGGATGTGAAGGATGACAAAGGCAACGCCGAACAGTTCATCAAGATGAAGCACATCACGTACCCGAACTTCTGGGATCCGCAGGGCCGCGCCGCGCTGACGTTCCGCAACTTCAACCCCAACGCGATCCCGTCCACGATCCTGCTGGACCGCAAGGGTCGGGTCGCCGGCGTCTACGTGACCCCACTCCTCGACAACGACCTGAGCAAGGTCGTCAAGCCGCTGCTGGCGGAGAAATGATCGCCGGTGGGGTCGGCGCCAGCTTCGCGCACACCGTCGCCGACGGCCCGCTGATCCTCGGTGCTCTGGTCGCGATGGTCGCCGGCCTGGTGAGCTTCCTGTCGCCCTGCGTGCTGCCGCTGGTGCCCGGCTACCTGTCGTACGTCACCGGGCTCGCCGGCTCGGAGCAGTCCACGGTGGACGACGCTGATCGTACGGACGGGGACGCGAGCGGCGTCGAGCCGACCGCGGCCGGCGCGGCCAAGCCGACCGGCGGCGTCGCGGTCGCTGCCCGACCCAAGGCGCGGGTCGCCAGGGCGCGGGGCGGGCGATCCAGAACCGGGCACAGCGGCCGGCGGCGCACCTTCGCCGGCTCGGCGCTGTTCGTACTCGGCTTCACCGCCGTCTTCGTCTCCTATGGCGCGGCATTCGGCGGCCTCGGCCGGGCGCTGTACGTGCACCAGCACGCGATCGAACGCGGGCTCGGCGCGGTCACCATCCTGCTTGGCCTGGCCTTCGTCGGCCTGATTCCCGGAATGCAGCGGGACTTCCGCATCCACAAGTTGCCGCAGACCGGCCTGCTCGGCGCTCCAGTGCTCGGCGTCCTCTTCGGACTCGGCTGGACCCCCTGCATCGGGCCGACACTCGGCGCCGTGCAGACCCTCGCCTTCTCCAGCGCCAGCGCGGGCCGCGGCGCGTTCCTGTCGGTCGCCTACTGCATCGGCCTGGGCGTTCCGTTCGTGCTGGCGGCGTTCGGCTTCCGGTGGGTAATCGGGGCCTTCGGCGTGGTGCGGCGGCACGCGATCTGGGTGACCCGGTTCGGCGGCGCGCTGCTGGTCGTCCTCGGCATCGTCATCGTCGGCGGCTGGTGGGACGAGTTCATGACCTACTTCCGGGCCTGGGTCGGCAGCCACGGCGGCATCGGGACGCTGCTGTGACGACGTCGCCAGAAAAGACTGCTCCAGAAAAAGCAGCCGTCGTCACCGACACTCTCGACAGCCTCTCCACCAAACCGGCGCCGGTCACTCCGCCGCCCGGGCGGCGATTCCGGAACCTGATCCGCGCCTGGCGCTGGCTGACCAGCATGCGTACGGCACTTGTCCTGCTGTTCCTGCTGGCCCTCGGCGTGGTGCCCGGCTCGCTGCTGCCGCAGCGCGCGCTGAATCCGCAGAAGGTCGACACCTATCTCGCGGCGCACAAGACCATCGGCCCGCTGATGGACAAGGTGTCGCTGTTCAATGTCTTCGGCGCCCCGTGGTTCGCGGCCATCTACATTCTGCTTTTCGTCTCGCTCATCGGCTGTCTCGTGCCGCGGATCCGGTTGCACGCCAGGGCTTTGCGGGCCAAACCGCCGAAGGCGCCACGGCATTTTCACAAGCTCCCGCAATCCACCTCGTACGAATCCGACGAGAGCGCCGACGATCTCGCCGGTCGCGCCGTCGCGGCCCTGCGCCGCGGCCGTTGGCGGGTCATCTCCCGCGAGGAGGAATCCGGCACGGTCACGGTTTCCGCGGAGAAGGGTTATCTGCGCGAAACCGGAAACCTGCTCTTCCACGTGTCGCTCACCGTGCTGCTGTTGGCCGTCGCGGCGGGCCGGCTCTGGGGCTACAGCGGCTCGATCATCGTGCAGGACGGGCAGGGATTCTGTAACACCGTGCAGCAGTACGACTCGTTCAGCCCCGGCCAACTGGTGCACGGCAATTCGATCGCGCCGTTCTGCACGACGCTGCACAAATTCACCGCCACCTACGACAGCGACGGGACGGCGTCGGATTTCCGCGGCGACATCAGCTACACCGAAGGCCTTTCCGGCCCGGAGAAGAAATACGTTCTCCGGTCGAATCATCCGCTCCGGATCGAGGGGCTGCGGCTGTATCTCCTCGGTCACGGGTTCTCGCCGACCTTCACCGTCCGGGACGCCGGCGGGCACGTCTTCAAGAACGTCTCGGCGCCCTTCCTGCCGCAGGACGCGGCCTTCACCTCGCAGGGCGCGATCAAACTGCCGGACGCGTCGCCCACCCAGATCGGCATCGACGGGCTGTTCGTGCCGACCGCGGCCGAGAGCCAGGCCGGCGTCCTCACCTCGGCCTGGCCGGACGCCACCGACCCGGAGGTCGCGATCTTCGTCTACGAGGGCAACCTCGGCCTGGACACCGGCCAGCCGCAGTCCGTCTATTCGCTCGACCGCGATCAGGTCGACAACGGCGCGCTGAAGCAGGTCGGGAAGAAGAATCTCTCGGTGAATCAGACGTACACCCTCAAGGACGGCACTGCGATCACCTTCACCGGCTACAAGCAATGGGCGAACCTGCAGGTCTCGAGGGACCCATCGCAGCGGATCGTGCTGATCGCGGCGGCCGGCATCCTGATCGGACTGCTGCTGTCGATGCGGATCCGGCGCCGGCGGCTCTGGCTGCGCATCACGCCGGCCACAAACCAACCGGCAACCCCAGCAGTGGCAAAGGAAACCCCGCATCGTACGGTTGTCGAGGCGGGGGGACTGGCACGTACCGATACCGGCGTGTTCGGCGACGAGTTCCGTCGGATCACCGACCGGTTGCGTGACCCGGCCTCCGGGCCAGACGGAGAGGACTGAGACCTTGGGTACGACCGCGCTGGCACATCTGTCCGACACGCTCTACACGTTCTCGATCGTCGCCTACGCGGTGGCGATGGTGAGCCTCGGCGGCGAGTACGCCTTTGGTCGCCGCGGCCGGGTGGCCCGTACCAGCGCCGCCGCCCAGGCGCCGGCCAAGGTCCTCGTCGGCGCCGGCGCGCCGGTCGAGGGCGCCGCGAGCGTCGAGCGGGCCGAGACCCCGCCGAGCGACACTCCGCCGCCGACCGACTCCGCTGCCCGGGATTCGCTGAATGCGGAACGGTTCGGCCGGATCGGTGTCGCGCTCCTCATCCTCGGTGTCCTGGTGCACGCCGCCGCGGTCTCGATCCGCGGCGCCGCGGTGGACCGGGTGCCGTGGGGCAACATGTACGAGTTCACCTCGGTCGCCTGCCTCGTCGCCGTGGTCGCCTTCCTGACCGTGCTGATCCGCCAGCCGCGCCTGCGCTACCTCGGCGGCTTCGTGCTCTTCCCGGTGATCGTGCTGATGTTCCTCGGTGGCACCGTGCTCTACGCGAAGGCCGAGCCGCTGGTCCCGGCGCTGCACTCGTACTGGCTGGCCATTCACGTCAGCTCCGCCGCGATCGGCACTGGCATCTTCATGGTCAGCTCGGTCGGCACGCTGCTTTACCTGGTACGGATCCGGGCCGACCGATTGGCCTCGATCGGCGCGCAGCCCGGCCGGCTCGGCTCGGTCGGGTCGATGCTGCCCTCGGCCGCCAGCCTGGATCGGATGGCCTACCGTACGGTCGCCTTTGGTTTCCCGATCTACACCTTCGGCATCATGTGCGGCGCCATCTGGGCCGAGGCCGCATGGGGCAAGTACTGGAGCTGGGATCCCAAGGAGACCTGGGCGCTCATCACCTGGATCACCTACGCCGCCTACCTGCACGCCCGCGCCACCGCGGGGTGGAAGGGCCGGAAGGCGGCCTACATCAACCTCGTCGGCTTCGCCGCGATGATCTTCAACTTCTTCGTGGTGAACATCGTCGTCTCCGGCCTGCACTCCTACGCCGGACTGAACTGACAAGCCGTTTCGACCGTCTGACCGCCGGCTCAGTCTGACGGCCGTCGCAGTTGGGTCGGTCACAAGATCGCTGGGCTTTTCGTCCGCATTCTCATGGGCACGGACCGGCCCCTGCCGGTACCGTCACATTTGGACGCCGCAGGGCTGTGGGCGGCGCCCGACCGGCGGAGGGAGGAGGGTCCATCGTGAGCCGTTGGCGACGCAAATCCGACGAGGACGAGCAGGATGCCGACGCGGTGGCCCGGTGGGATGCGTTCCAGAGCATGTTGGGTGACGCGCAACAGCCGAAGTCGGACGAAGTCGGGTCGGAGCCCAACGGTACGCCGGCCGTCCTGCCGCAGCAGCAGGTGAGCAACGGCGGATGGTTGCCGCCCGGTGCCGTTCCCGAGCCGGCCTGGCACAACCCGCCGGCAGGTCCGGCGCCGTCCGTACCGGAATCACTGGCGACCGACGCGCCCTGGGGTTCCGCCTCGGTGGTGCTGCCGGCCGACGGGGTACGTGCGACCCTGTCCCGCTCCGATGACACAGTGTCCGATGTGGACAGTTCAGACCAACAGCCTGGTGCCGTGGCCGAACAGGCCGATTCCGCGGAATCGGAGGCGGCCGCCGCCGCTGAACCGCAGGCTTGGCCCGCGGCATCAGTGGCCGAGCCCAACTACGGCTGGTCACCGCCGCAGCGGCCCGTGGCGTGGTCGCCTCCGGCCCCGCCGCCGGAGGCCGCTTCCGGCCAGCCGGCTGCTCCGGGACCGTGGATCGCGAGCCAGCCGAGCGCCCCCTGGCTGCAGGCCGGCCACCCGCAGCCCGGCTCGGTCCAGCAACCGCCGGCGCCCTTCCCGCCGCAGCAGGCATCCCCACAGCACCAGCCGGCACCGCCGCAGCAGCAGGTGCCCCAACAGCCGTACCCGTACGCCCAGCAGCCCTACCCGCCGCAGCCGCCGCCGCACCAGCAGCAGTGGCAGGCCGCGCCGCAGCAACCCGCGCCGCCTGCACAGTCGACCGAGGTCCAGCCGGGGCGGAGTTCCCCGCCGGCCCGGCCGGTCGAGGAGGCGCCACCCAGGCCGCCGGAGACGCCGCCGTTCGTGTGGACCGACGCCTACCAGACCGGGCAGCGGGGAATCCCTGCCGTCCAGTCCGGGCCGCCCACTCAGCCGCCGCCAATCCAGCCGCCGCCGCCACAGTCACGGCCGCCACGCCAGTCGCCGCAGTCACGGCCCGCTCCGACGCCGCCACAGCCGGCGCCGTTCGGGCCGTGGGACGCCGGAGCGCAGCAGTCGGGCCCGCCGACCGGTCCGCAGGCGGCTGCCCAGCGACGGCCCGGAGCGCCGACCACGCCCGCCCAGGCCGGCCCGCCGCAATGGGCGGCGAGTGAGCAGGTGCCCGCCGAACAACTGCCGACACCGTTCCAGCTGGCCGGGCCGTCATCCGTTCCGGGGCAGCCCGGCGGCACCGACGAGCTGAGCGCAGAGGCGTTGATCGGCCGCAGATCGCGGAGCTCGCGCGGTCTGCGCAAGGCGGTCTCGACCATCTCGGTCCGGCCCGGTCACGCGCGGGCCGAGCAGCGGCGCCGGGAGCTGATCGCACAGGCGACGGTGCCGGTGCACGGCTGCTATCGAATCGCCGTGATCAGCCTCAAGGGCGGCGTCGGCAAGACCATCTCGACCGTCTGCATCGGCGCGACCCTCGCATCGCTGCGCGGTGACCGGGTGATCGCGGTGGACGCCAACCCCGACCGCGGCACGCTCTCGGGCAAGATCCCGCTGCAGACGACGGCGACCGTACGCAACTTGCTCAACGACGCCGAGCAGATCCAGAGCTACTCCGACGTGCGGCGCTATACCTCCCAGTCGCCGGACCGGTTGGAGGTGCTCGCGTCGGAGAGCGACCCGTCGGTTTCGCTGGCCTTCGGTGAGGAGGACTACCGGCGCGTCGCCCGGGTGCTGGAGCGGTTCTACAACGTCGTGCTGACCGACTGCGGCACCGGCCTGTTGCACTCGGCGATGGCCGGGGTGCTCGCGCTCGCGGACCAGATTGTGGTGGTCAGCTCGGGATCGGTCGACGGCGCCCGGAGCGCCAGCGCGACGCTGGACTGGCTGGATGCGCACGGCTACTCGGAATTGGTGGCCAACAGTCTCGCGGTGATCAACTCGGTCCGGCCGAAGTCCGGCGGCGTGAACATTGATGCGCTGGAGAGTCACTTCGCGGCCCGGTGCCGTTCGGTGACCCGGATCCCGTATGACGCGCACCTGGAGTTGGGCGCCGAGGTCGACCTGGCGGAGCTGAGTCAGTCCAGCCGGGACGCTCTGCTGGAGTTGGCGGCTCATGTCGCGGCCGGATTCCCGCTGCAGGCGCTGCCGCCTGGGATGGGTCAGCCGCAACAGCCGTACGGGATGCCCCTGCAGCAGGGTTGGCCGGGACCGGCCGGCCCGCAGTATCCGGCGAGCTGACGTTTACCAGGCAGGATCAGGGGTTTTCGTCGTCCGGACGGGTCCGTCGGGATAGCTCGGCCAGGAATTCCGGGTCGTCGTCCGGCGGTAGGGCCGGGGCTCGACGGGGCTTGCGGACGGGCCTGGCCAGCGTGGACACCTCGCTGTGCTGGTGAGAGTGCTGGCTGGCGACGAGCCGCCAGAGCATGACCGCCAAGCCGGCCACGACGAGCAACGCAACGATTCCGATCACGTGCGGACCACCCCCTACCAACCCCAGCGTAGCGGGCGGAGGGTCGGTGGGGCGTGGGGTGTGAGAATCCACCCGGTCCGGCGTGGTCCGGCGGTCAACCGACTCAGGAGGTGGCCGCTGACGAGGAGCCGTCGCCCTCGCCGGACAGCTCCTTGAGCAACGCCTGCACCTCGGACTCGAGGAAGCGTCGGTGCCCGCCTGGGGTGCGAATGCTGTGGATGCGGCCGGCGGCAGCCCAGCGGGTCACGGTCTTCGGGTCAACCCGAAAGAGCGTGGCGACTTCGCCGGGAGTCATGAGACGTTCCCGTGGATCCATCATCCCTCCCCTGCCCCCCTGGCACGAATACGAGTACGAACACGAGCCGGATCAGACATGATCCGGCGTCCCGATCCTGCTCGAATTGGTTGTGGCGATGAGTACAGCACTGTCGGTGCCGGTCTGTCCCGAGAATCGAAGAGCCCGTGGCATCTCTCAGCGTATTTCGGCGGAAGACTAGGGGATTGATCACTTCCTGAGGCGGTCTGGACGATCTCGCGATACGCGCTTTCCCTTATATCAGCGGCAGGTGTATCACCGGCGGCCGTCGCTGTTCTGCTCTGCGGTGACGCACGGGGGGTCGCCAACGGGGGGCACGGTCGGAGAGAGCTGTGGGGGACTCTCTCCGACCGTACGGCTGTCGACCTGTGGTCAGCTGGCGTCGTCAGCCGGCGCCGTAACAGACGAAGCCCGCCGCGCTGACCGGGTGGTCGAATTCCGCCGCGGCGGCGGCCAGCGCGGTGGCCGGGGCGCGACCGTTGCGCAACTGCCGGTGCAGCGCCGCCATCAGCGGCGCGGTGGCCGCGTCCTCGACCGGCACCACGGTGGCGATGATCGACCGGGTGCCGAGTGCGAAGAGTGAGCCGGTGAAACCCATCAGTTCGTCGCCGGCCGTCACCGAGGCCACCCCGGACTGGCAGGTGGACAGCACGACCAGGGTCGGCGCCGCCTTGAGCCCTTCCAGGTCATAGACGGTGAGCGGCCCGTCGGCGCAGTCGATCGCGGAGAACAACGCGTTGTCCCGACGCAGCCGGCCATGCGCGGCGATGTGGGCGATATCCGCGCCGTCCAGGCCCTGCAGCGTCGCCTCGGCGGTCGCTTCCGCGCCGCGCAGGCAGACCGCGCCCGGGTACGCCCGGGCCAGGGTCGCCACCTCGATGTCCGCGGCCGGCAGTCGCGGGCCGGCCATCAACAGCACCCGTCCGGCCGGGTCCGCCCGGCCGACCGCGGAGGTGCGCAACCAGCTCGCCGCCGACGGCGCGACGGTCAGCGGCCGCCCGGTGCAGGACGGCAATGCCCGCCACGGCAGGGCCTGCAGCGCTCCGGGCGGTACCACGACCAGTGGTCGGTCCTCGATGACCGAACGCACCGGATCCAGCAGAGCCGCATCCAGTCGCGCACCGGCGGCGGTCAGCGCCTGCCGGGCCGGCTGGCCCGCGCCGTGTCCGGTCGCCAGCCGGCGCAGCGCGAACCGGGCCGATTCGCCGGCCCGGACCGCCCCCTCCAGCGGGCCCAACCGGTGCAGGGCCGCGCGCCCGTCCCGTACCGTCACCGCCAGCAACGTCCCACGGTGGTCGGCGAACTCGACGAGGACGGAGTCGCCAAGGGCCGCGGCCAGCTCCTCGATACGGGGCGGCGACGGCAACGCCGGTACGCGGGTGCCGGTGGCGCGCCGAGCCAGCTGGCGGACCTGTTGCTCCAGAGCGGTACGCCGGCCGAGCAGCGCGCCGCTGGACTCTCCCTCCAGCTGCGCGGTCTCCAGTTGCGCGGTCACCCGGCGCAGCTCGGCGAGGCGGCCGGCGAGGTCGCTGTCGTCCGGCGGCCGGACCGGCACCATGTGCAGCGCGCCGGCCCGCCACCGCTCGGTCCAGGTCAGCACCTTGCGGGCCGAGCCGCTGCGTTCGGCGAGATCCACCCCGAGCAGGGCCAGATCGCCGGCATGGCTGGCCATGTGCACCCGCAACTCGGTGGCGCCGAGGGTCGCCCGTTCCCGGTCGACGGCATCGAGCCCGGCCCGCAGCGCCCGTTCCGCGCCGGCCGGATTGCCGGCCGCGGTGCGCAGCAGCGCCTCGGCGTACCAGGCCCGGATCCGCAGGGCCAGCGGTCCGCTGCGTCGCGCGGCGCCGGCGCGTTCCAACTCCGTGCTCGCGGTCCGGATCCGGCCGAGGTCGAGCGCCGCGCAGGCCGCCACCAGCTGGGCGTCCAACGCCTGGGCGTGCCAGCCGGCCCGGTCCAGTTCGGCGGCCAGTCGCAGTGCCCCGGTCCGGAGCTGGGCGGCGGGCAGACCGCGGCGTTCATCGGCCCGCAGCGCGACCGACCGGGCCAGCAGGGCCCACCGCGGCCGGCGTTGTCGGGCGAAGGTGCGTACGGCTCGCTGGGCCGCCTCCCGGGCGGCCGTCGGGTCGCCGTCGGCCAGCGCGGCCTGAGCGAGCATCAGGGTGCCGTCGGCGGCGTGCGTCGACATTCCGGCGCTGCGCAGCGCCGGAATCGCCCGCTCGGCGGTGGCCCTGGCCTCACCGGTCAGCCCGACGGCCAGCAACAGCTCGCAGCGGTCCAGCAGCAGTTCCGGATTGGGCGTCGCCATCCGCTGATGCACGGCCTCGGCCTCGTCGTAGCGGGCCAGCGCCTCCGGCACGTCGCCGCGGCGGGCGGCCAGGAAGCCGAGATTCCATACGGTGTCGGCCACCATGTTGTCCTGCCCCAGCTGCCGGTGCAGCTGTTGGGCCGTCAGCAGGTCGCGGTGCGCCGCGGGCAGGGCACCGCGCAGCACGTGCAGCGTGCCGCGATTGTTGTGCAGCCGGGCCAGCCGGGACAGGTCGCCGGTGGCGCGCAGCAGCGGGGTGGCATCGCGGTAGGCGGTGAGCGCCTCGGCGTCCCGGCCGCATTCCTGCAGGATGAGGGCCCGCTGCAGCAGCAGCCGGCCGATGACGGCGCCGCGCAGCTGGCCCTCCGCCCGATCCAGCTCGGCCAGCGCCGCGGTCGTGTTGCCCCGCCGGTAGAGCACCATCGCCAGCGTGATCCGGGCCTGCCCGGCCGACTGCGGTTCGCCGGCCCGCTCGGCCACGGCTACCGCGGACTCGATGGCCGACCCCGCATCGGCGAGCCGGCCGAGCGCAATGGCGGCGAGCGCGTCGGCTCGGTGGGCCGCCGACTCCGCGACCGCATCGCCATCGGCGCGGGCCGCGGTCACCGCGCGGGCCGCGACCTGCCGGGCCCGGTGCGGCGAGACCCCGACGAGCCGGTCGGCCTCGGCAGCCAGTTCGCTGGCGGTCATCGGCGCCGCCGGCGGGGACCGGTAGCTCGCGCGGCGGGCCGCCGTACCAATTCCGCTGCCAGGTAAGGATTTGGCTGCGGGTAAGGATTTGTCCGGCCCTCGTGTATCACCTGACCGGTCCCGCTGATCTGTGCTGCGAAGACTTCGAGGAGAGGGGGCGAGGGATGAGTACGATCCGAGTCGCGGTGCATGCCGCGGACCCCATCCTGCGTGCCGGCACCGTGGCTTCGCTCTCGGCAGCACACGACGTGGTCGTCCTCTCCGCTGACCCGTCGACCCCGGCCGGTGGGGGCACCGGCGCGGCGTTCGATGTGGCAGTAGTTGTGGCGGATTCGCTCAACGAGCATACGAGCGATGCGCTCAGGTCCGTGCAACGTAGCGGTGGACACCGGGTCGTGCTCGTCGTGGAGTCGCTCGACGGCCGTGCGGTGTTGGCCGCGGTCGAGTCCGGGGCCGGCGCGCTGATCCGGCGGACCGAAGCCACTTCCGAGCGGCTGATCCACGCGGTGCGTAGGGTCGCAGCGGGGGAGGGGGTGCTACCGGCGGACGTGCTGGGCCGGCTGTTGCAGCGGGGGCAATGCACCGAGACAGCCAACGGCCGACTCACCTTCGGCGGGCTCACCGAACGCGAACTCGCCGTCCTGCGATTGGTGGCGGACGGGTACAGCACCGCCGAAATCGCCGGACAGCTCACCTATTCCGAGCGCACGATCAAGAATGCACTGCATGACCTCGCCATGAGGTTCCAACTCCGTAACCGAACACACGCGGTGGCTTTTGCCGTCCGGGAAGGTCTGATCTGAGATGCCGAAAACCCAGCCGACTGACGAGCCTGCCGAGCCGCAGACCCCGGTCCCCACGAGCCCGACCCAGCCGGTCGACTCGCAGCCCAGTGGCCACCACGAGGCCGAGAAGGCGATCGAAATGGAGCCCAAGGAGCCGCCGCAGTCCTGACGGCGCTGCACAGGCTGACAGGTAGCAACAGCCTTACAGGTAGATAGAACTCGGCAGGCGCCCAGCGTTGTGCGGCTGACGACGAAGAGACATGGCGGGATGCGGCACCCATGGTGCCCATCCCGCCATGTTGCGCCAGACCGGGTGTTGCGCCAGACCCGGGTGGTGCGCCAGACCCGGTGGTGCGTCAGACGCGAACCCAGCTCGTCACGATCGACGTGCCGGCGGTGGTGGTGAGCCGCAGGCGCAACGGGCCGGCGGCCAGATCCCGGGCGATGAGCACGCCGTCGTCGATCCGCAGTGCCTGCCGGCCGATGGTCGTCTCCAGCTGCGCGTCCCGCAGCGGTACGCCGGTGACGTGGCAGACGATGTCGCGCCGGTCGGCCCGCTCGCTGATCTGCATCTCGACCCCGGCGGCACCCGATTCGAAGGACAGCAGCCGGTCGTCGTCGGCGGCCCGGACGGCGAGCTCGAGCGACCGCTCGGGCGCATCGGCGGAGTCCCGCACCAGCTGGGCCAGGTCGGCGTCCAGCCGGCCCAGCCCGAACAGCGCCCGCGCCGAGTCCAACAGGGTCGGTGGCGCCGGATCGAGCACCGGGGCCAGCTGGCCGAGTCGGGCGATCAACTGGTCGTCGGCCACGAGGTCGCCCGCAGGCTGATCGGTCATGAGGACCTCCCCTCGCGGCGTCCGGCCGGCTCGGTGTCGAGCAGGTCGCCGCGTTCGACGAGCAGTTCACGCAGCCGGGACAGGCACCGGGCCCGGGTCGGGCCGATGCTGCCGATCGGCATCTCCAGCGCCGCGGACACCGCTTCGTACGAGGGCGGCGGCGAGGCCATCAGGACGCGGAGCAGGCACTGGCACCGGTCGGACATCCCGGTGAAGGCGTCCCACAGCTGTGCGTCCCGCTCGGCCACGAGGAGCCGGCCGTCGACCGGGCCGGCGTCGACGCCGTCGAGCGTGACGTGGCCGGCCGGGATCGGTCGCTCCCGATTGCCGCGCTGCAGGGTCTTGAGACATTCCCGCCGGGTCGTCGTGGCCAGCCACGCCGCGACCCGGTCGGGATCGCTGATCCGATCGAGGTTCTCCAGCAACCGCAGCCAGCTGGTCTGGATGGCGTCCGCGGCATCGGCGGTGCCGAGGCGGAAGCCGCGCGCGATCGACCACAACAGGTCCGTGTATCGACCGACGAGCTCGTCCCATGCCCGCTGGTCACCCGCGGCGGCCCGGCGTACCAGCTCGCCCGGCTGCTCCGTGTCGGACCTCTGCACTCCGTCGCCTCCTGCCGTCGGCCAGGCGTTCGCCCGCACCAGGGCCCAGTGTGCCCGATGGCCGATGGACAGGTGACAGCTCGTTCCGGCATGGGATACCGCCAGTTGTCCCTGCATCGACTCAGCGTAGGTCGGCCCTAACGCACTGTCAGCGGGCGGCGGGGCAGCCTTTCGGGTCAGATTTCTGCGCGAAAGGGCACCGGCCGGAGCCGGGCTGCTGCCTGCCGCCGGCGCAGCGTACCGTGATAGCCGTCTCTGTTCACTGCTGCTGGGGCCGATTGCCGTGCGCTCGTTGGGTTTCTACTTGGTCGGCCGGTTGGGCATTTTCGCTGTCCTGGCCGGGATTCTCTATCTGATCGGGCTGCGGTCGTTCTATCTGATCCTGGCCGCCCTGCTGCTGAGCGTGCCGATCTCGGTGGTGGTGCTGAAGCGTCCGCGCCAGGCGTTGGCCGGCGACCTGGAGGCCCGGGTGGAGCGCAAGCGCACCACCAAGCAGAACCTGCGGGCGGCGCTGCGCGGCGACGAGCCGCAGGAGTAGCGACCGGTCAGCTGCCCGCCAGCAGGGCGGCGACGGCGGTCCGGTTCACTTTTCCCGAGTCCAGCATCGGCAGTTCCGTCACGACCAGCAGCCGCTTTGGTACGGCGTGCCGGCCGGCCGCATTGCGGACCGCGGCCCGCAATGCGTCGAGGTCTACGTCGCCGGCGCTGACCACGGCGGCGGCCACCACCTGGCCCCACTGCTCGTCCGGAATGCCCACCACGCAGGCGGAATCCACCCCCGGGTTGGCCGTCAATGCGCGTTCGACCAGGATCGGCGGGATCTTCTCCCCACCGCTGTTGACCACGTCGTCACTGCGGCCCAGGATCTCCAGCCGGCCGTCGGGGAGCCAGCGGCCGACATCGCGGGTGTGGAACCAGTCGTCCACGAAGGCGGCCGCGGTCAGGTCCGGCCGGCGCAGGTAGCCGGTGGCAAGGGTGGGACCGCCGAGCCGGACCGCGCCGTCGGTGTCCACATCGACCCGCACGTCGCGCAGCGGCGACCCGTCGTAGACGCAGCCGCCGGAGGTCTCGGACATGCCGTACGTCGTAACCGGGGTGATGCCGACGCTGCGGGCCCGGTCCAGCAGCGACTCCGCGGCGGCGGCGCCGCCGACGATGATCGCGGCGCAGCCGGCGGCCGCCTCGACCGCCGGTCCGCCGGCGTCGAGCAGCCGGCTGAGCTGGGTCGGCACCAGCGCCGCGTACCGTCGGCCGGCCGGGAGGTGCTGCGCGGCGGCCAGAAATGCCTGTGGGGTAAAGCCATCCGTACTGTCCACGGTGGACACTTCGGTCTCGGCGACGACGCTGCGGACCAGCACCTGCAGGCCGGCGATGTGGTGCACCGGTAGGGCCAGGATCCAGTGTCCGGGGCCGCCGAGCCGCTCGTGAGTGGCGGTCGCCGATGCCAGCAGCGCGGGCGCGGAGAGCGTGACCCCCTTGGGTACGCCGGTCGAACCGGACGTGCCGATCACCACGGCGGTGTCCGGGTCGGCGCCGCGGTCGGGTTCGAAGACAGCCGCGTCGTCCGGCCGGCCGAGCGGCAGCAGGGCGTCGCCGCCGTCCAGGGCCGCCGCGACGGCGCGGCGGAAGGCGCCGATGGGATCCGGGTGCAGCGGGGCGTGCACAGCCCGCAAAGGACGTGTTCGCATGTCGTCATTAGGGTAGCCATCGGCGGAACGTTGCTGGGGGTGAGCGTGGTCACGGACTGGTTGTCCACTGTGGACATTCACGTGGTGTCGATTCCGATGCGGACCCGGTTCCGCGGGATCACCGTCCGGGAGGCCGCGCTGCTGCACGGGCCGGCCGGCTGGGGCGAGTTCGCCCCGTTCCTGGAGTACGGCGTCGCCGAGTCGGCCGCCTGGCTGGCCGCGGCCCGGGAAGCGTGCACCACCAGCTGGCCGGCCGGCGTCCGGGACGCGATCCCGATCAACACGACCGTGCCGGCCTGCGATGTGGAGCAGGCCCGCCGCATCGTCGCGGCCGGCGGCGCCGGCGCGGTGGGCGGGACGGTAAAAGTGAAGGTGGCCGAGACCGGTCAGCAACTCGCCGACGACATCGCCCGGGTCGAGGCGGTGCGGGCCGAGCTCGGCCCGGCCGGAAAGATCCGGGTCGACGCCAACGCCGGTTGGTCGATCCAGGAGGCGGTCGCCGCGATCCGTGCCCTGGACCGGGCGGCCGGTGGACTGGAGTACGTCGAGCAGCCGTGTGCCGGGCTGGACGAGTTGGCCGCCGTACGCCGGCGGGTCGAGGTGCCGATCGCCGCCGACGAGTCGATCCGCAAGGCCGAGGACCCGATGCGGGTCGTCGTCGCCGGCGCGGCGGACATCGCGGTGCTCAAGGTGGCGCCGCTGGGCGGCGTGGCCCGGGCGTTGCAGGTGGCCGAAGCGTGCGGGCTGCCGTGCGTCGTCTCCTCCGCGGTCGACACCTCGGTCGGGTTGGCGGCGGGGTTGGCGCTCGCCGCCGCGCTGCCGGAATTGGATTATGCCTGCGGACTCGGCACGCTCAGCCTGATGAGCGGTGACATTACCGGCGATCCGCTGATTCCGGAGTTGGGCCTGACCGCCGTGCGGCGGCCGGATCCGGACACTGCTTTGTTGGCTGAATTCGCGGCCCCGGCCGACCGTGCTTCCTGGTGGCACGCGCGGATTGCCGATTGCGCAGCGGCTTTGTAGGAAATTGTTTTCTGGCGGCCCGGTCCCAGAAAATTCTGTGCAACCGGTTGCCAAGCCCCGTGCCGGCTGCGTAGTCTTCCGCGGCGGAAAGGGGTCGTGGATGCCTGTCGAAAGTAATTACCTGTCCCGGCGGAGTTTTCTTTACGGATCGGCGCTGCTCGCCGGAACGGCGACGTTGGCTGCGTGCAGCAGCGGCGGCGGAGGCGGTGGTGGCTCGGCCGCCTCGGGCCAGGATGCGGCCAAAGGTTCGGTGACCAAGCCGCTTCCGGTGCCGACCAAGTTGAGCGAGGCGCCCGCGTTGCGCGGCAAGGGCCTGCCCGCGTTGGCGAAACGGCTGCCGGAGAATCCGTACGTGGTGCCGCACCGGTGGGTGAAGCGCGGAAAGTACGGCGGCAAGCTGTACATGATCACTTTCTCCAGTCAGGGAACGGCAAAGGCCTCCTCCAACAAGGAGTTCTTCTACGGACATTCCCTGGTGCGGTGGCTGAACGACGGTCTGGATCTGGGGCCGGGCCTGGTTGAGAAATGGTCCTCCAATGCGGACGCGTCCAAGTGGACGCTGCATTTCCGCAAGGGTCTGAAATGGTCGGACGGGCAGCCGTGGACCACTGCGGACATCCTGTTCTGGTGGGAGGACATGGTCCTGCCGGGTCACTTCGCGCAGACTGTGCCGGACGACTGCAGGTCCGGCACCGGCAGCCTGGTGAAGATGAAGGCGGTCGACGAAAGCACGCTGGAGCTGAATTTCGACGCTCCCGCTCCGCTGCTCGCCGACCGGCTCGCGACGTACGTCAACGGCGGGGATGGCAGCAACGGGGCCATCTGGATGTTGCCGAGCCACTACGTCAAGCAGTTCCACCCGAAATACAACAAGAAGGTCCCGAAGAACTGGGACACCGTTGGTGGGCTCTGGGAGCAGAAGGCCGACTGGGCGCGGAATCCCGACTGCCCGACGATGACCGGCTTCATGACGAAGTCGTTCGACAACAACAAGGGCGTCACCTTCGAGCGCAACCCGTACTACTGGTGCGTCACGAAGGAGGGCGACCAGCTGCCCTATCTCGACGAGATCGAGATCGACACGTTGCAGGACGCGCAGGTCGGGAAACTGCGAGTGCAGCAGGGCAAGGTCGATTTCTGCATGGGCTATTTCAATCAGATCGACGTCTCCGATGTCTCGACCATGATGCAGGCCCGGCAGAAAGCCGGGACTGAGGTCCTGTTGTGGGACAGTGGCTCCGGCACCGGACCGGTCTTCTTCCTGAATTACGACCACCCGGATCCTCAGCTGCGCAAGCTTTTCCGGGAGCCCAAATTCCGGCAGGCAATCTCGCACGCGCTGGACCGGAAGACCGCGCTGAAGGCATTGTTCTTCCAGCAGGGCGAGCTCACCACGGGCACGCTGAGCCCGAAGGCGAAGGAATATCACGCCGACGCGACCGGCAAGGCCGCGTACAAGAATTGGCGCGACTCGTATGTCGAGCACGACCCGGCCAAGGCCAAGAAACTGCTGGCCGAGCTCGGCCTGAAGGACGCGGACGGCGACGGCTTCGTCGAGCTGCCGAACGGCAAGAAACTCACCGTCAGCATCGACTATTCGGCAGATATCGCGCAGACCTACGCCGCCTTCGACGACCAACTGGTGGCCGACTGCAAGAAGATCGGCCTGCGGATGCGGCGGAATCCGATCTCACCGCAGTCGTACGGTGACATGTGGACGGCCGGAAAGCTGATGGCGCACACCAACTGGGAATGCAGCGACGCGCCCAACCACCTGGTCCGCGCACCGTGGCTGGTGCCGTTGGAATCGTCCCGGTGGTCGCCGCTGGAGGGTGCGTACTACACGACCATCGGCACGCCCAATGAGCACGCCGAGAAGAATGTCGATCCGTGGAAACGGACCCCGCCACGGATCGCGCCCGAGCCGGGCGGCCCGATCGAGGCCCTGCAGAAGCTTTACAGCAAGGCGTTGTTGGAGTCCGACGAGCTCAAGCGCACCCAGTACGTATTCGAGATGGTGAAGATCCACGCCCAGCAGGGGCCGTTCTTCATGGGCTCGGTGGCCAACTTCCCGCAGGTGGTCGTGCTGAAGAAGGACCTGCAGAATGTGCCGCGGAAGGAAAACCTGGCCCAGGGCGGTTTCGTGAATCCGTGGAACCACCCGACGCCGGCCGTCTACGACCCGGAGACCTTCTTCTGGGCCGACCCCTCCACGCACACCACCTGACCCGCCGCCTTTCTCCGGCCCAATTTCCATGATCGACATCGACTAAGCGTCGCTATAGCGACACCAACTCGATGTCGATCATGGAAGGGGGCGGGCGGGCGCAAAAGTTAGGTGCGGTCGCGCGATTCCAGGGCGTCGCGCATGACGATGAACTTGGCCTGAGTCTCGGCGAGTTCGCGGTCGGGCTCGGAGCCGGCCACGATCCCGCAGCCGGCGAACATCCGCACCTGAGCCCCGTCGACCTGGGCCCCGCGCAGCGCGATGCCCCAGTCGCCGTCGCCGGCGGCGTCGACCCAACCGATCGGCCCGGCGTAGCGGCCGCGCGGCATCCGTTCCAGTTCCGGGATGAGGTCCACCGCCACCTCGGTCGGCGTCCCACACACCGCGGCGGTCAGGTTCAACGCGCCGGCCAGCTCGATCGAGCTCACGTCCCGGTTGAGGGTGCCGACGATCTCGGTGGCCAGATGGGACACGTTCGGCAGCCGCAGCAGGGACGGCGGCGGCACGTCCAGCTCCGAGCAGAACTCGGTGAGGATCCGGGCCGTGGAGGCGGCCGCGTACTCGTGCTCGCCGAGGTCCTTCGTTGAGGCCATCAGATGCCGCTCGGCCTCGTCGGTGTCGTCCTGCCCACGCGAGTCCGCGTGATCTGGCTGGTCGTCCTGCACCGAGCCGCGCCAGGACGTGCCGGCCAGCACCCGGGAGTCGACCCGGTTGCCCCGCCGCCGCACCAGCAGCTCGGGGGTCGCGCCGACCAGGCCGTCCACGCTGTAGGTCCAGCACGACGGGTAGCGATCGGCCAACCAGACCAGCAGCGACCGCACATCGACCGGCGGCTCGGTGGTCGCCACCAGATCCCGGGCCAGCACGACCTTGTGCAGCTCGCCGGCCCGGATCCGGCGCACCGCCTCGGCCACCGCGGCGCCCCACTGGTCGGGAGAGAGCGCACCGTCGGCGTACCGGACCTGCGTCGGATGCGGGAACACGCCCGGCTCGGGCAGAGCTGCGTCGTCCCCGAACGTGGTCAGCCAGGCGTGATCGCCGCGCCGGCCCAGGATCACCCGGGGCACCACCAGCGCGGAGGAGGCGGTGCGCTGGTCGAACGCGAGGCTGCCGAATGCGACCGGCCCGGTGCCGGGCAACCCCACCTCGTCGCGCACCTGCAGACCGCGGCACCAGTCCCGCCACCAGGCGCCCGCGCCGGCCGCGCCCTCGCCGCCGGTCCATTCGTACCGGGTCAACTCACCCCAGCCGATCATCCCGTCGCCCTCGCGGACCCAGGAGAAGACAGGGCCGGCGGGGAGCCGGCTCGGCAGCGGGCCGGGAGCGTCCAGACCGACGCTGCGCACGGTGATCGCTTTGAGGTCAGGGGCGCTGGTCACGGGTGTCAGCCTACGTACCGGCTGCGCGACGGCCGCTGGAACCCTTCGGCTAACCCGGTCAAGGCGGCCGGATGTGGCACGCCCCACTCCCGCTGGCGGTCGCGGGCCAGGTCGCCTGGCGAACGGCGAATTGGGCGGTGAGAGACTGACTCGCTGTGAGCAGAGCGACGCTGGCCAAGGACCCGGATGCCGTTGCGACGATGTTTGACGGGGTGGCCCGTCGGTACGACGTGATGAACACCCTGATGTCGCTGGGGCAGGACTACCGGTGGCGCCGGATTGTCCGCGAGTCGCTGCACGCCATTCCGGGGGAACGGGTGTTGGACGTCGCGGCCGGTACGGGCGCCTCGACCGTCGCGCTGGCTCGGTCCGGCGCGTTCGTGGTGGGCTGCGACTTCTCCGTCGGCATGCTGAGTGCCTCGCGCGGCCGGCCGGTGCCGCTGGTCGCCGGCGACGCGCTGCGCCTGCCGTTCGCCGACGGGAGTTTCGACGCGGTCACCATCTCCTTCGGGCTGCGCAACGTGGTCGACATCGACGCGGCGCTGGCGGAGTTCCGCCGGGTCACCCGGCCGGGTGGGCGGCTGCTTGTCGTCGAGTTCAGCGTGCCGACCTGGCGGCCGTTCCGGACCGTGTACGTCGAGTACCTGATGCGGGCGATCCCGCCGCTGGCCCGCAGGGTGAGCAGCTCGCCGGAGGCGTACGAATACCTGGCCGACTCGATCCGCGAGTGGCCGGACCAGGCCGGCCTGGCCGATCGGATCGGGGCGGCCGGCTGGGAGTCGGTCGCCTGGCGCAATCTGACCGGCGGCATCGTCGCGCTGCATCGGGGCACCCGCAGCGCCTGAGGCGCGGAGCCGGCCGGTGCCCGTCCGGCCCCCTGATTTGTGGGTCCTTTGTGGTCTTTTTGCCTGTGTCGCAGGTGTTACGAGTGTTACAGGCCGCGATGCGTCCGGGTCCGGCCGAATCGATTGCGGCGTGTGACGGGGTGCTGTATGCGCATTCCTTCACACGACGCCGTACCGTTACCACTAAGAAGAACGCCGGTCGGGGCCTCACAAGGAGAATCATCGCTATGGCAGGACTACTCGACAGACTCAAGGGACTGGTCAAGGACCGCGAGGGCCAGATCAAGTCCGCCGTCGACAAGGCGGGCGACTTCGTCGACGACAAGACCAAGGGCAAGTACCACGACAAGATCGCCAAGGCCGGGGAGAAAGCCGACCAGGTGATCGACAAGGTGAAGGCTGACGGGACGGATGCGGCCGACAGTGCCGACAGTGCCCCGGCAGCGGCCGACCCGGCCGCTCCGGCAGCGGCCGCCACCACCGCGACGGACGCACCCGCCGAGACCGTGGCGGACGCGACTGAGACGGCATCCGACAGCGCTGCCGACACGGGCACCGACGCTGGCACGGATACGACAGACAAGCCCTCCGCCTAGCCGTATCGCCGGGCGGCGCCTGCCTGCCGCTGGTCATGAACGGGACGGGTCTTCGTACGCACTTGCGTACGGGCCCGTCCCGTTCGTGCTTTCCGGCGACCGGAACCGGCAGTGGCGCGCGGGAACAGCCTGGAGCAGGCGGGGCCCGCGCGGGGTCAGTCGATCCTCGGTCGTACACTGACCTCCGTATTAGTGAAGACGTTCACAAGCGGTGTTGACCGTTCCGCCCGACCAAAATTCTCTGATCGACAACCCGCCGATCGACATCGCTGATTCAAACTTCCAGGAAAGCGCCGTGACTCCCACCGCAGGTATGCCGGTCCCGGGTAGCTCAGCAAGCCCGGCCGCCCGCTCGTCCGCCGATGACGCGGACGTCATCGTCGTCGGTGGCGGCCCCGGCGGCTCGGCCGCCGCGTACTACCTCGCCCAGGCCGGCCTCGACGTGCTGCTGCTGGAGAAGACCGCCTACCCGCGGGACAAGGTCTGCGGCGATGGGCTGACCCCGCGCTCGGTCCGGTCGCTGATCCGGATGGGTGTCGACACCACCGAGCAGGCCGGCTGGCTGCGTAACAAGGGTCTGCGCGTCCTCGGTGGCGGCCTCCGCCTCGAGCTGCCGTGGCCGGAGCTGGCCAGCTACCCGGACTTCGGGCTGACCCGCAGCCGGGCCGACCTGGACGAGCTGCTGGTGCGGCGGGCCCAGAAGTCGGGGGTCCGGCTGCAGGAGCTCAGCAACGTCACGGCGCCGGTGCAGGACGACCGCGGCCGGGTCGTCGGAGTCGCCGCCGAGATCGGGCCGGACAAGGCGCCGGCGACCTATCGCGCGCCGCTGGTGGTCGCCGCGGACGGCGTCTCCGGCCGGTTGGCGCTCGCCCTGGGTATCGCCAAGCGCGAGGACCGGCCGATGGGCGTGGCCGTCCGGCGTTACTACAAGAGCCCGCGGCACGACGACGACCACCTGGAGTCCTGGCTGGAGTTGAAGGACTCCCAGGCCACCGGCGGCAAGGACGCGCTGTTGCCCGGCTACGGCTGGATCTTCGGCCTCGGCGACGGCACCTCCAATGTCGGCCTCGGGGTGCTCAACACCTCGGTCGGCTTCGGCAAGAGCAACTACCGGGAAATGCTGACCCGCTGGCTGGACGGGCTTCCGCGGGAGTGGGGCTACGTCGAGGAGAACGCGACTGGCCCGACCCGCGGCGGCGGGCTGCCGATGGGGTTCAACCGCACGCCGCACTACCGCGACGGGCTGCTGCTGGTCGGCGACGCCGGCGGCGTGGTCAACCCGTTCAACGGCGAGGGCATCGCCTACGCGATGGAGTCCGGCGAAATGGCGGCCGAGGTGATCGTCCAGGCGCTGACCCGGCCGGCCGGCCCGGCCCGGGAGCGCGCGCTGGCCGCGTACCCGCAGGCGCTGAAGGATGCGTACGGCGGTTACTACCGGCTCGGCGGCGTCTTCGTGAAGCTGATCGGCCACCCGTCGGTGATGAAGCTGTGCACCCACCACGGTCTGCCGCACCCGATGCTGATGCGCTTCGTCCTGAAGCTGCTGGCCAACCTCACCGATCAGCGGGGGGGTGACGCCATGGACCGGATCATCAACGCGCTGACCCGCCTGGCGCCGGCGGCATGAGCGGGCCGGCCCACTCGGCAGCTAAGGGCAGCCTTACTCAATCGCCGTGGCGACTTCGATCTAGGGTATGTCCGTTTGCAATGCGAACGATAAAACCAGCTCGGAAGGTGCGGTAAGGGATGACGCTCACCCCCTACATTCCGATCATCGGGATGTTTCTCCTGGCCGCCGGCTTTGCCGTGTTCTCGGCGATTCTGGCCACCATCACCGGGCCGAAGCGGTTCAACCGGGCCAAGTACGACGCGTACGAATGCGGTATCGAGCCGAGCCCGCAGCCGGTGGGCGGCGGCCGGTTCCCGGTGAAGTTCTATCTGACCGCGATGCTGTTCATCGTGTTCGACATCGAAATCGTCTTCGTCTACCCCTACGCCGTGGCCAACAAGGCGCTGGGCATCTTCGGCCTCGTCGAAATGGTGCTCTTCGTCGGAACGGTCTTCATCGCGTACGCCTATGTCTGGCGGCGCGGCGGTCTCGACTGGAACTGACGCCGAAAGCGATTAGGAGGCCGACGAAAAATGGGTCTGGAAGAGAAACTCCCGAGCGGTGTGCTGTTGACCACCGTCGAGAAGGTCGTGAACTACGCGCGCAAGGCGTCGATGTGGCCGATGACCTTCGGGTTGGCCTGCTGCGCCATCGAGATGATGGCGGTCGGCGGGTCCCGGTTCGACATCGCCCGGTTCGGCATGGAGCGGTTCTCCTCGACACCGCGCCAGGCTGACCTGATGATCGTGGCCGGCCGGGTCAGCCAGAAGATGGCGCCGGTGCTGCGCCAGTTGTATGACCAGATGCCCGAGCCGAAGTGGGTGCTGTCGATGGGCGTCTGCGCCTCATCCGGCGGCATGTTCAACAACTACGCGATCGTGCAGGGCGTCGACCACGTCGTCCCGGTCGACATGTACCTGCCCGGCTGCCCGCCGCGGCCGGAGATGCTGCTCGACGCGATCCTGAAGCTGCACGACAAGATCATGCATGAGCCGCTCGGCCCGATCCGGGCCCGTCAGCTCGTCGACCAGCCGCGGTACGGCGTCACCGCGTCGTCGAAGGCCTACAACACGTCCGACGGCGTCAGGCGCAACCCGCTGGGTCTGCCGACCTACACGGAGACGAAATGACCGACCCGAAAAAGGGCTCCGAGGACAAGCCAGAACAGCCAACCGGGGAGATCCAGGAGTTCGGCGAGTCTGCGGGTCACGTGGTCCCGGGTACGCCGCGCAAGGGGATGTTCGGTGTCGCCGGCTCCGGCGACACCTCCGGGTACGGCGGCCTGGTCCGCCGGCAGGTCACGCCCGGCTCGACCGAACGACCGTACGGCGGCTATTTCGACGAGGTGTACGACGCGCTGCAGGAGGCGTACCCGCGGTTCGACGACTCGATCCTGCGGGTCGTGGTCGACCGCGGCGAGATCACCTTCCACATCAAGAAGGACCGGATCGCCGAGGTGGCGCAGATCGTCCGGGACGACCCGGCGCTGCGGTTCGAGTTCTGCGCGAGTGTGTCCGGTGTGGACTATCTCGACCAGGCCGAGCGGCTGCACGTCTGCTATCACCTGCTGTCGATGACCTACCGGCGTCGGATCCGGCTCGAGGTGGCGACCACCGTCGAGGATCCGCACGTTCCCAGCGTCACCGCCGTCTACCCGACGGCGGACTGGCAGGAGCGCGAAACGTACGACATGTTCGGCGTGGTCTTCGACGGTCACCCCGCCCTGACCCGGGTGCTCATGCCCGACGACTGGGAGGGCCACCCGCAGCGCAAGGACTACCCGCTCGGCGGCATCCACGTCGAGTACAAGGGCGCCGACATCGCACCACCGGACGAGCGGAGGGCCTACAAGTGACCTGCCGACACACTCTTCGCCGTGGAGGCAGCCGATGAGCACGACGGGCACCGACCCTTACGCGGGGGAACGGGAAACCACCGAGGGCCGGATCTACACGGTCACCGGCGGCGACTGGGACGAGGCCTTCGGCAGCGGCGACCCGCTCGACGAGGAGCGCCTCGTCGTCAACATGGGACCGCAGCACCCCTCGACGCACGGCGTGCTGCGGGTGGTCATCGAGATCGAGGGCGAGACGGTCACCGACGCGCGCGGCGTGGTCGGCTACCTGCACACCGGGATCGAGAAAAACTGCGAATTCCGCACCTGGACGCAGGCGGTCACCTTCCTGACCCGGGCGGACTACCTGGCCCCGATGTTCAACGAGACGAACTACTGCCTCGCCGTGGAGAAGCTGCTGGGCGTCGAGGTCCCCGACCGCGCCACCACGCTGCGGGTGATCATGATGGAGCTCAACCGGATCGCCTCACACCTGGTGTGGCTGGCGACCGGCGGAAACGAGCTCGGCGCCACGACCCCGATGACCGACGGGTTCATGGACCGCGAGCGGATCCTGGACATCTTCGAGCTGGCCTCCGGGCTGCGGATGAACACCGGCTACATCCGCCCCGGCGGCGTGGCCAACGACCTGCCCCCGGGCGGCGCCGAGCAGATCCGCGAGCTCATTCCATACCTGCGTAAGCGGGTCGACTGGTACCACGGCCTGCTGACCGGCCAGCCGGTGTTCTACAAGCGGCTGAAGAAGGTCGGCTACATCGACGTTCCGGGCGCTCTCGCGATGGGCCTGTCCGGGCCGATGCTGCGGGCGGCCGGGCTGCCGTGGGACCTGCGCAAGACGATGCCGTACTGCGGGTACGAGAACTACGACTTCGAGGTCGCGACCCACACCGACGCCGACAGCTGGGCCCGGTATCTGGTCCGGATGGACGAGATGCGCGAGTCCTGCAAGATCGTCGAGCAGGCGCTGGACCGGCTGGAGCCCGGGCCGGTGATGGTCGAGGACAAGAAGATCGCCTGGCCGGCGCAGCTGGCCCTCGGCGCGGACGGGCTGGGCAACTCGCTCGATCACGTCCGGCACATCATGGGCCAGTCGATGGAGGCCCTGATCCACCACTTCAAGCTGGTCACCGAAGGTTTCCGGGTGCCGCCGGGGCAGGTGTACTCCTCGATCGAGTCGCCGCGCGGCGAGATCGGCTGCCATCTGGTCTCCGACGGCGGGACCCGGCCCTACCGGGTGCACGTCCGGGAGCCCTCCTTCATCGGCCTGCAGTCGATCGGCACGCTGGTCGAGGGCGGAATGATGGGCGACGCGATCGTCTCGATCGCCTCCCTGGACCCGGTGATGGGTGGATGCGACAGATGAGAACGGTCCAGACGTCCGCGCGGCCCGGTCGGGTCGGGCAGAGGGAGCAGGCATGGCGCTGAGCGAGCAGACCCGGATCGAGGCCCGGGAGATCATTGCGCGCTATCCGCAGAAACGCTCGGCGCTGCTGCCGATGCTGCACCTGGTGCAGTCCGAGGACGGGTACGTCACCCCCGAGGGCGTCGCGCTGTGCGCGGAGGAGCTGGGCCTGACCAAGGCCGAGGTGGGTGCGGTCGCGACGTTCTACACGATGTACAAGCGGCATCCCACCGGCGATTACCTGGTCAGCGTCTGCACCAACACGCTCTGCGCGATGCTCGGCGGCGACGAGATCTTCGCGACGCTGAAGGAGCACCTGGGCGTCGGGCACGACGAGACCACCGACGACGGCAAGGTCACCCTGGAGCACGCCGAATGCCTGGCGGCCTGCGACTACGCGCCGGTGGTGACGGTCAACTACGAGTTCTACGACCAGCAGACCCCGGAGTCGGCCCACCAGCTGCTGCGCGAGCTGCGTGGTGGCCGGAACCCGGCCCCGACCCGCGGCGCCCCGCTCTGCACGTTCAAGCAGATCGAGCGCCAGCTGGCCGGTTTCTTCGATCCCGACGACGAGCAGACCAAGGCCGGAGTGGCCGGGCCGTCGGCCGGTGGACCGACCCTGATCGGGGTCCGGATGGCGGCCGACAAGGGCGAGACCGCCCCGTCGTACGACCCGGCGACGCCGATTCCCGCACAAGAGAAGAAAGACGCCTGAGATGCCACTGACTCCGGTACTGACCAAGCGGTGGCTCTCGCCGAACTCGTGGACGCTGAAGACCTACGAGCAGCTCGAGGGCTACCAGGGTCTGCGCAAGGCGCTGCAGACCGACCCCGACGACCTGATCGCGCTGACCAAGGAATCCACCCTGCGTGGCCGCGGCGGCGCCGGATTCGTCACCGGCATGAAATGGCAGTTCATCCCGCAGAACGACGGGAAGCCGCACTACCTCGTCGTGAATGCCGACGAGGGCGAGCCGGGCACCTGCCGGGACGCGCCACTGATGATGGCCGATCCGCACGCGCTGATCGAGGGCATCATCATCACCTGTTACGCCGTCCGGGCCGAGACCGCGTTCATCTATCTCCGCGGTGAGCTGGTGCACTGCCTGCGCCGGGTCAACAACGCGGTCCGCGAGGCCTACGCCGCCGGTTATCTCGGCGAGAACATTCTCGGCTCCGGACTCAACGTCAATATCGTCGTCCACAGTGGAGCCGGCGCGTACATCTGTGGCGAGGAGACCGCGCTGCTGGACTCGCTGGAGGGCTACCGCGGCCAGCCGCGACTCAAGCCGCCGTTCCCGGCGACGCACGGCCTCTACAACTCGCCGACCGTCGTCAACAACGTCGGCTCCATCGCCAGCGTCCCCTCGATCGTGCTGGGTGGCGCGGAATGGTGGAAGGAAATGGGTCCGGGCGGTTCGCCGGGTCCGGCCATTTACTCGCTGTCCGGGCGGATCAAGAATCCCGGCCAGTACGAGGCGCCGATGGGCACCACGCTGCGCGAACTCCTCGACATGGCCGGCGGAATGCGCGACGGTCACGAGCTGAAGTTCTGGACGCCGGGCGGGTCCTCGACCCCGATGTTCACCGCGGAGCACCTCGATCTGCCGCTGGACTTCGACTCGGTCGCCAAGGCCGGCTCGATCCTCGGCACCGGCGCGGTGATGATCTTCGACGAGTCCGACTGCGTCGTCCGCGCGGTCGGGAAGTGGTCGGAGTTCTACGCGCACGAGTCATGCGGCAAATGCACGCCCTGCCGCGAGGGCACGTACTGGTACGTGCAGATCTATGAACGGCTGGAACGCGGCGAAGCCAGCGCCGAGGACATCGATACGCTGCTCGACCTGTCGGAGAACATCCTCGGCCGGTCGTTCTGCGCGCTCGGTGACGGCGCCACCAGCCCGGTCACCTCGTCGATCAAATACTTCCGGGACGAGTACGTCGCCCATTACGAGGGTGGCGGCTGTCCGTTCACCCAGGGCCGCACGCTAGTGGGAGCTCATTAAGTGAGTATTGCTCCAGAGAAGACCGATCTCATCACGTTGACGATCGACGGGTTCGAGATCTCGGTGCCCAAGGGCACCCTGATCATCCGGGCCGCCGAGCAGCTGGGGCTGCAGATCCCCCGGTTCTGCGACCACCCGCTGCTCGACCCGGTCGGCGCCTGCCGGCAGTGCCTGGTCGAGGTCACCGACATGGGCAACGGCCGCGGCATGCCGAAACCGGCCGCGTCCTGCACCACCACGGTGATGCCCGGGATGGTCGTCAAGACCCAGCTCTCCTCGGGCACCGCGGAGAAGGCGCAGCGCGGCATCATGGAGCTGCTGCTGATCAACCACCCGCTCGACTGCCCGATCTGTGACAAGGGCGGCGAATGCCCGCTGCAGAACCAGGCGATGAGCAACGGCGCGGCCGAATCGAGGTTCCGCGACACCAAGCGGACCTACCCGAAGCCGATCGGCATCTCCTCACAGGTGCTGCTGGACCGCGAGCGCTGCGTGCTCTGCGCCCGCTGCACCCGGTTCTCCGCCCAGGTCTCCGGCGACCCGTTCATCGAGCTGTTCGAGCGGGGCGCGCTGGAGCAGGTCGCGATCTACGAGGACGAGCCGTACGAGTCCTACTTCTCCGGCAACGTCGTCCAGATCTGCCCGGTCGGGGCGCTCACCGGCGCCTCGTACCGGTTCCGGTCCCGGCCGTTCGACCTGGTCTCCACCCCCAGCGTCTGCGAGCACTGCTCGGTGGGTTGTTCGCAGCGCACCGACTGGCGCCGCGGCAAGGTGCTGCGCCGGCTGGCCGGCGACGAGCCCGAGGTCAACGAGGAGTGGAACTGCGACAAGGGCCGGTGGGCGTTCAGCTACGTCACCCAGACCGACCGCATCACCACTCCGCTGGTCCGCGGCGAGAACGGCACCCTCGAGCCGGCGTCCTGGACCGATGCCCTGGAGCGGGCGGCCGAGGGACTGCGGGAGGCCCGTGACGCCGGCGGCGTCGGCGTCCTGCCCGGCGGTCGCCTCACGTACGAGGACGCCTACGCGTACGGGAAGTTCGCCCGGGTCGCGCTCGGCACCAACGACATCGACGCCCGGGTCCGGCCGCATTCGGCGGAGGAGCTGGACTTCCTGGCCGCCTTCGTCGCCGGGTCGACCCCGGAATCCGGTGGCGTCACGTTCGCTGACGTCGAGCATGCACCGGCCACCCTGCTGGTCGGGCTGGAGCCGGAGGAGGAGGCGCCCGTCCTCTTCCTGCGGCTGCGCAAGGCTTTCCGTAAGCACGGCTCGGCCATCTTCGGCATCGCGCCGTTCGCCACCGCCGGGCTGACCAAGGCCGGCGGCACGCTGCTGCAGAGCGCCCCCGGCGTCGAGCCCGAGGTGCTGGCGGCGCTGGCCGACAGTGCCGCCGAGGTCGAGGTGGCCGCCAAGGCGCTGCGCGCCGAGGGCTCGGTCATCCTGGTCGGCGAGCGGCTCGCCAGTGTCCCGGGTGGACTGACCCAACTCGCCCGGCTCGCCACCGCGACCGGTGCCCGGGTCGCCTGGGTCCCGCGGCGGGCCGGTGACCGCGGCGCGGTCGAGGCCGGCGCGCTGCCGACCCTGCTGCCCGGCGGCGGGCTCGTGTCCGACGCCGCCAGCCGTACCCAGCTCGAAACTGCCTGGGGGGCAACGCTTTCCGCCGCGCCTGGCCGGGACACCAACGGAATTCTCACCGCCGCCCGCGACGGTGAGCTGGCCGCGCTGCTGATCGGCGGCGTCGACCTCGACGATCTGCCCGATCCGGTGCTGGCCACCGAGGCCCTCGCCGCGGCCGGATTCGTCGTCAGTCTCGAGCTGCGGCATTCCTCGGTCACCGAGCACGCCGACGTGGTCTTCCCGGTGGCGCCGACCCTGAACAAGGAAGGCAGCTACCTCAACTGGGAGGGCCGGCTCCGGCCCTTCGGCGAGGCGATCGGTGCGGCCGGGTTGCAGTCCGACGCCCGAGTGCTCGACACCATCGCGGCCGAGCTCGACGTCGTCCTCGGCGTGAGCACGCCGGCGGCGGTCCGGGCCGAGCTGGCCCGTCTGGCTGGGATGCCGGCCGCGCCGAAATCGGCCGGCACTTTCGCTGCATTCGCCTACCCGCCCGCCGAGATCCCGACCCCAGAGCCGGGACAGGCGGTCCTCGCCACCTGGCACCACCTGCTCGACAACGGCAGCCTGCAGGACGGCGAGCAGCACCTGGCCGGCACCGCCCGCCGGGCGCACGCGGTCATCTCCGCCGGGACGGCGGCCGAGATCGGCGCAGTGCAGGGGCGCGATGTCAGCGTCTCGACCGAGCGTGGCAGTATCACGCTGCCGCTGATCATCGGGGAACTGCCAGACCGGGTCGTGTGGCTGCCCACCAACTCAGCCGGCTCGGCCGTGCGCCGGACGCTGGGAGTCGACGCCGGGGCTGTTGTGACTGTCCGCGCAATCGGAGGGACGTTGTGATGCCGACCGCCGCCGGCGCTCGTTATGCAGCCTCCGCCGCGGGTGACGCGGCGAACTTCCCGTTCGGCTCCGAGACCATCTGGCTGATCCTGATCAAGGTCGTCGTGGTGTTCGCGCTGCTGATGGTGCTGACGATCTTCCTGATCTGGTGGGAGCGGCGGCTCATCTCGTTCATGCAGTACCGGATCGGTCCCAACCGGATCGGTCCGATGGGCCTGCTGCAGACGCTGCTGGATGGCATCAAGCTGGCGCTGAAGGAAGAGATCATCCCGACGATCGTCGACAAGCCGGTGTACTTCATCGCCCCGGTGGTGGCGATGGTGCCGGCGTTCATGACGTTCACCGTCGTCCCGTTCGGCCCGGTCGTGTCGATGTTCGGGCACCACTCGCCACTGCAGCTCACCGACTTCGGCGTCGGCACCCTGCTGGTGCTGGCCTCGTCCTCGCTCGGCGTGTACGGCATCGTGCTCGCCGGTTGGGCGTCCGGCTCGACGTACCCGTTGCTGGGCGGCTTGCGGTCCGCGGCGCAGATGATCTCGTACGAGATCTCGATGGGCCTGTCCCTGGCGGCGGTCTTCCTGCTGGCCGGCACCCTCTCGCCCAGCGGCATCGTGGCCTCGCAGGAGCACCACGTCTGGTACTGCATCGCGCTGCTGCCGAGCTTCCTGGTCTTCCTCGTCTCCGGTGTGGCCGAGACCAACCGAATCCCGTTCGACCTCCCCGAGGGCGAGGGCGAGCTGGTCGGTGGATTCCACACCGAGTACACGTCGATGAAGTTCGCGATGTTCTACATCGGCGAATACATCAACATGGTCGGCGTCTCGGCGATGTGCACGACGCTGTTCCTCGGCGGCTGGCGCGCACCGTGGCCGATCTCGCTGTGGGGCGGCGCCAACTCCGGCTGGGTCCCGCTGATCTGGTTCTTCGCCAAGCTGTTCCTCCTGCTGTCGGCCTTCATCTGGCTGCGGGCCACGCTGCCCCGGCTGCGGTACGACCAGCTGATGCAGCTGGGGTGGAAGATCCTGGTGCCGTTCAGCCTGGTGTGGCTGCTGTTGGTGGCCGCGCTGCAGGCGCTGCGCGGCTCCGGTCTGGCGCCGTGGAAGTCGGTCGCCTGGGTCGGCATCCCGGTCGTGATCCTGCTGCTGATCGTCTTCAAGCTGTACGACGACCGGATCGAGCGGATCGAGGCCGAGGCCACCGCCGAGGCCGAGGCGGAGGCGGCGCTGCCGACCCCGTTCCCGACCCCGCCGATGGACCTGGTCGTGCCGCCGTCGCCGCGGATCGCGGTGACCGCCGGTGTCGCCGGCGCAACGACAGGCGGCGCGACTGGCGCGACAGCGGCGACCATCGCGAACGACGACGGCGAGGAGACACCCGGTGTTTGAGACCGTCAAGGGGTTCGGCCTCACCTTCGCGACCCTCTTCGAGAAGAAGGCGACGATCCAATACCCGGAGGCGGGTACGACGACCAAGCCGCGATACCACGGCCGGCACGTGCTCAACCGGCATCCGGACGGGCTGGAGAAGTGCGTCGGCTGTGAGCTGTGCGCCTGGGCCTGCCCGGCCGACGCCATCTACGTCGAGGGCGGCGACAACACCGCCGAGCAGCGGTTCTCGCCGGGGGAGCGGTACGGGGCGATCTACCAGATCAACTACGCCCGGTGCATCTTCTGCGGGCTGTGCATCGAGGCCTGCCCGACCCGGTCGCTGACCATGACCAACGAGTACGAGTTGGCCTCGGACTCGCGCAAGGACCTGATCTTCACCAAGGAGCAGCTGCTCGCGCCGCTGCTGCCCGGGATGGAGCAGCCGCCGCACCCGATGCGGCTGGGCAAGGACGAGACCGACTACTACGCCAGCGGCCCAACCAACCCGGGCGCCAGCGCCGGGGCGGAGTACCCGCAGCGCGAGGGCGGATCACGTCCCGGCGGAGCGCAGGAGGATGTCGGCCGCGCGCAGCAGGGCGTCCGTACCAGCCCGAAGGACGAGGCGGCGGCCAGCGGCGAAACACCCGAGCCGAAGGCGAAATCATGATTCACGCAGTAGCACTGGCGGCCGCAGCCGGGCAGCACATCCCGGCCGGGCAGCAGATGCGCAACGGCGAGGCAGTCATGTTCTGGCTGCTGGGGCCGCTGTCGATCATCGGCGCGCTGGGCATGGTGCTGTCCCGCAACGCGGTGCACTCCGCCCTGTGGCTGGTCACCACGATGTTCTCGCTGGGCATCTTCTACATCATGGAACAGGGGCCGTTCATCGGCTTCGTCCAGATCATCGTCTACACCGGCGCGATCATGATCCTGTTCCTCTTCGTGCTGATGCTGATCGGCCGGGACACCTCTGACTCGCTGATCGAGACGCTGCGCGGGCAGCGGCTCGCCGCGATCCTGCTCGGCACCGGAATGGCCGCGATGCTGGTGGGCGTCCTGGCCGGTGCGCTGGACAAGCGCCGGTCGGCCGGCCTGGAGGCGGCCAACGCCTCGGGCAACCTGCCGGGCATTTCCAAGCTGCTGTTCCACGACTACGTTTTCGCCTTCGAGCTCACCTCGGCCCTGCTGATCACCGCGGCCGTCGGGGCGATGGTGCTCGGCAACATCGAGCGCGAGCCGAATGAGCGCCGTACCCAGAAGCAGATCTCCAAGGCGCGGTTCCGCAGTGGCGAGTACGTCGGGCCGAAACCCGGTCCGGGCGTCTACGCCTACGGCGACGGCGTTTCCCGACGCGCGCTGCTGCCCGACGGCACGACCGCCGAGTCCAGCGTGATCAAGACCGCGGAGGTCGCCGAGCTCGAGCAGCACGCGCCGAGCCGTGGTGAGTTGGAGAGGAGCGAGCAGTGAGCCCGAGCTGGTACCTGCTGTTGTCGGGGATTCTGTTCTCCATCGGAACGGTCGGCGTGCTGGTGCGCCGCAACGCCATCGTCGTGTTCATGTGCATCGAGCTGATGCTCAACGCCGGCAACCTGGCGCTGGTCACCTTCTCCCGGATCAACGGCTCGCTGGACGGCCAGATCATGGCCTTCTTCGTGATGGTGGTCGCCGCAGCCGAGGTGGTCGTCGGGCTGGCGATCATCATGTCGATCTTCCGCACCCGGCGCTCCGCCTCCGTCGACGACGCCAACCTGCTGAAGTACTAGCAAATTAGGCATAGAAAGGCATCGGTTAAACCGTGAGCACATCGGTGGCTGCATCGCTGGCCAATGAGGTGTCCAACCCCGCCAGTGGTGGGCTGCAACATGCTTCCTGGCTGCTCGTCGCCCTGCCGCTGGTCTCCGCCATCGTGCTGTTCTTCGTCGGCAAGCGCGGCGACAAGTGGGGCCATTACCTCGGCGTCGCGGTGCCGATCGTCTGCTTCATCTACGGCCTGCTGCTGTTCTTCAACATCCGCGGCGACGCCGCCGGCGCGCGCCGGCACGACGTGCACCTGTTCAGCTGGATCCCGGTCCAGGGATTCCAGGTTGACGCCGGTCTGCAGCTGGATCAGCTCTCGCTCTGCTTCGTCCTGCTGATCACCGGGGTCGGCTCGCTGATCCACATCTACTCCCTCGGCTACATGGCGCACGATCCGCTGCGCCGCCGGTTCTTCGCGTACTTCAACCTCTTCATCGCGGCGATGCTGCTGCTGGTGCTGGGCAACAGCTTCCTGTCGCTGTACGTCGGCTGGGAGGGTGTCGGTCTCGCCTCGTACCTGCTGATCGGTTTCTGGACCTACAAGCCGTCGGCCGCCACCGCGGCGAAGAAGGCGTTCATCATGAACCGGGTCGGCGACGTCGGCCTGTCGCTGGCGATCATGCTGATGTTCGCGACGCTCGGCACCACCTCGTTCGACGGCGTCTTCGCCGGCATCCACCACGCGTCCGGTGGCACCATCACGGCGATCGCGTTGTTGTTGCTGCTCGG
>DATAVB010000163.1:0-3323 GCA_036267955.1 Mycobacteriales bacterium | reverse complement strand
AATACGCCGGTCAGCGCCGCGACCAGGATGAGCGCGAGCAGCCAGCCGGCCAGCATGAATCCGGTCGCCAGCCAGGCGGTGGTCGACGTGGCGATAAACGCGCCCCGCAATTGCAGGTTGGCGACCGGCAGCAATAAATCGAGCGTATAACGCACCGACTGGAATCCGGGCTGGGTGCCGCTGGCATGCGCCGGTGTCAGCGTTCCGCTGCGGTGTGCGTGATCGAAGAGCAGCGAACCGGCGACCAGCAGCGCCGTCCACGGCGCGAGTACGAGCCAGGGCCGGTAGCCGTATCCCACCGTCGCTCGCAGAAATACACCCGAAGCAATGCCTACCCAGCCGAGCGGGCCGCCGCGACCCCGCCGCCGGCGCAGCCATTCGCTCGCGATCAGCACCCGTCGCGCTTCAGCGTCCTGGCCGTGATTACGCAGTACGGTGGCGAGTTGATGGTACGGCTGCGGGGCGTATCCGGCCGGATCGCGCTGCAGCCAGGCGAGCCGCCGATCGACGGTCATTCCGTCGATCGCGCCGTAGTGGAAACCGTTGACGTTAAGCCGATCTGGCTGCACCGCGTCGCTGTCCCGCCACACGCCCACCCGCGCATTTCCGAGCTCCAACGCTCCCTCGAAGACCCGCGGCTCGAACGTGACCGACCCGGCGACCGTGGCCTGTTCCAGCTCGAGCGCCGCGCCCCCTTCGGGGCAGCGCAATTCCGAGTCGCTGATCTCCAGATCGCCACCGATGCGCGCCGAGCTCAGGGAAACCTCGCCAGCGGCCTGAAACCCGTTGTCGCACAGCACACTGCCGCCGATCACGGCCGAATAGGCGTTGACCGCGGTTTCGGGTGCTTGCAGAGTCGCGCCCGCGAAATCGAGCTGGCCGCTGATGTGGGCGCCACCGATGCGGATTTCACCGTCGGCATGAAATCCGTACCGCAGGTGCAGATTGCCGTCAACGCGGATCCGCTGTGCGGAAATTGCCACCGCACCGGCGTTGTTGACCACGGCGCCGTCCAGATCGAGGCCGCCGCCGAATGAGGCGCCGGTGAAATCCAACTGTCCATTGACTCGCAGGCCGTCCCGGCCGATCGCCGAGCCGGTGACGACCAACCCGCTGGCCAGAATCGCTGCTCGCCCAGCGTTCTGGAAGGTGCCTCCCGACAGGTCAAGACCACCGAGATGGGCGTCGACCAGCCGGGTCTCACCGGCAAGGTGCGCATTGTCGAACGAGGTAACTCCGCCAACCTCCAGTCCATCTCCGGAGATCACGTGGCCGTCGGGATTGCTGATGGCGCCGGCGCCGATGTTCAGGTTGCCGGCAATACGCGCACCGATCAGCCGCAGCTCGCCGGTCGCGGTGAAGCCCCGGCCGCAGGTCATTTCCGCGCCGACCGACAGACGGCTGGCCTGAACGGCGATTCCGTCGGCGGGTTTTACGGTCGCCCGGTCGAGGTCGACCATCCCGCCGATCCGGGCGTCGCGTACGGATATTCCGTCCGCGATGCGGCTGCCGGCCAGTATGAGGTCGCCCCGGGTGACCAGATCCTCAGCCAACAGCCGCGGCAGGTCGCAGTCGAGGAATATCAACGAGACGGCCTGGCAGCCGAGCAACACGACCATTTCCTCGAACGAACATCGCTCGAAGACGACCGGCCGGGTGAGAGTGGCCGCGTCGAGCTCCAACCCTCCGGTGATGCGGGCGCCCTCCAACCGCAGCGGCCGATTCCAGTCGCCACGATCGGGCGGACGCACCAGCAGCGACGCGATGAGCTCGGCCGACACCTGCCGCCGGGTGCCCCACTCGGCCGCACTGTCGCGGTCGTCGGGCCCGTCGCTGAGGTCGACGAACTCACCGGCGTGCAGCCGATCTTCTAGGCTCATGCCGCCGATGATTCCATGCCGCGCCCAGTTTGTCCGGCAGGGGAGGCGGAGGTGGCGGAAGTGACGGTTTGAGCGGCTAAAACTGGGAAATCAGACGTGCGATCAATTTGAGCACGGCAGGTCCTGATGTGGAATTTCGACGATTAACATCCCGTAAACCGACAGAATGCCGCGGCATAATCCGCAGAGGCAACGATCCGGGCTGAAACGGCAGCTCCACAAGGCAAAAGGAATTCTCCGGGCCGGGCCGAGTTGGGTCGCAGAAACGTATCCGAGAAATAACGCTGAGTTGCGCGAAACCCCGTACATTCTCATCCGGCAAGGCGTAATTTACCAAATTGGCGGTGGCTCGGCTGGCTCGCTTTCGGGGGAGAGGCAAATGACGGGCTGTGTAACCCGTAGGCATATGCAGCCGGTTTTGCAGATGGCTGTCGCAATGATCCTGGTCGTGTCGACGTGGGTCGCGGTGTCGGTGGGAGTCACTGCGCCGGCGCGGGCGGATCAACCGGTGTCCGGCGCGTTCGCTCTCGGCGGCGGCGTGGGCGGGAGTATTGATCCGCGGACCGGCCAGTTTTCGGTCTCGGTGCCGCTGGTCTCGGTGGCGAGTCGGGGCGACAGCTCGGTGTCGTTCACGCTGGGCTGGGACCAGTCTCTCGCCGGCATCGGCCTCGACCGGTTCGGATTCGGCGGCGGCTGGGGCCTGGGCACGACGTTCATCGAGACCAGCGGAGCGGTCACGGTCTATCCCGCCAGCGGCGGCGCCTACACCACCGACGCCACCTTCGCCTCGGGTCTGCACGACTACCCGCTGCAGGACCTGACCTTCGCCTTCGCCAGTGGCACCTTGCCGGCCCGCGCCGGCGTGACCGACCCGGTTGCCTACAACTACACGATCAGCTACGACGACGGCCGGGTCGACTACTTCGACGCCGACGGCAATCTGATCGCCCGGGTCGACCGGTTCGGCAACCGCACCGACCTGCAATACCAATCGCTCGGCAGCGACCAGTGGCAGCCCAGCGCGATCATCGACGCCTACGGGCTGACCACGACCTTCACGTACGACTCGGATTCGCTTACGGTGGCGGCCCCGGCGCGCTCGGACGGCGTGGTGGCGAAGACCGTGGTGCAGTTCGACAACGAGAACCGGGTCGCCACGGTGACCGATCCCGGCGGCAATCTCGCGAGCTTCTTCTACACCTCGGTCTCCGGCAGCCCGTACGAATATCTCGACAGCGTCGACGGCCCGGCCGGTGCCCAGACGAACGTCACCTATGCCCAGATCGCCTACCCACAAGCCGATCCGCTGTTCATCGCGCAGAGCCTGCAGGTGACCGACGCCGACGGCAACCCGCTCTCCCCGACGCGAACGTTCTCGATGGATCCGCCGGGCAACTTCAGCCAGCACAATTTCGCCGGATACCCGAACCATCTCAGTTCCTC
>DATAVB010000162.1:0-13743 GCA_036267955.1 Mycobacteriales bacterium | reverse complement strand
CGGGCCATCGTGCGGTTCCGGGCCATCGTGCGGTTCCGGGCCATCGTGCGGTTCCGGGCCATCGTGCGGTTCCGGGAAATCGTGCGGTTCCGGGAATATGTCCAGCCGGTAAGGACCGTCCGGCGGCTGGCGGACCCAGGTCTGGTGCATCACCTCGAACGCCGGGCTGTCCACCGGCCAGCTGAGGCCACTGCCGATGACCTCGAACGCACAGTCGCCGAGCGCGGCACGAATCTCGGGAAAGCGGTCCACCGGAACGGCAATTTCCAGATCCTCGTGCACTCGGGAGCGCCGACCGGCGAAGAGATCAACGGCCCAACCGGCGGCGACGCACCAGGGCACCTCGATGCCGGCCAGCCTGCGGGCTATCTCATCGGGCTGCCACGCCTGCCAGAACGGGTCGATGACCCGCGTGCCACCAGGCGGAAGGTCCGGTTCTCCCCCGAGGGCAGCCATAATTCCTTCCAGTTGGTCGGCAAGCGATGGACCAACCAAGGCAGATATCAGGCCTCGGGATCCGAGGTGAGATGACCGGCCAGCCGCTCCAACGCCGGAAGCGCCGCGCGCACGGCCGCCTGATCCTCGATACTGAGACGGGTCAGCGCCCGACCGATCCGCGATTCGTGGGCACTCGTCCAGTCCCGCAACTGATCCCGTCCGGGGTCGGTCAGCGACACCGTCGACACCCGGCGGTCCGCCGGATCCGGACTGCGTTCGGCCAATCCGGCCGACACCACCTGCTGCACCAGCCCGCTCGTGGTATTCGGGGCGAGCCGCAGCAGCGTGGCCACCTCACCCACCCGCAGCTGCGTGTGCTCGTTCAGACACAGCAACACCTCGACCTGCGCCATCGGCAACGACTCCCACGGGTAGTCGCTGCGGATGCTGCGCCGCAACGCCCGTCGCAGACGGGTGATCGCATGCGTCAGGGCGCCCGCCTCGGGCGAGCGGTCCTGAATGGCGTCTTGAGGCGTAGAGGCAAGAGATGAGGCAAGAGGTGAAGCAAGAGGTTCGGAGGCCGGCTGCACAAAGTCAGCATAGTGGTTGCCTTCTGCGGCCAGTCGTGTCTGAAAACGACTATGTCGGTTACCGATGTATTGTTGAGACGTGCCCACGGCAACGAGCACCGACGCTCATGGCCTCTCCCGTCTCTGGGTGGAGGCGCCCCGACCTCGCCGGATCGTGCGTTCTCCCGCTGCCCCGTGGCTCGCCGTCGCGACTGTCTGTTTCGGCGCCTTCATGGGGCAACTCGACGCCAGCATCGTCACGCTGGCCTTCCCCGCCCTGGCCCGGCAGTACGACACCTCGCTGGCCGCCGTGCAATGGGTATCCCTCGGTTACCTGCTCACCCTGGTCGCGCTGCTCGCCGGCGCCGGACGGATCGCCGACGCGATCGGCCGCAAGCAGGTCTATCTGTACGGCTTCGCCGTGTTCACGGTCGCGTCCGCGGCCTGCGGGCTAGCACCTTCGCTCGGCGCTCTCATCGCGTTCCGCATCGTCCAGGCCGTCGGCGCTGCCATGCTGCAGGCCAACAGCGTCGCTCTGGTCACAACCAGCGTCCCGCGTCACCAACTGCGGGCCGCGCTCGGCGTACAGGCCGCAGCCCAAGCGCTCGGGCTCGCCCTCGGTCCGACTCTCGGCGGGCTGCTGGTGTCGAGTCTGAGTTGGCGCTGGATCTTCGGCATCAACCTGCCGATCGGGCTGATCGCCGCCGTCGCCGGCTACTTCCTGCTCCCCCGCACGCGTAGCCGCAGCGACGCCCGCATCGACGGTCGCGGCATGCTACTGCTCGCCGGCGCAACCACCTCGGCGCTCATCGGAGTCTCCGTCGCCTCCGGTCTCGCCCTGCCGGCCTGGGCTGCCGGCGGACTCGGCGCCGCCGCCCTGCTCGCCGCATTCGCCTTCTGGCGCTGGGAGAAACGAGCCGCCGCCCCCCTGATCGATCCCGCCGCCATCGCCACCCCGGCCGTACGGCGCGGCCTGTTCGGCGCGCTCGGCGGTTATCTCGTACTGTTCGGCCCGCTGGTCCTGGTCCCAATCGTGCTGACGGCCAAGGGATATTCCGAGCTGCGGTCCGGCCTGCTGCTCACCGCGCTGCCAGCGGGATTCGGAGTAGCCGCCGGTTTCGGCAACGCGCTGCTCCCCCGACGACTGCCGGACAGCACGCGGTGCGTCGCCGGCGCGCTGCTGGCCGCGGCCGGGCTGCTCGTCCTCATCCCGCTGCCGCCCAACGGGCCGGCTCTCGTGCCGGTGCTGGCTGCCATCGGTCTTGGCCTCGGCATCTTCACGCCGGCCAACAACGCCGCGATCATGGCCAACATCCCGAGTCGCTCGGCCGGGGTCGGCGGCGGCCTGGTCAATCTGAGTCGCGGCCTCGGCACCGCGCTCGGCGTCGCCCTCACCACCCTCGCCCTGCACCAGGCCGGATCCTCAGGAACCCAGCTGGCATTGGGGATTCTCGCCGCCGCGGCGCTGCTCACCGCCCTGATCAGCGCCCCGCCCCGCAAGCACTTCGCAAGCGCTCCGCTCACCCCGACTCATGATCATGAGGCAATTTAGCCGCGAATCGCCGACGAAATTGCCTCATGTCATGGAAAGGGGGACGGATACGAAGGTGCGGCAGCTCAGCTGAGGCCGGAGACGTAGACCGCGGTGGCGTCGTCGTACCGCTTGCCGCGACGTGGCGTCGGCGCGACCCGCTCCGATTCTCGGGTGCGAGCGATCAGCGCGGCCGGCCCGACCTCCTCCAACAGGTCGAGCAGCCCGGCCCAGGACAGTTCGTCGAACCGTTCGACCAGCCGCGCGGCCCCGTCGGAGAACACCGCCGCACGGCGTACGGCGGCCACCGGCACCGAGCCGGTGACGGCATGCTCGGCCGCAGCGGGCACCGTGCTGGCCACCCAGAATCCCTCGGCCGAGTTGCGCAGCCTGGCCACCGAGGTGAGCGAGAAGTCCGGCAGGTGATCGAGCCGGTCGTCCATCACCGCGCGAACTCCGCCCGGCCGCAGGTCCAACAGAATCGGCGAGTCGGCCAGCACCAGATAGTCGAGCCGCTCACCGTGCCGGCGCAGAATCGACACCGTCGCCGAAGGACTGTCCGGATTGGACAGATCGCAGCTGCCGGCGTGCGCGCTCATCGTCTCCTCGATGGCAGCCCGCAGCAGCGTCGAGAGCGCGATCGTCCCGGATGCCGGCGCCACGAGCCGCCACCCGAGAGCGGCGCCGAGCCGACGGGCGAACCACGCGACATCGTGCACACACCCGGTGTCCAGCCCCGGAACGGCGGTGGCCCCGTCCAGCACCGCTGCGAAGTCGGTGCCGGCCACAACCACGTCCTCGTTCGGTGCCGCCGTCGCCGGCACGGACGTATAGGTCAGCTGCATCAGTGCTCCGCCCGCAGTGGCTCGATCCGGTCCCGCCACACCGCGGCGACCCGACGGCCCAACTCATCCAGATCGGAATCGTTCGCGATCACCACGTCGGCGATCGCACGGCGCTGCTCGTCCGTCGCCTGCGCGGCGATCCGGGACCTGGCCTCCGGCTCCGCCAGCCCTCGTCCGGACAGGCGTGCCAACCGGTCCGCCGGCGGCGCCTCGACCACGATCACGATGTCGTACCCGGGTGCCAACTTGTTCTCGGTGAGCAGCGGCACGTCGTGTACGACGACGGCGGCCGGCGGAGCCTCGGCCATCAGCTCGGCCGTCCGCTCCGCGACCAGCGGGTGCACGATCGCGTTCAACCGCCGGCGGGCGTCGTCGTCGGCGAAGACGAGCCGACCGAGCCCGGCCCGGTCGAGCTCGCCGTCGGCCCGCAACACCCGGTCACCGAACTCGGCCGCGATCCGGGCCAGCCCGTCGGTCCCCCGGGCCACTACCTCACGGGCCAGCACGTCGGCGTCGATCACCCGCGCGCCGTGTTCGGAGAGTAACCGGGCAACTGCGCTCTTGCCGGCACCAATGCCCCCTGTCAACCCGACACGCAGCACAAAACCACCTCTCTACGGTTCGCCGCGGCGTGTCGCGTCGCGGGTCACGGCTGGATCGTTTCCGACAGGTACCGTCCGTGACAGGAATTGTCAGATGCACCGAAGGATGAACGATCTATGGCCTTACATGCCAAGCGCATCGGGGTCGGTCGGCATCGCCTGGGCCTAACCGGCCGAAGGCATTGCCGGGAAATGCCGGCGATGCGGCCGGCACCCGCCCCGCGCGCCATGCTCTCCGCCCGACGTGGCCGCCACACGTTCCGTGGCCTGCTGCGCCGGGGTGCCAGTCCGCGCCCGGTGCTGGCGATCATCGCCTCACTCTGAGTGGTCATTTCGACCCCGGCTCGCACGATGGGCCGGGGTCGAGTCATGTCTGGCGCAGGCTCGATGACGCTCACTACTTGGCCAACTTCGCGACCTGATCCCCGGCGAGCAGGAACGCACCCACCCCAAAGTCCGAGGTATAGGTGGACTTCGTGCCGGCTGGGACGCCGCCGCCGGGCTGTACGTAGCCGAGCAGACCGTTCGAGTGCAGGGCGACGGTGGACAGTGCGCGCCACGCCTTGACCAGGACCGGCTGGTAGGTCGCCTGGTCGAGCAATCGATGCCGGATCCCCCAGGCCAGCCCGTATGCGAACAGCGCCGTGCCGCTGGTCTCCGGACCGGCGAAGTCGGTCGGATCGCCCAGATCGCTGTTCCAGAACCCGTCCGAACGTTGCACCTTGGCCAACGCGGCCGCCATCTGTTGGAAGGTCGCGACGTATTCCGCGTGACCGGTCGCCGAACCCGGCAGCACGGTCAGGATCTCGGCCATCGCCGCGAACGCCCAGCCGTTGCCGCGCGACCAGAAGACACCCGGATGGTTCTGATCCCGCCACCACAGGTGCGCGGCCTTGTCGTAGAGGCCGACACCGTTCCGGACCGCCTTCGTACTGTGGAACAGCGCGTACATCTTGTCGTAGTAGGCCGTGTGGTTGCCGATCACCCCGAGCCGGGCGAAGACCGGCATTCCCATATAGAGCGCGTCGACCCACCACCAGTCGTTGGTCGGTTCACTGTCCACCATCGACTGCACGCTCGCCCGGGTGGCCGCGATGTCGGAGCTCTGCGGGTGGTCGGCGTAGAGGTCGAGATACACCTGCCCGGACGCCTGCTCATCGGGATTGCGGGTCGTGCTGCCGTCAGCCAGGCCGAACTTGTTCTGCTCGGCCCAGGTCAGGGCGTACGAGCGGTAGCCGGCGACGTGAGTGTCCTCGTACGCGGCCATGTCACCGTGCAGGTAGACCGCGTCGTTCCAGTCGTTGGCGCCCGGCTCGGGATGGGCGGAAATCCAGTAGTCATTGGCTTTCCGCATACTCGCCAGCACCTGGGCTCTGGCGGGCAGCGCCGCAGCCGCCGATCGGGCTGCGGCTGGGTGCCTGGTCGTCGTCGACGCCGCCCCGGGCGCGACCCCAGTCAGCGTGACGCCGGCGGTGATCACGGACATGGTGGCGACCACGGCCACAGCCGCACGATGCATCAGCCTGGACATGTCGCTCCCCTGGTTCGGCAGCGCAGTTTATCGGTCCGACGCCCGGTGCTGCCTGCGGTCAGGGCAGATTCGCCGACACGGCTGCGGCCAGCGTCTTCAGGACCGTGGCGGCCTTGGTCCCGCCGACTCCGCGGTCCAGGGTCACCGCCACCGTTCGGTTGCTGTCGCGGTAAACCAGCAGCGACCCGTTCTTGCCCAGCAGGATCGTCGCCGGCTGGCCGCCGATCGTCGCCGTCGAGACCCGCGCCCCCGCATCCCGTTCCGCGGCGACCGTGACCCGCACCCGGGTCGAGGCCTGGCTGGCCGTGCGGTAGCCGGAGATGCCAGCCTCGATCGGGATGGACTTCCCCTTCACGCCGTACCGGCAGGTCACCCGCCCGGTCCGGCCGATCCTCGCCTCGGCGACGCCCTTGATGTAGATGGTTTTGCCGGTGACCGCCTTACCCAGCGCCCGGTTGACGGTGCCGTGGGTCAGCAGCAGCGTGCAGTCGGTGGGCAGCGCGGCCCGGTGCAACGGAGGTGGCTTCACGTGGGTCGGCTTGGGCGTGGGTTTCGCGGTCGTCTTGGCCGCCGACGTGGCGGCAGTCGCGGTCGAAGCGGTCGCGTTCTTCGGGCCGTTGCTGGTCTGACTGCAGCCCGCAAGAGTCGCCACGAGTAAGCCGCCGACTACCCACCTGTTTCGCACCCCGCGAGGGTACGGCCAACCGGCCCCGCCGGCGCGGATGCGGACGGCCGTGTCCCGAATTCTTCACATCGAATTCCAGCTGCCGTGATCATGCAGAAATGGTCCGAGACACGCCGGGCGGAGGAGCCCTTTCTGCATGATCACGAAAAGGCGGGGGCGAGAAATCAGGTTCGCCAAACGCCACTGGGGCGGTCCGCCGTAGCGGAGCCGCCCCAGTGGGGTGTTGCTGCTTACTGAATGTGCTGTGCCTACAACTCGGGGCCTACTCGGGGCCGCCGCCGGCGAGCTTCTCCCGCAGCGCCGCGAGAGCCTCGTCCGAGGCCAGCGTGCCGGAGTCGTCGACCGGTGCATCCGAGGAATAGGTCGAGTCGCCGGTTGCCTCGGCGTCGGCCTTCTTGGCCTCTTCCACCTGCTTGACGTGCGCCTCGTAGCGGGAGTGCGCCTCGGCGTACTGCTTCTCCCAGGTCTCACGCTGCGAGTCGAAGCCCTCGAGCCACTCGCCCGTCTCCGGGTCGAAGCCCTCCGGGTAGATGTAGTTGCCGGACTCGTCGTACGTGGCTTCCATGCCGTAGGCCGCCGGGTCGAAGCCGCCCGCCGCCTCGCCGATGGTGCCCTCGTTCGCCTGCTTCAGCGAAAGGCTGATCCGGCGCCGCTCGAGGTCGATGTCGATGACCTTGACCAGGATCTCGTCGCCGACCTGCACGACCTGCTCCGGGATCTCCACGTGGCGCTCGGCCAGCTCGGAGATGTGCACCAGACCCTCGATGCCCTCGTCCACCCGGACGAACGCACCGAACGGAACGAGCTTGGTGACCTTGCCGGGCACCACCTGGTTGATCTGGTGGGTCCGGGCGAACTGGCGCCACGGGTCTTCCTGGGTCGCCTTCAGCGACAGCGAGACACGCTCGCGGTCCAGGTCGACGTCGAGCACCTCGACGGTGACCTCCTGGCCGACCTCGACAACCTCGCTCGGGTGGTCGATGTGCTTCCAGGACAGCTCCGAGACGTGCACCAGACCGTCGACGCCGCCGAGGTCGACGAACGCACCGAAGTTGACGATGCTCGACACGACGCCCTTGCGGACCTGGCCCTTGTCCAGCTTGTTCAGGAACTCGCTGCGCACCTCGGACTGGGTCTGCTCCAGCCAGGCGCGACGCGACAGCACGACGTTGTTGCGGTTCTTGTCCAGCTCGATGATCTTCGCCTCGAGCTGCTTGCCCACGTAGGGCTGCAGGTCGCGAACCCGACGCATCTCCACCAGCGACGCCGGCAGGAAGCCACGCAGACCGATGTCGAGGATCAGGCCGCCCTTGACGACCTCGATGACGGTGCCCTCGACGACCTCGTCGGCTTCCTTCTTGGCCTCGATCGTGCCCCAGGCGCGCTCGTACTGTGCGCGCTTCTTGGACAGGATCAGCCGACCCTCCTTGTCCTCCTTCTGCAGGACCAGGGCCTCGACCTCGTCGCCAACGGTGACGACTTCGTGCGGGTCGACGTCGTGCTTGATGGACAGCTCACGCGAGGGGATGACGCCCTCGGTCTTGTAGCCGATGTCCAGCAGAACCTCGTCGCGGTCGACCTTGACGATCGTGCCATCGACGATGTCGCCGTCGTTGAAGTACTTGATGGTTTGGTCGACTGCCGCCATGAAGTCCTCGGCGCTGCCGATGTCATTCACGGCGACGCGAGGTGCTTGGTGGCTGGTGCTCGGTACTGCGGGCGGCAACGACTCGGTGTCGATGTCTGCGACTCGGGTGGACTCGGTGGTGGACGTCATGTGTTGGGTTGCTCCGGCTGGTTTGGTCGGTTGGGCGACGCGCCGCGGACCGGTTTCGCCGATGATGTGACCCTGCTACGCGAATCCGCGCGACACAAATCTGTCATTGACGAGCGCAGCCTGCCCCTGTCGAGGCGCGCAGAACCACGGGCGTACCCGTGAGGATACGAGGCGGACCGATGTGGGGTCAATTGGGGCGCAGTCATCCAACATTACAAACGCATGACAACCTCGTCCAGTGCCCGAGTCTCATGAGTCAGCATCGCATCCCGCTCCGGAGGTCCACCCGTCGGCATCAGCCGTCGAGGCCCTCGGCACGGCCGGAATAGCCCACCAACAGGCGACTTCGGCCGAGTCCCGGACGGCCAACCAGCTGTGGTGGGACGCCGACGCCGACAACTACCTGGCCGAGCACGGCGAGTTCCTCGGTGAGGTCGACTTCCGCTGGTGTCCGGAGAGCCAACGCGAGGCCGAGCTGCGGCTGCTCGGCGACGTCGCCGGATGCCGCGTGCTGGAGGTCGGCTGCGGCTCGGCGCCGTGCGCGCGCTGGCTCGCGACCCAGGGCGCGGCCGTGGTCGGGCTGGATCTGTCCCGCGGCATGTTGCGCCATGCCCAGGACGCGGCCGGCCGCACCGGTGTCACCGTGCCGCTGATCGAGGCCGACGCCGAGTCGCTCCCGCTGCGTTCCGGCGCCTTCGACCTGGCCTGTTCGGCCTTCGGCGCGGTCCCGTTCTGCAACGACTCGGCCCGGGTGATGCGGGAGGTGTTCCGGGTGCTGCGACCCGGTGGGCGCTGGGTATTCGCCACCACGCACCCGATCCGCTGGGTCTTCCCCGACGATCCCGGTCCGGACGGACTGACCGCTGCCACGCCCTATTTCGACCGCACGCCGTACGTCGAGGTCGACGGTGCCGGCCGGCCGACGTACGTCGAGCACCATCGGACGCTGGGCGATCGGGTACGTGAAATCGTCGCGGCCGGCTTCACCTTCGTCGATCTGATCGAACCGGAATGGCCGGCCGGGCACACGCAGGTCTGGGGCCAGTGGAGTCCGCTGCGCGGCGCGCTCATCCCGGGCACCGCGATCTACGTCTGTGACAAACCCGAGTAGACCCGCCAGGGCGGCGGGCGAACCGGCGGTCGGGAAATGGCGCTGGATAGGGTGAGCGCATGACTGAACAGAGCCTCCCGGGCTGGTTGGACGACCTGGCTTCGGCCGCACCGGCGCCCGGTGGCGGCGCCGCGGCCGCCATGAGCGCGGCCCTCGGCGCCGCGCTGGTCGAGATGGTGGCCAACCTGACCATCGGCAAGAGCACGTACGCCGAGCATCAGCAGCACGTCGAGTCGGTCCTGGCCGAGGCGACCCAGCTGCGGCACTCGGCCGTGGCGCTGGTCGACGCCGATGCCGAGGCTTTCACCGCGCTGATGGCGACGTACAAGCTGCCGAAGGAGACCGACGAGCAGAAGGCGGTACGGCGGGCGGAGATCCAGCGGGCCACCGCGGCGGCGGCCGAGGTGCCGCTGCAGATCGGCCGGGTCGGCGCGCAGGTGGTCGACCTCGCGGCCCAACTGCCGGGGCGCAGCAACCCCAACGTGCTCTCCGATGTCGCGGTCGCGGCCTCGTCGGCGGTCGCCGCGATCGAGTCCGCGGCAGTCAACGTCGAGATCAACCTCTCCGGGATCCGGGACAAGGAGGTCGCCGGCGGCATCGCCGAACGGCTTGCGGAGCTGGAAGCGGTGGCTGAGCGGGGACGCGCGCTGGTCACCGAGGTACGGGCGGAGCTGACCCGATGAGCCGGCTGCTGGACGGCAAGAAGATCGCCGCCGCTATCCGGGCCGACGTCACCGCGCGGACCGAATCCCTTACCGCACAGGGAATTACGCCGACGCTGGCGATCGCATTGCCGACGGACGATGAGAGCGCGGCCTGGTACGTACGGTCCCTTCAGCGGGCCGCGGACAAGGTCGGCATCCGGTGCCTGGTCGAGAAGCCGGCGGCCACCGAGATCGCGGCCAGCCTCGACACGCTGTCCGGCACCGCGGACGTGCACGGCGTGATGTGCCAGACGCCGCTGCCGCCCGGCCTGACCCTCGCCGAGGTGGGGGCGCACATCGACGTGGCCAAGGACGTTGACGGGGCCAACCCGGAGAGCCTCGGCCGCCTCGCGGCCGGCGTCGCGGACACCTTTGCCCCGGCCACCGCCGCCGCGGTGCTGGAAATCCTGCACGCCGAGCAGGTGCCGCTGTCGGGCCGGCACGCCGTTGTGGTCGGACGGTCCACTGTGGTCGGTAAGCCGGCCGCTCTCCTGCTGTTGGCCGAGAACGCGACGGTCACGGTCTGCCACTCCCGTACCGCGGATCTGCCCGCGGTGACGCGCGGCGCGGACATTCTCGTCGCGGCGGTCGGCCGGCCGAAGATGCTCGGCGCGGAGTACGTCTCGCCCGGGACCATCGTCATCGACGTCGGCACCAACCCGACCGAGGACGGCGGGCTGGTCGGCGATGTCGATGCGGACGCCGTCGCTGACACTGTCGAGGCCATCACCCCGGTGCCCGGCGGGGTCGGCCCGGTGACCACCGCCCTGCTGCTGCGCAACGTCGTCGTAGCGGCGGAACGGGCCGCTACGCGCTGACCGAAACGCTCCACTCGGTGCCCGGCGGTCAGTGCCCGGCTTCGTCCCAGGTCGCGCCGACACCGACCGACACGTCCATCGGCACCGACAAGGTGTAGGCACCGGCCATCTCCTGCCGTACCAGGGCTTCCAGCTCGTCCCGCTCCCCCGGCGCCACCTCGAAGACGAGCTCGTCGTGGACCTGCAACAGCATCCGTGAGCGCAGCCCGCCACTGGTCATCGCCTTGTCGACGTTGAGCATGGCGACCTTGATGATGTCGGCGGCCGAACCCTGGATCGGGGCGTTGAGCGCCATCCGCTCGGCCATCTCGCGGCGCTGCCGGTTGTCGCTGGTCAGGTCCGGCAGGTAGCGGCGCCGTCCCATGATCGTCTCGGTGTAGCCGACCTTGCGCGCCTCCTCCACCACGTCGCGCAGGTAGTCTCGCACGCCGCCGAACCGCTCGAAGTAGGCGTTCATCTGCTCCCGCGCCTCATCGGGCGCGATCTTCAGCTGGTTGGCCAGGCCGTACGCGGACAGGCCGTACGCCAGCCCGTACGACATCGCCTTCACCCGCCGGCGCAGCTCCGCATCGACCTGCTCGACGGGCAGGCCGAACGCCTTCGACGCGACGAAGGTGTGCAGGTCCTCGCCGGTGGTGAAGGCGGTGATCAGCCCGTCGTCCTCCGACAGCGTCGCCATGATCCGCATCTCGATCTGGCTGTAGTCGGCGGTCAGCAATGACTCGAATCCCGGGCCGACGACGAACGCCTGCCGGATCCGCCGCCCCTCGGCGGTCCGGATCGGGATGTTCTGCAGGTTGGGGTCGGTCGAGGACAGCCGGCCGGTGGCGGCAACGGTCTGGCCGAACGTGGTGTGGATCCGGCCGCCGTCGTCGACCATCGGGATCAGCGACTCGACCACGGTTTTGAGCCGGGCGACGTCGCGGTGATGCAGCAGGATGCCGGGCAGCTCGACGTCCGGGGCCTGCTCGGCGAGCCACAGCAGCGCGTCGGCATCAGTGGTGTGGCCGGACTTGATCCGCTTGGTCTTCGGCAGTTTCAGCTCATCGAAGAGGATCTGCTGCAGCTGTTTCGGCGAGCCGAGGTTGAACTCCCGGCCCACCACGGCGTACGCCTGCTGCTCGACATCCTTGACCCGGCCGGCCAGCTCCGCCTGCAGGCCGGCGAACCGGTCGGTGTCGGCGCCGATGCCGACCTCCTCCATGGCCGCCAGCACCGACAGCAGCGGCAGCTCCAGCTCGGCCAGCAACCGGGTCGCGCCGCGCTGCTGCAGATCGTCGTCCAGCACCTTGGCGAGGTCGGCGACGGCGCGGGCCCGTACCACCTCGGCCTGGGCCAGGGCGGCGTCCGCCTCCTCGGCGCCACCGTCGAGGGAGAGCTGCCCGGTCTCCGGCTCACCGGAGCGCAGCTCGCGGTGCAGATAGCGCAGCGCGAGATCGGCGAGGTCGAAACTGCGCTGCCCCGGCAACGCGAGGTAGGCCGCCAGCGCGGTGTCGCTGGTGATGCCGGCGACCTTCCAACCGCGGGCGTGCAGCGCCAGCACCGGGCCCTTCACGTCGTGGGCAGCCTTGGGGATGTCCGGGTCGGCGAGCCAGGCGGCCAGCGCCCGCTCGTCGTCCTCGGCGAGCTGATCGGGCTCCAGATAGGCGCCGTCGCCGCCCTCAGGGGCCAACGCGATGCTCTGCACAATTCCGGTGCCGCGGCCCCACTGGCCGCGGACGGCGAACCCGATCCGGGTGCCGGTGCGGGCGTGCTGATCCAGCCACGGCCCCACCTCATCGGCACCGAGGCTGGTCGCCGCTACGTCGAACCCCTCCTCCGCCTCCGGCTCGGCCGTGGTCAGGGTCGCGAAGAGCCGGTCGCGCAGCACCCGGAACTGCAGGTTGTCGAAGAGTTTGTGCACCTCGTCCCGGTCCCAGGTGCCCCGGGCCAGCTCGGCCGGGCCGATCGGCAGCGAGACGTCCCGGACCAGCTCGGTGAGCTGACGGTTGCGCATCACTGAGGAGAGGTGCTCGCGCAGGTTGTCTCCGACCTTGCCCTTGACCTCGTCGACCCGGTCGATGAGGTCATTCAGCGATCCGAACTGCCGGATCCATTTTGCCGCCGTCTTCTCCCCGACCCCCGGAATGCCCGGCAGGTTGTCGCTCGGGTCGCCCCGCAGGGCCGCGAAATCGGGGTACTGCGCCGGGGTGAGGTCGTATTTCGCCTCGACCTCCTCGGGCGTGAACCGGGTCATGTCGGAGACGCCGCGCCGTGGATAGAGCACGGTCACCTCGGGGGTGACGAGCTGCAACGCGTCGCGGTCACCGGTGCAGATCAGGACCTGCATGTTCTCGGCCTCGGCCTGGGTGGTGAGCGTCGCGATGACGTCGTCCGCCTCGTACCCCTCGATGCCGAAGCTCGGGATGCGCAGCGCCTCGAGCACCTCTTTGATCAGGCTGACCTGGCCTTTGAAGTCGCTCGGCGTCTCCTGCCGGCCGGCCTTGTACTCCGCGTACGCCTCGGAGCGGAACGTCTTGCGGGACACGTCGAAGGCGACCCCGACGTGGGTCGGCTCCTCATCGCGCAGGACGTTTATCAGCATCGACGTGAAGCCGTAGACCGCGTTGGTCGGTTGACCGGTCGTCGTGCTCATCTCGACGTCCTTGAGCGCATAGAACGCCCGATATGCCAGCGAATGGCCGTCGAGCAGCAGCAGACGTGGCGTGCCGGTTGCCGGGTCGGTGGTTGCGGTCACGATGTCACCCTCATGTCGCCCGTTGCCTTACGCATCGACTTCCTCGTCGCTGCTCGGCCCCGAGTCTAGGGTCGGCCTACGACAGTCCGTGAGCGGGTGAGTCCCAGCCCCCGGGAACCCACCGACGTCGACGATGTGCTCAGTGCCGCACAGCACCACGGACAAAATAAGCGTCTTAAGAGGTAGGACCGTTTGGCGAGGGGGTGCGGCGTGACGTTCGAGGAATTCGCCGCCGCCCGGCTGCCGGCGCTGCTGCGGTACGCGATCGTGCTCACCGGCGACCGCGGCCTGGCCGAGGACCTGGTGCAGGAAGTCTTGATCCGCATCCATCTCCGGTGGCGCAAAGTAGCCGCCCTCGATCGGCCCGAGCTGTACGTCAAACGCGCCCTCACCAA
>DATAVB010000161.1:0-62448 GCA_036267955.1 Mycobacteriales bacterium | reverse complement strand
GAAGCTCAGCGCACTGCGCTCGACCAGCTCGGCAGTCTGTTCGCGGACGACTCTGACCACAGCCGCGACGGTGGCGTTGAGACCTAGTTGTGGTCAAACGTTGTGGTCAACGGCCGATCCGACGTAGTCGACCGCAACAGCCTCTGGACAGTCCAAAGGCCCCGTTTCCCTTGCGGGTCGGGGCCTTTGGTCTGTCTCAACCAGACGCGCGCTCGGCAGGATTCGAACCTGCAACCTCTTGATCCGTAGTCAAGTGCTCTATCCGTTGAGCTACGAGCGCCAGCCGAAGCAGTATGCCACATCGCTCAGCTCCGCCGTTCAGCCGGGAGGCGGCCATGATCAGCCCCCGTTCACGGCGGTGATCATGGAGGTAGCTGCACGACACGCCGACGACACGCCGACGAGGCCGTCGGGAACTTCATGATCACCGGGGGAAGGCGGGAAGAGCGGGGTGGGCTCAGTAACGCGGCGGGGCGGTGCGCTTGACCATCGGGCCGATCAGCGAGGCCACGAAGAGCAGCGCGGCACCGCCGATAAGCAGCCAGGGCCCGGCCTTGACCGAGTCGACGTGGCCGCCGAATAGCTTCCACACACCGTAGGACTGGGTCGCCAGGAACAGGGCCTGGAACGAGCTGATGATCACCCGGGTCCGCATCAGCCGGGGCGCACCAGCACCGGCCATGTTGTACGGCCGGGTCAGTCGGCGGCCGATCACGCCGCAGCACCACAGCAGGGCCAGCATCGTACTGATCACCGCGATGCCGTACCCACCGCCGGAGACGAAGTTGTGCAGGAACGCGGCCGTGGCGTCCGACGGCTGCGGCTTGTCCTTGTTGGCCTTGAACAGGTCGATGAAGGTCACACCGGCGGCCCACGGAACGCCGAGCAGGCCGGCGGCCGACAGGCCGACGCCCAGCACCGCCGCGATGAGACCCGGGCCCGGCACCAAGCGGGTCGGACTGGCCGGAAACGGCGGCTGATAACCATAAGAGCCGGCCGGATAAACCGGCGGCGGCGGGTACGCCAGCATCGGGTTCGGATAGGGCTGGGTGGCGTTCATCGGCGGGGTCATGCCGGAAACCTATGCACCAAGCCCGCCCCTCGGCTCCCCGAATCGTGCCGCCGAGCCACCCCCGCCGAGCAGCCCAGAGACAGCCGCCGACCGAGATGCCACGGCGCGCCCAGCAGGGACCTCCCATAGGCTTAGACCATGACTAGACCAATCCGCATCGCAGTTCAGCTACAGCCGCAACACGCCGAATACTCGGCGATCCGCCGGGCCGTCGCCGAGGCCGAAGAGCTCGGCGTCGACGTGATCTTCAACTGGGACCACTTCTACCCGCTGTCCGGCGAGCCCGAGGGCCTGCACTTCGAGTGCTGGTCGATGCTCGCCGCCTGGGCCGAGGCCACCGAACGGGTCCAGATCGGCGCCCTGGTGACCTGCAACAGCTATCGCAACCCCGACCTGCTCGCCGATATCGCCCGTACGGTCGACCACATCAGCGATGGCCGGCTGATCTTCGGCATCGGCTCAGGTTGGAAGGAGAAGGACTACACCGAGTACGGGTACGAGTTCGGCACCGCCGGTAGCCGCCTCGACGCCCTCGGTGAGGCACTGCCGCGCATCGAGGCGCGCTGGGAGCGACTCAACCCCAAGCCGACCCGCAAGCTGCCCGTGTTGATCGGTGGCGGTGGCGAGCAGAAGACGCTGCGCCTGGTCGCCAAGCACGCCGACATCTGGCACGGCTTCGGCGATCCGGCGACGATCAAGCACAAGCACGAGGTCCTCGACAAGCGCTGCGCGGAGATCGGCCGCGACCCGCAGGAGATCGAGCGTTCCGCCGGCGTCGACGGCGACCCCTCGGACGTGGGCGACAAGCTGCACGCCCTCGGCACCACGCTCTACACGATCAGCATCGGTGGCCCGGACTACGACCTGGCGCCGCTGCGCGACTGGCTCGCCTGGCGGGATCAGACCAACAAGAAGTAGTCGCTCGACCGGCGCCGCCGAAGCAGGCGGCGCCGGGAATGCAGGGGCGGAGGCTCGGGGATTTGAACCCCGGATGGGCGATAAACCCAAACCGCATTAGCAGTGCGGCGCCATAGACCGGACTAGGCGAAGCCTCCCAAGCGGCCTCTCGGCCACCGCGTGGAAGCGTACAAGGTGGGTGGCCGGGACGGCAAAGGACCCCGGGGTCAGCGGCTCGCCTGCTCCAGACTCGGCGCCACCCAGGTTAACGAGTCCATCAGGGCCGGCTGCCAGACGTGGAACGTATGGGCGCCCGGCCGCAGATGCAGCACGGCGTGGAATCCGCGCCGGACCAGCTCCCGGTAGAGCGGGTCCATCTGATTCAGCACCTCGTGATCGGAGGTGCCGCAGTCCAACCAGATCCGGGTCCGTGGCGTGACCGGAATCTTGGGTACGTAGGTCTCGGGTGTGTTCGCCTTCGCTTTCTCCTTTGCCTTCGGCCCACTTCCGAACAGCGCGTCCAACCCGCCCTCATGGGTGGGTTTGGTGAATCCGCTCATGTCGATGATCGTGGCAAAAAGGTTCCGGTGCCGCAGTCCGAGATTCAATGCACAATATCCGCCGGCCGACATTCCGCCTATGACACGGGCATTCCGTGACACGACCGTACGCAGCACGGTGTCGACGGTCGGAATGACGTCGTCCAGAAAATGCGTCTCGACCTTCTCCGTTTTCCCGTCGACACATTCCGGATCGTCGAGCCAGTTATGGCTCATTCTCGGTGCCACCACGATCATCGGTTCGTCTTTCGTCGCGAGTTTTGCCGCGGTCGTCCCGGCCTGCCCGCCACGGAACCAGTCTGCCGGCACCCCGGGGGATCCGTGGATCAGATAGACGACCGGAAAACGTCGGTGCGGCTCGGTGAAGTACTGCGGCGGCAACCAGGTCAGCGCGTCGTGCGTGCCGAAGCCGCTGCCGTTGTCCGGCACCTTCAATTCGACCGTGGCACCGTGCGGGTAACGCTTGGCCGCCTGCGCCAGCGGCAACGCGGCCACGCTCTCGAACGTCGGCCAGTAGCTGCTGCCGTCGACCACGCTGACGACGTCGCCGAATCGCGGCAGGTAAGAGAAGTAACGGTTGACCCCGGTCGCGGCTCCGGCGGTGCTCAGCACGATCGCGACGGACAGCACGATAGTCGCGGCCGTCCGATAACGACGCCGCTTCAACAGCCGCCATCCGACCCAGGCGATCACCGCGGCCACTACCAACGCGGCGATGAAACCCCAGGAGATGACGGAGACTCCAAACACGCTCCGCGCCTCCAGCCCCGTTCCCTGTCAGTATGCCGTGCCGGCGGTGCGACGGCACCGAGATAAAGGTCAGCTGTCCCGGCGCAGCATCCGCTGCAGCCGCCGCGGCCGTACGAAGAACGCCTCGGCCTCCATCGCCGCGAACGCGATCCGCGGCAGCTCCCGGGTCGAGGGGAAGGACAGGAACCGCGGCTGCCAGTCCGGCCGGAACTTGACGTTGAACCGGTAGAGCGACTCGATCTGCCACCAACGGGACAAGAAGACCAGCAACTTGCGCCACAACCGCAGCACCGGTCCGGCGCCGATCCGCTCCCCCCGCTCCAGCGCGGACCGGAAGGCGGCGAAGTTCAGCGAGACCCGCTGGACCCCCAGGTCGTCCCGGGCCGCCTCGATGAGCCGGACGATCAACAGCTCGTTGAGCCCGTTGTCCGCGCTGCGGTCGCGCCGCATCAGGTCCAGCGACAGACCCTCGCTGCCCCACGGCACGAAATGCAGCAGCCCACGAAGTCGACCGTTCTGGTGCGCTGTCGTCACCACGCAGTCGCCGTCGGCCGGATCGCCGAGCCGGGACAGCGCCATGGAGAACCCACGCTCGACCGCGCCGCCGCGCCAGGCCGACGCGACCGTCACCAGTTCGTTCATCTCCTCGTCGGACAGGTCCCGCGCCCGGCGGACCTGCACGTCGTACCCGGCCCGCTCGACCCGCTTGACCGCCTGCCGCACACCGCGCATCGGCCGGCCGTCCAGGCTGAACGTATTGGCGTCCACGATCGCCTCGTCACCCAACTCGAGCGCGTCCAGCCCGTGTCTGGAGTAGACGGTCGCGCCCTGCTCGCTGGCGCCGATCACCGCCGGCACCCAGGCATGCCGGGCGGCCAGATCGAGAAACTCGTCGATCGCGCCGGGCCACGCCTCCGGATCGCCGATCGGGTCGCCGCTGGCCAGGGCGACGCCGGCGTTCACGCGATAGGTCACCGCCGATTTGCCGGTCGGTGACCACACCACGCTCTTGTCCCGGCGCAGTGCGAAGTAGCCGAGTGAGTCGCGGCCGCCGTGCTTGTCCAGCAGGACCCGCAGCCGGTCCTCGTCGCCGGTGGTCAGCACCGCGCGCGGCTGCGCGGACCGCAGGAAGAGGTACGCCGCCATGCACAGGATCAGGACCCCGATGCCGGACAGCGTGTTGTCGACGATGTCGGTGACCAGGTCGCCGGTGAACCGCACCGGCCCCTCCACCCCGACCATCCCGTCCACCACGTGCTGGAACTGCTGCCACAGCGACGGTTCACCGATGATCGACCGGTGGTTGACCGCCAGCCCCACCATGCCGAGCACGATGCCGGCGATCACCATCTCGATCGTGACGCGCAGCGCGTACCAGCGGGTGGTCGGATCGCCGAGCGCGTAGAACTGCTCCCGCGCCACGATCAGCACGACCAGCAGCAGGACGGAAACGACGGCGCCGGGGATGTTCAGTTTGGCGAGCAGATGCGATGCGGTCACCACGACGGTCACCACCACCGCGGCTCGCCAGGCCCGCCGCTTGCGACGGCGCAGCCCCGAGGCCAGATACATCAGCAGTACGCCAAGGGTGATCAGCAACGCGGTCGCGGTCGCCGTGGTCTGCCGGGCGACCGGCGCGCTGAGCAGGCTGGCGACGTAATCCCAGCGGTGGTGCCGGTGCCGCATCAGCGCGCTGATCACGGTGAGCAGCCCGATCAGCCAGGTCAACCCGGCGATCGCACTCGGGGTACGCCGGCGGGACCGCTCCCACCAGCGCTGCACCGGAGGTTTGCGGTCCGGCTCAACCTCGACGGGCGCGCTCACGGCCATCATCCTGCCCTAGTCTCCTGCTCCTTCAACCGACCCACTGCCGCCGGACAGCTAAGACGTTGCACGGTATAAAGCCGTTGACGACGCGCCGATGGGGCACAATTCGGATGCATGGGAGATGCACCGATCGAGCGCCTGCGCCAGATCTGCCTTGCCCTGCCCGAGGTGATCGAACGGCTCAGCCACGGCGAGCCGAGCTTCTTCGTACGAGGCAAGAAACAATTCGTGATGTACGCCAACCATCACCACGACGACCGGCTCGGTTTCTGGTGCCACGCACCGGCCGGCGCCCAGTCCGCGCTCGTCGGCAATGATCCGGAGCGGTTCTTCATCCCGCCGTACGTGGGGCACCGCGGCTGGGTCGGTGTGTTCCTGGACGTGCCGGGAGTGGACTGGGACGAGATCGCCGAGATCGTCCAGGACGGCTACCGGATGGTCGCACCGAAGACGCTCATCGCGCAGCTGGACGAAGGGTAGGAACCGGCCGCGCTACGTTGCCGGTCCGTTCGCCGGCTCGGCGCTGCCCTCCTCGAGGACCAGGTCGAGCGCCGAAATCGCTTGTTGGAGCGCGATCCGCTGGGTTTCGTCGAGCTTGTGCAGCCGGCCGGCCAGCGCCTCGACGTAACCGGCGAGGCCGGCGTCGTACTGCCTCTCGCCGGCCTCGGTGATGGTGACCCGGACCCCGCGGCGGTCGTTCGGGTCGGGCTCGCGGCGCACCCAACCGGCCCGTTCCATCCGGGAGACCAGAGCGGTCATGGACGGCTGGGTGATCTGTTCGAGGTCGGCCAGTTCGGTGATCCGGCGCGACTCGCCCCGGCGCAGCGCCGCGAGCAGGGTCAGCTGGACCCGACTCAGTCCCGCGGCGGCGGTCTCACGTCGTAGCGTGATGATGAGGCGGGCAAGTCGTGGTGCCAGCTCGCCCGCTAACCTTGCCGCCCCCTCGGTTCGCTCCATATGCTTTATAGTTTACATTGCTAAACAATGAATTTTCCACTGTCAGCGGTGCCGGAAGGAGTGCTCCAGTGGCCTTCGAGCTGGGTACTGACGGCCCGCAGGTCATCGTGGTGGGCTACGACGCCACCGAACCGGCGGACCACGCGCTCGCGTACGCCACCGGGTTGGCCCGGCGGCAGGGCGCGACGCTCGTGGTCGCGTTCGCGACGCCCAGCTACGTCATAGCGGCGATGGGCGCCACCGTCGACGCCTGCCTCGCCGGCGTGAGTGACTCGATCCAGCAGGACATCCAGCACCAGGTACAACGGCACATGCGCGACACCGGAGTCGCCTGGCGGTTCGTCGCGGGCAACGGCGATCCGGTCCGGCTGCTGGAGAGCGTGGCCGAAGAGAGTCAGGCCGACGCCGTGATCGTCGGCCATTCCCAGCACCGCGAACATCGATTTGTGGGCTCGGTGGCAATTCGACTGGTGCGCTCGGCGAAATGGCCGACCATCGTCGTCCCGTAATTGATTCCCGCCACTGTCACCGCGACCCAATTTCCATGATCGTGATCGGATTTTGGCGCTATAGCAACCGAAATCCGATCACGATCAGGAGAAGTGCGGCTGGGCGGGAATGTCGCCCGGAATTATTGTGAAACCGATCAGAACCAGGTTTCAGAAATGCTCTTGCGCGGCCGCGGATCGGGATTGGGCACGACCTCGCCATTGCGGTCCACATAGGACCATGCGGCCCCCCGGCGGGCGAGTTGATCGACCGCGGCGACGAGCCGGTCGACGTCCTCTTCGGTCGTGCCGAGCCCGATGCTGGCCCGCACCGGCACTGGTGCGTCCCCGGTACAGCCGGCGCCGACACCGGTCAGCCGGCGGACGAACGGGTGCGCGCAGAACGATCCGGCCCGCACCCCGATGCCGTACTCGGCGGACAGCGCGGTGGCCAGCCACCGGCCGTCCCACCCGTCCAGGGTGAACGAGGTGATGCCCACCCGGGGCGCATCCTCGTCCCACAGCGCCAACTCCCGGAGTCCGGGAACGGTGCCCAGGCCGCGCCGCAGCCGGGCCAGCAGGGCCGTCTCGCGGGCGGCGGCCGCGTACCGGTCGGCCCGGCGCAGCGCTCCGCAGGCGGCGGCCAGCGCCACGGCACCGACGACGTTCGGGGTCCCGGCCTCGTGCCGATCCGGCAGCTCCGCCCAGGAGACGCTCGTGTCATTCACGTTGCGGGTCGCGCCACCTCCGACGAGGTACGGCGGGGCGGCCCGCAGCCAGTCCGCGCGGCCGATCAGTGCGCCGACGCCGAACGGCGCGTACAGCTTGTGCCCGGACAGGGCGAGATAGTCGACGTCCAGCTCGGCCATGTCCACCGGGTGGTGTGGCGCCAGTTGGGCGGCGTCAACCACGATCCGGGCGCCGGCGGCGTGCGCAACCCGGGCCAACTCGGCCACCGGCCAGCACTCGCCGGTGACGTTCGAGGCTCCGGTCACCGCGACCAGCCGCGGGCCGACCGGGCTGTCGGCCAACGCCTGGGCGACCGCGGCGCACGCCGCTTCCGGGCTGGACGGCGCCGGCAGCCGGACGACCCGGCGGCCGCGCCACGGCAGCAGGGTCGCGTGGTGTTCGGTCTCGAACACCACCACGGTGGTCGACGGCGGCAGGGCATGCGCGAGCAGGTTCATCGCGTCGGTGGTGTTGCGGGTGAAGATCGTGGCGGTCCCGCGCCGGGCCCCCACGAACCGGGCCACCGCGGCCCGGGCCTCCTCGTACGCCTGGGTACAGGTCTGCGACGGCAGACCGGCGCCGCGATGCACGCTGGCGTACCAGGGGAGCAGGTCGTGCACGGCGTTCTGAACCGCGGCGAGCGCCGGTGCGCTGGCCGCGTAGTCGAAGTTGGCGTACGGCACCGCATCGCCGGTGACCAGCGGGACGGTGAGACCGGCCCCGACCAGCTCAGGCGCGGGACACGAGGTCACCGCCGGAGTGAACGGCCGCGGGAGACGATCGGCATAAGCGGGCGACACGACAGACACAGGGCATTCCTCCAGACCCAGGGGGACCCTGAGCCTGTGGTGCCGGGACCCCGCGCTTGCCCGACACATTTGTGCCCGGCCCGGTCTTCACCCGGGGCACCCCACCGCGGAGCGAGGGTTGCCGGCCAGCAAGCCGGGGCTGAACGCTGGCACTCATGACCTGGCGGCGACTATACGGAATCGGCGCCGCACCTCGCAATCCCGCGGTAGGTCACCACTTGGGCGCTCGACCGGGCAGCACCTGGCCGCGCAGTGCCGGGCCGTCGACCGTGTCCACCCAGTGCAGCGGTCCATCGTCCGGCGGCCAGCTGTACACCCGCTCCCACAGCGCGACCTGCGCCCGGTGCGCCGCCGCGACCCGCGACGCGGTGCCGGACAGGGCCGGCCACCAACCGCGTCGCCAGACCGGCAGATCGCTCCTGACCTTGGTCGATCCAGCCATCCCAACCACCTCCACCGACCCGATCGGATCGGATCGGGCGACAAGTCCTCGACCGGTATCGAGGGCAACAGCCAGTGCCCCTTGATGGTCGAGCCAATCAGCCGTGCCGTCCAGCTAAACTTTCTGCATGGAATCGGTTAGCAACGGCTTCACAATTGACCTTCGCCGTCTGCAGGTGCTGCGGGAGCTGCGCCAGCGCGAGACCGTCGCCGCGACGGCCGGCGCACTGCATCTGACCCCGTCGGCCGTTTCGCAACAACTCGCCGCGCTCGCGAAGGAGGTCGGAGCACCTCTCATCGAGCGCCAGGGCCGCGGCGTGCGGCTGACCGGCCAGGCGCACGTGCTGCTGGAGCACGCCGACATCCTGTACGCACAACTTGAACGGGCCCGATCCGACCTGGCCGAGTGGCAGGAAGGAGCCGTCGGCACGGTCCGGATCGGCGCGCTGTCCACCGCGATCACCGGCATCGTCGCGCCGGCCATGGCCAGCCTCACGCGCGACCGACCCAGGCTCCGGCTACAGGTACGAGAGGTCGAAGGGCTGGATTCCTACACCCGGCTCGATACGGGCGAACTCGACATCGCCCTCACCGTCGATGACCGGAGCACCCCGACCCGAGCCGACCCGCGGTTTCACCGATTGCCGCTGCTGGCCGACCCGCTGGACGCCGCGCTGCCGCCGGACCACCCGCTCGCCACCCGTCGTTCGATCGCGCTGACCGACCTCGCCGAGCAGCCGTGGATCGTCGGCGCGCCGGGCGGGACCTGCTACGACGTCGCCATGGCGAGCTGCGCCAATGCCGGGTTCCGGCCGGACGTGCGACATCACTGCAACGACTGGGAGGGGGTCTGCGCACTGGTGGCTGCCGGTGCGGGGGTCGCCCTCGTACCGCGCCTGGCCACAACGCGCAGGAACGACGCGATAGCGCTGCGCCCGGTAACTCCAGAAACGGTGCGACAGGTGCGCATCGCTGTTCGGACCGGCTCGGAATGCTCACCGATACTCGGGCCGGTGATCGAAGCTCTTCAGCGGGCAGCGCGAGAACCGGCAAAACTCCTAAAAGCCCCGTAATTCGCTAGCCGGCTATTCAAAGCCGAGAAAACGTTGCCAACTTTCCGAAGATGCGTGTTCGGATGCACCGAAAGCGGCCGAACGGCTCAATGTTACTGCTGCCGTGCGGGCCCAACCTGAGGCAGAATCCCCTTGCTAGTCAGGTAACGACTAGATAACGACACGGACAGGGATTGTTATCAACGCCGTGTAATAGGTGCTCTCGGCAGAGCCGAGTTACGCCGAACGGGGCAGTAACTCTAGATGAGAACAGCCGTACCGCGCAGTACAGGGCACTCACGCCGAGTTGATACCCGGCTCGGCATTCCCCTACGTTCTGTCCCGGCTGCGATAACCCGCAGACCCCGTCACCGGCACGCCAAGTCCTGCCCACCGGGAGACGGCCCCAGCACTCGCTAGGGCAGGAGCGGGGGAACCACAGGTGACACCGGTGGCCGGCAAGTGTCGGACACCTTGGGGTGAAGCCGTTTTCACAACGGCCGGGCACATCCTCTCGCCCGAACCCGACAGCTCACCTCGCAGGCGTTGAGAGGCGGAAATGTCGAACACCCATGATGTCGCGCGGTCTACTTATTCTTATAAGGGCCGCCACCGTCGCGAGGCGCACCAGATGCGCAAGGCGGCTGTCGCGGTCGCCGCAGTTGGCGCAGCAGCCGCCGCCCCCCTCATCGGTGGTGGGGTCGCCCACGCCGATGGCAGCGTTTGGGACAACGTCGCACAGTGCGAGTCGACGGGTAACTGGAGCATCAACACCGGCAACGGTTTCTCCGGTGGCCTCCAGTTCACGCAGTCGACCTGGGCCGCATACGGTGGCACCGCGTACGCACCGCAGGCCTACCAGGCCAGCCGTGAGCAGCAGATCGCAGTGGCGCAGCGCGTCCTCGCGGGCCAGGGCCCAGGCGCCTGGCCGGTCTGCTCGATCAAGGGCGGTCTGACCAGCTCCAACGGCGGCTCCACCAGTGCGCCGGTGAGCAACGACCAGCAGACCCAGAGCCAGCCGACTCAGCAGCAGGCGCAGCCGCAGCAGGCGGCTCCGCAGGCCGCCGCCCCGCAGCGGGAGACGGCACCGAGCGCTGCCAGCACCGGCAGTGCGATCAGCGGCCCGAGCTACGTCGTCAAGTCCGGCGACACGCTCTCCAAGATCGCCCTGCGTTCGCACGTCAACTGGCACTCGCTGTACTCGCACAACAAGAAGGTCGTCGGGTCCAACCCCAACGTCATTTACCCGGGGCAGCAGCTGCAGCTCGGCTGATAGCAGCACCCTCCATAGACCTCGGGCCCCCGACCGATCGCTTCCCCCCGCGACCGGGCGAGGGCCCGAGTCTATTAATTTCCGAGTTCTATCAGATTCTGGCGCTTTCTCCGGATGGCCGCTGCGTCCGCGGTAACCGCACGGCGAATCGGGCGCCGCCCTCCGGGGCCGGCCCCGCCACCGCACCGCCGCCCAGCCGGATCGCCAACCGGTGCACGATCGCCAGCCCGAGGCCGGTGCCGACGCGGCGGATCCCGCGATAACGCTGGTAGAGCACCGAACCGTTGAAGGCATCGGCGAAATCCTGAGGCGTCAGGCCCGGACCGCCGTCCCGTACCTCAACCACCGCCTCCGCCCCCTCGGCCCGGACCGCGAGCACGATCGGCGCGCCGGCCGGCGTTACCCGGAGTGCGTTCTCGGCCAGACCGTCGATGATCTGCCGTACCCGGGTCGGATCCGTAGTGACCAACAGCGGATCGGGCGGTTCCTCGAGCCGGAACAGCACGCCCACCGAGGCGCAGCGCGCGCCCCAGACCGTCGCGCTCTCCCGCAGCAGCCCGCGCAGATCGACCGGCACCGGCTCGATCGGGAAGTCAGCCGCCTGCAGCCGGGCCAGATCGAGCAGATCTCCGATGAGCCGGTCCAGCCGGCGTGACTCGGCGAGCAGTACGGCACCGACCGGTGGCACCTGATCCCCGGTCGTGACGCCGTCGGCCAACGCCTCGGAGAAGCCAGTGATCGCCGTCAACGGGGTACGCAGCTCATGCGATACCGAGAGCAGAAAGTCCTGCTGTCGCGCCTCGCTGTGCTCCAGCTCGCCGGCGAGGGTGTTGACCGCGTCGGCCACCTCAGCCACCTCGGCCGGGCCCTCCGGCGTGATCCGCACCGACCGCTCGCCGGCCGCAAGCCGCCGGGCGCCGGCGGCGGTGTGCTGCAGCGGGCGGGCCAGCCGGCGCGCCACCAGGGCACCAGCGACGCCCGCGACCACCAGCCCGATCAGGCAGGCGAGCAGCTCCCGCCGGAAGAATTCTCGCTGGTCGTTCGGGGTCAGCCGCGCCGTCTGCACCAGGGCCACCGCACCGCCGCCGTCCTGCGGCCGGCCCTCGACATAGACCCGCTGGCCGTCCAGCGTCTCGACCCGGGAGATGTCCCGGCCGGCCAGCAGCGCGCGCACGTCGCCGGCCGGCAGCGGCAACCGGCCCCGGGTCGTACCGTCGGCGCCTACCAGGACGAGCCGGATCCCGGACTTCACCAGCAGAGTGCGGACCTTCGGTGCCACGGTCCGGCGCGGTGCCAGCCCCGCGACCAGCACCGCCTCGCGGCCCAGTTGGCGGCGTCCCTCCCGCTGCGCGACGCCGCGGACCAGGCCGAGCGAGACCAGCGCGGCGACCAGCACCGAGATCAGCGCGACCACGACCGTGACGACACCGATCCGGAACGCCAGGCTGCGGCGGGTACGGGTGATCATGGACGTTCCGCTGCGTACCCGACGCCGCGCACGGTCCGGATCGGGCTGGCCTCACCGAGCTTGCCGCGGACCTGCGCGACGTGTACGTCGACCGTCCGGCTGCCCAGGCCCTCATATCCCCAGACGTGCGCGAGCAGCTGCTCCCGGGAGAAGACCTGACCAGGTCGGGTCAGCAGGAACGCCAGCAGATCGAACTCGGTGGCGGTCAGCTCCACCGCGACCCCGTCGATGCTGGTCCGCCGGGCACCGATGTCGACCTGCAGGCCGCCGATCACGATCGGCGCGGCCTGAGTCGGGTTGGTACGGCGCAGCACTGCCTTGATCCGGGCGACGAGTTCGCGCGGCGAGAACGGCTTGGTCAGGTAGTCATCGCCGCCCAACTCCAGACCGACGATCCGGTCCACCTCGTCGTCCCGGGCGGTGACGAAGATGATCGGCGTGCTGTTGCCCTCCGCGCGCAGCGTCCGGCAGAGCGTCATGCCGTCCATGCCGGGCAGCCGGATGTCCAGCACGATCGCGGCCGGCCGAAGTGACCGGGCCGCGGCCAGGCCGCCCTCGCCGGTCGTCTCGACGTGCACCACGAACCCCTCCCGGGTCAGGTACAGCCGTTGCAGGTCGGCGATGACGCCCTCGTCCTCGATGACGAGGACCAGCCCACCGGTTTGCGACTCGCTCATGCACCTCTCCCATCTCGTCGCAGCGATCCTGCTCCACCCGGTCGACCGCGCGGGTCAGCCGCCTGCGTGTCCTTACATACTCCGAACATGACGGTGAAGGTCCGCGTACGTGGTGCAGCCAGGGTGGGTTCGTCAGCAGGAAGAACCCGATTGGAATGGAGACACATGATGAAGCGACGTTCATTCGCCGTCGGCGGCGCGGCCGTGGTGCTGGCGGCCGGGGTCGGTAGCGGTGTCGCGTACGCCGCCGACTCCAATGGTCCGACGCCGCACGGGACCGCGGCCGGGTCGGCCACCACCGCCACGACCGTGGCGGACACGCAACAGAAGAACACCCGCCAGAAGGCCCGGCTCGCCCGGCGGGCGGTGCACGGCGAGCTGACCGTCAAGACCAAACAGGGCTACCGCACCGTCCTCGTACAGCGCGGCACAATCAGCGCCGTCAGCCCCACCCGGATCACCCTGATCAGTCCCGACCACTATCAGCACACCTATGTGTTGGACGCGAAGACCCGGGTGCGGATCGACAAGCAGAAGTCGTCGGCGGGCAAGCTGATCAAGGGCGCGAAGGCCCGCATCGTCACCGGGCCCCTGTTGGGTGCGGACACGGCCCGGTCGGTCGTCGAGCGGACCAAGTAGCTCGCCTACCACCACCACCGATCGGAGTGCGCTCGACCCGGCGCGGCACGCTAATTGGCGCGGGTAAAGCGCGCTCCGATCGAGCAGGCGCGCATGGCGGCCGGTTAAAGCGCGCTTCGATCGAGGACGACGCCAGCCCGACCGGGTAAAGCGCGCTTCGATCGGGACCGACGTCGCTCGCAACGGGCAAAGCGCACTCCGATCCGGGGGGATCTGACAGGCTGGGACCGTGCACTGTTCGCTGCTGGGTCCGCTGCAGGTGCGCGTCGACGGCCGGCCGATCGAGATCGGCGGTGCCCGGTTGCGCGCGCTGCTGGCCCGGCTCGCCCTGGACGCCGGCCGTACGGTCTCGGGCGAAGCTCTGGTCGACGCATTGTGGAGCGACAATCCGCCGGCCGGCGCGGCGAATGCGCTGCAGTCCCTGGTCTCCCGGCTACGTCGCTCGCTCGGTGACGCCGAGCTGATCGGTTCGACGCCGGCCGGTTACCGGCTCGCCGCCGAAAGCACCGACGTCGCCGAATTCGAGCGGCAGGTCGACGAGGGACGGACGGCACTGCGGGACGGTAACCCGCGCGGTGCCCGGGCTGCCCTTCGAGCAGGCCTCGCCCTCTGGCGCGGCCCGGCCCTGGCCGACGTCGGCGAGGCTCCGTTCGCGGCGGCCGCCGCTCGGCGGTTGGCGGACCTGCGGCTCGCGGCGATCGAGGACCGGATCGCAGCAGACCTGGAGCTGGGCGGGCATGCCGACGTCATCGCCGAGCTCGACGATCTGGTCGGCGCACACCCGCTGCGGGAGCGGCTGCGCGGCCAGCACATCACCGCCCTCTACCGGACGGGCCGGCAGGCCGACGCGCTCGCGTCGTACGAACAGGCCCGCGAGCTGCTCGCCGACGAACTGGGCGTGGACCCGTCCGACGAGCTGCAGAAACTGCAGCTGGCCGTGCTCCGCGGCGAGTTGGCCGTACCCGCCGAAACCGGCGTCGCACCGACGAACCTCCGCGCCCAGCTCACCAGCTTCGTCGGCCGGGCCGAGGACGTCGCGGCGATCACCGGACTGCTCGGTGCGCAGCGGTTGGTGACCCTGGTCGGGCCGGGCGGCGCGGGTAAGACCCGGCTGGCCAGCGAGGTTGGCGCCCGGCTGCTGGAGGAGCTGCCGGACGGCGTCTGGATGGTGGAACTCGCTCCGGTGACCGATCCGGCCGGCGTTGCCCAGGCCGTACTGTCGGCCCTCGGTCTGCGGGAACGCGCATTGCTGGAGTCCGGCCCGGACAGTCGGGACATCGTGGGCCGGCTGGTGGCGGCCCTGTCCGGTAAGCGACTGCTGGTGGTCCTGGACAACTGCGAGCACCTCATCGCCGCGGCCGCCGAGCTGGCCGACACCCTGCTCGCCCGCTGCGCCCAGTTGCGGATCATCGCCACCAGCCGGGAGCCGTTGGCGATCTCCGGCGAGACACTGCGGCCCGTATTGCCGCTGACGGTCGACGGCGCGGCACCGGCGGTGCAGCTGTTCACCGAGCGGGCGATCGCCGTCCGACCTGATTTCCGGCTCGAGACCATGACCGACACAGTGAACGACACAGTGAACGACACAGTGAACGACACAGTGAACGACACAGTGAACGACATCTGCCGCCGGCTGGACGGCATGCCGTTGGCGATTGAGCTGGCCGCCGCCCGGCTGCGGTCGCTGACCCCCGACGAATTGGCGGCTCGCCTGGACAACCGGTTCCGGCTGCTCACCGGGGGCAGTCGCGCCGCGCTGCCGCGGCACCAGACGCTGCGGGCGGTGGTGGACTGGAGCTGGGATCTGTTGGAGAAGCCCGAACGGATTCTGGCCCGACGGCTGTCGGTCTTCCCCGGCGGAGTGACCCTGGACAGCGCCGAGGCAGTGTGCGCCGACGACGACCTGCCGGTCGAGGACATCGTCGATCTGCTCTCCGCACTGGTGGACAAGTCGCTGGTGCAGGCGGTCGGCAACGCCGAGCTCGGCGGTCGCTACCGGATGCTGGAGACGATCCGTGCGTACAGCCAGGAACAGCTGGACATCGTCGGCGAGCAGCCCACCGTACAGGAGCGGCACGCGGCGTACTTCCTGGCCCTGGCCGAGGAGACCGAGCCACACACCCGTCGACCCGAGCAACTCCAGTGGTTGCGCCGAATCCAGGTCGAGCACGACAACATGCTGGCGGCGCTGCACTTCTTCGCCGAGACCCGGGACGCGACCGGCGCCGTGCGACTGTGCGCCGCGCTCATCTGGTTCTGGAGCATGCGGGGCTACCGAGCCGAGGCGCGCACCTGGCTGACCGAGGCGGTTTCGGTGCCCGGCGAACGGCCACCGAGGCAGACGGCGATGGTGCACGCCGGCCGCGCGATGCTGCACGGCAACTCCGGCGAGCCCAGGGAAGCCGGCTGGGCGCTCGGCCGGGCGATGAGACTCGTGCGGGCCGACCCCGGGCTGATCGACACCCACCCGTTGCTCGGCCTGTTGCGCCCGATCGCGGCGATGGCCGCGCGCCGCCCGCTGAGCCAGGTCGACGACGAGATCGCGGTCGCGCTGCGGCATGCCGATCCGTGGACCAGAGCCGTCGCCCGGATGATGCTCGGTCACTCGTACACCAATCAGGGGCGGGCTCGCGAGGCGGAGGAGGAGTTCGTCGAGGCGCTCGCGGAGTTCCGCGTTATCGGCGACCGCTGGGGGATGGCCACCACCCTGGAGTCGGTGACCTCGATCCGGGAGCTGCACGGCGATCTGCAGGCGACGCTGGCCATGCAGCAGGAGGCGATCGACATGCTCACCGAGCTCGAGGCGTTCGAGGACGTCGGCCAGGGCCTGAGCCAGCGGGCGGTGAACGAGATCCGGACCGGGCAGGTCGAGGCGGCCCGGGCCACCGTCGAGCGGGCGTCGTTGTTGGTTCGCCGATACGGGGCGCCGGAGAGCGTGCTGTTCGTCGAGTCGGTCGCGAGTGAGGTGGCGCGCCGCACGGGCGACCTGGTCGAGGCGCGGCGGCGGGCCGAGTTGGCGCTGGAGGGATCCCGCACCGTCAACGTGATGCCCGACCAGGTGCGGTCGTTCTTCCTGGTCGGGCTGGCCCACGTCGAGGTCGCCGACGGAAATCTGGACCGGGCCGGCGAGCTCTTCCGGGAGGCGGTGCGGGTGGCCGACAAGTTCGAGGACCGGGCCTTCGCGGGGACGGCGATCGACGGGCTGGCGCTCGTCGCCCGGGCCGGCGGCGACCTGCACCGGGCGGCGGTCCTGACCGGCATCGCCGAAAGCGCCAGAGGCCTGCCCGATCGTGGCAACCCCGATGTGGTTGCCACGATCGAACAGGCGCGGGCCGAGCTGGGAGCGGCTTTCGAAACCGCCTACCGGCAGGGTGTCGAGATGCCGTACGGCGATGCGTTGGAAATGGTGTGCGCGTCGTGATCGCTCAGGCGCGCCGGCGGTAGGCCCGGATCGCCAGGGAGGCGAAGACCACCACGAAACCGGCGGCCCAGGCGAGCGTGTGCCAGACCGGACCGGCGACCGGACCGCCGAGCAACAGACCGCGTACCGAATCGACCAGCTGGGTCACCGGATTGACCTTCACCCAGGCCTGCAGCCATCCCGGCATGGAGGACGTCTGGGCGAAGACATTGCTGCCGAAGGTCAACGGGAACATGAAGACAAATGCAATTCCCTGCACGCTTCCCGGACTCCTGGCCATCAGACCGATCCACACCGTGATCCAGCAGAATGCCAGCGCGAAAAGCAATACCAGCAGGCAGGCCGCGATCGCCGAAATCGGGTCGGTGTGGATCCGGAAACCGAGCGCCATACCGAATCCGAGGATGACGATCATCGTCACGATATAGCGGACGACGTCACCGAGAACGGCGCCGATCAATGGCGCCGACCGGGATATCGGCAGGCTCCGGAACCGGTCGAAGACGCCCTTGGTGATATCGGTACTCAGGTTCACACCGGTGCTCATGGTGGCGAAAACGACAGTCTGGGCCATGATGCCGGGCAGTACGAAGGGCAGGTAATCGTGCCAGTTGGACGAGATCGCGCCGCCGAAGACGAATACGAAAAGCAGAATGAAGATGATCGGTTGGAGCGTGACGTCGATCAGTTGTTCCGGGTTGTAGCGGATCCGGATGATGGTCCGCCATGCCAGCGTCAGGCTGTGTCGGACTATCGGCGGGATCGCCGTACTCCTCTTCTCATCCTTGTTGTCCACTGTGGATTCCAATGGTGGCGCTTCTATTTCGGTGGTGGTCATGCCGCGACCTCTTCCTTGTCATCGGTGCCGTGCCCGGTCAGGGCGAGGAATACCTCGCCGAGGCTGGGGCGGCGCAGGGCCAGCTCACTGGCAACGATGTCGACCTCGTCGAGCCGGCGTACGAGAGCCGGCAGCATGGCCGGGTCGGCGACCGGCACGGTCAGCAGCGTGCCGTCGCCCTCCCGGGCCGGCTCGGTGCCGACGAGTCCCTGCATCATCGCGGCCAGCGTCTCGGTCTTGGTCGTGTCGGCGGCCCGGGCCTCCAGGATCTGGCCGCCCACCGCCGTTTTCAGCTCGTCAGGGGTCCCGTCGGCGATCACCCGGCCGTGGTCGATCACCACGATCTCGCTGGCGAGGCGGTCGGCCTCATCCATGTACTGGGTGGTGAGCAGCACGGTGACACCGTCGGCGACCAGGCTGCGGACGATGTTCCACACCTCGCCCTGGCTGTGCGGGTCGAGTCCGGTGGTCGGCTCGTCGAGGTAGAGCACCCGCGGATTGCCGACGAGGCTGGCGGCCAGGTCGAGCCGGCGCCGCATGCCGCCGGAGTAGGTCTTGGTGGCGCGGCCGCCGGCGTCGGTCAACTCGAAGCGCTCGAGCAACTCGTTCGCCCGCCGCCGGGCCGTCGCCCGGGACAGGTCCAGCAGCCGGCCGATCAGGATCAGGTTCTCGATCCCGGTCATCTCCTCATCGACCGCGGCGTACTGGCCGGTGAGCCCGATCAGCTCGCGGACCTTCTGCGCATCGCGGACGACGTCGAAGCCGCCGACCACCGCATGCCCGGCGTCCGGCCGGATCAGCGTGGCCAGTGCCCGTACCACCGTGGTCTTGCCGGCGCCGTTCGGGCCGAGCAGTCCGAGCACCGTGCCCGCCCGGACCGACAGGTTGACGCCGTCGAGGGCGACAGTCTTGCCGAAGCGCTTGACCATCCCTTCGGCGTGGATCGCGTACTCGGGCTGGCCCCGAGTCTGGGAGTGGGACATCGGTCGGTCTCCTCGCGGTGGTGGCTCACTGGTACGTGACCCACAATCCGGGAGACCGCTGTCAGCCCGCGCACAGACCGCTGAGAGGTGCTGCCAATCTCTGTCAGCCGTTGTCGGGTGCTGACAGGTGCTGTCAGTCGGCCACGCCGGCCGCCGATTTTTCATGATCGTGATCGGTGGTTGGGGCTATAGCAACCAAAAACCGATCACGATCATGAAAAGGGGGTGCGGGGAAACGGGGCGGTGCGGGGAAACGGGGCGGTGCTGGGAAAGGCGGGTGCCGGGGGGAGGTCGCGGGGGAGAGGTTTGCGGGGTCAGGCGGAGGGGATGGAGGAGCCGAGGCCGCGGGAGATCCGGCTGGCGGCGCGGCGGATCGCCTCGACCGCCTCGTCGAACCGCTCGTCCAGCAGCTCGCGAGAGAACCCGGTCACCCCGACGGAGTAGGCGACCCTTTCATCGGCGCCGAAAACCGGCGCGGCAACGCAACCGATGTCGGCCAGTTCCTCCTGGTCCTCCACGGCGTACCCGCGTTCGCGGATCTCGGCCAGGTCGGCCTGCAGCGCGGACTGCTCCCGGCGGCGCGCCTTGGGGCCGGTGCCGGTCGCCAGATGGTGCAGCAGCGGCGCGAGCTCACCGTCCGGCAGGAAGGCCGCGATTGCCTTGCCCAGCGCGGTCAGGTTGAACGAGGAGATCTTGCCCGGATAGGTGTCGAACTGGATGAAGCCCGGCGGCGCGGACTTGGCCACATAGACGATGGTCCAGCCGTCCAACACGCCCAGGTGGGTCGGCATCCCGAGCTGGTCGGCGACCGCCTCCAGATGCGGCTTCGCCACGTCGGACGGGTCGATCGCGCGCAACAGCCGGGCCGACAGGGCTGAAAGCCGCAACGTCGGACGCCAGAAATGGCTGCGCCCCACGACCTGCCGGGAGGCATAGCCGCGCTGCTCCAGGGTCTGCGCGATGGCCGCGCACGTCGCCAACGGGATGCCCGCCACCTGCGCGAGCGAGGTCAGGGTCAGCGGTGTCTCGGACTCGACGAGCGTCTCCAGCACGGTGAGGGTGCGATCGGTGGAGATGGATCGCGGGCGGGCATCGTCCGGCAAATCCGACGGCGCATCTGACGAAGCCGCCGACGGCGACCCGCCGTCGGCGGCGACCTGCTCTGTTGTCACGATGCTGCTCCCCTGTTCTCGCGGGCTACGGTGCCAGGATGGGAGTCGTACGAGCCAATCCCGATGGTAGGCATGAGCGGTCGGCGGCCGCGAGGCAGTGCCCTGCCGACAGCAATATTGCCGATCACCGGTAAGGAGACGCACCGATGCAACAGGTCGCAATTGTCGGCACCGGCACGATGGGTATGGGTTTCGCCCAGGTATTCGCCCAGGGCGGGATCCGGTGCCGGATTGCCGACGCCTCGGCAGAGTTGGCGGTCGCCGCGCGGGAGCGGGCGATCGGACAGGCCCGGCGGTACGCCGAAATTGGCCTGCTCACGACGGATGCAGCCGACGCCACCGCCGACGGCGTGCTCGCCTGCGACTCCATCGAGAACGCGGTTTCCGGCGCGGACCTCGTGTTGGAGGCGGTGCCGGAGGATCCGCAGATCAAGCACGCGGTGCTCGGCCGGGTGGAATCGGCCAGCTCGCCCACGACGATCGTCGCGAGCAATACCTCGGCGATTCCGATCACCCGGCTGGCGGAGCCGCTGACCCGGCCGACGCAATTTCTGGGGGCGCACTGGTTCAACCCGCCACAGTGGATCCCTTGTGTAGAGCTGATCCCGACCACGGCCACCGATCCGGCCGTGGTGGAGACTCTCGCCGGAATTCTCCGCGATGTCGGAAAGCAGCCGTCGATCGTTCGGGACAGCGCGGGTTTCGTCGCCAATCGCATTCAGTTCGCGATGTTCAAGGAAGCCGTGGCCGTGGTGGCCGACGGGATCGCGTCCGCCGAGGAGGTCGACGAGATCGTCCGCGGCTCGTTCGGATTCCGGCTGCCGTTCTTCGGGCCCTTCGCTATCGGTGACATGGCCGGCCTGGACGTGTATCTCGGCGCGTATCAGGCGCTCTCCTCGGCGCACGGCGAGCGGTTCGAACCGCCGGAGCTGGTCCGCCAACTCGTCGCGGCCGGACGGCTCGGGCACAAGGCCGGGCAGGGCGTACTGGCCGCTCCCGACGATCCGGCCGGCGTGGCCGAACGCCGGGACCGGCTCTATGCGGCGCTCGCCCATCTGGTCACCGGCCAGCAGGAGTAGCCGATCGGGCGTCACACCGAGGTGGCCACGCCTCGCAGCTCCAGCTCGGTGGCGTAGATGCAGCGGGCGTGGTGCTCGGGGGTGATGGCGGCCAGGTCCGGCACCCGCTCCTGGCAGTTGTCCCGGGCGTACGGGCACCGCGGGTGGAACCGGCAGCCGTCCGGCGGGTTGGCCGGATCGGGGACCTCACCGCGCAGGGTGGCGGCACGTTCCTTCTTACGCAGCCGCGGATCCGGGCGCGGCAGCGCCGCGAGCAGCGTCTCGGTATAGGGGTGCTTGGGTTGCGCGAAAAGCTCGTCGGTCTCGGAGGTCTCCACGATCTGGCCGACGTACATCACCGCGACCCGGTCGCAGAGGTGCTGGATGACCGACAGGTCGTGCGACACGAAGATGTAGGTCAGGCCCAGCTGCTGCTGCAGATCCTGCAGCAGATTGAGGATCTGGCTGCGCACCGAGACGTCCAGTGCACTGACCGCTTCGTCGGCGATCACCAGCCGCGGCCGGGTGACCAGGGCGCGCGCGATGCCGATCCGCTGCCGTTCGCCGCCGGAGAAGGCGTGTGGATAACGCCGCATGTATTCCGGCCGGAGCCCGACCAGGCGCAGCGTCTCGGCGACCCGGTCGGTCAGCTCACTGCCACTGGCCAGTTTGTTGACCCGCAGCGGCTCGCCAACCAGCTGCAACACGGTCATCCGCGGGTTGAGCGAGGAGTTGGGATCCTGGAAGACGGTTCGGATCTCCCGGCGGTAGGACCGCAGCTCGGCGTTCCCCACCTTCGCCAGATCCACGGTGGAGCCGTCGCTGCGGGTGTAGTTCATCTCGCCGGAGCTCGGTTTGTAGGCCCGCAGAACGCAGCGCCCAAGGGTGGTCTTTCCGCAGCCGGATTCCCCCACCAGGCCGAGGGTTTCGCCGGCCCGTACGGTCAGATTCACCCCGTCGACCGCGCCGACGCGCATTTTCTTGCGGCGACCGAGAAAGCTGCCGCCGGACCGGAACTCCATTCGCAGATCGCGAATGTCCAGCAGCGTCTCCTGCTCCATCAGCTCGCCTTCCCGTCGACCGTTGCCATCTCGGCCTCGTCGTAGAGCACACAGCGGACCGCGCGGGGCAGCGGGTTGGCCGGATCGGACCGTTCGATGAGCAGCGGCAGATCCGTGTCGCAGTGGCCCGGAATGAATTTGTCGCATCGGGTGTGGAACGGGCAGCCCGGCGGCCGGTTGTACGGATGCGGGACCATTCCGCGGATGGTCGCCAGATGTTCGCGCGAACGTTTGCCGACCATCGGCAGCGAACGCAGCAGCGCCTGCGTGTACGGGTGTTGCGGTGAATGGAAGATCGAGTCGACGTCACTGTCCTCGACCACCAGGCCGAGATACATCACCGACACCCGGTCGGCGATCTCTGCCACGACGCCGAGATCGTGGGTGATGAAGATGATCGCCATGCCGAGTTGCTCCTGCAGCGTCTGCAGCAACTCCAGGATCTGGGCCTGGGTGGTGACGTCCAGCGCCGTGGTCGGCTCGTCGGCGATGAGCAGCTTGGGCCGGCAGGCCAGCGCCATCGCGATCATCGCACGCTGCCGCATTCCGCCGGAGAGCTGGAACGTGTAGGAGTCGACCCGTTCCTCCGGCCGCGGAATGCCGACGTGCCGCAGCTCCTCGATCGCCCGCTCCCGCGCCTCTTTCTTGGTCAACTGCTCGTGCAACAGGATGTTTTCGATGATCTGGTTGCCGATGGTGTGCACCGGCGAGAGCGACGACATCGGCTCCTGGAAGATCATCGAGATCTCCTTGCCGCGGATCGCCCGGATCTGCTCACCGCGCGGGTCGAGCTTGGCGATGTCGACGGTCCCGGCCGGCAGCGCCTCGCTGAGATCGTCCTTCTTACGCTTCTTCCTGCTCTGGGTTGCGACGTGGTTTTCGCCCGCGTCGAAGAGGATCTGGCCGTCCACGATCTTGCCGGGCGCGTCGACCAGCTGCAGGATCGAGCGCGCTGTCACGCTCTTGCCGCAGCCGGATTCGCCTACCACGCAGAGCGTTTCACCGGGTGACACGCGCAGATCGACACCGTCGACGGCCCGCACGACACCCTCGGCCATGGTGTATTGCGTTTTTAGCCCTTTTACCTCGAGCAACGGTTGCGTACTCATTCTCCCGGCCTCTCAGGTCACGTACGGGTCGGCGGCGTCGCGGAGACCGTCACCGACGAAGTTGAGGGCGAGCACGGCGATGACCACCGCGACCCCGGGCGCCAGCAACCACGGCGCGTCGGAGACGACCCGCAGGTTGTCCGCATCGGACAGCAGCACACCCCAACTGACCACCGGCGCCTGCAGACCGAGACCGAGGAAGGACAGCGAGGTCTCGCCCAGAATCATCGCCGGAATGGCCAGGGTCAGTGTCGCGATGATGTGGCTGGAGAAGGCCGGCAGCATGTGGCGGACGATGATGCGCGGTTTCCGGGCCCCGTCCAATTCGGCGGCCAGCACGAAATCCTCGGTGCGCAACTGCAGGAACCGACCGCGGACCACCCGGGCCAGGCCGGTCCAGCCGATCAACGACAGGATCACCGTGATCGCCAGATAGGACTTGACCGGCCCCCAGCCAGGTGGAATGGCCGCGGCAAAGCCCAACCAGAGCGGCAGCGTGGGCATCGACATCACGAATTCGATGAACCGCTGCACCGCCATGTCCGTCTTGCCGGCGAAATAGCCGGACGCGCCGCCGAGCAGAATGCCGAGCACGAGACTGAACGCGACACCGATCAGACCCACCGAGAGGGATATTCGGGCGCCGTACATGATCCGGGACAGCAGATCCCGACCCTGTTGATCGGCGCCGATCGGATAGTACGGCTGGCCCTGGTGCGCGCCGAAGAGGTGAATGTCGGAGGAGAACAGATTCCACATCTTGTACTTGTCGCCGTGCACGAAGAAGCTCAGCGGGATCTTGTGCGTCTTGTCCGGTGTGAAGGTCCGTTCCAGCGTGTTGGGGTCAACCTTCGAGGTATAGGCGTACGCGTAGATGTGCGGACTGCTCGTCACCGAGACGTGCACCCACTGCGGCGGCGCATAGGAATACGAGGCGTTGTAGGCATCCCGCGTGCTCGGCGCGGCGAACTCGCAGAAGATCGCCACCAGATAGAGCAGGATCGTGACGACCATGCCGATGACGGCGAGCCGGTGTTTGCGGAAACGCCACCACACCAGCTTCCACTGTGGAGCAACGTAAATGCTGTTGCCCTTGTCGGCCAGCTCGGCCGGCGCCGGCCCGAGTGCCGCCTCCTCGACGGCCACAGCGGAGACGGCGACCGGATCGAGCTGGCCGGTCGCTCCCGCATCTGCGGCGGCGTCCAACGACGGAGCCGGTGCGTCGCGGTCAGATCGGGTCATGTCACCACCTCGTTAATGGCACTCATCCGGCTACGCATACTGCACGCGGATACGTGGATCGATCAGGGCCAGTGCGATGTCGGAGATCAGCGTGCCGACGACGGTCAACGTGCTGATGACCAGAATGATGCTGCCGGCCAGATACATGTCCTGGCCCTGCAGTGCGCCCAGCAGCAGCGGGCCGGTGGTATTCAGGCCCAGCACCGAGGAGACGATCACCTCGCCGTTGATGAGCGCCGGAAGCACCCAACCCACCGTGCTGACGAACGGGTTGAGCGCGATGCGCACCGGATACTTCGCCAGCAGGCGGCGCTCCGAGACGCCCTTGCTCCGGGCCGTGACCACGTAGGGCTTGTGCAGCTCGTCGAGCAGGTTGGCCCGCAGGATCCGGATCACGCCGGCCGTACCTTCCGCACCGATGATCATCACCGGGAGCCAGAAGTGCCGCAACCAGTCGAACAGCTTGCCCAGGTTCCACTGTGCACCGGTGAACTGCGGCGACAACAATCCGCCGACACTCCAGTGCAGAACGCTGAACTCCAGGTAGGCCGCCACCAGCGCGACCAGGAATCCGGGGACCGCAACACCGAGGAAACACAGTGTCGTCAGCGCGTAATCACCGAGCGAGTATTTGCGGACGGCTGAATAGATACCGGCGGGCAATGCGATCGCCCAGCTGAACAGCAGCGTGCAGAGACCCAGCGCGATGGTCAGCGGGAGCCGGGCGCTCAACAGCGACGAAACCGGGCGGTTGTACTCGAACGACTGCCCGAAATCGAGGTGGAAGATGATCCCGCTGATCCACTTCCAGTACTGCACGATGAAACCCTGATCGAGCCCGTAGCGCTGCTTCAACGCGGCCAACTGCGCGTTGTCGACTGTCTGGCCGGCCTTCTGCAGGCTCGCCACGTACGTGGTCAGGAAGTCGCCGGGCGGCAACTGGATGATGATGAACGCCGTGAACGAGATCAGGATGAGCGTCGGGATCATGTACAGCACGCGGCGTATCACGAATCGTGTCATAGACCGCTCCCTGCGGGGTCGTCGCCGGCGTCCAGCGCGAACGTTTGCATGAGTCTAGGGCACAGTCGCCTCTCGATGAAGCCCTTGCCCAATCTCTAATGTTTTTCCGGGTTCTTGAAGTACAACTGTTCGACCAGGGTCGTCTCGTCGAGGCCGGTGCGGAAGCTCGACACAGCGTCCTTACGGACGTTCATCATGTCGTTGCTGACCACGATTGGCTGGAACGGGATGCGGACGATGCCGATGATCCAGCAGTTCTCATTGTGCTGCTGCAGGATCTTGTGCCCGAGGTCGAGCTGCCGCTTCCGGTCGGCGGTGCCACGCAGCTCGTCGTACCAGAGCTGCAGCTGCCGGTAGACGCCCGGCGGCTTCTCGCCCGCAGTCCCACCGCTCTCGTACCACTTGCCGTACAGGCACGCCCAGTAGGTGAAGGACGACGTCGGGACGTACCACAACGGGTCGATGTCCCAGTGGTAGCCGGCCGCCGAGCCGTATCCGCAGAAGTCGTAGTCGCAGTCCGGCGCCTTCTTGTAGAAGAGGTCCTGCGAGACGTTCTGGATCTGCATGTTGATGCCGACGGCTTTCCAGTAGCGCTGCACGTACTGATACCCGTCGATGACCGGCACGCCGACGCCGAGCGGGAAGGTCAGCACGTTGATCTGCAGCTTCTTGCCGTCCGGGCGCAGCCGCATCCCGTCGCTGCCCCGCCTGGTCAGGCCGGCCTTGTCCAGCCGCTTGTTCGCCTCGGCGACGTCGTACGTGAGGTAGTTGGAGCCGAAGCCCTGCATCCAGTACTCGTCCTCGGGCTGCGCCACCGGCTGCAGATACGAACCCTGCCCGGCCAGGAGCGCGCTGTTGATCTCCTTGCGGTTGATCGCCACCGAGAGGCCGATGCGAAAGTCCTTGTTCTGGAAGACTTTCCGCAGCACCGGGTCCTTGTGGGTCTGGTTGATGTAGATCGTCAGGATCCCGTCGTCCGGCTTCCACCGGTAGACCGAGTAGTTGTGCTCCTTGGCGCTCTTGGCCAGCAGCGGCACGGTGGAGAACTGGACATCGACCCCGTCGAAGTCGATTTCCCCGCCCGCGGCCCGCAGCCCCAGCGTCTCGGCCGACAGGAAGCTGTAGTCGATCTTGTCGATGTACGGCAGTTGCCGGCCGTCCGGATCGGTCTTCCAGTAGTACGGGTTGCGCACCATCGAGGCAGTGGTGTTGTTCTTCCGCGGCGGCTGCACGACCTGCCAGGCGCCGAGCACCGGAACATCCGGGTTGTTCCACGGATCGGCGCGGTCGGCCCACAACTGGTCCCAGGTCTGGAATTTCGCCGCCTTGGTCTCCGCCTTCAATTTGGCGGCCGAGACGAAGTCCGGGTGAAACTGCTTGAGATAGTGCGCCGGGGTGATGATCTCCATGCCGGGAGTCGGGAAGGCCAGGAATTTCAGCAGCAGGCCGTTCGCGGCGGCGAACTCGATCCGGATGGTGGTGTCGTCGATCTTGGTGAGCGTCATCGGCTTGCCGCCGGCCATCAGCCAGGTCGGCGGCGACGGGCGAAGTGTTTTGTTGAGATAGACCTGCTTGTAGTAGAAGACCAGATCATCGGCCGTGAACGGCTTGCCGTCCGACCACTTCAGGCCCTTGCGCAGATGGAAGACATAGGCCCTGCCGTCTCCTTCGATCTCCCACTTCTCCGCCAACCCCGGCACCGGCATGCTCGCCTCGAGGTTCCACTCGGCGAGGTTGGAGTGCCCCATGGCCGTGCCGTCGTTCTGCCCCGGGTCGATGTGAGCCTTGCGCAGCGTCCCGCCGTAGATGCCATTGCTGTCCAGCGGCTTGAGCACCGCCGGATTCTCCGGCAGCCGTTCGGCCAGTGGCGGGAGCTTCTTCGCCTTGACCTGAGCGGCCAGCATCGGCGCCTCTTTGCCCTTGTAGCCGGACGTCGCGGCTTCGTCGGCGCCCTTCTTCTTGGCCCCGGTGGAGAATGCCGAGCAGCCAGCCAACAGGTAGCCGGTGGCTGCCGCTCCACCGCCGACCTTGAGAAAGTTCCTGCGCGAGAAATCCGATGTCATCCCGGTCCTCCTCGGATCCAGCCGACGTGGCGTACTGGTATAGACCATAATGGCAGAGCGGACTGGCTGATCGGCAGTACTCAGAGATCGATTTCCCTGATCGACGTCACTGCTCGACGTCGCTGATCGATTTCCCGGCGGCCGACTCTTGCACCCTCCGCACTGTGTCCCCTAGCATCGTGCATGCATCTTCGAAATGGAAGAGCTATCTACGAGATTCGAGATGTTACATGCCGAACCATCGGCGCGCGACTCCTCCGCCGAGGAGATTCCGCGGACGGGCTGCACCTACGTTGCCGGCCGCGACATGCCCTTCCGTACCGGACACACAGCCCGTATTGAGCACACACTGGGAGCTACTGTGACCACTGAACCCGCTGTGATCGACGAACCCGCCCATCGATCCGGCCTGGCCATCCCGGCCGGCGGTATCCGCGCGACCCAGGTCGGCGGCAATACGGTCGGTGGTGTCATCCGGGAGCGGGCCGCGCGCGCCGACGGCTACCGGCACCTCGACACCCCGGCGATGATCGCTAAGCTCAAACGCTTGCACGCCAACACCTATCTCTACGGCGTCTGGGACACCCCGGTCGACTGGGACGATCTCTGCGAAGAATTCGCCCCGGCCGCCACCGAAGCTGGGATCGATATCTGGATCTACCTCGTGCCGCCGACCGAGACGTCGGAAACCGGCCGCGCCTCCCGTCCGTACATGATGGACTATCACGCCTGGGCCAAGGCCTGCGCCGAACTGTCGGTGGCCCATTCGTCGGTGAAGGCCTGGGGTATCGACGACTTCGAGTTCAATCAGGATCTATTCACGGCAGACTACGTCGGTCAGATGCGGACTATCGGCCGCGACATCAACCCGAAACTCGGCTTTTACCTGTGCACCTATTTCAGCGCGGCGACCAATGAAGAATTCATGGACAAATACGCGCCGCACCTCGACGCCGTCCTCTTCCCGTTCCTCGACGGCCACAACCTGAACACCCAGGTCGCCTCGAGCGTCGGACCGGACCTCGACGCGATCAAGGAGCACACCGACCGCCGTGGCCTCGACCTCGTCCTGCTCGTCTACACCGGACGGTTTCTCGACGCCGCGCTCGAGCCGACCGAGGACTACGCGGCGCAGGCCGTCCGGACCGGACTGGAATACGCCCGCGCCGGCAAGATCGCCGGCGTCACCGCGTACGGCCTGCAGATCGACGACGCGCCGAGCGTGGTGAACAGCAACAGGGCCATGTACGGCACCGGCCGACTCAGCCTGGCCGTGACCGCGCCGCGGACCGAGACCGGAGCGTGGGCCGAGGCGTCGCAGGTCATCCACCCCGACCCGGCCGCCGCCCGGTATGAGCTGTCCTTCTGGCACTTCGACACCTTCAATGCCAAGCACGGCGAGGTGGGCCGGCACGTCAAGCAGGTGCTGGTCGACGACGAGGTGGTGTGGTCCGAGGACTGCATGCACCACGGATTTGCTTTGTGGCAGCAGGGTTCGACGATCCAGGGGCCGGTCGACCTCACGCCGCAGCTGCGCGGGAAGAGCAGCGCGAAGTTGGCCTTCCGGCTGTACGAGCAGACCGGGGGCGCCAACTTCCCGATCGACGTCGGGTTCGACAACATCGAGACGATTGGTTTTGACGTCCGTGAGCCCGGCTTCGAGGATCCGGTTCCGTGGACGTTGAGCAACAGCGGGCACGGCCTGCCGTTGGCGGCGGTCGACATCTGGATCCACAACCGTCCACAGCGGATCTTCGAGGCGGTCGCCGCCGAGTACGAGGCGGCCGAACAGTCGGCGCGGGGCTGACCCCTCGTGAGTATCGGCGTACTCGTCAATGACGGCCAGCGGGTCGGCGCGTTCGGCCGGTATCTGGCCGAGATCCTGCGCGGTGAGGGGTTGACCGACCAGGAGGTCGTCACCGTCGCGGCCGGTCTGCCCGAACTCGACCGGTACGACGCGGTCGTGCTGACGCGAATGAATCCGACGGCAGCGCAGGTCGCGGCTCTCGTTTCCTATGTGGACGGCGGTGGTCGGCTGATCGCTATCCGGCCGTCGATCCTGCTCGCGACGGCACTGGGGCTCACTCCGCACCTGTCGATGACCGACCGGGCGTACGTCCGGCCTCTAACAGAGCACCGGGTGAGCGCCGGCGTCCCGCACGAGCCGATCCAGACACATGTCCCGGCCGACAACTACAGTGCCAACCTGCCGGGTGGCGCCGAAGTGGTGGCCGAGCTGTATGGGAACGCAACCACCGGCACCGCGTTTCCGGCTGCCCTGACCTTCCCGCGCGGCTCGGGCCAGGTCGTCGTCTTCACCTACGACCTGCCGCACGCCGTATCCCGAATTCGGCACGGCGACCCGGACCGGATTGGCGGCCGGGCGCTTGGCAACGGGTTGCAGAACCGCACCCAGGACCTGCTCATCGGGTACGCCGATCCGACCTGCTGGCACCTGCCACAGGCGGACATCCACGCGATGCTGCTCGGGAATGCGGTCAACGCGGTCGCCGCCGCGCCGCAGCCGCGCTGGTGGTACTACCCGGCACCGGCACTCAAGAGCATCATCGTGCTGGACTCCGACGACGACTGGTCCAGGCCGGAGGCGTTCGATGCCCTGATCGAGGCGGTGGAGAGCTTCGGCGGCCACATCACGATTTACCTGATGCTGAATCCGAGCCACCGGACGATCGCCACTCCGGAGCTGGTCGAGAAATGGCGGGCCCGCGGGCATTCGTTCGGCATTCACCATAACCCGTACGACGAGACCTACGGCGGGGCCGACGAGGAGGAGATCCTGGACCGGGTGATCCGCGCCGAGCTGACCGATTTCCGGGCGAATTACGGGGACACCGTCCCGGTCACCAATCGCAACCACTGCATCGCCTGGTCCGGTTATGTCGAACCGGCGAAGATCTATGCCGAGGTCGGCGTCGACATGGACCTCAATACGGTCAGCAACGGCACCGCCTGGCTGCAGTATCTGAACGGCTCCGGTCGGCCGCTGCGTTTCGTCGACAGCGACGGCACGGTGATCGACTGTTTCCAGCAGCTCACCTCCGCTTATGACGATCTGTCCGTGGTGGACCGGCTCAGCGGAAATCCGGCCGGCGAGGCGGCGGCGACCCGGCGGCAGATGGAGGAGCGGCTGACCCGGTATTTCAGCCCGCTGTCAATGCTGTCGCACCCGGTGTCGTTCCACAGCTATTCGCGGGAATACCAGACCCGGTGCTGGACGGCGGCGCGGGAGCTGGGAATACCGATCTGGAGCGCCTTCGAATGGGCCGAATTCGTCCGGGCCCGGGACGACGCGCGGATTGTCGATGCCCGCTGGGACGGCTCCCGGTGGACCGCCCGGATCGAGGGCCGGTCACCGCAGGGCAGCCTGACCCTCATGCTGCCGGTGCTCGCGAAATCGGCCACTGTGGACGGTTCGGCGGTCGACGTGCACCGCCAGCAGGCCTTCGGTTATGACTACACCCAGCTCGTCATTCCGGTCGGCGCCGAGCGCAGCAGCCACGAGGTGTCGGTGGATGTCTGATATCCGGATCGCCGTTGTCGGCCTGGGATCACGGGCCAGCGGCACCTGGATCCCCTTGCTGCAAAGGATTTCGGGATTTCGCATTGTCGCGCTGTGCGACCCGGTGACCGCGCTGCACGACCGGGCCCGTGCGCTCGTCGACCACGACGTGCCAGCGCTGACCGACTACGCCGAGGTGCTCGCGCGGGACGACGTGGACGCCGTCGCCCTGACCGTACGGTCACCCGAGCAGGGCGCGATGGCGGCCGCGGCGTTGGAGGCCGGAAAGCACGTGCACGCCGAGGTCCCGGCGGCGCATTCGATCGCCGACTGCTGGCGGATCGTGCTGGCCGCCGAACGCTCCGGGCTGGTGTACGCGCTCGCCGAGCAGACCCGTTACTGGGGTTTCGTAGAGGCCTGGCGGGAGCTGGTCGCCTCCGGCCAACTCGGCCACGTGAGCCTGTGCGAGGGGCAGTATTTCCATTATCTGCCGGCCGACAAATTCCGCGACCCGGCGACCGGCGATTTCGTCCCGGCCGACCATCCGGGCGCGGAGCCGACCTGGCAACACCTGATGCCGCCCATTCATTACCTGCCGCACGAACTGAGCCCGATGCTCAAGGTGCTCGACGACCGGGTCGTGCAAGTGGTGGGAATGGGCACCCGGGCGCAGAGTTATGCGCACCCGGAGATCAACCAGCCGGACATGCAGATCGCCCTGATGAAGACCGCCGGCGACACCGTGCTGCGGATGGCCACCAGTTTCGTCCAGCCCCATCCGGAAGGAAACTGGCACTGGTACCACCTCTCCGGCACCGGCGGCCGGGTGGAATGGCAACGATCCACCAGTGACCGGCCGCGGCTCTGGCTGGCCGGAGCCCAGATGCACGATCTGGCCACAGTGGACTGGCGATTCGAACGGGGCGACGCGCCGGCCGAGGCCCGGGGCAGCGGTCACGGCGATGCCGACTACTACACGCACGTGGCATTCCGCGACGCGGTCCGGGATGGCAGGCCGCTCGAACTGGATGTCTATAAGGCAATGGACACCGCGGCGCCGGCGATCCTGGCCGCCGAGTCGATCGAGCGGGGCTCGATTCCGCTCCAGGTCCCCGATTTCCGGCCGGGGGACGACCGCCCGGCCGGCACACCTCTGGCAGAGCTCCCATGACCCGGGTCGCGCTCGTCGGCCTCGGCGACATCGGGCTCAATGCCCACCTGCCGGCCCTGCTGCGCAACGCCGACGTCGAGGTGTTCGCCGTCGCCGACCCGATCGCAGCCCACCGGGCGAGGGCTGCCGGGCAACTCCCGGGCGTCGCCTCGTACGAAAATCTCGACGGCGTGCTGGCCGACAAGACGATCGAGGCAGTCGTGCTCGCGACCCCGCCGTGGGTGACGACGTCGCTGGCGGTGCAGGCACTGCGGGCCGGGAGGTACGTGCTGGCGGAGAAGCCGATCGCCACCTCGGTGGCAGCCGCCGGCCCGATCGGTGAATTGCCGGTCGGGGACCGGGCCCGGCTGCAGGTCGGGCTGACCTATCGGCACGACCCGGCGATGGAGTTGCTGCGGTCCTGGATCGTCTCGGGCCGGCTGGGTGAGCGGCTGTTCTGCCGGGCCCAAATTTATGACGAGCAGCGCGATCCGGCCGACCCGGCGCACGCCGAACGCATTCTCGGCGACCTGCGGCACGGCTCGCCGGTGCTGCACGAGGGGTCGCACGTCTTCGACTGGCTGAGCTATCTCTTCGGCGGCCCACCGGTATCGGTCGACGACGCCTGGGCCCTGCGCACCGATCCGGCCGCCGCCGTCCCCAACCTCAATGGCGCCCGACTGACCTATCCCGGCGGCACCGTCGCAGTCGCCGAATTCGGCTGGTGGACCGACCGGCTGCCGCCGTGCGAGGTGTCGATCCTGGGCGACCGCGGCTATGCGGTGCTCGATGGCTCGACGTTCGCGCTGACGCTGCAGACCGTGGACGGCGTGGAGACCGTGGAATTTCCCGGCCGACGGATGGTGCGCTGTTTCGACCGGCAGCTGGCCCGGTTCGTCGAACTGATCAGAGGCCAGATCGACCGGGCCGTGCCAGGATTCGACGAAGGGCTGGCCAGTTTGCGGGTCAGCGAACAGGTCGCCAGAGGAGGAACCGCAGATGCGCTGGGATGAGCTCAACCGCAGGCAGTTGTCGGAGTTGCTGCCCGAAGCAGTCGTCGTCGTACCGACCGGTGCGACCGAGCAGCACGGTCCACACCTGCCGACCGGCACCGACGCGCTGATGGCCACCACCGCGGTGGAACGGGCCGTCGCCGGCCATTCCTTTCCCAGGGAGGTGATCGTCGGCCCGACCGTGTCGATCGGCTCGTCCGATCACCATTTCGCCTTCGGCGGGACGCTGTCGCTATCGCCGGAGACCTTCATCGCGGTGTTGCTGGATATCGCCCGGTCGGTGTCCACCTGCGGCGGGCGTCGACTGGTCTTCGTGAACGGGCACGGCGGAAATCAGGGCCCGTGCGCCTCCGCCGCGGCAGCCGCCTCCAACCGGTATGACATCTCGATCGGTTATGCCGATTACTGGTCGCTGCTGTCGGATTCCGTGGTCGAGCCGGCGAAACGCGCGTTGGTGCCCGGGCACGCCGGTGAATTCGAGACGTCGCTGATGCTGGCCGTACGACCCGACCTGGTGGCGCCCAGTGAGCCGCGGGAGCCGGTGACCCCGATCGAGAATCCGGCCGGATTCCAGGTATACAGCGACGAATACTGGTCGGTGATCGAGGGCCATTCCGACGACCCGTCCAACGCCAGTGCGGAGACCGGAAAGGTCTGGCTCGACGCGATCGTCGACTCACTCCGCGACCGACTGACCGAGCTAGCGAGGATTCTGTGATCGATTTCCACACCCACACGCCGGCCTGGCACGCCGCCACCTGGTTGGCCGGAAAGGCCTTCGACGCGGACGAATTCGTCACCTTCCTGGACGGGATCGGCGCCGAGTCCGCGGTGGTGCTGAGCCACGACGGGCTGTTCCGCGCCACCCCGGAGGCGAACGACGAGCTGGCCGCGTTCGTACGGAAATACCCTTCGCGGCTGTTCGGCTTCGGCACGGCCAGTCCACGCAATCCGGGGGCGCCGGACGAGGTACGGCGGTGTTTCGCCGAGCTCGGCCTGCGCGGGCTGAAGATGCACCCGTGGCTGCAGGGTTTCTCGATGCACGAGCCGAGCCTGGACCCGATCGTTGAGGTGGTCGCCGAATTCGGCGGCATCGTGCTGAGCCACGACGGCACCCCGCCGTACTCGACCGCACTGCAGATCGCCGCGCTGGCACGCAAACACCCGACCGTGCCGTTCGTGCTGGGGCATGGCGGGCTGCACGACACCTGGCGGGAGGCGCTGGCCGCCACCAGCGAGACGCCGAACCTCTATCTCTGCATCTGCGGCACGCCGCCGTACGCGGCCCGGCACATCCTGGCGAACGCGCCGTTGGAACGGGTGCTCTTCGGTACGGACGCCGGCCTGTCGGACAAGGCCAGCCAGGATTACGCGGTCGCCCGGGTCGACGAGATCGACGGCTGGGGCATCACCGCGGCCCAGAAGCAGGCGATGCTGATCGACAATCCCCGCCGGCTGCTCGGCATCGCCGCATGAGCGCAATCCCGACTGTCGCCGCGATCCAGACCGTCGCCATCAGCCTGCCGGTGCGGTCGGATCTGGTGGTGCACGGTGCCCGCGGCGCGCACGACCGATCGGATTTCCTGCTGGTCCGGGTCATCACCAGCGACGGGGTCAGTGGTTACGGCGAGGTGAGCGCCACCCCGATCTGGAGCGGCGAGGACGGCGCCAGCGCCGACCATTTCATCCGGAGCGCGCTCGCTCCGGCCCTGATCGGCCAGCCGCTCGCGCCGGTCGGCGCCCTGGAGACGCTGATGGACCGGGCCCTGGCGGCCAACCCGTTCACCAAGGCCGGCGTCTCGATCGCCCTCTGGGACGCATACGCCCGCACTCTCGATGTGCCGCTGGCGACCGCGCTGGGCGGCCCGTACCGTACCGAGGTGCCGATCAAGTTGTCGCTCTCCGGCAATGGCGCGGACCTGGATCGGACGTACGAAGCCGCTTATGCGGCTGGGTTTCGCGCGTTCAAGGTGAAGGTCGGGCTCGGCGTGGACGGGGATGTCGCCCGGCTGGCCCGGGCTCGCTCGATCGCGGGTGAAGGCACCTTTCTCGGCGTCGACGCCAACGGGGGCTGGAGTCGGCGGGAGGCGCACCGGGCGATTCGAGAGCTGGCCGAATACCGACCGGCCTTTGTCGAGCAGCCGCTGACCGCATCGGATTTCGACGGCTTACGCGAACTGCGCGGCACCGGATTTCCTATTGTGGCCGACGAATCGGTCTTTGACCTGGACGATCTGGTCCGGCTGATCCACGCCGACGCGGCCGACGTCGTCAGTGTCTATGTGGGAAAGGCCGGTGGCCCGGGCCGCGCTGTCGCGTTGGGACAGACGGCGGCGGCGTTCGGGTTGGACACGGTCATCGGCTCCAACGGCGAACTCGGTCTCGGTGCGGCGGCCCAGTTGCACGTGGCGTGCGCCCTGCCGGGATTGTCCACTGTGTTCCCGTCGGACATCATCGGCGCCCACTACTACGCCGAGGACGCGCTGGCCGAACCGCTGCCGAGCGACGGCGCCCACGCCCGGCTGCCCACCGGCCCGGGCCTCGGTGTGACGCTCCGCGACGACCTGCTCCGCCAATTCCACTAAGAGGACCCATGATTGTCGACGTACATTGCCACACCCCGACGCACCGGGACGCCGTGCCGGACGACGAGCGCCTGGTCTACGAGAGCTGGCGGACCGACCGGCCGGTGACCACCACCAATTCGTGGGCCGATTTCGACACCGCGATGGCCGACGCCGACGTGACGATCGTCTTCAACATCGCCTCGGACGATCCACTCGCGGACACCGGCCTCCCGTACAAGCCGGAGCGGACCAACGACGCCACCGCGGAATTTGTGGCCGCCGCACCGGATCGGCGGATCGGCTTCATGTCGGTGAATCCCCGCTGGCCTGGGGCGATGGAAGAATTCGAGCGGTCGCTCGATCTCGGTCTGGTCGGCATCAAATTAGGCCCCAACTACCAGAATTTCGACCCGTTGGGGCACGAGGCGATCCCGTTCTATGCCCGGGCCGAGAAGCTCGGCCTGCCCATTCTCTTTCACCAGGGCACCTCGCCGATCCGGCAGGCGCCGCTGCGCTATACCCATCCACTGCTGATGGACGAGATCGCGCTGCGCTTTCCGGAGCTGCGCATCGTGATGGCGCACATGGGCCATCCGTTCGTGAAGGAGACCGTCGCGGTCATCCGGAAGCACCCGAATGTCTATTCCGATGTGTCGTCCATTTATCTGCGGCCCTGGCTGGAGTACGAGGCGCTGATCACGGCGGTGGAATGGGGCTCGGTGGGCAAACTGCTGCTCGGGTCGGATTTCCCGATCGCCAACACCGGTGAGGCGATCGACGGGCTGCGCCGGGTGAACGACATTCTTGACGGCACGAAGCTGCCCCGGGTGCCGGCGGCGGCGATCGAGCAGATCATCCAGGCCGACGCGCTGTCCGCGCTCGGCCTCACCCTCGGCGCCCGCGGAGTGGCCGAATGAGTCAACCGGAGCGGTTCATGAAGATAGATGCGCACGTCCGGATCGGCGCCTCTCGCGAAGCCTCGCTGGAGGTCGACGAATTACTGGGTACGCTGACTGAACTCGGTATTGACGCCGCCTTGATCGCGCCGAGCGAGGCCCAGATCGCCTTCGCCAACCGGGACGGCAATATCGCCACCACGACGGCGGCGGCACGTTCGGACGGCCGGCTATTCCCGTACGCGATTGCCAGCCCGTGGCGGCCCGACGCCTGCAACGAACTGGCCTGGGCCCGCGACGCCGGGGCGGTGGCACTCGCCCTGGATCCCGTATTGCAGGGATTCGATGTGCTGGACGGGCTGATCGACCCGCTGATCGAATTCGCGCAGGCGGCGGGTTGGCCGGTGTATATCCGGACCGGTACGCCGCCGACCGGGCTTCCGTTGCCGGTGGCGTCGCTGGCCCGCCGATATCCGGAAACCGCATTCATCATGGGCCGCAGCGGCGCCACCGATTTCTGGATCGACGCGGCACCGGCGCTGGTGCACGCAGCCAATCTCTATGCGGACACCTCGTACGCGCCATGGGACACGGTGCTCTCGGAATTTGCCCGCAACCCCGAAATCGGCACCGGTCGGGTCGTCTTCGCCACCGACGCCCCGTACACCGTGCCCAGTGCCGAGCTGCGCCGGATCGTGGACTGGAAGATCTCCGACGCCGAACGGGTCGCGGTGCTCGGCGGCACCCTGGCGCGGCTGCTCGGGCTCGCTGTCACCGTCTGAGCTTTCCTATCATCCGGTATCTGAGGTATATTTTCGATATGTAAGAGATAGTGATTCAGGTCTTCGGCGTCGTGTAGGCGCACCATCGGGCAACACTCGCAGGGGGAGTGCGTCGTGACGACAACGGAAAGCCAGCAGGGAACACGCCAGAGAGCCGATGCGGCACAGCTGGTGCGCGGCGTTTCGCCGGTGCTGGCGGTGCCGTTCACCGACGACGGTGATATCGATGTCGACAGCTTCCGCCGGGTGGTCAACTACGTGCTGAGCACCGGCGTGAGCAGCATGATGTTTCCCGGATTCGCCTCCGAGTTCCACAAGCTGTCCGACGCCGAACGGTGGGAGTTGACGCTGGTCCTGTTGGAGCTGACCCGCGACCGGGACGATGTGGCGGCGATTCTGGCGCTGCAGAACCATTCCACGCTCCTTGCCCAGCGCCACGCCCGCGCGCTCATCGCCGCCGGCGCCGACCTGCTCAACCTGCTTCCGCCGTACTTCCTGGAGCCGTCCCGCGATGCGGTGCAGGCCCATGTCCGGGCCGTGCTCGAGGCAGCATCGCCGACGCCGGTCGTGCTGCAGTACGCGCCGAGCGAGACCGGCACCAGCCTCGACGCGGCCGGGTTGGCGAGCATCGCCCGGGAGCACGCCAATTTGCGACTGGTGAAGGTTGAGTCCAGCCCGCCCGGCCGGCTCATCTCCGAGTTGGCCCTGATGGATCCGCCGCTGCCGGCCGTCGAGGGGTACGCCGGGGTGCAGTTGCCGGACGCCTTCCGGCGCGGCGCCGTCGGGACCCAGCCCGGCTGCTCGTTCACCGAGCTCTACGTCGAGATCTGGCATCGGCTGTCCACCGGCGACGAGGCCGGCGGGTACGAACTGCACCGCCGGCTGCTGCCGTACATCTCGTACTGGATGGAGGACACCGAGCTGATCATTGCCGCGGAGAAGCTGATTTGCCACCGGCGCGGGCTCATCGCCAGCCCGTACTGCCGGGCGCCCGGGCACACCCTGGACGGCGAGGAAGTGGCGATGATCGACCGGTTCCTGGGTGAATTTGCCCACCTGCTGCCTTCTCTGGCCTGACCCTGCGCGCCGACCCGCTCGCCCTTCCTTCCGATCGAAGTTCGCTTTACCCGTCCCGGGCCGCTTCACCTCGCCGATATTGACCTTATTGCTTGACAAATCGGACGAGGGCCGGCCATAAGGTCAGATCAACGCAGTGTGGGCTGCGGCGGCGAGATGGGGTGCCGGCGGCACGGGTCGGCGGCCGGGGGGCGGGCCGGCATCCGCGATTGGCGGGGTCTGATTGACTGCCAGGGTGACCGACCTTCCCGTTGTGCTGTCCGACCGGGTCGCCGAGGCCCTCGCCGCCCATCGACCGGTGGTGGCACTGGAGTCGACGATCATCTCGCATGGCTTCCCGAGGCCCCGGAACTCCGAGGTGGCAAGGCTTTTCGAGCAGACGCTGCTCGACGCCGAGGTGACTCCCGCGACGATCGCGGTGATCGACGGCGTCCCCACCATCGGGCTCGACGACGCGGCGCTGCACCGGATCGCCGAGGACGACAGCGTGGTGAAGGTGAGCACCCGCGACCTCGGCCCGGCCATGGCGACCGGACGCACCGGCGGCACGACCGTGGCCGCGACCGCGCTGCTCGCCTCGCTGGCCGGCATCCGGGTCTTCGCCACGGGCGGCCTCGGCGGCGTACACCGCCCGAGCGCCGGCGGGCACACGTACGACGAATCTGCCGATCTGATCGGCCTTTCCCGCACGAATATCACCGTCGTCTCGGCCGGGGTGAAGTCCATCCTGGACATCGGGGCGACACTGGAGCGGCTGGAAACCTACGACGTGACGGTCCTGGGTTATCAGACGGACCGGTTTCCGAGTTTCTGGCTGCGCGACTCCGGCTTCGACCTGGACTGGCGGGTCGACAGTGCCGACGAGATCACCCGGATCATGGCGGCCGGCGACCGGCTCGGCCGCGTCGGCGCGATCGTGGTCGCAAATCCGCTGCCGGCGGACAGGCAGCTTGACCCGGCGCTGCACGACCGGACGTTGGCCGACAGCCTGGTGGCCGCCGAAAAGGCCGGTGTGCATGGGAAAGAGGTCACACCGTTCCTGCTCGACTATTTCCAGCAGGCGACCGGCGGGGCGAGTCTCGAGGTCAATATCGATATCGCCCGCAACAATATCCGGCTCGGCGCAGAAATAGCCCGGTCCTGGGCGTCGTGACCGTACTCGTCCTCGGAGACGTCATCGACGACGTGCTCGTCCGGCCGTTGGAATCGGTGACAGCCGACAGCGATACGAGGGCGGCCATTCGCCGGCGACCGGGCGGTTCGGCCGCCAATCAGGCTGCGTGGCTGGGATATCTCGGTGGCCAGGTGTCATTCGTGGGACGGGTCGGCGCCACCGACGTCGAACGCCACCGACGGGACCTGTCCTTGTACGGGGTCGACGCTCGGTTGGTCGCCGACGGTGGCTCGACCGGCACGATCGTGGTGCTGCTCGGCGTCGCCGACCAACGGACTATGTACACCGACCGCGGTGCGTCGCTCCGTCTGTCCCGGGTGGACGTTCCCGATGAATTGCTGCGGAATGCGCGGCACCTGCATCTCACCGGCTATTCATTCTTCGAGGAATCGACCCGGGCCCAGACGTTGGAGATATTGGCCGCCGCCCGGTCATACGGAATTCCGTTCTCGGTCGACCCGAGTTCGGTGGCCTTTCTGGACGAGGTCGGCGCGGATTTCGTGGGCTGGACCAGTGGAGCGGTTGCCTGCTTCCCCAACCTGGATGAGGCCCGGTGCCTGACCGGGCTGGATTCGGCGTCGGCCGCGGCGGCGGCGCTGACGGCCGACTATCCGGTGGTCGCCGTAACGATGGGCTCGGCCGGCGTGGTCGTCGCGGCGGCGGGCGGTGAACCGGTGACGTTGCCGGCGCCTCAGGTCGAATGCGTCGACCCGACCGGCGCCGGCGACGCGTTCTGCGCGGGATTCCTGCGGCGTTGGCTGGCCGGCGCGGACCCGGTGACCGCGGCCGGCGCCGGAAGTGCCGCAGCAGCGCAGGCGATCGGCCAGCTCGGCGCCCGGCCCCCGACTGCGACTCCGACCCCGACTCCGCACTGACCCCGCCCCCACTCCGACACTGCACTGACCCGCCTTCTTCCCGATCGAAGTGCGCTTTGACCGGCTCTGAGGGCCCGGATTCCGGGTAAAGCGCACTTCGATCGGGGGAAAGCCGGAGGAAGGGACTGCGACGGGCCCGCCGTGAAGGGTCGGGCGGAGCCGGCGAAAGGCGGTCAGAGAGCGGTTAGAGGGCGGGGACGACCTTGGCCCCGTAGGCGCTCAGAGTCTCCGCTTTCGCGTCGTGCATGAGATAAATGGCGAACTGGGTGACACCGAGCGACCGCAGTTCCTGCAACCGGTCGAGATGCGCTCCGACCGAGCCGAGCAGGCAGAAGCGGTCGATGATGTCGTCCGGCACGAAATCCGCCGAGGGATTTCCGGCCCGCCCGTGATGCGCGTAGTCATAGTCCTGCCGGCCGGCGATGTAGTCAGTGAGCTGCCGCGGCACCGCACCCGACGCGCCGTACCGCGCGACGATGTCGGCGACGTGATTTCCCACCATGCCGCCGAACCAGCGCAATTGATCCCGCTGGTGCGGCAGATCGTCGCCGACGTAAGCCGGCGCGGCCACACAGAACGACAGCGAGTCCGGATCCCGGCCGGCGGCCGCGGCGGCCCCCCGCACCGCCCCGATGGTCCAGCGGGCGATATCCGGGTCGGCCATCTGCAGAATGAAACCGTCGGTCTCGGCCCCGACCAGGGCCAGCGCCTTCGGCCCATAACCGGCCATCCACATCGGCAACACTGAATTGGTGACCCAGGGCAGCGATACCGCAGTCCCGTCGAGATCGACGGTACGGCCCTCGGCCAGATCCTTGATCTGCCGCATCTTCAACGACAGGGTCGCCAGCGAGGCCGGGCGGCGGCCGACGACCCGCAGCGCCGAGTCGCCCCGGCCGATGCCGCACACCGTACGGTTGCCGAACATCTCGTTCAGCGTCGCGAACGATGAGGCGAGCACGGTGACGTCCCGGGTCAGCGGATTGGTCACCATCGGCCCGACGGTCAGACTCGAGGTGGCGGCGAGCATCTGCGAATACAGGACGAACGGCTCCTGCCACAGCACGGTCGAGTCGAAAGTCCAGGCATAGCTGAATCCCTCGCCCTCGGAGCGGCGCGCCAACTCCACCGTGGCCCGTCCCGGCGGGTCCGGCTGGAGCACCACCCCGAGGTCCATTACCGCAGCACCTGAGATGCGCCCCGCTCGACGAACTGCCCGTAGCCCGGCTCGCCGTGATAACCGGAGTCGTCCACCACAACCCGACCGCGGGACAGCACGGTCTGCACCTTGCCGGTGAGCTGCTTTCCTTCGTACGCCGAGTAATCCACCGACATGTGGTGGGTGCTGGCCGACAGCGTCTGGGTCGCGTGGGGATCGTAGATGACGATGTCGGCATCCGAGCCGGCCGCGATCTCGCCCTTGCGCGGATACATCCCGAACATCCGGGCCGGTGTCGTCGAGGTCACCTCGACCCAGCGCTGCAGGGTGATCTCGCCGGCCACCACGCCTTGATAGATCAGGTCGATCCGGTGTTCCACCCCGGGAATTCCATTGGGGATCTTCGAGAAATCACCTCGGCCCATTTCCTTCTGTTCCACGAAACAGAATGGACAGTGGTCGGTCGAGACGACGGACAGATCGTCGGTACGCAGGCCGTTCCAGAGCTTCGGCGAATGGTAGGCCGGTCGGATCGGCGGCGAGCACACGTATTTCGCGCCCTCGAAGTTCGGCTTCTCCATGTCCTCGTGGGACAGGAAGAGGTACTGCGGGCAGGTCTCGGCGAAGACGTTGCGCCCCTGGGTGCGGGCCGCCGCGACCGCGGTCAACGCCTCCTCGCAGGACAGATGCACGATGTAGAGCGGCGCCCCGGCGACCCCGGCCAACCGGATCGCCCGCGCGGTCGCCTCGCCCTCGAGGTCCGGCGGCCGGGTCAGCCCGTGGTACGCCGGATCGGTCTGTCCACGGCCCAGCGCCTGCTCGACCAGGACGTCGATGGCGATGCCGTTCTCGGCGTGCATCATGATCAGGGCGCCGTTGTCGGCGGCTCGTTGCATCGCCCGGAGAATCTCGCCATCGGTGGCGTAGAAAACCCCGGGATAGGCCATGAACAGCTTGAAACTGGTGATGCCCTCGCCAACGAGCCCGTCCATTTCCTTCAGCGACTGCTCGTTGACGTCCGACATGATCATGTGAAAGCCGTAGTCGATGGCGCACCGCCCATCGGCTTTCCCATGCCAGGCGTCGAGCGACTCGCGCAGCGACGAGCCCTTTTTCTGCACCGGGAAGTCGATGATCGTGGTGGTGCCGCCCCAGGCCGCGGCCCGGGTGCCGGACTGGAAATCGTCAGAGGCGAACGTGCCGCCGAACGGCATTTCCATATGCGTATGCGCGTCGATTCCGCCGGGCAGCACGTAGCGCCCGCTGGCGTCGATCACGCGATCACAGTTCTCCCGCCAGGAGGCGACGACGTCGCTGTCCGGCCGGGCGACGGCGTGGATCTGGTCGCCGTCGATGAGCACGTCGGCCGCGCTCGCACCGCGCGAGGACAGCACCGTCCCACCGGTGATCAGGCTCCGCATCAGACTGCCTCCGTAGTCGTCATTGAGCTCCGGAACAGTCCGTAACTACGGCTGTACCAGCGGATCGTAGCTGTCCGGACGGCGATCCCGGTAGAACTGCCACTGGTGCCGCACCTCGGTCAGCCGGTCGAGATCGAGGTCGCGGACCACGACCTCCTCGGCGCTGTCGGAGGCCACGTCGCCGACCGTCTGGCCGCGCGGGTCGACGAAATACGACTGGCCGTAGAAATCGTCGTCGCCGAGCGGCTCGACGCCGACCCGGTTGATCGCCCCGACGTAATACTCGTTGGCCACCGCGGCGGCGGGCTGCTCCAGCCGCCACAGGTATTCCGACAGACCTCGGCTGGTGGCCGACGGGTTGAAGACGATCTGCGCCCCGGCCAGGCCGAGCGCGCGCCAGCCCTCCGGGAAATGCCGGTCATAACAGATGTATACGCCGACCTTGCCGACCGCCGTGTCGAAAACCGGGTAACCGACATTTCCCGGCTTGAAATAGTACTTCTCCCAGAATCCGTTGACCTGGGGAATGTGGTGCTTGCGGTATTTCCCGAGATAGCTGCCATCCGCGTCGATCACCGCGGCGGTGTTGTAATAGACGCCGGTCTGCTCCTCCTCATAAACCGGCAACACCAGCACCTGCCGGGTTTCCCGGGCCAGCTCCGCCATCGCGGTCACCGTCGGACCGTCCGGCACCCGCTCGGCATAGCCGTAGTACTGCGGGTCCTGGACCTGGCAGAAGTACGGGCCGTAGAAGAGCTCCTGCAGGCAGGTCACCTGCGCGCCCTGCTCGGCCGCGGCCCGGACCGATGCCGTCGCGGCCTTGATCATGGTGTCCTTGTCACCGGTCCATTTCGACTGGACCAGCGCTGCCCGTACGACGTTCGCCATCGGAACTCCGATCTAGTCGTTGGTCGGGAAGACCAGGTTCACCCCGGCGCCGCCACCGCTGAAGCGCGACACGACGACCTTCTGGCGGGTGTAGAACCGTACGCCGTCGGGGCCGTAGATGTGCAGGTCGCCGAAGAGCGAGTCCTTCCAGCCACCGAAGGAGTAGAACGCCAGCGGCACCGGGATCGGCACGTTCACGCCGACCATTCCGGCGCTGACCTCGGTCCGGAAGCGGCGCACGTACCCGCCGTCGTTGGTGAAGATCGCGGCGCCGTTGCCGCGCGGGTCGGAGTTGATGAGCCGGATCGCGTCGTCGTAGGACGGCACCCGCACCACCGACAGCACCGGCCCGAAGACCTCGTCGTCATAAACCGGGGTGCCGGGCTCGACGTGGTCGACCAGGGACGGGCCGAGCCAGAACCCCTCGCCGTAGCCGGTGACCGAACGCCCGCGGCCGTCGAGCACCACCTCGGCGCCCCCGGTCTTGTCCGGCTCCAGGTACGAGGCGACCTTGTCCCGGTGGGCGGCGGTGACCAGCGGTCCCATCTCACTCGCCGGGTTGGTGCCCGGGCCGACATGCACGGTCGCGGCCCGCTCCTTGATCTTGGCCACCAGGTCGTCGCCGACCGGGTCGACCGCGACGATGGCCGAGATCGCCATGCAGCGCTCACCGGCCGAGCCGAAGCCGGCGCTCACCGCAGCGTCCGCGGCGACGTCGAGGTCGGCATCGGGCAGCACGACCATGTGGTTCTTCGCACCACCCAGGGCCTGCACCCGCTTGCCGGTCCGGCTCGCGTTCTCGTACACATAGCGGGCGATCGGCGTTGATCCGACGAAGCTCACCGCGGAGATGTCGGGATGCTCGAGCACCGCGTCGACGGCCTCCTTGTCACCGTGCACGACGTTGAGGACGCCGTCCGGCAGCCCCGCCTCGGACAGCAGACCGGCCAGCAGCAGCGAGGCACTCGGATCCTTCTCGCTGGGCTTCAGAACGAACGTGTTGCCACACGCGATCGCGATCGGGAACATCCACAACGGCACCATCGCCGGGAAGTTGAACGGCGTGATGCCGGCGACGACGCCGACCGGCTGGCGCACCGAGTAGGTGTCCAGGTTCGTCGCGACATTCTCCGAGAATTCACCCTTGAGCAGGTGTGGAATTCCGCAGGCGAATTCGACGACCTCCAGGCCACGGTCAAATTCGCCGCGCGCGTCCGCGATGACCTTGCCGTGCTCGCGGCTGATCGTCCCGACGATTTCGTCGACCCGCTCGCGCAGCAACTCGCGGAAGCCGAAAAGGATGTTGACCCGCTTGGTGAGCGAAGTCTGCGACCAGGCCGGAAATGCCTGGCGGGCCGCCTGAACGGCCAGGTCGACCTCGGCGGCGGTGGCGAAATCGACGAGGTCGACGACCTCGCCCGAGGCGGGGTTGAAAATGTCGCCCTGCCGCTTCACTGCAGATACAGTGCCGTCCCACGGCTTGCCGTTGATCCAGTGCGTGACCACAGGTATTCCCCCGTCAGTGATTCTGTTGGCGATCGATCGTGTCGATGCTTCGGGTCAGGATATCCAGCGCCTCGTCGACCTCAGCAGCGGTCACCGACAGCGGTGGCGCGATGCGCAGCGCATTTCCGGCGAGCCCGCCCTTGCCGATGAGCAGGCCGTGTTTCCGGGCCTCCGCCAGCACCGCGGTGGCGGCCGACGGCGACGGCGCCCCGGCCGGGTCGAGCAGCGTGAGCCCGATCATCAGACCCTTGCCACGCACCTCGCCCAGGACGCCGTACTTGTCGACCAATTGCTGCAGGCCGCTGCGCAGCCGCTCGCCCTGCGCCCGGGCGTTGCCCTGCAGGTCGTGGTCGAGCAGGTACCGCAGGTTGGCCAGCGCCCCGGCGGTGGCCAGCGGGTTGCCGCCGAAGGTGGAGATGCTGTTGGCGTTGACCGAGTCGACGAGGTCGCCGCGGCCGACCACGCCGCCGATGGCCAACCCGTTGCCCAGTCCCTTGGCGAAGGTCATCAGGTCGGGCCGGACGCCGTGCGCCTCGATCCCCCAGAAGTGCTCGCCGGTACGGCCCCAGCCGGTCTGCACCTCATCGGAGATGAAGAGGATTCCGTACTCGTCCAGCACCTCCTTGATGGCGGCGAAGAACCCGTCCGGCGGGGTGACGAACCCGCCCACTCCCTGGATCGGCTCGGCGATCAGCGCGGCGACGTCGCCGGAGGTGGTGGTCTCGATGACCTCGCGGGTGTCGGCCGCGATGGCCTTGAGAAAGTCATGGTCGGACAGGTCCCTGAACGGGCCGGCGGTGCGGTCGCCGTGGTGCAGGTAGCTGATCTGCAGCGGGGTGAGGCTCGAGGCCGACCAGCCGCGGTTGCCGGTGATGCCCATCGCCGCGAACGACCGGCCGTGATAGCTGTTACGCAACGCCAACACCTGGGACGAGCGGCGGGCCTGGGTCGCAAACAGCAGTGCCGCCTCGGTCGCCTCGGTCCCGGACGTACCGAAAAAGACCTTGGCGTCCGGAATGTTGCTCAGCTCAGCGACCTGCTCGGCCAGCTCGATCATCGGCCGGATCAGGTAGAGCGTCGAGGTGTGCAGCATCCGGCCGGCCTGCTCGCGGATGGCGTCGACCACCTCGGGCACGTTGTACCCGGTCATCGTGGTGAGGATGCCGCCGAAGAAGTCGAGGTACGTCCGCCCGGAGCCGTCGGTAACCCGGCGGCCCTCGCCGGAGACCAGCTCGATCGGCTCGTCGTAGTAGAGCGCGAGCCAGGACGGCAGCACCGCCCGGTGTCGGGCGAGCAGGTCGGCGGGCGTGCCTGCGGTCTTGGGATGGCCGGTGTTGGGCGTCATGTTCACACCGTTGCCGGGCCGGCCGGCCGGGACAAGTCCGCGGCTGTCAGCACTCCGCCCGACTTCTTTACAGTACGTAAGAGGCCGGCCGTTGTTGATCATGCGGAAACTGTTGGCGACACGCCGGTGGAAGCAACAGTTTCCGCATGATCAACAGGGCGGGAAGGGGGTTCGGCTATGGAGTCGTCGGAGAGTGCGCCCGCCGGGCGCGGTCTGCCGACGGTGGCGCAGGTCATCGCGCTGCCCGAGCTGCGCCGTGGCCGGCCGCAGGTGGCGGCCGGCGGGTCCGGGCTGGACCGCCCGGTGCGCTGGGTGCACGTCGCCGAGGTGCCCGACATCGCGGCGCTGCTGCGCGGCGGCGAGCTGATTCTCACCACCGGCATCGCGCTGCCGGACGACGATGCCGGGCTCGTCGGCTGGATGCGCGACCTGGCGGCGGCCGGGGTCGCCGGGGTCGTGGTGGAGGGCGTACGGCGGTTCGTCGACGGGCTGCCCGCGGCGCTGGTGCTGGAGGCCGACCGGCTCGGGCTGCCGCTGATCCAGCTCGCCGCGGAGACCCGGTTCGTGCAGGTCACCGAGGCGGCGCACGCGCTGATCCTGGACAGCCGCACCCAACTGCTGGAGGCGGCCCAGCGGGTGCACGACATCTTCACCGAATACACGGTCACCGGCGCCACCCCGGACCAGGTGGTGGCCGAGATGACCCGGCTCGCCGACCGGCCGGTCGTGCTGGAGTCGCTGAACCACCAGGTGATTGCGTCCTCGGCACCGGCCGGCCTGCGGGATGATCCGCTGGAGGGCTGGGTGCGACGGTCGCGGCGGATCGTCTCGACACCGCGCACCGAGTACGACTCCGGGCAGGGTTGCCTGCTCACCCCGGTCTCCGCGCACGGCCGCACCTTCGGGCGGCTGATCATGCTCGACGCCACCGACAGCGACCCGGTGCTGCGGACGGTCCTGGAACGCGGCGCCAGCGCGGTGGCCATCAACCATCTCGCCGAGCACGCCGACTGGTCGGCCGAGGCGGCGACCCACCAGGCCCTGCTGGAGCGGATCCTCGGCCGCGGTCTGGACGGCGACCGGGCCCCGGCCGCGGTCGATGCCGCCGAGATCCTGCTCCGCGCCGACTCGATCGGCGTCCCGCTGCGGGGCGCCCCGGTCGTCGCGGTTGTGGTCGTGCTGGCCTGCCCGGCCGGCGCCGTACGGCCGGCCGGGGGTGAGCCGACCGAGGCGCGCCGGCTGGTGGCGCTCGCCGCGCAGGACGTGGGCGTACCGGCACTGGTCGGGTCGCTGGACGACGAACGGGTCACGCTGCTCATCGGTGACGTGAAGCGACTCCCGGCCCTCGCCACCGCTATAGCGGAACGGCTGCGTCCGGTCCGGGCCGCCATCGGCGTCGGGCCATCGGTCGACGGGGTCCGGGAGGCGGCCAGTTCACTGCGCGAGGCGGCCGATGTGGCCGCCGAGGTCGCCCGGGCCCCGCTGCCCGAGCGACCGTTCTACCAGCTGGCCGACCTGCGGCTACGCGGCCTGCTGCGGCTGCTGCGGGACGAGTCGGAGCTGGCCGGATATGTCGAACGCGAGCTGGGTCCGCTGCGGGTCTACGACGACGCCCACGGCACCGACCTCGTCGGCACGCTGAAAACCTTTCTGCGCTGCGGCTACAACAAGGCCGGGGCAGCCGCCGCGGCGCACCTGTCCCGGCCGACCCTCTATCAGCGGCTGCACCAGATCGAGCACGTGCTCGGCATCGACCTGGAGGACAACGAGAGCCGGCTGGCCGTGCACGTCGCCGCGCTGGCCGACGACGTTGTCGGCAATTAGGCCGTCGCCCGGCGACGCGAGGTCAGCGGAAAGAGAATCAGGTAGGTGATCATCGCGCCCGCGACACCGACCGCCCAGCTGTAGTCGTACAACGGTTTCAGGAACGGAATCAGGCCGCCGGACGGGAACGGCCCACTGCCCTCGGAATACGCACCCCCGACCGCCAGCACCATTCCAACCAGGGCGGCGATGACGCCGGCGGCGTTCCAACCGCCCTGATACCAGTAACGGCCGTCTTTCAAATAAAGCTCGTCGACCTGCAACCGGGCCCGGCGCACCAGCCAGTAGTCGGCGATCAACAGCCCGGCCAGCGCGCCCAGCAGGCCCGCGCAGAAGGTCAGCCAGGTGTAGATGTAGATATTCGGGTCTTTCAAGAGGCGCCACGGCTGGACCGCAATTCCGATGACGCCGGTGATCAGGCCGCCGGTACGGAACGAGACGAACCGCGGCGCCAGATTCGAGAAGTCGTACGACGGGCTGACGGTATTGGCCGCGACGTTCGTCGACACGGTCGCGACCGCGATCATCAGCAACGCGACGGCCAGCGCGACCGGGTTGCTCAGCCGCCCGGTCAACTGGATCGGATCCCAGATCTGCGCGTGATAGACCACCTCGGCGCCCGAGGTGATCAGAACCGCCAACAATGCGAATGCGGTCATCGTGGTCGGCAGGCCGAGCGCCTGCCCCCACATCTGTTTACGCTGGCTGGCGCCGAATCGGGTGAAGTCCGGGATGTTGAGGCTCAGGGTCGACCAGAAGCCGATCATCCCCATGAGCGACGGGAAGAACCGGTGCCAGAACGTCGATCCCCAGCCCAGCTGGGATCCCTGATGGACGATCGATCCCAGCCCGCCGGCCTTGACGACCAGGAAGATGAACAGTGCGAGCGCACCGGCGATGACGAACGGCGCGGCCCAGTTCTCGAATCGGCGCAGCGTCTCCATGCCGCGCCAGATGATGAGCATCTCGACGACCCAGAATGCAGCGAAACACACCCACTGCATATACGGGTATCCGTAGACCACGTGCCCCTGCGCCCAATTCCCGCCGACCAGTTTGCCAAGCAGGATGTAGACGCCCTCGCCGCCGATCCAGGTCTGGATGCCGAACCAGCAGCACGCCACCAGCGCGCGCATAACGGCCGCGAAATTGGCGCCGCGTACCCCGAGTGAGGCGCGGGCGAAAACCGGAAAGGGAATGCCGTATTTCGTACCGGCGTGGCCGTTGAGCAGCATCGGCGCCAGCACGACCAGGTTGGCGATGGCGATCGTCATGACGGCCTGCACCCAGCTCATTCCGCCGAGGATCAGCCCCGACGCCAGCAGGTACGACGGAATGCAGTGCGACATCCCGACCCAGAGCGCGGCGAAGTTGTAGGTGTTCCAGTGGCGTTGCTCGATGGTGGTGGGGGCCAGGTCGTCGTTGCAGTAGCGGCTCGCGGTCAGCCGCGGATCCGCCTTGTCGACGACGACCCGACCGTCCGGCAGCTCGCGTACGCCCTCGATCAGCGTCATCCCGGCCTCCGATGTTCGTGCGGGCCTCCACTGTCAGGGAGTTACCGGCGAGCGTCAAGGCCCGAAAGTTCTCGCTATGCGCGGCCGCCGGCCCTAGGCTGTTGCCCGGCTATTCGGGCCGGCGTTCTCCACCCGTCTTCACCCGGCAACCCGTCGCTGATCAGTTAGGCCGCGAGCTTCGTACCGCTCTTCGTCGAGGGAGTTTCGGATGCGCCTGCGTGTCGTCGTGACCGGCCTGGTGGCCGGCGCCCTGGTGGCTCTTGCCTTCACCCCGCCGGCGGCGGTCGCCGGCCCGGTCGCCGGACCCGCCGCCAGTGACTGGCTGCCGCAGACCCCGGACCAGTGGCCGCTGGTGGTCGACGAGCAGCGCAGCACCCCGCAGACGCTGACCAACGGGCTGACCCACTGGTCGGATCAGCTGCAGACGGCCGGCGGCGCGCAGCGGGCCCAGGTCCTCAATGCCGACCTGACCGATCCCAACCTCCGGCTCGGTGTCGTCGAGTCGCACGACCACCTCACCGACCCCGCCGACGAGGTACCGACCTCGATGGCCAACCGGACCGGCGCGGTCGCCGGCATCAACGGGGATTTCTTCGAGATCTATGCCAGCGGCCGGCCCGAGGGCATGGTCGACATCGACGGCCGGCTGGTGAAGTCACCGGATCCCGCCCGGCCCTGGGAGCTGTGGGTGCGGCGCGACGGCTCGATCGGGATCGGCGCCGAGACCTACGTCGGCACGGTGACCGCGGGGTCGGATTCACATCCGATCACCTCGGTCAACACGGTGAACAGCCTGAGCCAGGACGCGCTGGTCCGGGTCACCCCGGATCTCGGTACACCGTCACCGATTCCGTCGTCCACAGTGGTCACGGGTCACCTCGCCGGGTCTGACCTGATCGTCGACTCGGTCGCGCAAGGCGTCACCGACCTGCCGCAATTGCCTGCTGGTACGGAAGATCTGGTCGGCACGGCCACGTCAGGCCAGTGGCTCACCGCGCACGCGCACGCCGGCGACCGGCTGGCCGTCGCCGAGAAACTGGCGCCGGACAACGACATCCAGCAGGCCGTCGGCGGCGGCGCGATCCTGGTCCAGGACGGCCAGCGGGCCGTGCCGCTGCAGGGTCCCGGCGACAACAACATCAACAATCCGGTCACCGCGGTCGGCGTCACCAAGGATGGAAAGCACGCGGTTTTCGCGGCCTTCGACGGCCACCAGACCGAGGACGTGGCGCAGGGCCTGACCCGCCCGCAGCTGGCCGGCTGGATGCTGCAGCACGGTGCGTACAACGCGATTCTCTTCGACAGCGGCGGATCGACCCAGATGGTCGGCCGGCTGCCCGGCCAGACGAAGGCGTCGGTGCTGAACGTGCCGTCTGACGGCCACGAGCGGCCGGTCGCCAACGGGCTCTTCTTCTACAGCACCGAAAAGCAGGCCGGGCCGGCCCGGCGCGCGGTGGTCAACGCCGGAAAGCCGCTGACCGTACTGGCCGGCACCACTGTGGACATTCCGGCGTACGCGGTGGATCGGGCGAACAACCCAGCCCGCGAGCCGGTGGCGCTGTCGGTGCAGCCGCGCTCACTGGCCACGGTGCACGGCACGTCCCTGACCGTGGGAAAGCATTCCGGCACCGGCGTCGTGGCGGTCCGCGCGGGCGGCGCACTGTCCACCGTGCCGTTGAAGGTCGTCAGGGCACTGTCCACTGTGGCCGTATCGCCGCCGAAGGCCGACCTCGGCAATGGCGACACGCAACAACTCACGGTCACCGCCACTGCTCCCGGCGGCGCGGCGGTGACGTTGCCGCCGGGTGCAGTGCAGTGGGCCGTCGATCCGCCGACCATGGGCAGCATTTCCGCGGCCGGGCTGTTCACCGCCGGAACGACCAACGCGCTCGGCACGGTCACCGCAACTGCGGGCGGCGTACACGCCTCGACCAGCATCGCGGTCGGGCAGACGGCCCGAGATGTGGACCCGCTGACCGACATCTCGAAATGGGGCGTCAGCGACCAGTACATGAATGTGTATCCGCGGAAGGTGCCCGACCCCGGTCCGCACTCCACGACCGACGGAAGCCTCGCGTTCGCCCCGGACGTGAAGCGCACGCCAGAGGACGCCGGCTCGTTCGATGCGCATTACCATTTCGCAAAAGCCGATAAGACGTACGATTTCGACACCTATCTGAACGACCCGGAGAGCGAGCAGATCGGCCTGCTGGAAGGCAATCAGGCGCCGACCGGGGTCGGTGTCTGGGTGAAGGGAAATGCCGATCTCGCCAGCCGGCCGGGCGCGCCGTTGGCACCGGGAATTGTCACGCTGAATCTCGGCATCTGGCAGTCGACCAACCAGCCGACCAGCTTCTACGCCACCGGGATCACCTTCGGCGACTGGCAGTACGTGGTGGCGAAACTGCCGACCGGGCTGCAGTTCCCGTTGCGGATCAACTACATCGCGCTCGTCGTCATCAAACCCGACCGCGATCTCGACGGCGACGTCTACCTCTCCGGTCTGCAGGCGCTGTATTCGCCGCGGCCGCCGACTCCGCCGACGTACACGGCAATTCCGAAGAACCCGTCCTGGCTGCAATTCTCCGACGTCGATTCGTTCAAGCCGGGCGGGACGACGCTGGCAGCGATGGACGACGCACACGTCGTGCCCGACCAGACGGCCGCAACCGGGCCGACCGTGATGCGCCAGATCGCGTCGGACTTCTCGGCTCTTCCGGCGCAGGCCAAGCCGGATCAGGTACAGGCGCTCGGGGACATGCCGGACAACGGAAAACTCGACACGCTGAATTACGCGAAGTCGCTGCTGACCGGGCTGGGCGTACCGTTCCGGGATGCGCCGGGAAATCACGAGATAACCCAGGGCGCCGATCCGGAGAACGGCAATTTCGCCTCGGTATTCGGGGCGACGCACTATTCCTATCAGGACGGTCCGGCGAACGTCATCGTCAGCGATTCCAGCCATATCGGGATCCTGGCGTCGGATCCGTTCCAATCGGTGGACACCGGGATATCGCAGTACCAGTGGCTGGTGCAGCAGTTGAGCGCCAATACGTCCAAGGTGGCGATCGTGGTGACCCACACGCCGGCGTATGACCCGCATCCCCGGGCCGACAGCCAGTTCGCCGACCGGTGGGAGGCGCAGATGTACGAGACGCTGCTGACCCGCTATCGCGCCAGCCATCCCGGCGTCCACGTGCTGCTGCTCTTCGGCCATGCCCGCGGTTTCGCCGAGAATCTGCTGACGCCGACCGGGGTCAACGACCCGTCCGGGCTGCCGAACTTCGTGGTCGCCGACGCCGGCTCACCACCGTACGCGTCGACCGACCAGGGCGGCTTCTACAACTACGGGCTGTTCCATGTGCTGCCCAATGGAGACGTGCAGTTCGCGGTCCAGCCGGTGTTGGCGTCGATCGCGGTGACGGCATCGGCGGGCACGCTGGGCGTCGGCGGGCACGAGCAGCTTTTGGCCTCCGGGACCTCGGTCACCGGCGACGACGCGACCGCGCTCACGGTTCCGATCGCCGAGCCCGTGTCCCGGGTCTGGTCGAGCTCCAACCCGCGCGTCGTCTCCGTCGACCGGGCGACCGGTGCGGTGCAGGCGCTGCGAGCCGGCACGGCGACGGTCACGGTCCAGGCCGGGAGCGTCAGCGGCCACACCGACATGACGGTGACCGGCTGACGCGCACCGGGGACATCCGGGACACCCTTTCCCGTGATCATGAGGGAGATAGGCCGGCCATAGGCGGCACAAGCCGCTCATGATCACCGGAGGGGGAGCCGGGACCGGCGGTCAGAGCAGGTCGGCCAGGGTCGTCGCCTCGGCCATCGCGTCGGCGCCGGCCGGCACGTCGTCGCGGCTGGCGTACCAGAGCGCCGATTCGACCCCGCGGGCGACGGACCAGGCGAGCAACCGCTCGACCGGCTCGCCGACCGCCCCGGCAAATAAGCGATAGCGATGCCGCAACACCGGCCCCGGGTCGTCGGACAAAAACGGCGGGTCGACCTGCATGAGCAACGGAAACGGGTCGTACCCCGGATCGCCGACCATCGGCTTGGCGTCGATGGCCAGCCAGCCAGCCCGGTCGGCGGACAGCAGATTGCCCGGGTTGAAGTCGCCGTGCACGATCACCGACCGGGTGGCCGTCCGCGGCAGGGATCGCAGCAGTTCGACGCCGTGCCGGACCAGCCCGGGGTCGTACGGCGGTCGCAACCGGCCCATCCGTTCGGCGGCGACATCGGCCCACTCGGCGGTCACGTCGGCGACGGCCTCGAAACCGGGGGCCGCGCCGGCGCTCCACAGCTTGGCGAGTACGGCGGCGGCGGCGAGCAGCCGTTCGTCGGCCGGCGTGTCCAGGTCCTTGAGCAGTACGCCGGGCCGGCAGCGCTCGATCAGCAGCGCGTAGGCGTCCCGGTCCTCCGCCAACAGCCGGCAGGCGCCCTGCCCGTCCCAGAGCCGGAGCGCGGTCGCCTCCTCGCGCGCCTCCCGATGCGGCCAGGAAATCTTGAGTACGGCCGGGGATCCGTCGGACCGGGTCGCCGGCGCGACCCACGAGGCGCTGCCACCGTGGAACGGCTCGCCCAATTCCAGCCCCCACCGCTCGGCGAGGTCGGCGACCAGACCGGGCAGCGCGTCGAGCCATTCCTGGCCACCGGCCGAACGCGGCAATCCCGCATAAATGGGCAGGGTGTCGGGGAAGAGGTTCACGCCGACCACCCGGACCACCGCCCGACCCGGATGACGACGAACGGGCCGTCCGGCCGGCGGTCCCGGTATTGCGGGTATCTGCCAGCGAGCATTTCGTGCAAGTCGGCTCCCAACGTCGTCCGGATCTCGGCGACTCCGTCGGCCCGGGCCCACCAGAGCTGATTCCAGTCATCGGAATAGCCGTCGGCGAGCGCTGCGACCTGACCGTTTTCGGCGATGTTCCGCAGCCGCTTGAGGTCGGTCGAGACCTTCGGTTTGTGATCGACGGCGTGCACGATCAGATCACCGGCGTCGCCGGCGCCGGCGGCTCGGACCAGGGCGAAGGTGAACGGCACCAGGTGCGGCTGGTGCGTGCCGGAGACCGTGGCCAGTCGGGCGACCCGGGCGGCGCCGAACCGTTCCCGCGCCTCGGCCGGGCTCAGCTTCAACGGATCTCCTCCGCTCCGATGTCCCGTGTCGGCCGATCCGACCCTATCGGGCAAATTTGCGCACTGGCCCGATGACCCCGTTGCTGCTTTGCTGTGACCATGAGCGAAGACGATGAGGTAACCAAGGAGCAACTGCATCAGCGGTTGGAGGTGCTCGAGGCGATTCTGGTGGCGGCGCAGCGGCGGGCGGACCTGTTCGGCATCGTCGATGACAGCGCCGACCCGGAGGATGCCCAGCACCGGTTGGTCGAACAGTTGGCGCTGACCAAGACCGGTGCGGCCGCCGTGTTGAACACCCCGATCCGGCAGTTGACCCGTTCCGAGCAGGTCCGGGTCCAGGCCGAGCGCGACCGGATCCGCGCCCGCCTCTGGTGACTCGTCTCCGTCGCACCCGATTTCTTGGCCCGGTTTCGCCCGGCCATCTCGGTGATCATGAAGTCATTGACGGCCCGTTCGGCGTGTCGCCGGTGTGCCGTGCCGGGAACTTCATGATCACCGAGGAGGGCCGGCGAACGGGTCAGTCAGGCGAGAATCGCCTTCAGGACGGCGGCCGTGTCGGTGAGGTCGTCGAAGACCTCGTCGGCGCCGGATTCGCGTAACACGGTCGCCGAACATTCGCCGGTGGCGACCGCGATCACTCGTACGCCGTTGGTCACGCCGGCGGCGATGTCGTGGACGGTGTCGCCGATGATGACCGTCTCGTCGGCGCCGAACTCGCGACCGAGCGCGACGGAGGCACGCTGTTGAGCCAGCGGCACCAGCCGGGAGCGGTCGGCGTGATCGTCCCCAAAGGCGCCGAATTCAAGGTCGAGAAAGTGCGATAACCCGAATACGCCCAATTTGATCGCGGCGCCTTCCTTGGTATTTCCGGTCAGCACCGTCTGACTGATTTCAGGTGTACGGCCGCAGGCGGCCAGAATGTCCCCGACGCCCGGCAGCACCCGCCCGCGCTGGCGCAGTTCGGCGGCACGATCCCGATACGCCGACGCCTCCAGTCGCGCGAACCGGTCGAAATAGTCGCCGGGGTCGCGAATCCCGTGCGCCTCCAGCGTCCGGCTGAAGATGACCGGCTCGGTCTGGCCGGACGGATCGGCCATTGTCCCCATCGGCTGTCCCGTCGTCTCCTCGAACGCCGCCTGGAAAGCGGCTCGTCCGACGCCACCGCTGGCGATCAGGGTCCGGTCGATGTCCCACAGCACCAGTCTCGGCAATCTAAGCCCCTCGAAAAGTCCGGACCGTCATCCTGCCCGCGACGGTATGCTCACCGCCATGAGACAACGATGTTGATCCTCACCTGACCCCGCGCGCCATGTCACCCGGCTTTTTCTGCTGTTCTCCGGCCTGGATGACGCGGTGCTGCTGTATCCGGTCTACACCATCCTGCTCGCCGACCACGGCCTGTCTGACGGACAGATCTCTTCGCTGTTCGTGTTGTGGGCCGGCGCGAGCGCGATACTCCAGATCCCGGCCGGCACGCTCGCCGACCGGACTTCACGGCGCCGGCTGCTGGTAGTCGCGGCGGCGCTGCGCGGTCTGGGATTCGGACTATGGGTAGCCGTACCGTCTTATCCGGCCTTCGCCGCCGGCTTTCTGCTGTGGTCGATCAAGGGCGCGTTGACCGGCGGCACGATCGACGCGCTGGTATTCGAGGAGCTGGCCGCGGTCGGCCGGGCCGACCGATATACCGCTTTGACCGGGCGCGCTGCCACCGTCAGTGGCGCGGGAATTCTCGTCGCGACCAGCCTGGCGACGCCGGCTCTCGCGGCTGGCGGATACGCCCTGGTCGGGTACGCCTCAGTCGTGGTCTGCGCCGTACAAAGCCTGGTGGCATTGAAGTTCCCGGAGGCGCCCCGAGTGGCCACCTCCGAATCGGAGGGTTTCGCCGCGTATCTCGCGACGTTGCGGTCGGGTATTTCCGAAGTGGTACGGCGCCCGCAACTTCGGCGTCTCGTACTCGTCGCCGGCCTCGGCGGATTGCTCGCGGTCGATGAATACCTGCCGCTCCTCGCCAAGCATGCCGGCGTGGCGCGATCCGATATCCCGTTGCTGCTGCTCCTTCCGACGGCCGCCACAATCGTCGCCTCCGCACTGGTCGGATCCGGTCGCTGGAAGGCATTGGCCGCTCCACTGGGAGTCGCCGCGTTGTTGATCGGCGGTGGTGCCCGCTCCGGCTCGATCGGCGGAGTGGTCGCGATGGGACTGGGAATCGGAGCATTCCAACTCGGCCAACTGGTCGTCGAGGCCCGGGTCCAGCACGCCGTCGAGGGGCCGGCGCGGTCGACGGTCACGTCGGTGGTCGAGATGTTGGGCGAGATGACGGCATTGCTGGTGTTCGCGGTCTTCGGATTGGCCGCCGGCTGGCTCGGCCTGCCGTTGCTGTGCGAAATCGACGCGCTGTTGGTGTTCGCGGTCGCGGTCTATGCCGCGCTCACTATTGACCGAGACTCGGATCGCATCCGGTAGTCGCTATGGCAACAGTTGCCATGTACGCTAGTTTCATGACCGAGCCGAACGAGTCCCCGACACCCGGATTTCTGGTCTGGCGGCTGTCCATGAAGATGCGGGCCGCGGTCGACCGGGCGGTCGCGGAGCTCGGCCTGACCCACGCTCAGTACTCGCTGTTGGCTTCGCTGTACGGCATGCAGCGGTCCGGCGAACGACCGAGCCAACGTCGCCTGGCCGAGCACACCGGCCTGGAGCCCATCTACGTGTCCAAGCTGGCTCGAACGCTGGCGACAGCCGGGTTCGTCGAGCGCGTCAGCAATCCGGCCGATTCACGGGCCGTGCAGCTTTCGCTGACCGCCCATGGGGCCGACGTCGCCAAGCGTGCCATTGCAATTGTCCATGGCCTGCAGGAACGGCTGACGGAGCCCATCGGCGGCCTGAATGCCCGCCAGACCAAGACGTTTGTCCGTACCCTACAAACCCTGCTCGCGCAGGATGTCGACCTTCCGGCGAAGGAGTAGTCATGTCCGCCACTCCGACACTCAACGGCCAGGTAATTGGTCAGGCGCAGTACGCCACCCGCGCCGTGCTGGACGAGTTCCTGGCCCGGAACGACACCACATTCCACCAGTGGATCGCGCTGAATGTGACCGGTCTGGCTGGCGGTTCCATCGGTCGGGATCAGCTCGTCCGACAAATGGGGACCGCGCTGCGAATCGAGCCAGCGACTGCCGCCGCGACCTGCACCGAGCTGGTCGATCTTGGTCTTCTCTCGCCGGTGCACGACGATCTCCGGCTCACTGACCGGGGCAACGACCGCTTCAGTCTGATCCGCGACGGAATCACCGGGATCAGCGACCGGCTGTACGGCGACCTGCCAGCCGCGGATCTCGAGAGCGCCGGTCGCATATTGGCGACCGTGACCGAGCGGGCAAACGCCGCCCTCGCCGACTGACCCTGAACGACTCTGACACAAATGAGTTGTTGTGCCGAAGGAGGCACTCGGGAATTAGCTTATATCAACGAATGATGCTGTAGAGAACGCCGTCGCGCCATTGGCCGGCCCGGAAGCACACTCTCCGCAGCGTCCCCTCCAGCGTGAAACCGGACCTCTCCAGCGCCCTGCGCTCGGCGAAGTTGCCCGCCTCGGTGTACGCCTCAATCCGGTCTGGCAGTGTCTGTGCGAAGAGGTACGACACCATCAGCTCATGAGCGCGAGACCCGATGCCGCGACCCCGCGCTGCGCGTTCAAGCTCAATCCCGAGGCTCCAACACGGTCGGCCGAACCATTGGTGCTGGTCCCAGGAGATTACGCCGGCCGGTTCCTCGCCGGCGACGACCAGGACGGCGCCCCCGCCGTCACCGACGAGGCTGCGGCTGGCCTCCCACCGCTGGCGCCATTCACGGGGATCCCGGAAGCCCTGGTACATGTGGGCAGAGTCGTCGGGATCGCTGATCAAAGCCTGCAGGAACGGCAGATCCTGCTCGCATATCGGCCGCAGCACCACATCATCGTCGGTCACAAATACAGGATCCTACGCCTGACGGCGTCACGCTCGGGTAGCGTCAAGGTGATCGGGTACCGTGCTTCCATGCGACTTGTTCATCTGAATGGTCCTCCAGCGACTGGCAAATCGACTCTGGCACGCCGTTATGCGGCCGACAATCCATTGACTCTGATGCTGGATATCGACGAAATCCGCGGTTCGCTCGGCCAGTGGGAATTACATGCGGAGTCGAAGCCGCTGGCGCGTTCGCTGGCCGCCGAGATGGCGCGGACCCACCTGGCCAATGGATATCAGGTCGTCATACCGGCGCTCGTCTCGGTCCCGGACTATATCGAGCAGCTGGCGCAGGTGGCTGATGCGGTAAAGGTGCCGTTCACGGAGATCGTTTTGTTGGCGCCCACGATCGACGACGCGGTGGCGCGCTTTCGGCAGCGCCGGGACGCGTTCAGCGCCGCTGGTGTCCGGCATCCACAGGACGCGGTGCGTGACGAGGTAGAGGCGATCACTTACACGTACGAACATCTGGACTGGTTTACCCAGCAGCGGCCCCGGACGAAGGTGTTGCGCACCTTCCCGGATGACGTCGACGGAGCCTATCGAGCCATGTGCCGGCTCATCGAGGACGACGTGCGACGGGCCTGAGAGCCTGAGCCGCCCTACCGATTGTTCCTGGTCGATCCACTGGCGCCCGATTACGTCCAGCGACTAACCTGTGGGCATGCAGAAACCAGCTGTGCCGCTGGTGATTCTGTTGACCGGGACATCGCTTGCCGGCAAGAGCAGTCTTGCTGGCGCGATGCTGTTGCAGATAACCAGACCGTGTCTGTACTTGGAAGCAGATGTCGTCTTTCCCAAGCTGTCCCCCGCCTATTCTGCAGGCGTAATTGACATCGATGTACACCGCAAACTTCCGATCACTTTGCACCGTTCCCTTGCGGCCTGGCCCAAGGCTGAGACGAGTGCTTGTCTTTGCTCAAGAAATTCGATCTGAGGATCGTCAAGGTCTTCTGCCACCGATCACACCTTGAGGAGTGCGCGGCATCCGTACTCCTCCAGCTTGGCCTCGCATAGGCTCATCATCGGCCGCTGCAGTTTGCGCCGTATCCAGCCGATCAGAGGGCGGAATGATGAGACCTGGCTTCGGGACGCGACATCCGGCGGTGGCCGCCTTACTGGCGTCGGAGAATGCGGCCGCCGGCCATCGCATTGAATGGCTCAATGGCCGGCTCCCCTTACAGGTGAGCGCCTACACATCCATTAGGAGAGATCTGCCGGCCGAGGTGCTGACGTCGGTCCGATGCCTGGTACGTGTGGATGACCGGATCGTGTTATGCGAGACCCGAGATGGTGAGCGCCACATAGTTCCTGGCGGACGTCGCATCGACGGCGAGAGGTTCGAGCAGACGGCAGCGCGGGAGGTTCACGAAGAGACCGGTTGGCTCCTGCGTCCGGAAAGCATCCGAACGCTCGGCTGGCTTCATCTGCAGAATCTCAACGACGCCCCCTTACACCCGAGCCTGCCCTATCCGGATTTCCTCCAACTCGTCATGTGCGGCTCCGCCACAGAACGGGACGGCGGCCGTGATGCCAACTGGACAGATATAGAGGGCCACGAAACAAGTTCTCGGTTGGTGTCGGCAGACGAAGCCAGAGCGTCAACGTCGAATGAACTCCTGGAGCTCGTCTACCTCGAAATCATGCTCGGTCGCCATGACAATCGATAGGGCGCCACGCTCGCCGAGGCGGCAGAACGCGCCAAGAGCCACAACCACAATCCGGACGAGCCCGGAGAGTTCATGAAAGAAACCCGAGAGGCGTGTCGGATTGGGGCGGTGGTGTTCGTAGCAGGGGTGAGTTGCCTCAAGGCCCGGCGCGACCAACTTCCCGCAAGGAGACACACCATGACCGCCACGTACACCTTCGACATCTTCTCCACGCTCGACGGCTTCGCCAACCACAGCGGCGACTGGGGCGGCTACTGGGGCAAGCAAGGGCCCGAATTCCTTACCCATCGCGCCGCCGCCTACCGCGACCCGCTGCGCATGGTCCTCGGGGTCAACACCTATACGTCGAACGCGCCGTTCCTCGCGGCGGGCTCCGACACCCAGCTCCGGCCGACAAACCGCACGCTGCGACCGCGAATCGACCCAGACTTGACCGGCTATCGGTCTCCGTGCAGGAGATTGAGGTCGATACCCCAATCGTCTACGACCTCTCCGAGCCCGTTTGTACGCGCGGTCGACTCGATGCCGCGAAACAGACTGCGTTGGGTCTCGGGATCGCCGTCGGCCAGGATGCGTTGGACCCGCCCGAGCAGCTGTGCCTGATCCCACGGTTCCGCCAGCGGGTGTCGGTCGAGTTCCCAGCGCAAGTACTTGTTCGGTGGCCGATGCCGCTCATGCAGGGCGAAGATCACCCACAGCGCGTAGTCGATGCTCTCGACGGCATCGAGGTGGGCCTCAAACGGGCGACCATCCCGCGAACTCTTGAGCGAGCGATACAGACAGTTGATGTAGGCGTCGAGCATGGTCGGCAGCCTGTCCCGGCTACGCGCAGGGAACGTGGCTGCTTCACGTACGATGGCGGTGAGCTGACCGTCGAGGCGATCGATCAATACGCGCGTATGAGCAAAGATGTAACGCTCGGGGTCGGGCCAGCGCTCAGCCCCGTCCGGCCAGTGAAGTCCATCAACGACCCTGGAACGCCATGCAGCCAGCGGTACCGTGCCCCAGTCCAGTTCCTTCGATTTCTCGCCCCGCCAAAGCCCGCTCTGCTCGCTGCCGTCGGTGATCACACCCACGTCATAGTCCGACTGGGCGGTGGCCATGCCCTCGAACGCGTGCGAACCGTGCAGGAACAGTCCGAGTACCGAACGATCAGACTCTGCCCTGGCAACGAGGTCGGCGAAGGCTCGGTCCGCCCGATGTGAGCCGTCGAAGTCATTCATCGTGATCTCTCCACACTGAAGTAGCCGCACGTGGCGGCACGAATTAGACAGGCGGAAAGCCGCACACCCGGAGTGGCGGCCGAGATCACATC
>DATAVB010000160.1:0-4247 GCA_036267955.1 Mycobacteriales bacterium | reverse complement strand
CCCCCCCCCCACGCCGCAGGAACTGCACGGGATGCAGCAACCAGTAGAAATTGATGCCATACCCGTAGCCAAATGTTTTCGGGGTGAAAAGCCTTCTGTCCTGGGGATTCCAGGCTCGCGACTTGAAACGTTCCTTCGTCGGTTTGCGCCAGTCCGACGGCATTCCCCCCGGCGATTTGTTGTCATCCTTTTCGGGATCCGTCATCGGGTCTCCTTCCGATATCTTCGTCAACTTCCTGACCGGGCAGGATAAACAATCCCGCGACCTGTCCGGAACGGTCGAGACTGATCCGGCCGGTGCGTGCTCCGGCCTCGAAGAACAGCGGTACGTCGGCCACCGTGAGATCACCGGCCTGGTGCGCCACCGGGGATTCGAGATGGTCGAACGCGCCGACGGTGCCGATCACCTGGGCCCACACGGCGGCGACACCGGCCGAGTCCAACTGGGCCGCGACCGTGGCGTCGAACCGCCGGGCGACGCTAGCCCAGCGACCGTCGGCCAGGTCGGCGAACAAGGTCATTGCCCGGTCAGCGGCATCCGGCAGCGCGGCGTCGGCCATCGGTGTGCCAGTCCGCGGATCGGTCGGGCGACCGAAACGCTGGAAGGCCGCCTGCCGGCTCACACCCAGGACCGCACCAATCTGCGCCCAGGAATGCCCGGCGCCGCGAGCCTCCGCCACCGTCATCGCCAACCCCTCCTCCGCCGCCCGCGCCGCGTCCCGGGCCGACCCGATGGCCCCGAGCGCGTGCTCGCCGTCGTCCATCACGTCAACGATCTTCTGACGCAGCGGTGTTGTCAAGTCATGATTTGCATTCTGCGGTCCCTCGGCTGCCGTTCTGGTTCTCCTCCGCCGAGCCGCACTGCGACAGGTTGCGCCGCAATACCGCCTGATTCGGCCACGTTCCTGAGGGCTGGGCAGTGTTCGACCGCATTCAAGGCAGCTGCTGGGCGGATCCGTTCGCGACATTTTCCCGGTCGCCTCCATTTCGTGCCGACGCACGAAATACTATCAAGCGCCCTGGGTGCCAGCACGAAATAGATCGCATCCGCGGCACGATACCGACCTCGTGATCGAGATTCTCTCCACGATCAATACACCTCATGACCCATACACCTCATGATCATGGTGCCGTCGTGTCCACCGGGCTGTGCCCAACGCCCCCATGATCATGGGGCGCGGCGTCAGCGCCGGGTCGGCATCCCGAGGGCCGGGCCGGCACGCCGTCAGACCGGCACGCTCTCAGTCGGTGGGGGCGTCGATCACCGTTCCGGGATGCGTGCGGCGGTAATTCGCGGGAGTGCTGCCGCAGGCTGCCTTGAAGCACTCGTAGAACTGGCTCTGCGAGCCGAATCCGACCGCGGCCGCGATATCCATGATCGGCTGCTCGGTGGTGATCAGCACCCGTTGCGCCTCGGCCACCCGGCACTGGGTCAGGTAGGAGCCGACCGTCGTCCCGACCACCCGCCGGAAGAGCGTCATCGCGTACTGCGGGTTCAGATGTACCGATCGCGCCACGTCCTCGACCCGGATCTGGTCGGCGAAATGCGCGGCGATGAACTGGACCATCCGGGCGGCCCTACCGGTCGCCGTCGCGCTGGTGGTCGTCGTACCCGTCTCACCCTGCACTGGCTCGGCCGAGCCGGGCTGTGGAGCTACCTCGAGCGCCAGCCGCCGTACGAAGGCCTCGATCTCCAGGACCGCCGTGTCGTGCAGATAGGCCGAATCGGCCGTGAGATCCCCGCACCAGCGGCGAAATGCGCCGATCGTCGCATTCTCGGCCGGCTGCGGGCCCGACACCCGGGCCGGGCTCTGCAGCAGACCGGCGACGAAATCACCCGGCAGTCGCCAGCGCAGGAAGTCCGGCAGCGGAACGGTCAGCCAGTCCACCGGTCCGGGCGGGCATTGGACGAGTTGGTGCGGCTGGGCGGCCCAGAAAATAACCGTGCGACCGGGTGGGACATGGACGGTGGCGCCGCCGAACAGGTAGACCAGCGGCCCGTCCGTCGCATAGTTGACCTCGATGTCGTCGTGCCGATGCGCGTACGCCATCCGGCCCGGAGTGCCGCGCCAGCAGGAAAGTCCGAAGCTGTGTTTGCTCGAATCGACGAAGGTCATGATCGCTTCTGCTCTGAGAATCCCGGAAGGATCGGGCACGATACCGGATGGATGCCGGCATTCTGTGTCCTAGCCTAGAACATGAGACCCAGCGATCGCAGGAGCCACCGATGTCCGTCACCGCCGCGCCGAACGTCGATCAGCAGCCATACCATCTCAGCGAGGAGCAGATCCGGTTCTTCGACGACAACGGGTACGTCGTCCTCCGCAACCGCATCACCGAGCCGTTGCTCGGCCGGCTGCAGGATGCGGCGGATCGCTGGATCGCCACTGGAAAGGCGGCCGGGCCCGGTTCCGCCGATTTCCAGTTCGCGGAGCGGGCGAACGGTCGGACGATGTTCCGGGTCGATTACCTGCACGACAAGGGCGAATCGGCGTCGCTGGATCTGCTCGGCTCGCCGGAAATGCTCGGGATCGCCGAGAGCCTCGCCGGGCCGAATTTCGTGCCGACGTATGAGTCGATGGTCTTCAAGGACGAGGGTGACGGGGCCGCGATCGACTGGCATCAGGACGCGGTGCATCCGCGCCGGTTCCGGATCTTCAACGTCGACCTGTACCTGGATGCTTCGGCGCAGGGGCAGGGCGCGTTGCGGGTGGCGCCGGGTTCGCATACCGGCAAGGTGGACATCTGCCAGCTGGAGCAGGAGTACGGCTGGGACGCACCGGGCGTGATTCATGCGGAAATGCAGCCGGGCGACATTCTGGTCCACGACGTCATGGTCGTGCACGGATCCGAGGCGGTCACCGGGAATCGGCTGCGCCGCACCATTTATTACGAATTCCGGGCGGCCGAGCAGATTCTCACCGAGGGGCCGTGGGATTCGAGGTGGGTCGATCAACGGCTGCGGCTCGTTCCATTGGCGCTGCGTCAGCATCGTCAGACCTATCCCGACGTGGCCGGTTTCGTGTGGAATGCAGACGAACGCCACCGGCCGGTCGAGATGGGCGACGCGGAGACGGAGCTGCGGGTCGTACACACCGGACACTCCCCCGGCTCGTACTGCTCGGCCGGCGACGTGCCGCTGCCGAAATCCGCCGACTGACGGTGTAAGACGGTTGTCACCCAGAGGTTTGTTGGCGGGGAGGCAGCGTCATGAAGTTCGATCCAGCGCGGATGCGCGATGGGGAATTCGTTGATGTCGACTTCTCCGAGGCGCGGTTTCGAAATGTCAACCTGCACGGCACGAGGGTGATGGAGGCCTTCCTGCTCAATGCTCGATTTTCCGGGATGATTGACGGACTGGTGATCAACGACGTCGAAGTGGCTCCGCTGATCGAGGCCGAGCTGAATCGGCGATATCCGGAGCGGGCGAACCTCACCCCGGTCACGGCGGACGGCATGCGTGCGGCGTGGTCGGTCATCGAGGAGCTGTGGGCTCGGACCCGGGAGCGGGCGTCGGGTTTTCCCGAAGCCGCGCTGCACGAGCGGGTGGACGGCGAATGGTCCTTTGTGGAGACCCTGCGACATCTGGTTTTCGTGACAGATCTGTGGATCAGCGATCCCGTTCTGGGACGGGTCGGGCACTATCATCCGTTCGCGCTGCCGCCGACGTTCATGACCAACACAGAACGATTCGGAGTCGATCTCACAGCAGATCCGTCGGCGGCCGAGGCGATCGCCGCTCGCGAAGACCGTATGTCGGTGGTGCGCAAATTGGTTTCCGGTGTTACCGATGGCGAGCTGGACCGTTCCTGTGGCGAGCACCAGGTCCAGTCGTGTCTGCGTACCGTTTCGAACGAGGAATGGCACCACAATTGGTATGCCAACCGCGACCTCGATACCCTGGCGCGGCCCCACCGTCCAGCGTAATTGTCGCCAACTTTGCCGCTGCACTAGCCTTTCGCGCTCGTATTGGCACCGACGACGACGGTGGCGTCGAGGTCCGCGGAATGGACGATCCGCGGAATCAATCCGCTGCGGGCACAGGCCTCGGCGGTATGGGGCGCCTGCAGCTCGCTGGTCTCGATCAGCAGGTGACCGCCGGGGGCGAGCCATTGTGGCGCCGATTTCGCCACGCGTCGCTGGATGTCGAGGCCGTCCGCGCCGCCATCGAGGGCGACCCGCGGCTCGTGGTCGCGGGCCTCCGGCGGCATCAGGCCGATGGCGTCGGTCGGTACGTAGGGGGCGTT
>DATAVB010000159.1:0-25169 GCA_036267955.1 Mycobacteriales bacterium | reverse complement strand
GCCCAAAGCTATAACTTGAACGACTGGCGTCGAGTGCAAGCTGATGATAAGGCGGCCAAAAAATACCCGCCTGGGTCGGGTGCGCAGTACTCTGCTTGGGGTGACGTGCAGAGTCACATGCAAGGCCATGCGGGTTGCACCGGATCCAACGCTCAGCAAAGCAAAGATTTCGATGCTTATGAAACGAGGCTAAGTGCGTCTTATAGCGATTGGATGGGTGCTAACGGATTCCAGCGGATAGGCACAGCACTCTCTGATGCGCTGCTCTGCATTTTGTGTGCACTGCCTCCGCTGTTGGCATCGATGCTGGCATTCATGTTCCAGATCCTGGCGTGGTTGGCGATCTTCGCGCTGCCGATCGTCGGTGTGGCTGGTATTTTCCCGCCGTTCCGCCGGTGGCTCATGTCGCTGCTCCAGATCTTGCTGGCCTCTTATTTCGCGCGGTTTGCCTTCGGCGTGGCGCTCACGATGACCGAACTCGCGTACGGCATCGTCTTCTCCAGCCCGTTTCCGTTCGGCGTGCAGATCCTCATTCTCCTGGTCATTGTGGTCGCGGCGATGCATCTGATTCGAGCGGTGCGCGAGGCCGGGCTGACAAGTTCCTGGAGTCGCGCGGTGCACGGTAGCGCCGCGGGAATGGCCGGAACCGCCGGTCGGCAGGCGGGCCGGATGGGACGCACCGTGCTTGCCGGCGCGGCCGGTGGCGCGGCCGCGGTCGTACTCGAGGAACGCCGCGAACGCCGTACCAGGCGTAACACGGTCGACCGCCCCGTCACCCGCGAGGAGACCGTCGCCACCGCACCGCAGACCACCCCGTCCGAACGGCCGGAGGGCCCGCAGGTGTCCCCGCGCCGGCGCCGCGCCGGAGTGGTCATCTCGGCCGACGGCACGACCACCGAATCCGACGGCGCGTTGACCGGTGGTCGCCGCGTCCCACGGGCTGCCGCCGACCAGGACGACACACCGCAGGACGGCCCAGCGGCGAGCCGGAACGGTGCCGGTTCGCGAGACGATGCGCTGCCGGCGAACGGCCCAGCGCGCACCAGCGGCGCCGACGACGGCGGCCGCCCGGCCGAAGGACCGCAGGTAGCCCGCCGGTTGCGGCGCGACGACGTGCCGCAACCGTCCGCCGAAGCCGCTCAGCCGCAGCCCGCGGTCGTCGCCCCGTCCCGGCAGGTCGCCACGAGTGCTCCCATCGAGCCCCGTCGCAGACAAAGCACCGCACAGGCGCCGGACAGCACTCCGCCACCGCCACCGTCGAGAGCTCCCGAGCCCGATCCGGTGCAGCGACGGCAGGGCGACCGGGCCCGATTCGTCGACCCGGAACCGTAGGCGGTAGCGATGAGGAGATGCCCATGACCACGCGATCGGGGATGCTGTGACCGTGTCCTCATCCCGGTGGGCGCGCCGGCTGCGGATACCGCAGACGGCGCTTCAGGTCGTCGCGAGCCAGCGTTTCGACCAGCAGGCGCGGCGATGGATCCGCCGATATTCGCCGGTTGCGGCGCTCGGCTGCCTGGTCGGCTACCTGCTCGGCTTCACCGCCGACGGCTGGAAAGGCGGCCTGATCGGTCTGGGCGTCGTCGCGCTGGTCGTCCTCGCCGGCTGGGGTGCGCTGATCTGGCGCCGCGCCACCATCACGATCTTCGCCGGCATTCTGACCGCCGCTCTCGTGTCGAGCGTCGTCGGCAAGCTCTACACGGCGGCCGGCTGGTCCGGTGAGGCACCGGTTACCGCGGCCAGCCTGTGGTGCCTCACCATCGCCTCGTCGGTTGCCGCCTGGCGGGTACGCCGGCACCGTGGCAATCGCGCCGCCACCGCGCTCGCGTGCGACGCCGTCATCATCGTCGCCGCCCTCGTCTCCAGCATCTCCCCGGACGGCTCGCTGATCCTCGCGATCGTCGCGGTCATCGCCATCATCACCGCGCGCGGTGGACTCATGCTGTCCCTGCGCGTCCGGCGCGCCCGCCGGAGGTCCCGACTGCAGCCCCGCGAGCTCGAGGACGACAACCTCCTCGACACCGGCCGGCTCACCGAGGTCATCAGCGACGACGCCGCTCTCACCAGCGGTCTGAAACGCGAACAACAGGTTGTCGCCGAGCTCGGCCAGCTGGATTCGCGGCTCTGGACCACGCTGCATTCGCGCCGCATCCCCGAAACCGGTGACATCGTCGAGCAGTTGCTGATCGGCCCGGCGGGCATCGTCGTCGGCACCACGGCCCACTGGCCGGAGTCCGTCACGCTCACCGAGGTGCGCAACGCCGACGGCACCTGGAGTTCCCAGCGCGGTGAGATCCACGAGATCTACACCCTCGAGGGTTCCTCTGAACTACTCGCGCATCGCCTCGAACCCGTGTTGGTCGCCACCCGCCAGGTGGCTTGGACGCTGGACGTCCATCCCGACGAGCTGCGTTGCGTCATCATCTTCACCACCGGCGCGCAGCAGCTGCCCGAGCCGGTGGTGGAGATTGACCTGCTCGGCCTGTGGGATCCACAACGCAAATGCTCGTTCGACGCCACGGCCTATCTCGTCTCGGTGCATGCCCTGGTCGGATTCCTGATCAACCTGCCACATCGGACGATGACCGAGGCGGGCCGCTTCGCGAAACTCTCCGAACGGATGCGACGGGCCGATCAACGCCAGGCCCAGCAGCAGCGCGACAACCGTTTCATGCGGGACGTCGCGGCCATCTGCGATCAGCTTTTCAAACCGGTATAGGGGGCGGGTGATGATGCGATGACGCAGAAGGCCTGGGCAGCGGTGGCGGTGCTCGGCGCGCTGGTCATCGTCATGGTCGTCGCAGCCGTACGCCTGCTCCCGTCGCATCATCACGAAGCCTCGGCGCGGCCGCCGACCAGCTCCGCCGCCGATGGTCAGGCACCGCCGCCCGCGCCGAATTCCGCCAGTCAGAGCGGGCCGCAGGCCAGCGATTCGAACGGTGCGGACGGAAACGGTGACGGGAACGTCGTAGCCGGAGGCGAGGTGGACTCGGCGCATCAGGTGATGCAGTCCTATCTGGAATCGCTCGGTTCGTACACCTCGGCTGACCGGCAACCCTCCTGGCAGCAGGATGCCCTCAACTTCACCGACGGCAACCCGGCAATCAGGGCGTTCACGAAGTTGCCGACCGGGCACGCCTGGGCCACCTGCGTGGCGACGCACTGCTCCTCGCGGAGCACCGCCCACGTGCTGCGCGACACCGCCACCACCGACGTCGCCGGCGCCGACGGCGGCCCGCAGGTGGTGTCCTATGTGGACGTCGCGACGACGCTCACCGCGCGCGGTTCGAAGCCAGACACCCAGCACACTCAATTCACCGTCACCACCAACCAGGAGTCTGACGGTTGGAAGGTGACCGGCTGCAGCTTCGCCGGCGTCGGGGATACCGGATCCAACGGAGACGGCCCATGACCGCGGCAATCGGGGGTGCCCGATGAGACGGATGATTCCGCAGCTGCGGCGCAGGCACGGCATCGCCCTTGGCATCTTCTGCGGCTTCGGCGGCTTCGCCGCGATCTCGGCCGTCGTTGCACTGATGTTCGTCATGTCAATCTTCGGTGTGCAGTCCGGTGTGGAATCGGCCGCGGGTGGTTGTCAGCAATACCAGGACTCGATTGACACCAAGGACGGAAACGGCCCGGGCCAGGGCGCCTACAACCCGGTCATGCCGGCCGGCGGAATGTACCTGCCGTCGGCGGCGGCGCTCAGCGAGATTCCGCCGGCGCTAATGCTGGATTCGTGGAAGGCCGCGGCCCGTTATCCGGGGTACGACTGGACCACGATAACCGGCCAGATGTATCAGGAAACGCGATTCGGGCAGAATCCGGCGGCCGCGCCGGGCGGACAGAATTCCTTGGGATACAAGGGAATTCTGCAGTTCGGCGACCCAGCCTGGGCTCGCTACGGCGCGGACGGTGACGGGGACGGCAAGAAGGACCTGTACGACCCGGCCGATGCCGCGTACGCGACCGCCAATTACATGGATACGCTGAATATCGAGCAGCAGGCGTGGAAGGCATTGCTCGGCTATTCCGGTTCCTCGGCGACCAACACCACCTATCCGCGGGTCGTATTGACCGAGGCCGCGCGGTGGCGTGGTGATTTCACCACCGACAAGGCGCTGATCAAGAAGTGGTACGACCACCTGATCGCGACCGTCAAACATAATCCGACCTTCCCGGTACTCGGCCAGCCGGACGGCATTCCCGAGCCGGTGGACGACAACAACGCCCAGGTCACCAACGCCTCCAGCATTCCCGCCGCACCGTCCTCGTCGTGGTCGACGCCGCCGCTCAACCAGTCGCCGGGGTCACCACGGCAGGGCCCGATCCAGCCGCCCCAGCTCAACAACCAGGACGTCTCCTGGGATCAGTGCTCGCAGACCGTCGGCGGTCCGCGGAGCTTTCTCGGCGGCCCGGGCGGACCGCTGCCGCAGACCTCGAGCGAGATTCTGACCGCCGTCCTGGCGTGGGCCAAAACCGCGTTGGGCACGCCGTACGTCTGGGGAGCGCCACGGCTGCAGGGTGACCACCCGACGTCCTATGACTGTTCCAGTTTCGTGCAGTGGGCTTGGTACCAGGCCACCAGGGGAGCCGTTCATATCAACGGCGACACTCATACGCAGTTGCCCGAGCTGCGGCAGTACCAGGTTCAGCCGGGCCATGAGCAACCCGGCGACCTGGTCTTCTTCGGGATCGGCGCGGCCCTGCATCACGTGATCATGGTCTGGGATCCGAAAGCAGGGTCGGCGATCCAGGCGCCGCAGACCGGCGAGACCGTCGATTTCACCAGATACAACAATGCCCAGCATCCCAACGTCTGGTCCGACCAGGTCGGCATTTTCCGGGTCCCGGTGCCGAAGGGCGTGCATGTACGGTTTCCGCCGAGCGCCGCCCAGCCGGGTAACGACAGTGTGATGTCTGCGGCCGACCCGGCGGCAGACCAGGTTGGCGCCAACCCGGCCGGCCAGCCCGTGGCGGCCGGGCCGGCGCACCTGCCGCCGGTGCGCATGACCACCGAGGAGGGCACCCGATGACGGACTACCCAAGCGACTCCGCCGGTCTGGTCAATCCCGGCGAACCACCGGCGCAGCAGGCGCCGAGCTCGAACGGCGGGGCGCGGATCTACGCCGAGCCGGCCCAGGAGACGCTCCGCGCGCATCTCGCCGGCATCGAACAGCCCGACTTCGGCACGCCCAGCCTCTGGCTGTCCGACGACGTCACCACGATGCATTTCCCGCTCACCGAGGCGACCGTGCCGGCGCTGCTGGCTCAGTTGAGCGAGTTGGCGGCGGACTACCGCGCGCCTCGGGGCGGGGGGCGATCCGAAAGCTACGCAGAGCGGGATCTCGCGGAAGCGCCGTACGATGCAGACGATGCGGGCCCTGAAGTAGGCCCTCAACCCGAGGCAAACACGGAGCGCGTGGAGGACCCGGCACCCAGCCGGTTGGCCCGCTGGACGGGATGGCACTACAGCAACTCGATGGTGAGTCGGATCCCGCCGCAGCAACGTGTTGCGCTGTTCGCTGCAGTGCTGGTCATCCTACTGTTGATCACGCTGTTCAATCATCACTAGTCACACCGGACGAGCCGGCAGAGAGGAGCCGCAGGCATGAACCCCACCGACCTCACCGTCACCGTGGTGCTCAGCGCCGCGGCCCTGATCTGTGCGTGCACTGAGTTGGTGTGCTGCCTCCTCCTGCTTCGGGCGAAGGGCGAGCCGGAGGCCAGGCCGATGCTGGTCGGCCTCGCCGCCGCGATCGGTGTCCACCTGTCCGTCTACGGCCTCACCGGCCGGGCCTGGGGGGCCGCATTCTGCGTGCTCCCGTTCGCCGCCGTGGTCATCATGCGTACGCCGCGCACCTGGCAGGCGCCACCGCGCCGGGCCCGCCTCGCCCGCGCCGGGATGGGCGAGCTCGCGGCGCCGCCGGACCTGCCGAGCGTGCTCGACAACGACCGGATCAGTTGGACCAGCACCGTCGGCGAGGCCTCGGTCCGACCAGGTCCGGACGCGGCGACCGACACCGGCACAGCGACCCAACAGGGTTCATCAGCACCACTGTCCGCGAGCGAACAACAGGCGTGGGAGTCCCTCCGCCGTTCGCTCGGCGATTCGTAAGAGGAGTCGATATATGAGCACCGACCGCAGCAACCCGGCGGACGACGCCAGCCGGCCGCATCAGACGCCGGTGGCGGTCCCACGTCGCGGCTCGCATGTGGCGTCCTCGAGCGACTCCGGCTCCGACTCCGGTTCCGGCCAAGGCGGTTGGCCATCCCAGGCCGGCGAATCGGAGTGGGACGAGAAGCCGCAGTGGTCCGGCGGCGAGGAGTCCGGTCAGGCCGAGGCGGTGCCGTGGCGGGCCGAGGAATCGAGCTGGCCGCAGGCCGCTGAGGCGCCGTGGCAGCCGGACAACGGCAACGCCGAGCAGCCGAGCTGGCAGCAGTCCGAGCAGGCCTGGCCGCAGCAGGAGGAACAGGCCTGGCCGCAGCAGGAACAGCCCGCCTGGAACGCGTCCGCGCAGCCGAACTGGGGCGCCGGCGAGCAACAGCAGGGCCAGCAGAACGAAGGCGACTGGCAGCAACAGCCGAACGAGCAGCAGCCGGGCTGGACCCAGCAGGGCCCGGGCTCCGGTCAACAGCACGCCGTATCGGCCGAGCACTCCCACCAGGCTCCGTACGCGCCGCCGGCCGAGCACGCGACGGTCCGCGCCGCCTCCGGGCCGCCCGGGCTCAACGACGAATCGCTGCTCACCCACCGCCGGCAGTCCTCCAGCCGCGGCTGGCGACGGGCCGTCTCGACCATCACCCTCGGCGCGGTCAAGCCCGGACTGTCGGCCGCCGAGGTGACCGAGGCCGAGCAGCTGCGCTCGATCCGCACCCCCATCCGAGGCTGCCACCGGATCGGCGTGGTCAGCCTCAAGGGCGGGATCGGCAAGACCACCACCGCCGCCGGTCTGGGTCTCGCACTGGCCACCACCCGGGGCGACGGCGTGGTTGCGGTCGACGCCAACCCGGACGCCGGCACGCTGTCCGACCGGTTGGTCGGCGCGCCGCCGGACGCCTACAGCGGTGCGGAATGGGTCGGTGCCCACGTACGCGCGACCGACGACACCTGGATCGCCCCGCGCAGCGTGCGCGACCTGCTCGCAGCGGTCTCGGCCGACGAGATCGGGTCGGCCACCGACGTCATGCGGTACGTCTCGATTGCCGGCCGGTTGCACGTCCTCGCCTCGGAGCAGGACCCGGAGACGTCCGAGGCATTCAACGCCAATGAATACCGGACCACGGCGGAGGTCATCTCCGCGTTCTACAGCGTGATGATCACCGACACCGGGACGGGTCTGCTGCACTCCGCGATGGCCGGAATGTTGTCGATGGCCGATTCGCTCGTCATCATCGCGGCGCCCAGCGTGGACGGCGCCTCACGAGCGGCCAAGACCCTCGACTGGCTGGACGCCCACCATTACGGCCATCTCGTCGCCCGCGCGGTCGTCGCGGTGAGCCACACCCGGCCGCGGGCCCAGAACGTCGACATGAAGGTCCTCGACGCGCATTTCCGCGCCCGCTGCCGCGCGCTCGTCCACGTTCCCTACGACCCGCACCTGGTCGCCGGCTCGGTGATCCGCTGGAACGAGATGGCTGCGGCGACCCGTTCGTCGTTTCTGGAACTGGCCGCGACCGTCGCCGATGACTTCCGTGAGGGCTGGAATTAGACCGTAGACTTGACCGCGGAGGTGGGCATCGTGGGCGACATCGGTGACAAGAAAGGCAAGACCATAGAGGTGCTGCCGGCATCCGATCCGATCCGCGAGCCGGCGGCGCCGTCCACCGAACCGGCCCGCGAGCCAGCAAGTCCGTCTCCGGCGCGGTGATGCGCGGTGCGAGACCGTGGGGGTGTTCAGGCCGAGCCTCGGGTCGGTGAGGTCTATGCGCTGCGCACGTTCCGGGTCAACACCGATGACGGCTCACTCGTGCCAGTCGCCCAGCCCGGCGAGCACCGGGCCTGGGCCGACGGCACGGTCGAGGCGACCTGTGCCCGCGGCCGGGACCACATAGCGCCGGACGAGGACTGCCGCTGCGGCGTCTACGCATTCGGCTCGGTCGCCGACATCACCCGGCAGTACGGGCAGGGTCAGCGGATCCTGGCCGTCGTCGCCTGCCACGGCAAGATCATCGCCGGTACGAAGGGACTGCGGGCCCAGCGCGCGCAGATCGTCGCGCTCTGGCTGTCGCCGCGGCTGTCGCCCACTCTGCGCGCCAAGGTGGTCGCCCACTATCCGCGACTTCCGCTGTTCGCCAACACCGCGGCGATGCTGGCCGAATTCCCGGTCACCCAGCTGGAGACGTACGACCTGCCGCGCCGGCCGTTGCGCAGAGCGATAGAGCTCACGGCGTTTGTGGCCGTCCTGCTCGGCCTCGGCGCGTTCGCCTACGACGGCCGGCCGGTCGGTGAGATGTGGCAGGCGTTGGCGCTTCTGCTCGCGCTCTCCGGCGGGGCGATCTCGCTGTGCGCGTCACTCGGTATCCGCGCCATCGGTTCCCGGACCGGCGCCGCCGGGTTCGGGGTGATGGTGATCTGCCTTGCGCTGGCGGTGCGTGGGATGCCGGCCGGGCTCGCCGCTGTGCCGCTGCTGGTGATCACCACCTGCTACGTGGCCGTCGGTCTGTGGCAGCGGGTGGCGGTGCGGTGGGGGCCCCTGTGCGACGGGCTGATCCCGTACACACCGCCGTTGCCCACCGGCCTCGCCACCGCCAACCGGGCGCTGCTGGATCCGCGTGACCCGTTGGCCTGGTATTTCCACGCTGATAGTGACGAGAGGGGCTCGACCTTCGTCTGCGCGCGCTACCGACATTCCAGCAGTCGCAACGTCCGGCATGGATCGGGTGCACTCGCTGAAGTGGACGAGGCGGTGTTTCTGGTGGCCTACGACCCGGCTTCCTTCATCGTGACCCGGTGTCGTCGGCAGCGGCCGCGGACCTGGCGGGCGGTCAGCCGGCAGGTCTGTTCCCGCGCCGAGGTCGAGGCCGCGCTGGGCATGGCCATCCCGCAGCGACCGTCCTGTCCGCCGGGCAACCGCCGGATCGGACGGCTCCGGCTGCGCGGCGGCAACCGCTAACCGGCCAATGGCGCGCCCTGCCAGCGCCAGCTCACGACGTGGTCCCGGCCAGGAATGTCGGCGCGACCGGTTGCCCAGCGCAGGGTGAGCCAGCGGTCGTCGACCGGCTCGACGGTCGGGAAGAGCCGGGCCAGAATGTCACCGCACAGCGCCTGCGGAGCGGCGAACTCCAACCCGAGCCCGACTGCGACGTCGTCGCCATGCAACAAAAGCTCGGTCGCCCCCATCGCGGCGAATCCCTCCGCGTCGGCCATCCCGCTCGGGTGATAGGCGCGGACCTCCGCACCGGTGGTCGCCACGGCCGCGGCCAGAAGCCCGGCCGACGACCGCAGTCCCTCGACCAGCTCCGCCGGGCCGGCGTGTTCCTCGGCCCGCAGCAACAGCTTGACGTACGCCGTGGTCGCTCGGGCGGTGAGCTGACAGGCGTACGAGAAGACGACATCGCAGACGTGCTCCGCGGTGCTCCAGCAGCTCAGCTCCATGCCACGGGCCGGCGTCGCCCAGTCCCGGTCGAATCCGATTTCCCACACCCGCGCGGTGGCCTCGGCTGCTGCCGTTATCCCGTCCGATCCGATCATGGGACACCTCCGCGGAATGTCTATCAGATCGTTCCGACGAGACCTGTCTGGTAACTCACAGGCGGGCATACTCCGTGCGGTATAAGGGTTTCCGACCATGGAGCCAATCGAAAAGACTCCGGCGAGCCGCCACCGCGCTCTCCGGCGTCGTCCGCGCGAGGCGACGACTCGCTGATCCAGAACTGAGCACCAATCCGGTGCTCGACGTGTGGAGGTAGGCCATGAGCCTCAGGTTTGGTTTGGGCACGTTGTTCGCTGTCGCCGGCGGTTTTCTCGCCGTCTCCAGTTTCACTTTCGCTGCCGGTACGGCGGCCTGGCTGGCCTTCGCGGTCAGCACCGGCGTCACCGTTCTGGCGGCTGCCGCTCTCGCCCGCAGCGGCGTGTCGAGGATTTCCGTCGGATACGGGGCCGCATTCGCTGTCGGTCTCTGGTCGTTGATCGCGGCGTTGCTCTTCACCGGGCCGGCGCTGACCTGGCTGATCTTCGCTGACGCTGTCGCGCTGGTCGCGGTGGCTCTGGCGGACCTGGCCCTGCACGAGATCAGCACCGAGCGGGTCGTACACACCATTGAGGTGCACGACCGAAGCGAGGTAGTGCAGGCCGCGTAATCGAAATCCCTACGACACAACGGAATCACCGAGGGCGGGTCGGAAACGACCCGCCCTCGGTCGTGCCTTCCCGGTACGTCAGTTGACAGCATACTGTCAATCGACGTACGGTCCTCCTCGCATATCCCGAAACCGAGGAGTGGCGATGAACCCGAAGACCGTGCACGTGGTGCTGTGCAACGAATGGGCGGACTGGGAGATCGGTCCTGCGATGGCGCGGATCAACGCGCCGATCTGGCAGCGGGAGCCCGGTCGGTTCGCGACCGCGACCGTCGCCGAAACCCGGCAGCCCAGACGATCGATGGGCGGTCTGACCGCCGTGCCCGATCTCACGGTCGCCGAGATCCGGCCCGCGGACAGCGCGATGTTGATCATTCCGGGTGGGGCCGGTTGGGAATGCGCCGACTGGGACCGTGATGGTTACCCGGCGATCACCGCGCTGGCCGAAGAATTCCTCGATGCCGGAGTGCCGGTCGCCGCCATCTGTGGCGCCACGTTCGGCCTGGCCCGCGCCGGCCTGCTGGACGACCGCGACCACACCAGCGGCGCTCCGGAGTATCTGGCCATGAGCGGTTACCGCGGCGCCGCCCGCTATCGGGATGAGCGGGCCGTGACCGACGGCGACCTGATCACGGCCGGCCCGACCGACGCATTGGAATTCACCCGGCACATTCTGGCCCGGCTCGAGATCCTCACGGCTGAGGCGCTGGAGGCGTGGTACCAGCTCTTCTCCACCGGTGACGCCGCGTGGTACGGCGTGCTGAACGCCGCCACGACTGCCGATCCGGTTGCCGCCGGCCGGTGACGAACACGAATGCCCGAACGACAGGCGACTGGAAAACCGCGGGCCGGACGCCGGCCGGCGACGTGCTGACCGATCTGGTGATGCGGACCTTCCGGCTCAACGGGCGGTTTCTCGAGGTGGCCGAGGGTCTGTCGCGTCCGGTCGGCCTGACCGCCGCCTGGTGGCAGGTGCTCGGCGCCACGCTCGGCGAGCCGCTGCCGGTGTCGGGCATCGCCCGGGACATGGGCCTGGCCAGGCAGAGCGTGCAGCGGATCGCCGACCTCCTGGTCGAGCGCGAGCTGGCGGCCTACCGTCCCAACCCGGCGCATCGCCGCGCCAAGTTGCTCGAGCCGACGGCCCGCGGTCGGCAGGCGATCGCCGATCTCGCCGCTGCGCAGCACGACTGGGCCGACCGGATCGCTGCCACTGTCGACCTCGAGGCACTGCGGGTCACGCTCGACACGGTGGAGAGCCTGGCCGCCACTCTGGCGACGGACGCCGGCTGACGTCGACACCGCAATGCCGGCGGCCGTATCTACTGTGGACACTGTTATCTACTGTGGACTTTCGGGTTGGTGATTCCGACCCGGCCGTCGGGGAGTGGCCGGCGGTACCTATTCTCCATTCGGCCTGCAAGGCGAGCCGGAGGGACGGGCATGGTTTCCGAGCTGTTTGACGCTGATTCCTGGGAGCCGGTGGCCGACTTCACCGATATCACCTACCACCGGGCCAAGGACTCCGGCACGGTACGGATCGCGCTCGACCGGCCCGAGGTGCGCAACGCGTTCCGGCCGCACACGGTCGACGAGCTGTACCAGGCCCTCGATCACGCGCGCACGAGCAGCGATGTCGGATGTGTACTCCTCACCGGCAACGGGCCATCACCCAAGGATGGCGGCTGGGCGTTCTGCTCCGGCGGGGATCAGCGGATCCGCGGTCGCAGCGGTTACCAGTACGCCGAGGGGGAGACCGCCGAGTCGGTCGACCCGGCGCGCCTCGGTCGGCTGCACATCCTGGAGGTGCAGCGACTCATCCGGTTCATGCCGAAGATCGTGATCGCGGTCGTTCCCGGGTGGGCCGCCGGCGGTGGGCACAGCCTGCACGTCGTGTGCGACCTGACCATCGCCAGCCGCGAGCACGCCCGGTTCAAGCAGACCGACGCCGACGTGGCGAGCTTCGACGGCGGGTTCGGCTCGGCGTACCTGGCGCGTCAGGTCGGGCAGAAGTTCGCCCGGGAGATCTTCTTCCTGGGCCGCGAGTACACCGCGCAGCAGGCCTACGAGATGGGCATGGTGAACGAGGTCGTGCCGCACGCCGAGCTGGAACAGGTTGCGCTGCAGTGGGGCCGGGAGATCAACGGCAAGTCGCCGACAGCCCAACGGATGTTGAAGTTTGCGTTCAACCTCGTCGACGACGGCCTCGTCGGTCAGCAGCTGTTCGCCGGTGAGGCGACCCGACTGGCGTACGGCTCGGACGAGGCGGTCGAGGGTCGGGACGCGTTCCTGGAGCGGCGGAAGCCGGACTGGTCCGGGCATCCGTGGTTCTACTGACAGTTCTACTGACGGCTTTGGCGACCGCTCCATTGACGGCTCGCACATCCGCCCACCGCCGAGGTCGGCTGGACAGAACGGCAATAACCCAACGACGGGACGGTCGTTGACCACTTGGGCGGGATGAACGTAGTCCTACAAGTCGGACATTCGATATGTGTCGACTTATAAGTCGATATTCCGCCTATAGAAGTTGACATGGTGGTGCGAGGTGCGCAACGCTACCTCGCACTCGATGGCACGCTGAACGGGCATGTCGTCGATTTCGGTGGGGGAAGGTGTGTTTGCCGCGATGCGGGGCGTAGAGCCGGACAGGCGTGTCGAGAGACCCCTGAGTCGGACGTTGCTGCCCGAACGCTATTGTTCCCCCGGCATGGGCGCAACTTGCACCGAAGCGTCCCATTAGGTCCACGAGTCCACGATGAGAGAAAGGCTCTCAATGCGACGACGCCTACGCTACGGCCTGAGCGCGCTGGCCGGCGTTGCCATGGCAGCGGGCGCAGTTGCCACTGCGGCAACAGCGATTCCCTCGCACAACAACGATCCTCTGCAGTCACTTACTTCCACTCTGCAGTCACTCGCCGGAAGCCTTCCCAGCTACGCGACTCCTAACCGTGTCGTCGGAGCGGTAAACCCCAACCAGCAGCTGCCGATCAAGCTGGCACTGCCGTTGCGCAATGCCGGACAGGCGCAGGACCTGGTCAAGCAGTTGAGTGACCCGTCCAGCTCGCAGTACGGCAAATATCTGAGCGCCCAGCAGTTCAACTCGCAGTTCGCGCCGACCCAGAAGCAGGTCGACAAGGTCTCGGGCTGGCTGAAGAGCAAGGGCCTGAAGGTCCAGGGCGCGACTGACCCGAACAACCACTACGTCGCCGCGCAGGGCTCGGTTGCCCAGCTGCAGAAGGCGTTCAGCACGAACATCAAGAAGTACAGCGTCAACGGCGCCACCATGCAGGGGCCGGACAGCGTGCTGAAGCTTCCGGGTGACATCGCGCAGAACGTCCAGGCCGTTCTCGGTCTCGACAACAGCACGGTCGCCAAGCCGGGCATCGCCAAGGCTCCGGTCAGTCACGCCAAGCCGGGTGCCGGTGCTTCCCCCAGTGCGGCCACCTGCGCCACCGACAAGGACTCGGCCGGTGACACCTACTGGGACCAGACCGCGGTCAGCAACCCGCACCCGCTGCGTAAGCACGAGTCGAACTACCTGTGCGCCTACAGTCCGGCGCAGATCCGCTCGGCCTACGGCCTGCGGGGCGCCACCGGTGCCGGCCAGACGGTCGCCATCGTTGACGCGTACGACTCGGCGACGCTGTCGGTGGACGCCAACAAGTACAACACCAAATACGGTCTGCCCCAGCTGACCAGCAAGAACTTCATCCACAAGCACGAGTCGCAGGTTGACAACAGCGCCTGCACCGCCGATGACCACCAGTCATGGTCGTTCGAGCAGGGCATCGACATCGACGCGGTGCACACCGCCGCGCCGGACGCGACGATCCTGTACTACGGCGGCGCGAACTGCACCGACCTGTTCGGCCCGCTGAACTCGATCGTCGCGCACAAGAGCGCCTCGATCATCAGCAACTCGTACTCGGTTGCCAACCAGAACGACGTCCCGAAGTCGACCGTCGCCTCGTACAACAACGTGCTGCTGCAGGCGGCCGCTGAGGGCATCGGCACCTACTTCTCGACCGGTGACTACGGCGATGAGTCGGTGAAGACGGGAGCGGGTCCCGGCGACGGTCACCCGGTCACCAACTTCCCGGCCACCAGCCCGTACGCCACCGCAGTCGGCGGCACCACCCTCGCCATCGGTTCGAAGGGCCAGCGCCTGTTCGAGACCGGCTGGGAAAGCCGTTATGACACCTACGTCAGCGGCAAGTGGGGCGCCTACTCCGAGGACAAGACGAACTACCCGAAGGGCTTCATCCAGGGTGCCGGCGGCGGTATCGCCACCGGGTTCACCACGCCGTCCTGGCAGACCAGTTCGGTCGGCAAGGCCTACTCCCGTGGCTACCGCACCGTTCCGGATGTGGCTGCTCTGGGTGACCCGTCGACCGGCCTGGTCGTCGGCTACACCCCGCGTGGCGCCAAGAACGCCGCAACCGGTCCGTACGACGAGGTCGCCGCTGGCGGCACCAGCCTCGCCGCTCCGCTGGTTGCCGGCATGGTCGCCGACGCGCAGCACGTGCAGCACCGCACCCTCGGTTTCCTGAACCAGGCGCTGTACAAGGCGCGGGGCACCAGCAAGCTGGTGGACATCACGCACGTCGACTCCGACATCTACATCGGTGACAACACCCTGTCGAGCAACCCGCTGCTGATCGATAACGACATCAAGGTCGGGACGCAGCAGACGCACGCCGGTTGGGACAACGTGACTGGTGTGGGTGTGCCGAACGGCTCGGCATTCCTGTCTGGCATCGGAAAGTAGTTTCGCTTCGGCGCAGAGCTCGATTCGAGCCCTGATCCGACACGACCTGGATTCGGGCGCCGCTCCACGCAGCGTGGGGCGGCGCCCGAATCGGCGAGGTGAGCAGTGAGTCAATCCATCGGGGGACCCGACGGCGCCCCGCCCGGGCGTCGCCGTGAGCCATCAATCGCCCAGAAGCGGTTGTGGCGCAGGTCCACCATCGCGGTCGCGGCCCTCGTGGGTTGCGTCATCGGAGGCGTCGTGGCGCTGGCCAATACCGGGCCACACGCGTCGGAGAGCTCACCCCCGCCCGCCACTCAGGCTCCGAGCGACAGCCAGCCCAGTACGTCGGGCGGCCCGTCCGCTCCGGCATCGAAGCCCAGCTCGACCCAACTTCCGGCACGCAGGGTCTCGGCGGCCACGCTCGCGGCACTGCCGCAGGCAACCACCGAGGGTCGGGTCACCACCGCCCTCGCCGATACGCATCCGACGGACGCGACGGACGGCACCGTGGTGCATCCGTCGCACACGGTGCCGATCTATGGCCGGCCCGGTGGGTCGCCCATCGCGGCACTACCGAAGACGCAGGTCGGCGGGCCGACCTGGCTGCCGGTTGTGGGAACACAACCCGGCTGGGTCCAGGTGCTGCTCCCGTCCAAGCCCAACGGACGGGTGGGATGGCTGGCCGACAGCCCGGTTCTCACCAAAGCCCGGTCGACCTATCAGATCCGGGTCGATCTCGAGCAGTTCAAGCTTTCGCTGCTCAACAACGGCACTGCGGTGAACACCTGGACGGTGGGCACCGGCTCGACGGTCGACCCCACCCCGACCGGCCGCACGTTCGTGCTCGGAGCGTTCACCGATCCGGCACAGACCTACAGTCCGGTCATCCTGCCGCTGGGCATCCACTCGGCGACGCTTGACTCCTTTGGTGGCGGTCCCGGGACCGTCGCGATCCACACCTGGCTCAATCGACCGACTCAGAACGTCTACGGCGCGAAAACCAGCAATGGGTGTATTCGTGTCCCGCCCGACGCGTTGAGCTTGATCGAGAAGGCTCCTTTGGGCACTCTTGTCCTGATTCACTGAAAAACTGTCTAGTCAGCCCATTCGCAAAGTTCCAGAAAGGTCGAGGAATGACCAACCGCAGACGCACCGCCACCCTCGCCGGTGTCGCCGCAGTTGCTGGCGGCGCCGTCACCGCGACGGTCTTGAGCCTGTCGGCCGCCGGTGCCGCCAGCGCCGCCAACTCGTCGGCGTACGGCATCGCCGGAGCGGGCAGCGTGCCGATTTCCAAGCACGGCGCGGCTGTCTCCACCGACGGCGCCTCGCACTCGAGCACCGAGTCGAGCTACTCCAGCTCCGACGGGACGCTCGCGGTGACCGGCATCCGCTCCACCGCCGGCGCCTACACCGCCACGTCCAATGTTGCTTCGGTGCACTACCTCGGTGGCAAGCTGAAGATCACCGGCGCGTACGCCAACTGCAACGGTGGCAAGACCTCCGGTGGCTCCAGTGCGCCGGTGTACGACAAGAAGCTCTTCAGCTCGGTGTCGGTGACCCACCCCGCCGCTACGAAGAACAGTGACGGCAGCGTCACCCGCGTTGGCGTCGTCGTGACGATCAAGGGCGCCGGCGGTCCCGCCGAGACCCTGACCGTCGCCTCGGCGACGTGTGCGGCCCACCCGGGCTCCGGCCCGACGTCCAAGCCGCCGACGAGCAAGCCGCCGACGCAGTCGCCGACGGCCACCACCAGCCCGACGACCGGTCCGACCACTGGCCCGACGTCGAGCCCGACCAACGGCCCGAGCACTGCTCCGCCGCCGCCGGTCACCACGACGCACCTCCCGGTCACCGGCTGAGGTAGCGCCGAACCGCAACACCGCTTGACAGCGTGATCGACAGCGCCCCGATCGGAATCCTCCGGTCGGGGCGCTGTCGCGTGCACGTGCCGGGTGAATGCCTGTGGTGAATGCCTGTGGTAAATGCCTGTGGTAAATGCATAGTGCGGTCCCCGGCTATACAACGGCGGGCAGATAGGTAGGCTCTTGCGCAGAACCGCGGTCAGCGGAGATCGCGGCCTGTGAGCCTCGCGGGAGTGCCGACTGTGCGTGCACGCATGTCAGCGTGGGAGTCAGCCCAGCACCAGCTCGCCGAAGCCGTAGCTCAGCTCGGCCTCGACGACGGATTTCACGAACTTCTCCGGACCCCCCGACGCGAGATCACCGTTGCGGTGCCACTGCGCCGGGACGACGGCCAGGTCGAGGTGCTGCACGGCTACCGCGTGCAGCACAACCTGTCCCGCGGCCCGGCCAAGGGCGGTATCCGGTTCCACCCCGACACCGACCTGGATGAGGTCCGGGCGCTGGCGATGTGGATGACCTGGAAGTGTGCGCTGATCGGAATCCCGTACGGCGGTGCCAAGGGTGGCGTGTCGGTGAATCCGAAGCTGCTGTCCCGCAACGAGTTGGAACGGGTGACCCGCCGGTACGCCTCGGAGATCATGCCCGTGATTGGCCCGGAGAAGGACATCCCGGCGCCCGATGTCGGCACCGACGAGCAGACCATGGCCTGGTTCATGGACACCTACTCGATCCACTCCGGCTATACCGTCACCGGCGTGGTGACCGGCAAGCCGACGGCCGTGGGCGGCTCGCTGGGCCGGGGCGGTGCGACGAGCCGCGGCGTCATGTACTCGGTGTTCTGCGCGCTGCGGGACGCCGACCTGGAGCCCCGGGACGTCACGGTTGCCGTCCAGGGTTTCGGCAAGGTCGGCGGGCTCGCCGCCCAGTTCCTGCACGACGCAGGCTGCAAGGTGGTGGCGGTCTCCGACGTCGACGGGGCGGTCTACGACCCGGGCGGCCTGGACCCCATCGCTTTGCTGCGCCACCTGCAGGGTGGCGCGGGCTCGGTGGTCGGCTATCCCGGCACCGACACCATCACCAACGAGGAGTTGCTCGCGCTCGACGTGGACGTGCTCGTCCCGGCCGCGCTGGAGGGTGTGGTGCACGACGGCAACGCCGACCAGGTGAAGGCGCGGATCATTGTCGAAGGCGCCAACGGGCCGACCACGCCGGACGCGGACGCGATCCTGGAGGATCGGGGTGTCCTGGTCGTACCGGACATCCTGGCCAACTCCGGCGGCGTCGCGGTCTCCTACTTCGAATGGGTCCAGGACCTGCAGGCGTACTTCTGGAGTGAGGACGAGGTGAATGTCCGGCTCAAGAAGCTCATGGAGCGGTCCTACGCCGAGGTTTCCGAGCTCGCGGCCGACCGGAAGGTCTCGATGCGCACGGCGGCCCAGATGATCGGGGTCGGCCGGGTGGCCGACGCGCACCGGACGCGTGGTCTGTATCCCTGACCGCGGAATGGCGTCCGGGGTGCATTCTGCCGCAGAATGCGTGACGTGCTCTGTGTCATGTCTGGGTGGTCAATGTCTGGGTGGTCAATGTCTGGGACGGCGCGAATGCCGCTCGTAATGTCAGCCGTGCCTGCAACGATGTGTCTGCAGCAACGCAGCACCCGCACACCAAGGGGAAACGCCGTCGAACGGGCTTACGCGGCCAATCCCGCGAGGACGTGTTGTAATGTCGGTTAATGACACCGATGTAATTCTTGACGGCAACGGTGACAGTGCAAAGGACAGTGCGACAGACAGCGCACGCAGGCCCGCGCAGTCTGACACGGTGACAGGGAGCGACATGGACGCCGCCGAATCGTTGGCCCCGGCAGGGGAGCACCACGACGACGGCCTGAGCCGCCGAGACAAGGAAATCCTTGCCTTCGAGCGTCAATGGTGGAAATACGCCGGCGCCAAGGAGCAGGCCATTCGCGACCTGTTCGACATGTCGGCGACGCGCTATTACCAGGTCCTCAACGCACTGATCGACTCGTCGGAGGCACTGGCCGCCGATCCGATGCTGGTCAAACGCCTGCGTCGGCTCCGCGCCAGCCGCCAGCGAGCCCGCTCAGCCCGTCGCCTCGGGATCGACATCTAGCACGGAGACACTGAAAGAGAGGCGATCGTGAGCGACGGACCCTCCGGTCGCCCGGGACAGCCCGGCCGGCCACACCGCTTCTACTTCGACGACCTTGCCGATGAGATAGCCGACGAGATAGCCGACGAGGTGCCCGCCGAGCAGCCTCCGGTCGATCAGCCGGTGGCGCAGGTCGAGCCGACGCCTCCACCCGCCAGGCGCAATCCGCGCGACGACGGAGACGACGATCTGGTTGACACCGGTCCGATTGAGGTCATCCGTGATCCGATCGCCGGATCCGCGGCGGCGCAGCAGCTCTACTTCGACGATCTCGCACCGCTGCAGCACGCTGCGTACGGGGGCCGCCCGGACAACGGACCGTTCGAGGGCGAGCCGCCCGCCGATGAGCCGTCCGACGGTGAGACGGTCTACGCGGCGGTGTCCGACGGGCCGCCGATTGACGGTGACGGTGACGAGCTGCAGCCCCGCGGCGCGCTCGCGCTGGCCGCCGCCCGCAAGCCCCGACCGGTGGGCGCAGTGATCGCCGTCCTCGCGGTGCTGGCGCTGATCGGCGTGCTCGCCGCGGTCGGTGGGCGGGGTCATACCGACCATCCCAAGCAGGACGCGGCGGCGGTACGCAACGCGCCAGGTAAGACCGACCCGACCGTGCCGGCCACGACAGCGCCATCGTCGTCACCGAGCGCGCCCGGAACGAGCGACACGAGCCCTCGCGCCAGTGCACCGACACATCGCAAGGTGGCTGCGCCGGGTCGGGCCCCGGCCGGAGTCGCGCTCACCGTGCTCAACAACACGACGACCAAGGGACTGGCGAAATCGGCCGCTCAGGTGTTCTCCACCCGCGGCTGGCAGGTCGGCACGGTGGGCAATTACGCCGGCCAGATCAGCGTCACCACGGTTTACTACAACGCCAAGGACGACGCGCAGCGCAAGGCCGCCCAGACGTTGGCCGCGCAATTCCCCGGCGTGACGCAGGTGCAGCCGCGGTTCGCCGACCTTCCCGGGGCCGGCCTGACCGTCGTCCTGGCTCCCGACTGGCACGCCTGACCCCGCAACAGTCCACTATGGACGATCGATCGTGTGCAGAAATCGCTCGATCTCCGTGCGTGAGGATAGTCGTACGAAGTCCAGGCTGGTCCACTGTGGATCGCCAATGGCGGCGGCGTAGCGCGCGCGGGTCTTGGGATGGTGGGTCCAGGCCCACCGGATGATGGATTCCTTCTCCAGGAATGCGTTGCGCCAGGTCTCCCGGTTGCCGTTCCAGAGTTCCTTCCGGGTGATCACCCGGCGCAGTGTCCGCAGAATCACCTGACGCATGACGGTGCGGCGTGGCAGGTCCAGCCAGACCACGGTGTCGGCGCCGGCCCAGACGATCGGCTGTACGGCGCTGTAGTTGCCGTCGCACACCCAGCCCGACGCGTCCAGCCGCTCGGCCACCAATTCGCGTAGTTCGTCGGCCGGCCGGGGCGTCCAATCCGCCTGGTGGTGGAGCGAGTCCAGCTCGATGTGCGGGACTCCGAGGCGGTCGGCGAGCGCAGCCGCCAGCGTGCTCTTGCCCGAACCTGAAATACCGACTACAGAGACGCGTTTCACGACGACCAGTTTTCCGGACCGGTCAAGCGGGTTTGGGCGGTGACGTTCACCATTGCCGGGCACCCGGTGACCGCAGGTATGCTGGCCGCACAACTGAATGCAGGAATTGCTCATCCAGAGGGGCAGAGGGAACGGCCCGTTGAAGCCCCGGCAACCATCGCAAGCAAACCTCGAGACCATGGCGAGGCTGGCTGCGACAGGTGCCAACTCCGCCCCGCGCAGGTCGCGCGGGAAAGATGAGGAGAGGCCTCTCACATGACCAGTCTGACCACTGACACCGCCAACTCGGCTGCGCTGCGCACGGGTCCCGGCGTCATCACCTCGCCCGCAGCCAATCTGCGGTGTCGCAACTGCGGCGCCACTTTCGATCTCAGCCCCGTACATGCCTGTGCCGAGTGTTTCGGCCCGCTCGAGGTCGGCTACGACCACGAGATCCTGCGTTCGGTCACCCGGGAACAGATCGAGGCCGGCCCGCAGAACATCTGGCGGTACGCGCCACTGCTGCCGGTCGGTCACAACCCGGCCGACCGGGTCAGCCTCAACCCCGGCATGACGCCGCTGATCAGGGCCGACCGGCTGGCCCGCGAGCTCGGCATGAAGGCGCTCTGGGTCAAGGACGACTCGGCCAACCCCACGCACTCATTCAAGGACCGTGTCGTTTCGATGGCCGCCACCGCGGCCAAATCGCTGGGATTCAGCCGGATCGCGGCCGCCTCCACCGGCAACCTGGCCAACTCCGTCGCCGCCCACGCCGCCCGGGCCGGCCTGCAGTCGATCGTTTTCATCCCGTCGGATCTGGAGCACAGCAAGGTCGTGCAGTCCGCGATCTACGCCGGCACTCTGGTGGCGGTCGAGGGCTCGTACGACGACGTCAACCGGCTGACCTCCGAGCTCGCCGAGACCGACGAATTCGAGGACGTCGCGTTCGTGAACCAGAACGTCCGGCCCTACTACGCCGAGGGTTCCAAGACGCTCGGCTTCGAGGTCGCCGAGCAGCTCGGCTGGCGGCTGCCGCGCCAGGTCGTGGTGCCGATTGCCTCGGGCTCGCAGTTCACCAAGATCGACAAGGCGTTCGCCGAGCTGGTCGAGATCGGCCTGGTCGAGGACGCGCCGTGGACGATGTTCGGTGCCCAGTCCACCGGCTGCTCGCCGGTGGCGACGGCCTTCGCCGCGGGCCAGGACGTGGTCCGCCCGGTGAAGCCGACCGGTATCGCCAAGTCGTTGAACATCGGCAACCCGGCGGACGGCCCGTATGCCCTGGACGCTGCCCGGCGGACCGGCGGCGCGATCACCCACGTCGGCGACGACGAGATCCGGGACGGGATCGAACTGCTGGCCCGCACCACCGGGATCTTCGCCGAGACGGCCGGCGGGGTAACCGTTTCGGTGCTGCGCAAGCTGCTCGCCGACGGCCTGCTCGACCCGGACGAGGAGACCGTTATCTACAACACCGGTGACGGGCTCAAGACGTTGGACGCCATCGCCGACCGGGCCACCCCGACAATGACGATCGCTCCGTCCCTGAAGTCCGCGAGCGCGGCCGGCCTGCTCGGCTAGGCGCTGGTTACCGGCAACGGGGTTGGTCGTGCGGCGGCCGGCGGGTGGGACGGTACGGTTCCTGCGGAGGTGCCGTCCCCGATGATCAACCCGCCGGATCCGCCACGTGGCGAGTTGCCGCCTGCGCCGCGACCGCCAGAGGAGCATGGTTCGAACGATCCACTCGTGCCCGCTGACTTCTCCAGCTGGATGGGGAAGATGGTGGACGCCGTCGGCCGCAGCTGGCGGACCGTGGGTCTGCTCCAGTTGGTGCTGGTGATCCCGCTGGCCATCGTGCTGGCGCTGTTCCAGCACGCGGCCGGGTCGCGGATGGGCGTGGTCACCTCCGGGAATACGACGAAGCTGGAATTCGACCACCCCGGGGCGGCCGTCGGTCTGGCCGTCGTCCTGGTCGTGGTCGTGGTCGCGGTCGTGCTCGGCGCCCTGGTGCAGCTGGCCTGCCTGTGGGTCGTGGTCAAGGAGGCCGACAACCAGCCGATCGACCCGGCTCGGGTCGCGCGGTTCGCCTTCAGCCGCGTGCTGCCGATGATCGGTTGGGAGATCGTGGCCGGGCTGCTGGTCGCGATCGGGCTGATCGCGATACTTCTTCCCGGCATCTATCTCGGGGTAGTGCTGTTGCCCACGATCCTTGGTGTCGTCGGCCTGGAGCGCGCCGGCATCAGGCGCTGCTTCGAACTGGCCCGGGGACGGTTCTTCGCGTTGTTGGGCCGGTGCTGTGTGGCGGTGCTCATCGCCGCCGCCTACAGCGAACTGGTCCAGGTCATCACCAACATCATCTTCGGTCGGGACGCCACCGGCTGGGGCGTGCAGGTGGTCGCCGCGGTGCTGCAGTTGCCGCTGGACGTCGCCGGTGTCGCGTTCCTGGTCGTCACCTACGCGGAGCTGCGCGGGGCTCACGGACCGGCCAGCACGCGGCAGTTGTCCGCCGCTCTGGACGGCTGAATGACCGTCCAGCCGGCGTACGAATGGACCCGCGCCAATACGTCTGCTGAGCGTGACGGTGTGGGCGAAGGGGTGATTTGTGCTTCCTGGTCGTGTACGGTCCGGCTCGGTCGAAGTTGAGCGTTCGGGTACGAATCACCACGTCGGCAACGGCGTGCGGTAGTGCGGGACCAGCGACGATGACCCTGGCCCGGCAAGGTGCGGGGCCCGCTACAGCTCATCGGGAGTAGACGTGGCAGAAGGCACGGTCAAATGGTTCAACGCCGAGAAGGGTTACGGCTTCATCGCCGTCGACGGCGGGCAGGACGTATTCGTCCACTACTCATCCATCCAGTCCGACGGATACCGCAGCCTCGATGAGGGGCAGCGGGTCGAGTTCGAGGTCGCGCAGGGGACCAAGGGCCCCCAGGCCGACCAGGTTCGCGTAGTCGGTTGACCCTGATCGAGTAGCTGGCACGATCTGACTTTCCGGCCCGGTCCCGCACCTGCGGGACCGGGCCGTTTGCCGTCCACCCCCGCCGCTCCGGCGCGTATTTCGGTACTCCTGGACCCCTACCCCGCCGCGCTTGGCCTCCTGCCCCGCCGGCCTCGGGCGCTCTTGGATCGGTGTCGTGGGGTGGGCGCCGCCCGTACTCGGTGATGATGTTTGCGTTGAGCCGGCTATGGCCGGCTTTCCGCGGTCACGATCATGGACCAGGCCGCCGACCGGCGCCAGCCCCGATCGAAGCGCGCTTTACCCGGCTCTGCGACGGCCAGGCCGGGGTGAAGCGCGCTTTGATCGGCGGTGTCGGGGCGCCCCGATGGGACCGTTGAGGCGGCTCGTTCGGGACGCGGTAGAAGGGCCAGATCCGGGCCGGTGAGACCGGCGGTGCAGCGCCGGCGAAGGGTCGGATCGGCGCGCTCGGCTCGCTTGCACTCGACAGGGCAGAGTGCTAAACAGATAGCTGGCACTCTCCAAGCTTGAGTGCTAAGACATTGAGGTCGGGCAGGTGAGACCCCGTAGGGGTCGTCCGTCGCGGGCATCGGTTCCGGCTACCAAACATAAGGTCTGAGCAGGCCGGACATCCATCGGAGGCAAGTACCGTATGGCCAAGATCATCGCGTTCGACGAGGAGGCGCGCCGCGGCCTCGAGCGGGGAATGAACACCCTCGCCGACGCTGTCAAGGTGACGCTGGGACCAAAGGGTCGCAACGTTGTCCTCGAGAAGAAGTGGGGTGCCCCGACCATCACGAACGATGGTGTGAGCATCGCCAAGGAAATCGAGCTCGAGGAGCCGTACGAGAAGATCGGCGCCGAGCTCGTCAAGGAGGTCGCCAAGAAGACCGACGACGTTGCCGGTGACGGCACGACGACGGCGACCGTCCTGGCCCAGGCTCTGGTCCGCGAGGGCCTGCGCAACGTCGCCGCCGGGGCCAACCCGATGGCGCTGAAGCGCGGCATCGAGGCGGCTGTGGAGCGGGTTGCCGAGCAGCTGGCCAAGACGTCCAAGGATGTCGAGACCAAGGAGCAGATCGCCTCCACGGCATCCGTCTCCGCCGGTGGCGACACCAACGTCGGCGAGATCATCGCCGAGGCGATGGACAAGGTCGGCAAGGAAGGCGTCATCACCGTCGAGGAGAGCAACACCTTCGGCCTCGAGCTCGAGCTCACCGAGGGCATGCGCTTCGACAAGGGCTACATCTCGCCCTACTTCGTCACGGACCCCGAGCGCATGGAGGCCGTGCTCGACGACCCGTACCTGCTGATCGTCAACAGCAAGATCGCGTCCGTCAAGGACCTGCTCCCGCTGCTGGAGAAGGTCATGCAGTCGGGCAAGCCGCTGGCGATCATCTCCGAGGACGTCGAGGGCGAGGCCCTTGCCACCCTGGTCGTGAACAAGATCCGCGGCACGTTCAAGAGCGCTGCGGTGAAGGCTCCCGGGTTCGGCGATCGCCGCAAGGCGATGCTGCAGGACATCGCGATCCTGACCGGTGCTCAGGTCATCAGCGAGGAGGTCGGTCTCAAGCTCGAGAACGCGACCGTCGACCTGCTG
>DATAVB010000158.1:0-11393 GCA_036267955.1 Mycobacteriales bacterium | reverse complement strand
TCTCGCGGCGGCGCGGTGTGGGGATTTTGATGGGTTGTTGCGGGTGTTGGATCCGGATGTGACGTGGCGGGCGTATACGGCGCGTGGTCTGGTCGTCAGGCAGGGTGCGGCCGAGGTCGCCGGCAGAGCCCGGCGCGGGGCACATTCCACGTTGACGGGTCGTCGTGCGTTGGTCAATGGTGAGCCCGGGATCGTGGCGTGGCGCACCAGCGGCAAGCCGCACAGCGTGATGGCGTGCACCGTGGTCGACGGTCGGATCGTGGAGATCCTGTCCGTGAGCGATCCCGAGCGCCTCGCCGCGATGGACCTACCGGCGCATCCCCAGACATCGTGAGGTCTGTAGCTACCTGGTGAGTTCGGCTGGTTCATCGAGCCGTGTCAGTTTCTGCGGGTTTCTCATCAGGTAGATCCGGGTGACCCGTCCGTCCTCCACCACCAGGCTCACCGCGGTCGGCTCGCCGTTGATCTCGAACCGGCCCGCAGGCGCGCCATTGAGCCACACGGTCGTCGTTTCGAACTCGGCCACCACCTGGTTCGCGCGCGCAAGCACCCTCGTCACCAGGTCGGCCCCGTGAATCGGAGCCAGCGCGGCGGCCGCAAGCCCGCCACCATCGGCGATCAGGATCACGTCCGGCGCCATGAGCTCCAGCAACTCCCGCAACTGTCCGGTACGCAATGCGACCAGGAACCGCTCCACCACGGCCCGCTGCTCCGACTGACTCACCTGCATCCGCGGCCGCCGAGCCGCCACATGTTCACGGGCCCGCCGCCCGATCTGCCGCACCGTGGCCGCGGGTTTCCCGATGGCCTCAGCGATCTCGCCGTAAGGCAGATCGAAGACCTCCCGGAGCACGAACACCGCGCGCTCCGCCGGCCCGAGCGTTTCCAGCACGGTCAGCATCGCGATCGAGACGCTCTCCGCGAGTTCGACGTCCTCGGCGACGTCAGGGCTGGTCAGCAGCGGTTCGGGCAGCCAGTGGCCGATGTACTCCTCGCGCCGGCGCGACAACGTTCGCAGCCGGTTGAGCGCCTGCCGGGTGACGACCCGGACGAGGTACGCCCGCGGCTCACGGACCTGCGAGCGGTCGACGTCGGCCCACCGCAGCCAGGCCTCCTGCAGCACATCCTCCGCATCGGCCGCCGAACCGAGCATCTCGTAGGCGACCGTGAAGAGCAGGCTGCGATGGGCGACGAACGGGTCGTCGGTCATGCCGTGGACGCTACGCCCGAGCGCTCTGGACGGGTGGCCAGCGGGATCTCGCACGCATCGGAGTAGCCCTGGGAGGTGATCCCGTGCGCTGTGTTGGTCCTGGTCGACAGGTTGGCAAAGCCGATGAACACGGTGAGCTCAACCAGCCCCGCCGGGCCGAGCTGGCCGAGCAGACTCGCCCCCAGCTCGTCGGTGACGGTCGTCGGCGTGCTCGTCATGGCCTCGGCGTACTCCATAACCTCCCGCTCCAGCGGCGTGAACACCTCGGACTCCCGCCAGCGCGGCACCTGGCTGGCCTTAGCCAGGTCCAGGTTGTGGTTCTGGGCCAGGAAATAATTGATGTCAAGACACCAGCTGCAGCCGACCTGTGCCGCGACGGCCATGTGCGCGAACGTTTTGAGGCTCGTGTCGGTCGCGTCCCAGGCGGCCACCCCGGCCGAGAACTCCTGGGTCGAGATAGCCACTTTGGGATTGTTGTACGTCACCTCGACGGGTTCGGGTACAGAACCGAGCTGCTTGATCATGTTCTCCCTGAGCTCGGCGGGGAGCTCCGCTTTCGGAACGCGTAACGCCATGATGTTCTCCTTGCCGGTTGGCTGTTTCGGCATGAAGACACCGCCGGCCCTGCGAATGTGACAACCACCTTCAGCCAACAGTGGCGCACGCGCCTGCACCGCCGCCCGCCCCTGTGCAGGAAGACCCATGACACCGAAAGCGCGCCGAACTGGTCGGTTCCGGTGCGCCCAGTTTCCGCCGTCGCCCGGGTCTGTCCTTTCGAACGCCCATGCCGCAGGAGCCGCGGGCCGACGGAACGGAGAACAACTGTGACCACGCATCGCGGCTGGACGGTCGCCTTGGCGTCGCTCGGCGTCTTTATGACCGCGCTCGACACCCTGGTGGTGGCGAACTCGCTACCCGCGCTGCGGGCGAGCCTGCACGCCGACCTCGGCGATCTGGAGTGGACGGTGAACGCCTACAACCTGGCGTTCGCGGTCGCCTTGCTCACCGGCGCCGCGCTCGGCGATCGGTACGGCCGTAAGCGGGTCTACTGGATGGGTTTGCTGGCCTTCACTATCGCCTCGGCGGGCGCGGCGCTTTCACCGAGTGTCGGTGCCCTTATCGCCGCCCGAGGCATCCAGGGCGCCGCTGCCGCGGCTGTCATGCCGATGACGCTGACCCTGATCAGCGAGGCCTTCCCGCCCGAGAAACGCGGCGCCGCGATTGGCCTGTGGGGAGGCATCACCGGGCTCGCAGTGGCGCTGGGACCCGTGGTGGGAGGTGCCATCGTCGGCGGGATCAGCTGGCATTGGATCTTCTGGCTCAACGTCCCGGTCGGCCTCGTCCTGATTCCGCTGTCCATTTCCCGCCTGACTGAAAGCTTTGGTCCGCGATCGCAGCTTGACCTCGGCGGGCTGCTCCTGGCCGGTGCCGGGCTTTTCGGCATCACGTGGGGGCTGATCCGCTCGAGCAGCATCGGCTGGGCGAGTGCTGAGACCATCATTTCCCTCGCGCTGGGTGCGGCTCTGGTTGGCGGGTTCGTGCTGTGGGAACGGCGCAGCGCAACGCCCATGCTCTCGGCGAAACTATTCCGCTCCCGCGCATTCAATGCCGCCAACGGAGTGAGCTTCTTCATGTACGCCTCGCTTTTCGGTGTGCTTTTCCTGATGATGCAGTTTCTCCAGACCGCACTCGGCTATTCACCGCTCGCGGCCGGCCTGCGGACGCTGCCCTGGACCGGAGCACCGATGGTGGTCGCACCGATCGCGGGCATCCTCGCCGACCGGTTCGGCAATCGGCCACTGCTGCTGATCGGACTCGCCCTCCAAGCCGCCGGGCTGGGTTGGGTTGCCGTGATCGCCGAACCCGGGATGAGCTATCCCCGGCTCGCGCTCGCACTCGGGGTGGCTGGAGTCGGGATCTCCCTGTGCTTTCCTACTGTCGCCAATGCGGTGGTCGGTTCGGTCCCCGACTCGGAGATGGGTATCGCGTCCGGTACCAACAGCTCGCTGCGCGAAATCGGTGGCGTATTCGGCATCGCGATCCTGGCTTCCGTATTCGCCAACTCCGGTGACTACACCTCGGCCCAGACATTCATCGATCACTTCACCAAGGCGTTGTGGGTCGGGGCAGCCTTCTCCGCAGTCGGAATCATCGCCGCAGCCGCCATCCCCGGTCGCGATCACCTCAGGCCCGACCTGGGGGCCACTGACAGCAACCTCACTCTCGCAGGCGAACCGGTCAGCTGAGCGCCGCGAGGCTACGTCGAGCGAGACGGTCGATCTGGTTGGGCTCTTCGAGGCTCGGCAGCATCGTGCAACGTCCGCAGGTGGCGTTCCTGGTCGTGAAGATGGCCGGCGCCGCCTACCTGGTCTGGCTCGGTGTGCAGGCGATCCGGCATCGACACGAGATCGCCAACGCCCTCGCCGCGACCACCGCGGCCGACCCGTCTCGGTGGCGCGCGATACGCCAGGGGTTCGTGGTCGGGTTCGCAAATCCTGAAGCGCTGATCATTTTCGGCGCCGTCCTGCCTCAGTTCGTCGACCGATCTTCCGGGCACGTATCCGAGCAGATGCTGTTGCTGGCTCTGGTCGCGTTCGGAATCGCGCTGGTCTCCGACACGATCTGGGCCCTGGCCGCCGGTGGTGTGCGGGCCTGGTTCGCGAGCAATCCCAGCCGCCTGGCCGTTGTCGGCGGCACCGGCGGATTGGCCATGATCGCGGTCGGCGTCAGCGTCGCCACCGGCCGGCACGACGCCTGGGCGAGTCCGCGTTTTCAGCATCTCGAGGCAATGCTGCCTCGATTGCCTTCTAGATAGATGAATGTCAATATAGAGGCATGTCGAAGAAGGCGCCGTTGTCTGCGGTGTTCGTGCCCGCAGGACGGCCGGTGACGGTGTGAGTCTCGCCGACCGCACCGCCGCGCCGGCGGGCGTCGAGGCGGGCGGGATGGCCGGCGGGGTGGTCGGGAAACTCTCGACCCTGGACCGGTTCCTGCCGGTCTGGATCATCGCGGCAATGGCGGTCGGCCTGCTGGCCGGCCGCGGCATCCCCGGGCTCGAATCGGGCCTGAACGCGGTACAGGTCGGCGGCGTCTCGCTGCCGATCGCGGTCGGGCTGCTGGTGATGATGTATCCGGTGCTGGCCAAGGTCCGGTACGACCGGCTTGGCTCGGTGACCGGCGATCGCCGACTGTTGATTCCCTCGCTGGTGCTGAACTGGATCATCGGTCCGGCGTTGATGTTCGCCCTCGCGTGGCTGCTGCTCCCCGACCTTCCGGCGTACCGGACCGGCCTGATCATCGTCGGACTCGCCCGCTGCATCGCGATGGTCATTATCTGGAACGACCTGGCCTGCGGTGACCGGGAGGCCGCGGCGGTGCTGGTCGCGATCAATTCGGTGTTCCAGGTCATCGCCTTCGGGGTCCTGGGCTGGTTTTACCTTTCCGTGCTGCCCGGCTGGCTCGGCCTGCACCAGACCGCACTGCACATCTCCGGCTGGACGATTGCCCGCTCGGTCCTGATCTTCCTCGGTATCCCTTTGGCGGCGGGGTTTCTGTCCCGCCGGCTCGGTGAACGCAGCAAGGGTCGGGACTGGTACGAGGCGACATTTCTGCCGCGGATCGGGCCGGTCGCGCTCTACGGATTGCTCTTCACCATCGTGATCCTTTTCGCACTGCAGGGGCGCCAGATCACCGCCCGCCCCCTGGACGTCGCGCGGATAGCGCTGCCGCTGCTGGCCTACTTCGCCCTGATGTGGAGCGGCTCCTACGCCCTCGGCAAGGCTGTCGGCCTGTCCTACGCCCGCACCACGACGCTCGCATTCACGGCCGCGGGCAACAACTTCGAACTCGCCATCGCGGTGGCCATCGCGACGTTCGGCGCCACCTCGGGGCAGGCCCTCGCCGGCGTCGTCGGACCGCTGATCGAGGTCCCCGTCCTCGTCGCTCTGGTCTACGTCTCCCTCGCCCTGCGCCGCCGATTCACATCCGACCTGTCTGTGCACGTCACACCGTGACCGCAGCCGAACACTCAGGGAGTGCCCGTGTCCGCCAGGCCGGAAGTGCTGTTCGTCTGCGTCCACAATGCCGGTCGCTCCCAAATGGCTGCCGCCCTGCTGCACCACCATGCCGCGGGCGCGGTCACCGTCCGGTCCGCCGGATCGACCCCGGCTGCTGAAATAAATCCCGCCGTCATCGACGCCATGGGCGAAATCGGTCTCGACCTGACGCGCGAATTCCCCAAACCACTGACCAACGATGGCGTGCAATCCGCCGACGTCGTCATCACGATGGGCTGTGGCGACGCCTGCCCCATCTTCCCGGGCAAGCGCTACCTCGACTGGGATCTACCCGACCCCGCCGGCAAGACCCTCGCCCAGATCCGTCCCATCCGCGACGACATCGACACCCGCGTCAGGAGCCTCCTGGCCGAGCTGTGATGTGGTGCGGGCCGGCAGCCCGACCCTGGACGGCCTCCGCGGGCGCCGCTTGACAGCGCCCGCAACATCGACTTAACCTGACGCTAATCCGTATTAGTAAGGGGTTGTCAGATGACGACTGCGAGTGATCGGGCGCTCGCCTGGCGAGGGTTCGAGGCCGACGGTTTCAAGGATCGGCTGGTGCTGGTCACCGGCGCCGCCGGGGGCATCGGGCTGGCGACCGCCACCGCGTTCCACTCCTACGGGGCGCGGGTGCTGCTCGCCGACGTGAATGCCCCGCTGTTGGAGCGGTCCGCGGACGGTTTGCCAGGCGCCATCGCCGTGCCCCTTGACATTACCGATGAGGATCGGGTGGCTGACACATTCGCGGAGCTGGCCACGCAGCACGGTCCGCTCGATCATCTCGCGCACGCCGCCGCGATCATCACTGCCAAACCACTCTTCGAGCAGGACGCCGCGCACTGGCGCCGCGTGCTCGACGTGAATCTGGTCGGCTCGTTCGCGGTCGTGCGAGCGGCTCTCAAGCAGATGGTGCCGCGCGGTGCCGGGACGATAGTCGCGGTGGCGTCAGATGCCGGATTCCGCGGCGGTGGTGGGTTGATTGCGGATGCTGCGTACGCGGCCAGCAAGGCAGGCGTGCTGTCCCTGGTCAAATCAGTCGCTCGGGAATTCGCCGGCTCTGGAGTGCGGATCAACGCGCTGGTGCCCGGCCCGACCGACACGCCACTGCATTCCGGCGTGTCGGCCGAGCTCAAGCAGCGGATCGCCGAGGGGCTGCCGGTCGGACGGATGGGCCGGCCCGACGACATGGCGGCAGCAATTCTCTTTCTGTCCTCTGCGGCGTCCCAATTCATCTACGGATCGGCGTTCGATGTGGACGGTGGGTCGATGTTGCGATGAGTCCGGGGCGCAAATCGGCCGCGGGGCCGCGCACCGGGCGCCCCCGACAGGCGGACATTGCGCGGCTCGCCGGCGTCTCACAGACCACGGTCTCCCTGGTGCTCAACGGCAACAAGGCCGGGATTGCGATCGCTGACGACACCCGGGAGCGGGTCCTTTCCGCCGCGACATCGCTGGGATATGTGCCCGACCCGATAGCTCGACGACTGTCGCACGGGCAGAACAACATTCTCGGGCTGTATACCTTCACCGCGACCTTCCCGACCAACGTCCAACACTCGTACTATCCGTTTCTGGTCGGGGTGGAGGAGGAGGCAGCCCATCAGGGTTACGACCTGCTGCTCTTCACCTCGTCGAGCACGAGCGAGGCCGGCTCGCAGGACGTACTCAATCGAATTCGGTTGGCCGACGGATGCCTCTTTCTGGGTCGGCACGTGCCGGAGGAGACCATGTCCCGCTTTCTGGACGACGGTTATCCACTGGTCTACATCGGACGGCACGACGAGCTTGGCACCCGACTGCCATACGTGGGTGCCGACTATGTCTCGGCATCGGCGGAGGTCGTCAGTCGGCTCGTCGAGTTGGGTCATCGGCGACTGATCTATGTGCGGGAGAACGATGACGCCCCAGCGTCGATGGATCGGGAGGCGGGCTTCCGGGCCGGCCGAATCGGCGCCAAGTTGCGGCCCCAGGCGGCACAGGTGGTGCGAACAGACGGTGCCGATATCGACCCGGACCGGTTGCGCGGCTGGCTGGCCGACGGCATAACGGCGATTGTCGCGGAGGAAACGGACACCGACATCGCGCTGAATGCCATCGAGTCGGCTGCGCGAGCGGCCCGGTTGCGTTATCCGGACGATTTCTCGCTGGCGCTGCTCGGCAATCGGGTTGACCGCTCGGCTGGGCTGCCGGTCCTCAGTGGATTTTCGGTACCTCGTCGGGAAATGGGTCGCACAGCGGTGCGGTCCCTGGCCGGTCTGGTCGCCGGTGAGCCGCACCAGGAGAACAGAAAGATCGTGGCCTGTCAGGCCATTGCCGGCGAGACAGTCGGGCCGCCGCTCCGATCGAAGAGCTAGTGACAGAAGGGCCAGATACACCACATGCGTGAACGCGAAGCGGAGATTCTTGTCGTCGGCGGTGGCCTCGGCGGCGTTGCCGCAGCATTGGCCGCCTGCACCGCCGGTCGTCGGGTCATCCTGACCGAGGAGACGGACTGGCTCGGCGGCCAGCTGACGGCGCAGGCCGTGCCACCCGATGAGAATCCATGGATCGAGCAGTTCGGCAGCACCGCGACCTACCGGCAACTGCGGGACGGAATTCGCGACTATTACCGGCAGTGGTACCCGTTGCGCGCCGAGGCCCGCGCCTGGCGGCAGCTCAATCCAGGAGCCGGCAGGGTCGGCAAACTGTGCCACGAACCGCGGGTCGCGCTGGCGGTGATCGATGCGATGCTCGCTCCGCATCGCGCCAGCGGACGGCTGGAGGTGCTGCTCGAACACCGGCCGGTCATGGCCGAGAGCACCGATGGCCGGATCGACGCGGTCACGCTCGAGGACCACCGGAACGGAAGCCGGACGGTGGTGCGGGCTCCGTTCGTACTCGATGCGACCGAGCTGGGCGACCTCCTACCGTTGGCGGGCATCGACCACGTGACCGGAGCGGAGGCGCAGAGCGAGTATTCGGAGCCGCATGCCCCGGCGGTCAGTCAGCCGCAGAATATGCAGGGGATCACCTATTGCTTTGCGGTGTCCCATCACGACGGTGAACACCATGTGATCGACAAACCGACCGATTACGACTTCTGGCGCGCGTATCAACCGGACTTCTGGCCCGGGCCGTTGCTGGGATTCGCGGCCCCCGATCCGCGGACGCTCGAGTCTGTCGGCCGCGAGTTCGGGCCCAATCCCGACGACGATCCGCTGGATGTGAATGCGGACCAGAGCGCGAGCGCCGGCGATCGGGAGCTGTGGCTTTTTCGCCGTATTCTGGCCCGTCAGATGCACCGGCCGGGCGCCTTCGACTCCGATATAACGCTGGTCAACTGGCCGCTCAACGACTACTGGCTAAAGCCGACCATCGGAGCTGACGCGCCGTCGGCCTTCCTTGAGGCGAAGCAACTGTCCCTATCCGTGCTGTACTGGCTGCAGACGGAGGCGCCGACACCGGGCGGTGGCACTGGATTTCCCGGGCTGCGTCTTCGAGGTGACGTCGTCGGCACCGACGACGGGTTGGCCAAGTCGCCCTACATCAGGGAATCGCGCCGGATCAGGGCGATGACGACGGTGACTGAAAACGATGTCGCGGTCGACGTGGTCGGTCCCTACGGTGGTACGAGTTATGCCGACTCGGTCGGCGTGGGCAGCTACCGCATTGATTTGCATCCATCCACCGGTGGTGACAATTATATTGACATCGCCAGCGTTCCATTCGAGCTACCGCTGGGCGCGTTGATTCCGGCGCGCGATACGAACCTGCTGGCGGCCGGTAAGAATATCGGCACGACGCACATTTCCAACGGCTGTTATCGGCTGCACCCGGTGGAGTGGAATGTAGGTGAAGTGGCCGGCCATCTCGCCGGGTTCTGCCTGAGCCGTGGCCTGAAACCGCGCCAGGTGCAGACAGTGGAGAAGCATCGAGACGAGTTCTGCCGCGTCCTGGATCGAGCCGGCATTGAACGGCACTGGCCGGACGTACGCGGCTACTGACTGACGAAGGGGTTTGAGCGCTGATGCAGTACAACCGGGAGATTCCGGAGTTGGACGAGGTCGACGTTCTCGTGGTCGGCGGAGGGCCGGCGGGCATCGCCGCGGCGGTGGCGGCGGCGCGCAATGGCGCCCGCACCCGGCTGGTGGAGCGATTCGGCTTTCTGGGTGGCAACCTGACGGCCGGCCTGGTCGGGCCGTGTATGACGTCGTTCTCGCTGGACGGTCGCGAGCAGCTGATCCGGGGCGTGTTCGACGAGTTCGTCCGCCGGATGGAGGAGAACGGAGGCGCGTTGCACCCGTCGCGCACGCACGCCGGCGATGCCTACTCGGGGTTCATCGTTTACGGGCATGACAAGGTCACCCCGTTCGAGCCCGAGGCCGCAAAGGTGACCGCGGTGCAGATGTGTCGCGAGGCCGGGGTGGATCTTCGGCTGCACAGCTTTGTGGCCGACACCGTGGTGCGCGACGGCCGCGTCGTGGGCGTCGTGGTGGCAAGCAAGAGCGGGCTGCAGATGCTGCCGGCCATCGTGACGGTCGACTGCTCGGCCGACGGCGACGTCGCCGCAGCTGCCGGTGTCGCGACGGTGTACGGCCGCGAGACAGATGGCCTGGTACAGCCGATGACGCTGTTCTTCCGGGTCAGCGGAGTCGACGACGAGGCTGTCGAGGCGTACGTGCGCAGCCATCCCGAGGACGGCCGTCCGTTCGAGTCCCTGGTGACGACGGCCCGGGAGGAGGGGCGCTTTCCCTCGCCGCGCCGCGGTGTCGGAATGTACAAGACTCTGCACAAAGGCGTTTGGCGCATCAATACGACCCGGGTGCTCAAGCGCGACGGCACCGACGTCACCGACCTCACCGCGGCGGAACTCGACGGTCGGGATCAGGTGCAGGCGCTGGTCGCGTTCTTCCGGGACAGCCTGCCGGGATTCGCGAACAGCGAACTACTGGATACCGCGGCGACGATCGGTGTCCGGGAGACCCGCCGCATCGACGGTGAATATCGGCTGGAGCTGGCCGACCTGCAGAGTGGTCGACATTTCGACGACGTCATCGCGTTGTGTGCCTATCCGGTGGATATTCACGACCCGACTGGCTCCGGCGGTGGCGTCGACGAGTCCGCCGGCACGGCGAACGTCTATGAGATCCCGTACCGCAGCCTGGTGCCGCGCGAAATGGACGGCCTGCTGGTGGCCGGGCGCTGCGTTTCTGCCAGCCATGAGGCACTCGCCGCCATCCGAGTCATGCCGCCCGCGTTTGCGATGGGTGAGGCCGCGGGCACGGCCGCCGCGCTGGCCACGCAGGGCGGAATTGCGCCCCGCACGGTCGACATCGGGCGACTGCAGAAGACGCTTCTCAGCCAGGGCGCCTACCTGGGCGCCCTGGCGGCCTGACACCATCCACTGTGGATAGAAGGCGAAATCATGAATCCTCCCCGTATTCGCGTCGGAATCGATGTCGGCGGCACTTTCACCGATGCGGTGGCACTGGATGCGCAGACCCTCGAGCTCATCGGCCAGGTAAAGGTACGGACCACACATCGGCACGCTGACGGCGTGGCCCGAGGCATCATCGATGCGTTGACCCAGCTTCTCGCCGCCGTCGGCGTCACCGCCGACGACGTCAGCTTCCTGGCCCACGGCACCACGCAGGCCACGAATGCTCTGTTGGAAGGCGATGTGGCGACGGTAGGCCTGGTGGGAGTGGGGAGCGGCTTCGAGGGGTGGATCACCCGTCGCCTCGGTGCGCTCGGCAAGATCGAGCTGGCGCCAGGAAAGCAGTTGCCGGTCCGGTACGGCCACGTCCGGTCGGCGGTCGAGGCCGCTGACGCCGCTGCAGCGGTGACTGCGGTTCGCGCGGCCGGCGCCGACATCGTGGTGGGGGTCCAGGCGTTCAGCGTCGACGACGGGACCGGGGAGGATGCCGTTGTCGACGCCGCGCACAAGGAGGACATGCTCGCCACGACGACGCACGAGATAACGAAGCTCTATGGGCTGAAGAAGCGTGCGCGGACGGCGGTGGTCAATGCCAGCATCCTGCCGAAGATGCTCGACACCGCGGATCTCGTCGAGCGCAGCATCACCACCGCGGGAATCGCCGCACCGCTGATGGTGATGCGCTGTGACGGCGGTGTCATGTCGCTGC
>DATAVB010000157.1:0-58167 GCA_036267955.1 Mycobacteriales bacterium | reverse complement strand
GCCGGAGCTGGATCCGGCCGCCGTCGACTTCGCGGTCCAGGCGATCCGGCTGCTGACCGCCGAGCTCGGTGCGACGCCGCTCATCGGCTTCGCCGGAGCACCGTTCACGCTCGCCAGCTACCTCATCGAGGGTGGCCCGTCGCGCACCTATGCCAGGACCAAGGCGATGATGCACGGCGATCCGGACCTGTGGGGGCGGCTGCTCGACCGGCTCGCCGGTATCGCCGCGACCTTCCTCCAGGTGCAGGTCGGGGCCGGCGCGGCCGCGGTCCAGGTCTTCGACTCCTGGGCGGGCGCGCTGTCGGTCGCCGACTACCGGCGTTTCGTCCTGCCGGCCAGCACCAAGGTGCTCTCGGCCGTGACGTCCGTGCCGCGGATCCACTTCGGGGTCGGCACCGGCGAGCTGCTTCCGGCCATGGCTGAGGCCGGGCCGGACGTGCTCGGGGTGGACTGGCGGATCCCGCTCTCGGCGGCCGCGGAACGCGTGCCCGGACTGCCGCTGCAGGGAAACCTGGACCCGGCGATCCTGTTCGCGCCGTGGCCGGTCATCGAGTCCGAGGTGCGTCGCATCCTCGCCGACGCCGAGGGCCTGCCCGGCCACATCTTCAATCTCGGCCACGGGGTGCCGCCCGAGACCGACCCGGACGTCCTCGGGCGAGTGGTGGATCTCGTTCACGAAGTCTCAGCGCGGTGACGCCCCACGTCGTGATCGTCGGAGCCGGTATCGCCGGTTTGGCTGCCGCGCATGCCATCGGTGCCGCCGCCCGGGTAACGATCCTGGACGGCGCGCAGCGGATCGGCGGCAAGTTGCTGGCCAGCCGGGTCGGCGGCGTCACGGTCGACGCCGGCGCCGAGGCGATGCTCGTCCGCAGCCCGGAAGGCGCCGAGCTCGCCGCCGCCGTCGGCCTCCGCGAGGAGCTCGTGCATCCGGCCACCGGATCGGCCTCGCTTGTCATCGGTGGCCAATTGCGGCCGATCCCGCGCGGCACTCTGATGGGCGTTCCGGCCGATCTCGATGCGATCCGCGCCGCCGATGTGCTCACCCAGCCGACGCTGGAACAGTTGGAACGCGACCTGCCCGGGCCGCCGCTCGGCGACGACGTGACTGTGGGTTCGGTGATCGGCACCCGATTGGGCCGCGAGGTGGTGGATCGGCTCGTCGATCCGCTCCTCGGTGGTGTGTACGCGGGACGGGCCGACGTGCTGTCCCTGCAGGCGACCATTCCAGCCTTGGCCCGGGCACTGCGGTTGCGTGGCTCGGTGGTCGCCGCGGCGCGGGCGGCGGTGGCTGCGGCTCCGCGCGGTGACGGACCGGTCTTCGCCACACTGCGGGCCGGACTGGGGACGCTGCCACAGGCCGTGGCCGCCGCCTCGGGGGCCGACATCCGGCTCGGTCTGACCGTGCGTGAGGTCATCCGGACCGAACACGGCTTCCAGCTGTTGACCGGCCCGGTGCCGGCGACCACGGTCCTGGATGCCGACGCGGTGATCGTCGCCGTGCCGGCGCCGAAGGCGACCCGAATGCTCGCCGGCGTGGCGCCGCGGGCCGCGTACGAGCTCAGCCGCATCGAGTACGCCAGCACCGCGCTGGTGACGCTGGCCTACCCGGACACCGCGTTTCCGGCCGGCAGCGGCGCGTTGGTGCCCGCCTCGGAGGGCTTCGCGGTGAAGGCGCTGACCTACAGCTCGCAGAAGTGGGGCCACCTCGCCGGCGACAACGCCATCGTGCGGGCCTCGATCGGCCGGCACGGTGACACCAGCGCCCTGCAGGCCGACGACGACGAACTGGTGTCCCGGACCAGGGTCGAGATCGCGAAGATCACCGGCGTGGACGTGCTGCCGGTCGAGCACCGGGTGACCCGCTGGGGCGGTGCGTTGCCGCAGTACGCGGTCGGCCATCTGGATCGGGTACGCCGGATCCGCGCCGACATCGAGCAGGTGCCGGGCCTGGAGGTCTGCGGCGCGGCGTACGAGGGAGTCGGAGTGCCGGCCTGCATCCGGACCGGACAGCAGGCCGCGGCCGGGGTGTTGGCCGAGCTGGCCGCCCGGGAGAGCAGAGTTGCGGAGATGGGGGACGGACATGGTGGACGGTAAGCAGGCGCGCGAACTCAACAAACAGATCCGCTACACGATGTGGTCGGTCTTCAAGGCCCGCCCGGGATTGCCGGAGGACCGGTCCGGCGTCGCGCACGAGATTGGCACGTTCTTCGAGCAGCTCGCTGCCAAGGACATCGTGGTGCGCGGCTGTTACGACGTGGCCGGGCTGCGCGCCGACGCCGACTACCTGATCTGGTGGCACGGTCCGCGGATCGAGGACCTGCAGGAGGCCTACTCCCGCTTCCGCCGGACCGAGCTGGGCCGGTCGTCCGATCCGGTCTGGTCGGTCGCCGCGCTGCACCGGCCGGCGGAATTCAACAAGAGCCACCTACCGGCGTTCTTGGCCGGCGAGGAGGCCCGGGACTTCGTGTGTGTCTATCCGTTCGTCCGGGACTACGAGTGGTATCTGCTGCCGGACGAGGAACGGCGCGGAATGCTCGCCGAGCACGGGAAGATGGCCCGCGAGTACTCCGATGTGCGAGCCAACACCGTCGCCTCGTTCGCCCTCGGCGACTACGAATGGATCCTGGCCTTCGAGGCCGACGAGCTGCACCGCATCGTGGACCTGATGCGGCACCTGCGGGCCGCGGCGGCCCGCCGGCACACTCGGATCGAGGTGCCGTTCTACACCGGCACCCGCAAGCCGGTCGACGAGCTGATTGCCGCGCTGCCCTAAGCGGCCGCCGGCTCGAGGGTGATGCTGACCGAGTTGATGCAGTAGCGGTCACCGGTCGGCGTCTGCGGGGCGTCCTCGAAGACGTGGCCGAGATGCGAATTGCAGTTGGCGCAGCGCACCTCGGTGCGGACCATGCCGAGGGTGCGGTCCTCGATGAGGACGACGGCGTCGGACTTGGTCGGCTCGAAGAAGCTGGGCCAGCCGCAGTGTGAGTCGAATTTGGTTTCGCTGCGGAAGAGCTCGGTGTCGCAGGCTCGGCAGCGGTAGACGCCCACGGTCTTGGTGTCGACGTACTCACCGGTGAACGGCCGTTCGGTCCCGGCCTCCCGCAACACGTCGTACTCGGCGGGGGACAGCTGCGCGCGCCATTCGGCTTCGGTCTTTTCTACGGTCATGAATCCACCGTACGTGGCGGTTCGCGGGGTCGGCATGACGGTGTCCTTACGTCGCTTCTGTCGTCGGACCGAAATAGCGCGCGCACCGGTCGTTGTCAAACCTCGATCCACAGGCAGCGGGTTTATCCACAGATTGAATTGCCGCGGCATGCGGGACCCGCCCGGGCGGCATTGTCGAGTCATGCATCCACCTCGCAAGATCGTTCCGTTGGTGATTCTTCCGGCGCTGGTCATTGCGGGCTGCGCCTCGACGGGTCGCTCGATCGCGACGAGATCGCCGGTCGAGCCGCGGGACGCGACCGTTGTTCCGGTGCTGGATGTGGTGGACGGCGACACGATCAAGGTCGTCCGCGGCGGCACCGAGGTCACGGTGCGGATTCTCGGAATGGACACTCCCGAGACCCACGATCCGCGTAAGCCGGTGCAGTGTTTCGGGCCGGACGCGGCGGCTCGGGCGGGACAGCTGCTGGCCGGCCGGTCGGTCGGGCTCACCAGCGACCCGACCCAGTCGACGCACGACAAGTACGGCCGGGAGTTGGACTACGTCTGGTTGCCCGACGGCACGCTCTACGACTGGGTGATGATCCGCGACGGATACGCGCACGAATACACCTATCACTCGCCTTACGAATATCGGGTGGCGTTCCTGGCCGCGCAACAGGAGGCGAAAGCCGCCCGGCGCGGTTTCTGGGCCGCGTCGACCTGCGACGGAAATACCACGAAGGCAGCGGCGCGATGACGGCGCCGTGGCGTGGCGGATCGTCGCGCCGGTCTCACCAGGTCGGCCCGCGGCGCATCGTGCAGATGCCGGTGCGCCGCGGTGCCTCAGCTGAAGGATGGTCAGCGGCCGGGCAGCTCCAGCCGGACGATCTGCGGATCGTGGTCGCTGATCTGATCGGCGAATTCGCTGTTGAGATGTACGACCTGGTAGTCGTAACCGTGCCGCGGGTCAGCCAGCGCCGGGCTCAGCAGAATGTGGTCGAGCACCTCGGAGTTTCCCTCGTACACATAGGTGTAGCGCTGGGTCGTGGGCAGGGTGCTGGGCAGGTCCACCAGCTGACGGCCCGCGGTCAGAATGCTTGTGGTGTCGGAGAAGTCGAAGTCGTTGAGGTCACCCACCACGAGCACGTCGGCCCGTCGGTCGATCCGCTCGATCTGAGCCACGAAGTCGCGGACCAGCGTCGCCTGCTCGTGTCGCTGCACCGCCGATGGCTCCTTGATCGGCTGGTATCGGCCGAACAACGGATCGTCGCCGCCCTTGGAGTCGAAATGGTTGGCGATGACGAAGACCGTCCGCCCGCGGAAGGTGAATTGGCCGGCCAGCGGCTTCCGGCTGTCCGTCCACGCCGCGTCGCTGGGTGCGATCCGGCCGGGCGAGAGCGACAGGGCCGGCTGGTGCTGGCTGTCGGTCGTCACCATTGTCGCCGCGGTGGCATCGCCGTGTCCGCGGGAGACGAACTGCAGGCCGCGGTCGGTCCGGTAGAGGAACGCGACCCGGATATTGCCGCCGGGTTCGCCGCCGTCGGCGTCGTTGGTGGGGTCGATCTCGGCCCACCGGTAGGACGGACCGCCGGCCGCCTTGATCGCATCGACCAGCTTCTGCAGGGTCTGATCTGCCGCCACGACACCGTCGTCGGTCGCGCCGTTATTGTCCTGGATCTCCTCCAGAGCGAGGATGTCGGGCGAGGCGAGATTGTGGGTGGCGTACTGACCCAGCGTGTCGAATTTGCTCTGCGGGTCTTCGGGAGCGAGGTTCTCCACGTTGAAGGTCGCAACCGCGAGCTCACCGGCGCGCTGGCCGCGGGTGACCTGACGCTGCAGATTTCCCTTGTGCAAGATAGGCGTCGTGGTCGGCAGGATCTCGTAGTTGCCGAAGTTGTAGTCCAGCACGCCGACGGTGGCCCCGGAGTAGCTGTCACCGACGTTCGCCGTCGGGATCGACGCCAGCGTGGGCGCCAGAACGACGCGTTCGGGATTGAAGTCGTTCGCGCGGGCAACGATGCCGCCGCGAGTTGTCCGGATGGACGACCCGATCGGGACGACGCTGGTTTCGCCGAAGGAATTGGTCGGCCCGACGACCTGGGCCTGGTCGATCTCGACCCGCATGCCCTCCATCGACTCCCAGAAATCGACTCCATTGCGTCGGGGGTCGAAATGGTGCGACAGCTCGATGTCCCCGTTGTCGCCACGATCGATGACGGTCGACGGTGGCATCCGGCCGCTCGGCCCGATGCGGACCGGCCGTGGCAGCGGTTGACCGTGCGCGGTGACCGAAACGGTGGTGTTCTCCAGCTCGGTGGTCGCGAGATTGGTCGAGTCCACGCTGCCAGGCCGGTGTTCCTTGACGGTGCCGTTCACGGATACCGCGTCACCGACCACCGCCGCCGGCTTCGAGCCGGTGTAGACGACGATTCCCTCGCTGGTCGCTGGATCATGGTCCGGCCTCGGGTCCTGCACCCAGAGCTGCTTCGCGCCGACAGCGGTCACCACGCCGGGGATGTCGCTGACAGTCTTGCCGGCATAGGGGGACACCTGTGCGGCGCCCTGCAGATCGTGGATGCGCAGGCCGGCGTGGGTTGCGGCACCGGCGGGCCCGGGCGAGATCGCATCGGCCGCCGGGCTGGCCGCGAGCGCGGCGACGGTGATCGCTGCTGCTGCGGCGAGGGCGAGGCGGGGAAAGGCTGTTCGCACAGTGTCTCCTCAGCGCAAAGGGTGTCGGAGCATGCCAAACGCCTCAGTTCGTACCATGTCGATGGCGCCCTGACTACGGATCCACCGGTAATTCAGCCGGTTGCGCCACGAAGTTCGGGTGGGTCATCGCCGCGATTACGGCCGAAATCACGGCCACAACAGGGTGCACAGGGTCCAGATCGACCGGAGCACGATCACCGCCATCGGCAGCAGCAGGGCGAGGACGATCAGTTTGGCGGCTGGACGACGCCAACCGCGGGCCCGAACCGCACCAGCGGAGAAGGCCCCCAGATTGGCGAGATAACCCTCGACGCTGTTGGGCGAGTTATGCGCACACCGAGCCTCGACGAAGGTGACGTACTCGCCACCGACCTCGGGCTGCTCCGGCTCGCGCTGACCTCCGTGATCCACTCACCGAGTGTGAACCCACAGGACAGAACAGGAAAGGGCTACCGTCTATCCCGTGGCAGACGCGCAGGAGATCACGGTAGGCGAGCGACAGGTCCGGATCTCGAATCCGGACAAGGTCTACTTCGCCGAGCGAGGAATCACGAAGCTCGACGTCGTGCGGTACTTCCTGTCGGTGGGCGACGGGATTCTGGGCGCCCTCCGGGAGCGGCCCATAACCATGGAGCGCTGGCCGTCCGGGGTCAAGCCGGGAGTGAAGCTGGCGACCCGGTCAGACCGGCGTGGCGACGCGTTCTACCAGAAGCGGGTGCCCAAGGGCGCGCCGGAATGGGTCGAGACGGCGCGCATCGCCTTCCCCAGCGGTCGCACGGCCGACGAGGTGTGCCCGACCGAGTTGGCGGTGGTGGCATGGGCGGTGAATCTGGGCACCCTCACCTTCCACCCGTGGCCGGTGACCCGCGCGGATGTGGACCGACCCAACCAGCTGCGGATCGATCTCGACCCGCAACCGGGCACCGACTTCTCCGACGCCGTGCGGGTGGCGCACGAGGTGCGCTCCGCGCTGGACGACTTCGGTCTGCGTGGGCATCCGAAGACTTCCGGCGGCCGCGGATTGCACATCTACGTGGGCATCGAGCCACAGTGGACGTTCGTCGAGGTGCGGCGCGCCCTGATCGCTCTGGGCCGGGAGATGCACCGGCGCATGCCCGACGACGTCACCGTGGCGTGGTGGAAGGAGGAGCGCGGCGAGCGTATCTTCATCGACTTCAACCAGGCCGCCCGCGACCGCACCATCGCGTCGGCCTATTCGGTCCGGCCGACGCCGCGCGCACTGGTGTCGGCTCCGCTGGACTGGGACGAGCTCGACTCGGTCGGGCCGCAGGACTTCGACATCGCCACCATGCCGAAACGGTTTGCCGAGCGCGGCGATCTGCATGCGGGCGTCACCAGCGACGCGTACTCGCTGCTTCCGTTGCTGGAGCTGGCCGAGCGGCAGCAGCGCGATGAAGGGCTCGGCGATCTGCCCTATCCGCCGGACTACCCGAAAATGGAGGGCGAGCCGATGCGGGTACAACCAAGCCGGGCGAAGCGCCCCGTCCCGGAGGGTTCCGCTCCCGGCGACGCCGACGGCTGACCCGCCCACATCCGCGCGGGCCATTCGCCAGGCGACACGATGGCGGACTTTCGCCGAGGACGAGCCCATGCGGCGGCCGGATCGGAGAGGATGGGGCGATGCAGCTTCCAGTCATGCCGCCGGTCGCACCGATGCTGGCGAAGCCGGTCAAGGGCATCCCGCAGGGCGCCTACAGCTTCGAGCCGAAGTGGGACGGTTTCCGGTCGATCATGTTCCGCGACGGCGACGAGGTGGAGATCGGCAGCCGGAACGAGAAGCCGATGACCCGGTACTTCCCCGAGGTCGTCGAGGCGGTCCGGGCCGAGCTGCCCGATCGGTGCGTGATCGACGGCGAGGTCATCCTGGTCGACCAGTCCGGCCAGCGGCTGGACTTCGAGGCGCTGCAGCAGCGCATCCATCCGGCCGCCAGCCGGGTGAAGCTGCTGTCGGAACAGACTCCGGCCCGATTCGTCGCGTTCGACCTGCTGGCGCTCGGCGACCAGGACTGCACCGGTCTGCCGTTCGCCGAACGCCGGGCTGCGCTCGAACGGGCGCTTGCGCGGAGCTCAGCGCCGATCCACCTCACCCAGGCGACCACCGATCGGGATGTCGCCGAGCAGTGGTTCCACCAGTTCGAGGGCGCGGGTCTGGACGGCGTGATGGCCAAGCCGCTCGACGGCACCTATCAGCCGGACAAACGGACGATGTTCAAGATCAAACACGAACGCACCGCCGACTGCGTGGTTGCCGGATACCGGGTGCACAAGAGTGGCCCGGACCGTATCGGATCGCTGCTGCTCGGTCTGCACAACGACAGCGGCGAGCTGGCCAGTGTGGGCGTCATCGGGGCGTTCCCGATGGCCCGCCGCGAGGAGCTCTTCACCGAGTTGCAGCCGCTGGTGACGACCTTCGACGACCACCCGTGGGCCTGGGCCCGGCAGGAAGAGGGGGCCCGCACCCCTCGTAAAGGCGAGGGCAGTCGGTGGAACGCGGGAAAGGATCTGTCCTTCGTACCGCTCCGGCCCGAACGGGTCGTAGAGGTGCGCTACGACCACATGGAAGGTGTGCGCTTCCGGCACACCGCACAATTCGTCCGGTGGCGGCCCGACCGGGAGCCGGCCTCCTGCACCTACTCCCAACTTGAGGAGCCGGTGAGCTTCGACCTCGCCGAGGTGCTTGGCGGGAAATCCGGATAGCCCGCAAGCCGTGACGGTGGAGTTTGCTCCACCGTGGTTGACGTTGTAGATCCATCGTTTCCCTCTGGTCTGCTCCATAGCGTCGTGTCAGCCATTCATTCGGGCGACACATTCGGACGCAGGGAAGGCAGCGATGACCAGAAATGACTCCGCGGTCGGGGCAGCGGGCGGCGGGCCCGCTCTGCGACTCGTCTCGGTTCGCAGGCGCTACGGCGTCGCGCTCGTGGCCGCGCTGCTCGCCGTCCCGGTCTCCGTGTTGGGCGGTTGGGGATTGTTGAGGATGCTGTCGGCCACTCACCGGGTCGCGGACGGAATCAGCTATCACTTCGGTACGGCCGCGATCGGGGTCGGCTTTGGCGTCACGGTGGCGGCCGGTGTCCTTGGCGCCGCGCTGACGGTGCAGCGCGCCGCCCGGATGAGCGTCCGTGACTCGCTGCTGGAGGCATCGACGGGAAACCCGAAAATGAGTCGGAAGCGCGTGGTTGCCGGCTGGATCTTTCTTGCGATCGGGCTCGACTGCGGCGTGCTCGCCGCCACGGTGTTCAAGGGTAAGAGCCTGACCATGACCCAGTCGATCTCGGGGGAGGCGGCGATCTGGACGGCCATTGGTCTCGCGGTCCTGTCGCCGGCACTGATCCGCGTCGTCACCGCGGCGCTGGCCGGCCCGATGCAGAAGCTCGGCGGCGTCAGTGGTTACCTGAGCGTGCTGAACGTCCGTCAGCGGACCCAGCAGTTGGCCGGCGCCCTGACCCCGATCATTCTGCTCACCGACCTCGCGTCGGGGACGCTGTACATGCAGAGCATCGACAACTCGATCCTCGCGGCCAGCGGTGGTCAGGCGAGCAGCGACGACAAGGGCGTCGAGACACTCAACTACGTCGTGGTGGGCATGATCTGCGTATTCGCCGCCGTGATGCTCATCAACTCGCTCGTTGCCGCGACCGTGTACCGCCGCCGGGAATTCGGCCAGCAACGGCTGGTCGGCTCGACCCCGCCGCAGGTGCTGCGGATGGCCGGCATCGAGCGTCTCGCGCTGATCGTCACCGGCCTGCTGTTCGGATCATTCGCCGGCCTGGTCGGAGTGATCCCGTACAGCATCGCCCGGACCGGTTCGGTGCTGCCAGACTCGACCATTGGTATCTACCTCGGGATCGTCGGCACGGTGGTGGTCCTGACCCTGGCCTCCAGCGTCGGAGCCGCCCGCCGCACCATTCGTACTCCGGCGATCGAGGCTGTCGCCGCCTGATCGATCGTGGCCGTTCTCGACAAGAACGATGTCGGGGACTGCGCGTAGCTTCCTGGGCAGGCCCGCTGAGCGGGCCGCCCTTGGTCATCCCTAGGACAGGAGTCGATGATGCAGGCGCGCTTTGATCTGATCGGTTTCGTGGTGGCGGACATGGCCCGGTCACTGGCGTTCTACCGGGCGCTGGGGATGGAAATCCCGGCCGAGGCGGACCAGCAGCCGCACGTCGACATCGAGTTGCCCGGCGGCCCTCGGTTCGCCTGGGACACCGTCGAGGTCATCCGCAGTTTCGACCCGGACTGGCAGCCCTCGACCGGCGGTCCGGGAGTGTCCATCGCGTTCCGGGTCGACACCCCGGCCGACGTCGACGCCGCGTACAAACAGCTGACCGCGGCCGGGTACGACGGCCACAAAGAACCGTGGGACGCGTTCTGGGGGCAGCGCTACGCCACGCTGCGCGATCCGGACGGCTACGGCGTCGACCTGTTCTGCCCGAGCCGCTGAGCCGACGCTGATATCAGGCGCTCCGGTGTCGCAGCAACGCCGTCGGAGTCAGGCCGGCCAGGCTCCGCACCTCGCGAGTGAGGTGCGCCTGGTCGGCATAGCCGGCAACCACCGCCACCTCGGCCAGGCCGAGGTCGGTGCCCGGCTGCTCGGCGAGGGCCAGAAAACGCTGCAGTCGGAAGACCCGCTGCAGCGCTTTGGGCCCCAGCCCGGCATGTTCCAGCAGCAGGCGGCGCAACTGGCGCGGGGACAGGCCGGTGATCTCGGCCAACTCACTGACATCGCGGCCGCCGTACCGTCGCAGCCACGCGATCGCGCCGCGCACCCGTCGGTCCGGCGGAGATTCCAGCCAACCGCGCTGCAACGACCGCGCGTCATCCGGCCCGCCGAGCGTAATCCGGGTCAGCTTCCGGGCGGTAGCGGCGCCGACGACATCAGCGAGCGGCAGCACCTTGCCCCGGACCTCGGTCGCGGGCACGCCGACCGCGGATCGCAACGCCCCGGGCCGCAGGCGCAGACTGCGGAAGCCTTCTCCTGCGGGTATTTCCACGATATCGACATCGGCGGTCGGGCCGACCAGGAACGCCGCGCCGGTGTGGTCGACGAGGATGTCCGAGGCGCCGTCGGGCAGGACCAGCTGCCGGTGGGTGCCGCTGCCGCTGATGTGTTGGGTCCATCGCGAGTCCAGGTGGTCCCAGTCATCGCCGAAGGGCCGCTCGACATAGCGCGACTCGACGCGCGACTCGAGCGGCGCGGCCATCAGTGCACCCGCTCCCGGGCGCCTGCATCGACCTCGATGCGCAGCCAGGTATGCAGATGCTCCAATCCCAGCGATTCGCGGGCATGCCGGAGCACCGTCGTGTCCAGCGCGGTGCGGACCGCGCCGAGATCGGCACCGTCCTGCAGCCACACCGAGAGCACCAGCTCGGGGGAGTCGGTGTCGTTCATCAATCTGGCCCGGGCGTGCTCCACCTCGGGCAGCGCCTCCGCATCGGCCGCCACGACGTCACTCAGCGCCGACGCCGCGACCGTCGAATCGCCCTGCCCGGTCCGCTGCACCGTCACTGCTCCGATCCGCTCGACCCGCAGTTGCACCGCTACCCAGTACAGCGCCAGCAGCGCGATCAGCAGGGCAGCGGCGCCGAGCACCCACCAGAGCCAGGATTGTTCGCGGTGCAGCAGTTGGGCGGCCCGAGGATAGATCACCGAGGAGACGGCACGCTTGTCGCCGAACACCTTGGCACCCATCAGTACGCCGCCGCCGCCGAGCAGTACGAAGAGCGTCCCGAGCAGCGCCAGAAGCCAACGGTTGAGCCGATTGGTGCGGTTTCTCATCGTGACCTCCGGGTCTTGACGGTGACCCCGAGTCGTGGCGTGCCGGCCAACGAGATGCTCTCCAGCCGTTCGGTGAGTCGGCTCTGCAGCTCGCGTTCGACCGCCCCCTCATCACCGATGCGGATGGTGGCCACGACCCGGGCGGTGCGCCGACTTACCCGGCTGCTGACCGTCGCCACACCGTCGACCTGGCTCGCGTCCTTGCGCAGCGCGCGGGCCAGGGCCCGGCGCGTGGTGCTCATCTCGACGTCCGGGTGGGCGGAAACCAGCGGCATCCGTCGTTCCTGTGCCGTGGCGGCCGCGATCACCAGGAGCACGCCGATGATGAGGACACCGATACAGATCAGCCGGACCGCGGTCTGGTCCCAGGTGTGTGGGCGCAACACCCGCAACCAGTGGTCGTACGGCACCACCAGCGGGGGATCGTGTGGCCAGGAGGTGCGGGCCACGAGCACCTCGGCGGCGGTGAGCAGGCCGGCTCCGGCGATCGCGAGGGACAGCAGGGCCACCAGCAGCCGGTTGACGATGCGCATCGGCTATCCGACCTTCCCGTCGCGGGACGTGTTGACCAGGCCGGTCACGTCGATGTCGCAGATCTGCACCGTGACGTCGGCCAGCTCCGCCACCCGTTCCACGATGTGTGCCCGAAGCCGGGTCAGCGCGTCCGGGATCGACTGCGGATAATCCAGAGTCACCCGGACCCGGGCCGACGCCGTGTTGCCCCGGAGCTGGGTCGTTGCCCGGGCCGCTCGGCCGGCGCGTCCGCTCTGCCGCGGCCCACCGGCCACGCCGTCCACCTCACCGGACGCCGCTTCGATGATGCCCCGGACAACGGCGGGCGCGATCGTGAGTCGACCCCGATTCTCCGCCGCCACAGGGCTTTTCGGCAGAGTCGGGATCCCGGTGGCCGCGGTCATCACCGCCGCCGGGTGGTGAAGACAGAGCCGATGTCGAGTTCGCTGTCGAGCACCCGACCGACGACGGCGCCGACGGCCGCGAGCACCAGCACGATGACGAACGCGCCGAAGCCGCCGAACGCGCCGGCGAAGCCGAGGGCGACGCCGACGGCAATTCCCATCTGAGTCGCAGACATTGCTTCTCCTGTGAGGGTGTTGAGTTTCGGGAACTGGGATAGCTGGTCGGGAATGGTCAGCGGACTCGCGACGGCTGTCGTCGGCGCCGCAGTCCGCGCTGCACGGCGTCGAGCACACCGGCGACACCGTGGCGTTTGCGGTAGAAACTGGTCCGGGCGTTCAGCCGGGGATCCCCGGCGCCGACCCACTCCGGCCAGCGGTTGGCGAAGCTGCCCTGGCGGTCGGGCACGCTCGGCCGGGCGCTGCGCCGGTAGGCCTCGACCCCAGCCGCGAAGACCGCCGGATCACCGCCCCGATCCGGATGGTGGGTCCGGACGAAGCGGCGAAATTCCTGTCGGCGGTCCTGTTCGCCCGGGTCCAGCGTCATCCGGACTCCGAATCCGCACCGGCTGTGTCCACTGTGTGCGCGGTGGCCGCATCCGCTGCGGACACGCAGTCCTCGATGACGACGTCGACCGGATGCCCGTCTGCCAGTGGAACGACGATCTCCCGGATGCGGGCCGCGACCTGGTTCATCGGCTCGCCCAGGATCGTCGTGACATGCACCGCGATCCGGTCGCCACCCACCTGCACCCCCGTTACCCGTCGGCCCGGCAGGTAGGTGGCGACCTCCCCGAAGACACCGCCGTGCAACGCGGCGACAGCCGGTTGACGCAGCACCGCCGCTGCGATCCGGTCGGCGTCGGGCAGGTCGGTGGTCACTGGACGCGGATCGGCTGCTCCGGGTCGACGTCATCGCCGGGGAGGAAGATGTCGTCGACGGCGATGTTGACCTCGATCACCTCGAGTCCGGTCATGCGCTCGACCGCGGTGATCACATTGCGCCGGATATTGCTGGCCAACTGGGCGATCGCCACGCCGTACTCGACGACGATGTCCAGGTCGATGGCCGCCTGCTTCTCGCCAACCTCCACCGACACGCCCTGGGTGACGGCCGGTCCGCCGCTGCCCGGGATGCGTTCCCGCAGCGCGCCGAACGCCCGGACCGATCCGGTGCCGAGATTGTGCACGCCGGAGACCTCGCGAGTGGCGAGGCCGGCGATTTTCTGCACCACTCCGTCGGCGATGGTGGTCCGGCCCTGCTCGCTGTCCAGCGTGGCGGTCACATCGGACCGCCCGGTCAGCGCTCCGCTGGTTGTCACCGGCTCGGTGACGGCGGGGGATTTGATCGTCGGGTTCTGTGCCATCGGTTCGTGATTCCTTCCGCAACGTTGCGCTTGGAGTCGAGGCGGTGATCCACCACCCTCGTACCGGTTAGATGCCGGGCCGATCGGATTCATCTCTGGATCGCCGCTGTGTGATCACTACCACACGTCAACGATACGGATGTCGACGATGGGCGGCGGTGTGCCGAGCATTTGTCGCAGATCTTCGTCCACCTTGCGGCGGGTGCGGAGCTCGGTGTCCGCGAGCGCGCTGCCGTGATGCAACGCGAGGTCCAGCGTGAGCCGGGTCCCCTCGAACGTGCCGGTCCGCACCTGCACGCCGGGTACGGTGGCGGCCGCCGCCCGGGCTACACCAACCACGACCCGGGCACCGATGCGCAGGGTGCCGCGTTCGCCGACGAGTTCCATCCGACCGCTGCCCGCTCGTCGCTCGGCGTTGATCCGGGACAGCACCCGGGGCACCAGCTGCGGTGGGACCGGCGTCGGTTCGGCTGCGGCAGAACGGATCGACGCCCAGGACCTGGTCAGGCTCTCCATAGTGGACTGACAATAGGGACACTGTTCACTGTGGACAGACAACGGTGTGCCGTCGGCCACGCTCTCCATCAATGCGGACACCGGTGTGCCGCAGGGCAACGAACGTCCTGGATCCGTCACGGCGCCGTCCTTCCCGAACACATCGCAGGGTAGTCGTCGGTCTTTTCCAGCTCTGGAATCACTGGCGCTCCTGGAGCACGTCGGTAAGTGCAAGCCTGGCCCGGTGCAACCGGCTCCGGGCGGCCGGCACGGAGAGCCCGAGCGTCGCGCCCAGCTCGTCGTAGCTCAGCCCGGCGAATTCGCGCAGCACGAGCACCGCCCGGTGCTCGTCGCTCAGCCGCTGGAGTGCCTGCCGGACCATGATGCCGGTCATCGAGCGGTCCGGGTCGGCGTGCGCGGACCGGTCGGCGATCTCGCCAATGTCGCCGAGCTCGTCGAGTGCCACGGTCGGCCGCCGGCGCCGGATCTGCATCAGCGCGGTGTTGGCGGCGATCCGGTAGAGCCAGGTGCCGACGGCGGCGTCACCGCGGTATCGGTGCAGTTGCCGCCAGACGGTGAGCCAGCACTCCTGCACACAGTCCTCGGCGTCGCTGCGGCTGCCCAGCAGATGCAGAGCGACCCGGTAGATCTTCGGTGTGTGGCGTTGGACGAGCGCGGCGAAGGCTCGCTCGTCGCCGCCGATGGCAGCGTCGATCAGGGTGGCGTCGGTGCTGATTTCCACTGTGCCGCAATGCTAACGGTGGTCTAACGCGATGCGGGTGGCGCTACCGGGTCACGGCATACCGCAGGAACAAGGCGCCCTCTTCCTCCAGGACGTGCACCAGCTCCAGACCATTCGGCGCCGCCTCGGCCAGATGCAGGATCCGACCGCCAGTGCCGCCGGCCAGCAACGGCGAGAGGGTGAGGCAGAGCTCGTCCAGCCGGCCCGCCGACAGCAGCGTTCCGGCGAGGGTGGGCCCGCCCTCGCACAAAACCCGGGTCAGGCCCCGGCCGGAAAGGAGGTCCAGGGCCTGGCCGGTGTCGACCCCGTCGGCGCCCGCGACAAGCACGTCCGCGACGGCCTCCAATGCCTGCCGCCGGTCGGCCGGTGCGGCGGCATGAGTGACCACGATGGTGCGCGGATCGCTCTGGAACAGCGGAGCTGCCGGGTCGAGATCCAACCGGGCGCTGACCACCGCCAGCCGGGGGATCGGGCTGAGGCCGAGGCTGAGGCGGCGGGCGCGCCGTTCGGGCGTGCTCGGCGGCGGGCCGTAACCCTCGGCCCGGGCCGTTCCGGCACCGACGAAGATGACATCGCAGAGATCGCGCAGCATGGCCAGCACCCGCCGGTCGGCAGCCGTACCCAGTCCACCGGACCGGCCATCGAGACTGGCCGAACCGTCCGTACTGGAGACGAAGCTGGCCCGCACCGGCCGGTCGGCGGAAGTGGCGTAGGCGGCGGCGAGGTCATCGCTGCTGAGCTCGGTTTGATCGGGGCTCGGGGAGAGGCGGCGCATCCCCGTATCCCATCACGGACCGCAGATAAGATGGCGGAGCCGGACCCGTGGGGTGAATCCGACTCCGCCATGTTCTTGGTCGCGACCGCTCAGTCGGCCGCCGGGCCGCGCTGCGAAACGCGGGCGCTCGGCACGGTGGGGATTAGAAGGCGCCGGTGCCGTTCGGCGTACCCATGCCGGTCGGCCCGTCCCAGCCGGTGCCAGCGGCACAGAGCTGCGCGGGACTGCAGCCCGACCCGTTGTCACCGGTGGTCACGTCGTTGAGAGCGTCGGCGTGGCCGTACGGTGTGCCCGGCGTGACGCTGGATCCGTTGCCTGCCAGTGCGATCGTCGCGGCGATGATCGGCGCGGAGGCGCTGGTGCCGCCGTACACATCCCAACCGGAGGACTGGTAACTGTCGTAAACCGCCACTCCGGTGTTCGGGTCCGCGACCGCGGAGACGTCATTCATCGCCCGCCCGTCGCATCCGGTTCCGGCGTTCGCGGCCGCCGGAATGGCGGCGTTGAGGTCGGAGCATCCGCTGCCCGTACCGTCCCATACCGATTCGCTCCAACCACGTGCGCTGGAGTCCTTGGTCAGTGAGGTACCGCCGACGGCGATCACCGAGCTGGATGACGCCGGGTAGGAGGCGCCCTGGAATCCGTCGTCACCGGCGCTCGCCGTGATCGCGACACCGTCGTGCTTGTAGTACTTGCCGTACGTGGTGTCCGCCGCGTCGCTGCCGCCGTAGCTGTTGCTCACGATGGTGGAGTTTGCGGCCGCGGTGTTTTCCGCCGCGCCCAGGTTGTCGAAGCTCGCGTCATCGGCCTCGACCAACAGGATGTGGCTGTTTGGGCTGATCGCCGACACCATGTCGAGGTCGAGCGAGATTTCGCCGGCCCAGCCGGCGTCGGGGCTCGGGTAGTTCGATCCGCCGCTCTGATCGACCTTCTTGAAGCATCCGTTGGCCGTGGTGCAGGCCGGAAGCCCGTACTGGGCGCGGTAGGTGGCCAGGTCCGCTTCGGCGTTGGGGTCGTCGTTGGCGTCGACGATGGCGACCGTGTCGGCGCTGCTGCCCGGTGTCAGGTTGTATGCCGACTGCAGATCCGTCGGGCCGAAGCCGTCCGGAGTGGCCGCGCGCGAGTGCGGCTGGTTGCTCGCCGCGCGGTGCATCGAGAAGCAGGCGGCGTGGCCCGCGGCCGGCGTAGCACAGTTGGCCACGAGCTTGTTGCTGGCAGATGCAGTCTGATCCGGCTGCGTGGCCGATGCAGCACCGGCCCAAATGCCTGTCACCACAATGGCCGCCGAACCGCAGGCTAATGCGACTCGACGGCCTCTGTGTCCGGCTCTGGTGTCGTCTCCGCGGACTTCTTCGTTTCGCATCGGACCTCCCGCTGCCCGGATTACCCCGCCCACTGCAGGGCTACTGGCCAAGAATCTTGCACTCTTTCGTCCGGTTTAGGGCCGAGATATCCTCATGGTCTGGCAAAGAAGACCAAAAAGATATTCGTCAAATCAGACACGGCGCACGATTCAGGACGCGAGTAAGTCTCGCAAACTAAGTACGTCTGGTCTAGTCGAAACGGTGGCAGTGTGCTGAGCCGATCAGGTTCCGGCACATTGCGCTGTCGGCTTAGGCGTTAGGGAGCGCGACGATGGCGGTCGATTCGCCATCGAGCTCCACCTCTTCCCCGGCGTAGACAAACCCGGGCGCGGAGGCGAGCAACATCTCGACCGGGGTCGAACCGATCGGAACGGTCTGCCGCTCGGCAGCCAGGTTGCAGACCACCGCGACCCGGCCGCGGAGCAGCACCAGCCAGCGTGCCTCCTCGTCGAACCGCACCCTCACATCGGTGAGCCGGGGATCGGTCAGCTCGGGCCGGTCCCGACGCAATCCGATCAGCCGCTGATAGAAATCGAGCGTGTCCGCATGGTCAGGCTCGGCCAACTCGTTCCACGGCAGCTTGGAATCGGCAAAGGTCTGCGGATCCTGCGGATCGGGCACAGCGCCGGCCCAGCCGTGCCCGAGGAACTCCTCGACCCGGCCGCGCGCCACGATCTCGCCGAGCTCCTTCTCCGGGTGGCTGGTGAAGAACTGCCAGGGCGTGGAGGCGGCCCATTCCTCGCCCTGGAACAGCATCGGCGTGAACGGTGCCGTCAGCACGAGCGCCGCGCCGACCTTTACCAGCCCGGGCGACAGCGTGGCGCTGATCCGGTCGCCGGTCGCCCGGTTGCCGATCTGGTCGTGATTCTGCAGATAGCCCAGGAATCGCCAGCCGCTGGTGTGCTGGGTATCGACCGGACGTCCGTGCAGCCGGCGTCGAAAACTCGACCACGTGCCGGCGTGGAAGAAGGCCTCCCGCAGGGTGGTCGCGAGTGTCGCCAGCGAGCCGAAGTCGGCGTAATAGCCCTGCCGTTCACCGGTGAGCGCGGTATGCAGCGCGTGGTGGAAGTCGTCATTCCACTGTGCGGTCAGTCCGTATCCGCCCGCCTCCCGCGGGGTGATCAGCTTCGGGTCGTTGAGGTCGGATTCGGCAATCAGGGTCAACGGTCGCTCGAGATGGGTGGACAGGCCGTCGACCTCGACGGCCAATTGCTCGAGAAGGTGCAGCGCGCGATGGTCGACGAGGGCATGTACGGCGTCCAGGCGCAGCCCGTCGAGGTGATAATCGCGCAGCCACATGAGCGCGTTGTCGATGATGTGCCGGCGGACCGGGTCGGAGTCGGGGCCGTCGAGGTTGAGGCTGGCCCCCCATGGATTGGCTGGATTGCGGGATTCGGTGAAGTAAGGGCCGAAGCGGTCGAGGTAGTTGCCGCTCGGGCCGAGGTGGTTGTAGACGACGTCGAGCAGCACGCCGAGGCCGCGTTGGTGGCAGCCGTCCACGAGCCGCTTGAGTCCGTCCGGGCCGCCGTACGGGTCGTGCACCGCGTACCAGCCGACCCCGTCGTAGCCCCAGTTGTGGGTGCCGTTGACGGCGTTGACCGGGAGCAGCTCGACGAAGTCGACACCCAGCTCGACAAGGTGGTCGAGCTTGTCGAGCACGGCATCGAAGGTGCCCTCGTCGGTGAACGTGCCGACGTGCAGTTCGTACACGACGCCGCCGGCGAGCGGCCGCCCGGTCCACTGCTGATCGGACCACTCGTAGGCGTCCTGGTCGTACACCCGGCTGGGACCGTGCACACCTTCGGGCTGCCAGCGCGACCGCGGATCCGGGATCGGCGTCTCGTCGTCGCCGAGCAGGAACGTGTAGTCCGTGCCCGCGGCCAGGCTTGGCAGGTCGGCCCGCCACCAGCCGTCGCCGCCCCCGGTGCAGTCGTGGTCGTCGGCGGTGGTGTGGATCCGGACTGTGCGGGCGCGCGGGGCCCACACCTCGAACGTGGTCATGGGATTGACTCCGGGGTGGGCCGAGCGAGGGCGGTTGCCTGATCAGTATGCCGGGCCAGTGTGCCCGATCAATGGGACTGCCGGGCGACTCCCGAGCCACTCGCGCCGGTCAGGAAGTCCAGGTCGCAGCCCTGATTGGCCTGCAGCACGTGATCGACGTAGAGCCGTCCCCAACCGCGGTCGTGCGGCTTCTCCGGCGCCACCCATTCGGTACGCCGGCGGGCCAACTCGGCGTCGTCGACGTCGAGGTGCAGCCGCCGAGCGTGCACGTCGAGCTCGATCCAGTCGCCGGTCCGGACCAGCGCGAGCGGCCCGCCGATCGCGGCCTCCGGCGCGACGTGCAGCACCACCGTGCCGTACGCGGTGCCGCTCATGCGCGCGTCGGAGATCCGCACCAGGTCGTCGATGCCGGCTTTGAGCAGCCGGGCCGGCAGCTCCATGTTGCCGACCTCCGGCATGCCCGGGTAGCCACGCGGGCCGGCGTTCTGCAGCACCAGGATGGTGTCGGCGTCGATCGGCAGGTCGGGGTCGTCCTTGGCCTTGTCGTACTCCTCGATGGAGGCGAAGACCAGCGCCTGGCCGCGGTGTTGCAGCAGCCGCTCGGAGGCCGCCGACTGCTTGATGACGGCGCCGTCCGGGGCCAGATTGCCGTGCAGGACGGCGGTGCCGTGGCCCACGCCGAGCGGCTGGTCGAACGTCCGGATCACCTCGCCGTAGCGGGGGGCCGCGGCCACGTTCTCCTCGATTGTCCGGCCGGAGACGGTCATGGCATCCCGGTCCAGGATGGGTAGCAGCTCGCGCATCACCGCCGGCAGGCCGCCGGCGTAATAGAAGTCCTCCATCAGGTACTTGCCCGACGGCTGCAGGTCGACCAACCACGGCACGTCCCGGGCCCAGGTGTCCAGGTCGTCCAGGCTGACGTCGATGCCGAGCCGTCCGGCGATCGCGATCAGATGGATCGCCGCATTGGTGGAGCCGCCGATCGCGGCGTTGGCCCGGGCGGCGTTGGCGAAGGATTCCCGGGTGATGACCTTGCTCATCCGCTGGTCCTCGCCGACCATCGCGACGATCCGCTGACCGGCCTGCTGGGCGAGGGCGTACCGGCGCGCGTCGACGGCTGGGATTGCCGCCGAGCCGGGCAGCTGCAGACCGAGGGCCTCGGCCATGCAGGCCATCGTCGAGGCGGTCCCCATCGTCATGCAGTGCCCGCGGCTGCGGGACTGACCGCCCTCGGCCTGGTGGTATTCCTCCTCGGTCATCTTCCCGGTCCGCAGATCCTCGGTCAGCTGCCAGACCGCGGTGCCGGAGCCGATGTCGCCGCCGCGGAACTTGCCGTTGAGCATCGGCCCGCCGGTCACCGTGATCGTCGGCAGGTCGACGCTGGCCGCGCCCATGATCGTGCCGGGGGTGGTCTTGTCGCAGCCGGACAGCAGGATCACCCCGTCGACCGGGTTGCCGCGGATCGACTCCTCGGCATCCATCGACAGCAGGTTGCGGAACAGCATCGCGGTCGGCCGGAGCAGTGTCTCGCCGAGCGACATCACCGGGAATTCGACCGGGAATCCGCCGGCCTGCCACACGCCCCGTTTGACCGCGTCCGCGACATCGCGAAGATGCGAATTGCACGGGGTCAGCTCCGACCAGGTGTTGCAGATTCCGATAACGGGTCGGCCGTCGAAAACTTCCGGAGAAAAGCCCTGATTGCGCATCCAGGAACGGTGGATGAAGCCGTTGCGGCCCCGCTCACCGAACCATTCGTGACTGCGTAGCGCGGGGTGGTTTCCGGATTCAGGTGCAGCCACGTTGTCGTCTCCCACAGATGTACGGGTGTTTACTCCCGAACAATAGAGCGAGCGGCCTCCGCCGAGCCAGACTCAGGGCTGGGTGAGCAGCGCCACCGGATAGCGTTCGAGCAGCTCCGCCACGGGTCGTCGGCCGCCCTCGTGGGAGCGTCCGGTCAACCCGTCCCGCCACTGTCCGGGCGGCAGTTCGACGGTGCTGTCCCGCCACCCGCCGGCGCGCTGCAGACCGACCGGGAGCCGCGTCACCACGGTGATCGCACCGCCCCGGTCATAGCCGAGCAGGTGGTCCGCGGCCGGGCCATCGGCCGCCAGCGGTCGGTAATCGGTGAAGAGCTCGGGACGGTCCCGGCGCAGCTTCAACGCCCGGGTGACGACGAGTAGTTTGGCCGCGCCGGACGCATCGATGTCCGGTGCTCCGGCGCCGATTTCGGCCAGGATCCGGGCGCGTTCGGCGAAGTCCACCGGCCGGCGGTTGTCCGGGTCGACCAGCGAGTTGTCCCACAGTTCGGTGCCCTGGTAGATGTCCGGAACACCGGGCATCGTGAGCTGGATCAGCTTGGCGCCCAGCGAGTTGGACCAGCCGGGCGGAGTGATCGTCGCGACGAACTCCTCGACCTCGGCGCGCAGCGCGGTGTCGTTGTAGACGCGGTCCGCGGCGGCGTGCATCGCGTCCTCGAACGCCGTGTCCGGGGCGTCCCAGGAGGTGCTGGAACGGGCCTCCCGGGCGGCCTTCTCCAGATAGGCGTGCAGCCGCTCGCGCTCGATCGGCCACGTCCCCACGACGGTCTGCCACAAGAGATTGGCGAACGCCCCGTCGGCCAGCGGCGCCACGGATGTCCAGCGGCGCAGGACATCGCGCCATTCGTCCGGCAGTTCGGACAGTACGGCCAGTCGGGCCCGGACGTCCTCGCCGCGTTTGGTGTCGTGTGTGGACAGTGTGGTCATTCCGGCCGGATGCTCGACCAGTCGCCGCGCCGCCGCGGTGTGGAACTCCGCCACCGGGAAGCCGAAGCGGCTCGGGTCTCCGCCGACCTCGTTGGCCGCCACGAAACGGGTGAACCGGTAGTAGGCGGTGTCCTCCACGCCCTTCGCCATCACCGCGCCGGTCTGCTGCTGGAAACGCACGGCCAGCTCGTCGGTCGGGTCGCTGAGCCGGACGAGCAGTGCCTCGACGGCCGCCGTCAGCTCGGGCCGGCGCCGGATCGCCTCGGCAACCGCCGTGTTCAGGTGGTCAGCACCGGAATGCGGCAGGAACGAGCGGTAGACCGGGAAACAGGCGAGGAGCTCGGCCAACGCGGGCTCGGAGTTATCGATGTCGCTGGCAAGCGAGTGCAGCCGACGCAGCTCGGCGCGCTCCATCCCCTGGGCGACGTCGAGTTTGCAGTCGTGCACCAGCGCGGCCCAGCTCGGCTGTGGACCGGCGAGCTCGGCGTGCAGGGAGTCGAATGCCGACTCGGCCGCAGAATCGACGAAAACACCGTCCACTGTGGTCAGTGCGTCATACCCGGTGGTGCCGGCGACCGGCCAGCCGACCGGCAGCGCCTCGCCCGTCTCCAGGATCTTCTCGACGATCAGCCACGTGCTCGGCCCGGCGGTGGCCAACCGGGTCAGATAGCCGGTCGGATCGGCCAACCCGTCCGGGTGGTCGACCCGGATCCCGTCGACCTCGCCGTCCGCCGCCCAGGCCAGGATCTCCCGGTGGGTGGCGTCGAAAACCTCGGGCACCTCGACCCGTACTCCGGCCAGGGTCGACACGGCGAAGAACCGCCGGTAGTTGAGCTCGTCGTTCGCCCGGCGCCAGGAGACCAGCTCGTAGTGTTGGTGGTCGTGCACCTGCCGCGGAGTGCCGCTGCCGGTGCCGACGGCCAACGGGAAGCGGTGGTCGTAGTAGCGGAGCTCGCCGTCCCGTACCTGAAGGTGATCCAGCTCGTCCGGAGCATCGCCGAGCACCGGTAGCAGCAGGCGGCCGCGGGACCAGTCGATGTCGAAATAGCGCGCGTAGGCCGACTGTGGTCCGAGATGAAGCACGTCCCACCACCAGCCATTGGCGGCCGCGTCGGCGACACCCATGTGGTTGGGCACGATGTCGACGACCAGGCCGAGGCCGTGGGCGTGCAGCGAACCGACCAGCGCGCGCCGTCCGTCGCTCCCGCCCAACTCCTCGCTGGTCCTGGTGTGGTCGACGACGTCGTAGCCGTGCTCGGAGCCGGGTGCGGCCTGCAGGAGCGGTGATGAATACAGATGACTGGCACCGAGATCGGCGAGATAGCTGGCGATCGCGGCCGTCTGCAGCAGATCGAACGACGGCGAGACCTGTACCCGGTAGGTGGTCTGCGGGACCGGCACGTCAGGTCACCTTCAGCAGTACGACGAGGGAACGGGCCTCGACCGTCAGGTGCGCGCACGCCTCACTCAGTACGGGCTTGTCGGGCTGCTGTGGCTCGGTCGTGTCGATCACGGTCTCCCAGCTCTCGCCGTATTCGCTCGGCGGCAGGGTGAAGTCGACCGGTTCGTGATGGGCGTTGAAGCACATCAGGAACGAGTCGTCCACGACCCGCTCACCCCGGGAGTCGCGGTCCGGAATTCCGTTCCCGTTGAGGAATACCGCGACCGACGGGCCGAGGCTCGACCAGTCGTCCTCGGCCATCTCCTCGCCGGCCGGGGTCAGCCAGGCCAGATCGCGGAGCGGTTCGCCGCCGCCGCGGCGTACCGGACGGCCGTTGAAGAATCGCCGCCGGCGGAACACCGGGTGCTGGTGACGCAGCTCGGCCACCCGCGAGGTGAAACTCAGGAGCTCCTCGTCGATCGATTCCCAGTCCACCCAGGACAGTTCGTTGTCCTGACACCAGGTGTTGTTGTTTCCGCCTTGGGTGCGGCCCATTTCGTCGCCGTGCCCGATCATCGGAACACCCTGGGAGAGCAGGGTCGTGGCGATGAAATTGCGCCGCTGCCGGGCCCGCAGCTCCAGAACAGCCGGGTCGTCGGTGGGCCCTTCGACGCCACAGTTCCAGGAGCGGTTGTTGCTCTCGCCGTCGTTGTTGCCCTCTTCGTTGGCGTCGTTGTGTTTCTCGTTGTACGAGACGAGATCGTTGAGGGTGAAGCCGTCGTGGCAGGTGACGAAGTTGATGCTCGCCACCGGACGCCGGGCCGAATGTTCGTACAGGTCGGCCGATCCGGTGAGGCGGGAGGCGAATTCGCCGACAGACGCCGGCTCGCCCCGCCAGAAATCCCGTACGGTGTCGCGGAATTTCCCATTCCACTCAGTCCACAGTGGAGGGAAGTTGCCGACCTGGTAACCGCCGGGACCAACGTCCCAGGGTTCGGCGATCAGCTTCACCTGGCTCACGGTCGGGTCTTGCTGCACGAGTTCGAAGAATGTCGAGAGCCGGTCGACGTCGTAGAATTCGCGGGCCAAGGTGGCCGCCAGGTCGAAACGGAATCCGTCGACGTGCATTTCCAGGACCCAGTAGCGCAGCGAGTCCATAATGAGCTGTAGCGCGTGCGGTTGCCGGACATTGAACGAGTTTCCGGTGCCGGTGTAGTCCATGTAGTACTGCGGATCGTCGTCGACGAGCCGGTAGTAGTTCGCATTGTCGATGCCGCGGAACGACAATGTCGGGCCGAGCTGATTTCCTTCGGCCGTGTGGTTGTAGACGACATCGAGAATGACCTCGATGCCGGCGTCGTGCAGGGCCTTCACCATCGCCTTGAATTCCTGCACCTGTTCGCCGGTCCGACCCCAGGCGGCGTAATGGCTGTGCGGCGCGAAAAAGCCGATCGTGTTGTAGCCCCAGTAGTTCGACAGGCCCTTTTCCTCCAGGCCGTGGTCCTGGACGAACTGGTGCACCGGCATCAATTCGAGCGCGGTGACGCCGAGCTTGGTGAGATGGTCGATCGTGGCCGGATGTCCGATTCCCGCGTAGGTGCCGCGCAGGTCCTCGGGCAGCTTCGGGTTGGCGATGGTCAGACCGCGGACATGCGCCTCATAGATGAGGGTCTCGTCGTACGGACGCCTGATCGCGTGGTCGTTGCCCCAGTCGAAGTACGGGTTGATGACGACCGACTTGGGCATCTGCCGCGCGGAGTCGGACTCGTCCCGCTCGTCGGGGGAGTCGAACGGGTAGCTGAACAGCGACGGGTCCCAGCTGATGTCACCGTCGATGGACTTCGAGTACGGGTCGAGCAGCAGCTTGGCCGGGTTGCAGCGCTGCCCCGCGGCCGGGTTGTACGGCCCGTGCACCCGGTAGCCGTAACGCTGGCCGGGACCGACTCCGGGCAGGTAACCGTGCCAGACGAAACCGTCGACCTCCGGCAGCCGGACCCGGGTCTCCTTGTCACCGTCGAAGAGGCAGAGCTCGACCCGCTCGGCCACCTCGGAGAAGAGCGAGAACGCCGTGCCCGCACCGTCATAGGTGGCGCCCAGCGGATACGGCGACCCCGGCCATACCTGCACTGCCGACTCCTCTCTTCGGGGCCATTCCCCCTGCGGATGGGGCCGTCAGGCTGCGCTTCAGCGCAGCCTGGGCGACGGCTGTCTTGTCCTGCCAGCTACGCCGCCAGCTTGCACTGACCGTAGTGCAGGCGCCCCGTCTCGTGCGCGGCCACGTCCACCGGCGGCCGCCATGTCCCATATCTCACAGGCGGTGTGCGGTGTCCGTCGTGGACAGTTCTGCCGGGCGCCCGCGATGCGTGGCCCAGTCGGGCGCCAGCACGGACATGGTGACCGCATCGACAAAGTCGCCGTCCCAGAGCAGTGCGTCGCGCAGAACGCCCTCGGCCTGGAAACCGACCCGTTCGTAGACCGCCCGCGCCCGCGGGTTGAACGTGTAGACCTGCAGCGCGATCCGGTGCAGGCCCACCGCCTGGAAGGCGTGCTCCAACACGAGCCGCGCCGCATCGGTCCCGAGGCCGCGGTCGCGGTGCGCCGCACGCAGTGCGATCCGGAACGAGCAGGCGCGGTTGGGCGCGTCGAGCTCGTTCAGCACGACCTCTCCGGCGTACTCACCGGTGGCCCGGTCCAGCACCGCGAGATCGAGCCGTTCGGCGTGCTCGGCCCGGGTGGCGTACCAGGTGTGCAGTGCGGACTCGTTGACAGCGGCCTGGGTGCCGGTGAGCCGGCGGCCCTCGGGATCGGTGACCAGGTCGATGAGGCCGGGCACGTCGGCGGTGGTCACCGGCCGGAGTACGGCGCGGTCGCCGACCAGGGTGGGTTTGACAGAGAAATCCAGCATGGGCGCCATTCTGCCCGAATATTCGGTGGGGTTGGTCGGAAATATGCGGAAAATGTGGCGGACCGGGTATGGTGGTCGCCATGCAACGGGTTTCGAGCCTTCTCCTTACCGGGCCGCGCTGACTTCGCCTTTCGGTGTCAGCGTGGCAACCCTCGCGATATGCGGGGGTTTTTGTTTGCCGGTTTGGTGACACGACAAGGTGAGGCAGATGCCCGAGCGGTATGAATGGCAGCAAATTCAGCAACGATGGCTGCCGGTCTGGACGAAACTCGACCAGTTCCGGGCCGGGGGGATCGCGGCCGGTCGGCCGCGTCGCTCCGTGTTCGACATGTTTGCCTACCCGTCGGGTGACCTCCACATGGGTCACGCGGAAGCATTCGCGATCGGCGACGCGGTGGCCCGCTATTACACGCTGCGCGGGTACGACGTGCTGCATCCGATCGGCTGGGACTCATTCGGGCTGCCGGCCGAGAATGCCGCGATCAGGCGCGATACCCACCCGGCGGAGTGGACCTACGCAAACATTGATGCCCAGGCCGAATCACTGCGGCGTTACGCGGTCTCGGTCGACTGGTCCACGCGGTTGCACACCTCCGATCCGGAGTATTACCGGTGGACGCAGTGGCTGTTCCTGCGGTTCTACGAACATGGATTGGCGTACCGCAAGGAAAGCCCGGTCAACTGGTGCCCGCAGGACCAGACCGTGTTGGCCAACGAGCAGGTCGTCGGCGGGCGCTGCGAACGGTGCGGGGCGCCGGTCACCAAACGGTCCCTGACCCAGTGGTATTTCCGGATCACCGACTATGCCCAGCGACTGCTGGACGACATGGCGGAGCTGGAGGGGCACTGGCCCGACCGGGTGCTGACGATGCAACGGAACTGGATCGGCCGGTCGTCCGGCGCCGAGGTCGAATTCGCCATTGAAGGTCGGGACCGGCCGGTCACCGTATTCACCACCCGGCCGGACACGTTGTACGGCGCGACTTTCTTCGTCATCGCGCCGGAGGCCGAATTGGCCCGGGAATTGTGTGCACCGGAAAGGCAGGCCGACTTCGACGCCTATGTGGAACGGGTCGGCCGGCTGTCGGACATCGAGCGACAGTCCACGCACCGGGCAAAAACCGGCGTCTTCCTCGGCCGGTACGCGATCAATCCGGTCAACGGCGAGCGGATACCGGTCTGGGCGGCCGATTACGTCCTCGCCGACTACGGCACCGGCGCTGTCATGGCGGTCCCGGCGCACGACCAGCGCGATCTCGACTTCGCCCGCGCCTTCGGTCTGCCGGTCCGGGTCGTGCTGGCAACCGGCGCGGCTGATCCGGCGACGAGCGGCATCGCCGCCCCCGGGGACGGCACCTTGGTCAACTCCGGCCCGCTGGACGGTCTGGACCGCGGCGCGGCGATTGACGCGGTGGTCGAGTTCCTTCGGGATCGCGGCGCGGCCAGGGCATCGGTGACCTACCGGCTGCGCGACTGGTTGTTGTCCCGGCAACGCTACTGGGGCTGCCCGATCCCGATCGTGCACTGTGCGCGGTGCGGCGAGGTCCCGGTCCCCGACGATGAGCTGCCCGTTCGGCTGCCGGATCTGCGGGGCGCCGAACTGGCTCCGAAAGGCGTGTCCCCGTTGGCATCGGTCCCGGACTGGGTCGACGTGGACTGCCCGCGATGTGGCGGTCCGGCGCGGCGGGACACCGACACGATGGACACCTTCGTCGACTCGTCCTGGTACTTCCTGCGGTACGCCTCGCCGAAGGACGGGACCCGACCGTTCGACCCGGCGCGGCTGCGTGAATGGCTGCCGGTGGACCAGTACGTCGGCGGCGTCGAGCACGCGATCCTGCATCTGCTGTACAGCCGGTTCTTCACCAAGGCGCTGTACGACATGGGCCTGGTGCATTTCACCGAGCCGTTCAAGGCCCTGCTCAACCAGGGGCAGGTGGTGCTGAACGGCGCCGGGATGTCGAAGTCGACCGGGAACCTGGTCGACCTCGGAACGGAGCTCGACCGGTACGGCGTCGACGCCGTCCGGCTGACGATGATCTTCGCCGGCCCGCCGGAGGACGACATCGACTGGGCCGACGTGTCGGCCGCCGGTGCCGGCAGGTTCCTGGCCCGGGTGTGGCGGCTGGCCGTCGACGTCGGGCCGGCGGGGGCGGCTGGCGCTGCGGCTACAGCTGCCGAGATCGACATGGCGGTAAGGCGGGCCGTGGCACGGACGGTGCACGAGGTCAGGCAACTGGTCGAGGCGCACCGGTTCAACGTCGCGGTAGCCCGGCTCATGGAACTGACGACGACGCTGCGCCGGGCCGTCGACGGCGGGGCGGCCGCCGGGTCCGTGCGGCCTGGCGTCGAGGCGCTGTCGATCATGCTGAGCCTCTTCGCGCCGTACTGCGCCGAGGAGTGCTGGGCGCGGCTGGGCCACGACGTCGAGGGCGGCGACACGGTCAGCCGGGCCGGCTGGCCGGCGGTCGAGGAGGCGCTGCTGGCGGAGTCGACGGTTACCTGCGTGATTCAGGTCGACGGCAGGGTCCGGGACCGGATCGAGGTGGCGTCGGACATCTCCGCTGACGATCTGTCGACGCTGGCGTTGGCGGCGCCGGCGGTGTTGGCGCTACTGAACGGTCGCGAGCCTCGTCGGGTGGTCGTCCGCGCCCCGAAGCTGGTCAACATCGTGCCGACGTGAGGTCCGATGCTGATCAGCGCAACAACGCGCGAGCCTGTTGTCGATAGCGGGCGGTTCGGACTGTGGTCACCCGCCACACTGCGTCATCATCGATGTCATCCAACGGTTCATGTGCCAGTCTGTTGCGTCGTTGATATAGCCGTGCCCAAGGCTCACTGATCCGAATGTCCCGATCCGGTTCGAGGTGGCCGAGCAGCCGACCGGTGGAGGCGAAGCGCAGATTGGTGATGCCATGGGCGGCCGCGAGCGCGCGCAGCTCGGCGGCGTGCGCGCGGGCCGTGGCCTCGTCCAGCGGCGGATGAGCCGGATAATCCAGCGCGTGGGTCAGGGTCGTCAGGGTAGCCCCGCACCTCCTGGCTGAGCCGGTTGTCCACAGGAGGTGAGTCATGCTGACGGCCGCGTCGGGAAACTGTCGGCGGGCCGACGTACCGTGTTGCACGGAAGAGCCGATCGAGGGAAAGCAGTATGGAAATGAGACAGGCATGAGGCCAGTCAACGATCCCGAGCAGCCACCCGTCCCGACGCAGGGCAAGTTCGAGGTCGTCAGCGAGTTCACGCCCGGCGGTGATCAGCCGACGGCCATCGCGGCGCTCGTCAAGCGGATCAATGCCGGCGAACAGGACACCGTGCTGCTGGGCGCAACCGGCACCGGCAAGTCGGCGACGGCCGCCTGGCTGATCGAGCAGGTGCAGCGGCCCACGCTCGTGATGGCGCCGAACAAGACGCTTGCCGCCCAGCTGGCCAACGAGTTCCGCGAGCTGTTGCCCAACAACGCCGTGGAGTACTTTGTCTCCTACTACGACTACTACCAGCCAGAGGCGTACGTCCCGCAGACCGACACCTACATCGAAAAGGACTCCTCGGTCAACGACGAGGTCGAGCGGCTCCGGCATTCGGCGACCTCCAACCTGTTGACCCGGCGCGACGTGGTGGTGGTCGCCACCGTGTCCTGCATCTACGGTCTGGGCACGCCGGAGGAGTACGTCAACCGATCGGTCCGGCTCCAGCTGGGCGAGAGTGTCGACCGCGATCAGCTGCTGCGCCGGCTGGTGGAGGAGCAGTACACCCGTAACGACCTGTCGTTCACCCGCGGCACCTTCCGGGTGCGCGGCGACACCGTCGAGGTGATCCCGGCGTACGAGGAGCTGGCGATCCGGATCGAGATGTTCGGCGACGAGATCGAGCGGCTCTACTATCTGCACCCGCTGACCGGGGAAGTGGTGCGCGAGGTCGAAGAGGTGTTCATCTTCCCGGCCACGCACTACGTCGCGGGTCAGGAGCGGATGGAACGCGCGATCAAGGGCATCGAGACCGAGCTGGCCGACCGGCTCGCCGAGTTGGAGAAGCAGAACAAGCTGCTGGAGGCGCAGCGCCTGCGGATGCGGACCACGTACGACATCGAGATGATGCGCCAGGTCGGCTTCTGCTCCGGCATCGAGAACTATTCGCGGCACATCGACGGCCGGGAGGCCGGCAGCGCCGGCTCGTGTCTGTTGGACTATTTCCCGGAGGACTTCCTGCTCGTCATCGACGAGTCGCACAACACCGTGCCGCAGATCGGCAGCATGTACGAGGGCGACATGTCGCGGAAGCGGACTCTGGTCGAGCACGGTTTCCGGCTGCCGTCGGCGATGGACAACCGGCCGCTGCGCTGGGAGGAGTTCGTCGACCGGATCGGGCAGACCCTCTACATGTCGGCGACCCCGGGGCCGTACGAGCTGGGCCGCACCAAGGGCGAGTTCGTCGAGCAGGTGATCCGGCCGACCGGGTTGGTCGACCCGGAGGTCGTGCTGAAGCCGACGAAGGGGCAGATCGACGACCTGGTGCACGAAATCCGTGAGCGGGCCGCGCGGGACGAGCGGGTGCTGGTCACCACCCTGACCAAGAAGATGTCCGAAGACTTGACCGACTACCTGCTCGAGCTGGGCATCCGGGTGCGGTATCTGCACTCCGAAGTGGACACGCTGCGCCGAGTCGAGTTGCTCCGGGAGTTGCGCAAGGGCGACTTCGACGTGCTGGTCGGGATCAACCTGCTCCGGGAGGGCCTGGACCTGCCGGAGGTGTCGCTGGTGTCCATTCTGGACGCAGACAAGGAGGGCTTCCTGCGCAGCGGCACCGCATTGATCCAGACGATCGGGCGGGCGGCGCGAAATGTCTCCGGCCAGGTGCATATGTATGCCGACAAGATCACGCCGTCCATGCAGCGTGCGATCGACGAGACGAATCGTCGGCGGGAGAAGCAGGTCGCCTACAACACGGCGAAGGGCGTCGACCCGCAGCCGCTGCGGAAGAAGATCGTCGACATCCTGGACGACATCTACCGCGACGCGGAGGACGCCGAGTTGGTCGGCGGATCCGGGCGGCAGCAGTCGCGGGGTAAGGCGCCCGTTCCCGGGCTCTCGTCGAAGAATCGGTCGGCGGGCAAGGAGGTCGGCTCGCACAGCAAGGATCTCGGCTCGATGCCCCGGGCGGAGCTCGCGGACCTCATCGGTCAGCTCAACAATCAGATGCTGGGCGCCGCGCGCGAGCTGCAGTTCGAGTTGGCGGCGAGGTTGCGGGACGAGATCGGCGTCCTAAAGAAGGAGCTGCGGGACATGGACACCGCTGGAGTGAAGTGAGTCGAAGGTTGAAGTAGGGCAGAGATCGACGTGTGGCGGGGGACGCAAGCGGGATGAGAACGGTACGGGCTAATGGCGGGCGTTGGCTCGGGCGAGCATCGCCGTGCTGTGTCGGCCGACCGCGCCACGGTGCGATCGGGAGGGTTGGGTCCGACGGCGGTGCCGGTGCGCCAGGCTCAGCAGTGCGGGTTGCTGGGTGGGGACGACGGTTCGCTCGGGTGCCTCAGGGCGGCGATTCTCGCCCAGCAGATGGGATTCTACGTAACTCATGCTGATCATGAAGCCCAAGAGAAGCGGTGGCATCAGCAGACAGAACCAGAGCATCGTTGCTCGCCCCCCGGCGATATTCGTTCACCCGTTTGTGATTCGGTACCCAACACTACGTTCTGTAATACCCAATGGCCGTTGCGTGACCTAATCGAGATGCGCCACACAATCTTCGCATTGGCTGAAAACGTGCATCGCGCTGGCCCGGGGGATGACCGTAGGAGTCGGGCCGGCTGATCGATGAGCGGGTGCGGATGTGCGGCATAGCGCGAGCGCCGTTGGACGAAGTGAGGAGTGGCATGGACCGTGACGAGCTGATCGCGTATTGCCTGGAAAAGCCTGGCGCAGCGGAGACCTACCCGTTCGGCGAGGGCGAGCTCGTGGCAAAGGTCGGCGGCAAAGGCTTTGCTTTCCTCGGTCTCGGCAAGCCACCGGGCGGGGTCTCCCTGAAATGCGGACGGAACGCCGAGGAGGCCGCCGAATGGCGGGACCGCTTTCCGGACGCGATCACGGTCTCGGCCTACATCGGGAGATTCGGCTGGAACGCGGTGTCCCTGGACGGTGCCGTGCCGGCGGACGACCTACGCGAGCTGGTCGATCTGTCCTACGACACCATCGTGCGGAAACTGCCGAAGTCGAAACGCCCCTAACGACCGACGCTGACGGCGGCGTACCGCTGGCCCGCGGAGGGCTCAGCGGCTCTCGCCCGACGGCACGTCCACGGCATGCTCGACCGCGGGCGGCTCGGCGAAGTATGGCCCGATCAGTTCCCGCCACCGGGTGAACCGGTCGGTGCCGCGGAAGTCGTGCTCGTGCGCCTCGATGGTGTCCCACTCGACCAGCAGGACGAACCGGCTCGGCGACTCGATGCCGCGGGTCATCCGGACCGAACGGCAACCCGGCGTCGAGGTGAGGATCGGGCGGGCCTTGCGGTACGCCGCCGCGAAATCGTCCTCGCTGCCTGGTGTCACCTGGATGAGACCGATCTCGAGCACCATGATCACCAGTCTGCCACGTGCTGCTGACCCGCCGACCGCCGAGCACTGTCCGGCGATCCGGTTGACGGTGAGGTGGCAGTTATCGGGTGACATTGCCCACCCCCGGAGTGTCAGAGCAGCTCCGCAGGGGCGTACTCGCGGGTAATGGGTCAGACTGATGAGCGCAGGAGGGGAGTATCCCCGCGCGGCGAGGTCGTCATCACGGTGTCAGCACGCAGGACACCCGGTCTCGTCGGTCGCTCTTGGGCGGCGGGAGAGACCTCCGGTCAGTGACGTGTTTCGTCGGACCGGAGGTGGCTTGGTGGCAGCGCAGTGAACGTTCCCCTCTGGGTATGGATCGCGACCGTTGTCGCGATTATTGGCCTTTTCGCCATCGACCTCGTCCTGGTTGACCGGCGCCCGCACGAGATCGGCGTGGCCGAGGCGGCTCGTTGGGTCGTGTTCTACATCGCGGTCGCCGTGGTGTTCGGAGCCGGAATCGGTGTCTTTTCCACCGGATTGCGGGCAAAGCAGTTTTTCGCCGGTTATGTCACTGAGTACAGCCTGTCGGTAGACAACCTCTTCGTTTTCATCGTGATCATCGCGGCCTTCCGCGTGCCGAAGATCCACGAACACAAGGTCGTCCTTGTCGGCGTGCTCGGCTCGCTCGTCCTGCGCGGCGCGTTGATCGCGGCGGGCGCCGCGGTGGTGTCGCGATTCGAGTGGGTCTTCTATATTTTCGGGGCATTTCTCATCGTCACGGCAGCCCGGCTGGCCGCGCAACGCGACGACGAGGATGAGTACCACGAACTCGGCGTTCTGCGGGTGCTGCGCCGGGTTCTTCCGGTCACCGAGCACTACCACGGTGGTGCGAGCTTCGTCCGGTTGAAGGGCAAGCGGTACGTGACCCCGCTGTTCGTGGTGATGGCGGCCCTGGCGGTGACGAACGTGCTGTTCGCGTTCGACTCCATCCCGGCGATCTTCGGCCTCACCAAGAACGCCTTCATCGTCTTCACCGCTAATGCCTTCGCGCTGATGGGGCTGCGGCAGCTCTATTTCATGGTGGGGGGTCTGCTAACCAGGCTGGTCTATCTCAGTCGAGGGCTGGCCGTGGTCCTGGGCTTCATCGGGGTGAAACTGATCATGGAGGCGCTGGTCTCCAGTGGCGTGCCCGGAGTGCCGGAGATCAGCATCGAGGTTTCGCTGGGTGTCATCGTCGCCGTCCTGGCCATCACCACGGTCGCCAGCCTGCTCAAGACCCGCCACGACGGCGCGGACAGTGACCAGAAACCGGACCCGGCGAAGCACAGGGAACCAAAGGCGTCCGCGCAGATCGTGGGTCAGGAGCAGGACCGTGCGGCGGAGAAGGACCGCGAGCTGGATAAGGACCGCACTCGTCGCGACATCGCCATCCACCAGCCACACCCCGAGCGCTGACGCCGGTCACTCGTCGCCGTGGCGCCCCGGATTGGCGTGGCAGACTGGCGGTCGTGTCCAAGTTGCAGCAGTCCCGTCTCGAGTCGGAAGCCTCTCTTCCGTCGCCGGTCATGGAGCTGCGCGACGAGCGCCTAACTTCGTACGGTGTACGACTGCTGCTGAAGCGCGACGATCTGATCCACCCTGATGTGCCGGGGAATAAATGGCGCAAGCTTAAGTACAATCTGGTTGAGGCTGTTGATTACGGCCACGACACCCTGCTGACGTTCGGCGGGGCCTATTCCAATCATATCGCTGCGACTGCGGCCGCTGGAGCCATTTGTGGCTTGGCCACGGTCGGCGTGATTCGTGGGGAGCAGCACCTTCCCCTCAATCCGGTCCTGTCTGCTGCGGTTGCCAACGGGATGCAGCTGACCTATCTGGATCGAACATCGTACCGAGCCAAGAACTCGCCCGATATTCTCAATCAGCTACGGCACGACTGGGGCACCTTTTACTTACTGCCAGAAGGGGGAAGCAACGAGTTGGCCGTCCGTGGTTGTGGCGAACTTCCAAGAGAGCTCAATCACGGGTTCGATGTCATTGCGTGCGCAGTGGGTACCGGCGGAACTCTTGCCGGAATCGCCGCAGGACTGGAACCGACGCAGGTGGCATTGGGGTTCTCGGCGTTGAGAGGTGGTGCTTTCCTGTCAAGAGACGTCGCGGAGTTGCAGCGAAGGACCTTCGGGAAGGAGAGCGGAAACTGGCGAATTGAAGCCGACTTTCATTTCGGCGGCTTTGCCAAGAAGACGCCGGAGCTGGATGCCTTCATCAAGGATTTCAAGGAACGTCACGGTCTGACATTGGACTGGGTGTACGTGGCCAAGATGATGTTCGGAATCTTCGCGCTTATCGAGCGGAACTCCTTTAGGTCCGGCACGCGAATCGTCGCGGTAATAACCGGCTAGCGATGACGGCTCAGAGCTTATTGGCATGGTCTCGCACGGCACGATCGGAAGCTTCGGCTTTCCAGGTCAGTTGCCAGTCTCCGGTATTGACGTCGAAATCCTTGCCGAACCCTATCCACTTCCCTCGCATCGAGCGCCCGTTCGGGCTCACGACGAGCTGCAGCGTGCCGTGATATACCGCCCCGGCGTAGTGGCCGGACAATGAGGTGTGTTCCGTCCAGGTGCCGGTTGCAATCGCCGCATTAACCGACAGATTCAAAGCCAGGCGTGAGCCGGTCGAATGCGCAAGGCTCGAGCCACTGAGGTCTTCTCCGTCTGGGCGTAGGACGACATAGTGCTCACCCTGAAATTCCTTGTTCCTCGTTGTGGAGTAGTAGGAATACCGAGAGAGCCATAGCCCAGTCAGGCTTGGCGCGTCCGCATGACGATGGGGCAAACCTCGCCGGGTGACCGTCTCGTTCGGAAATGCCGCGTCGGCGGCGGCCAGCGACAAGGCAGCCGAGAGTCTGAGTAGTAGGCCGCGACGATGCCCTGGGTCTAGGCTTGCTGTCCACAGTCCTGCCGTCTGACTCATTCGGTCGATGCCGAGGTTGTCCAGGTGGGCCGCGAGACGCAGCAATGCTTCAGATGAGGTCTCCCGCAGCGCCTTCTCCACGGGTGCCATGGCTGCCGACGCTGGGTTGGCTTCATGGGTGGCTGTCTCGTTGCCCGGTTCGTTGCGTTCACTGTCCGACATGATGTCGGGCAGCGCGGTCAGTTCGGCTCTGGCCTGGTGTGCGGCGTCGTTGTGCCGGAAATCCGGGCAGTCGACCAGCAGATCGGCCACCCGGCATTCGTAGAGTTCGGCAAGGCGCGCGAGCACGTCCAGCGACGGCGCGTGCCCGGTGCTGGCCGGCCACAATTCCCAGTAGGAGAAGCTTTTGAACGTCTTCGGCTCCGCCGGCCAGCGCTTGTTCCACTCGTCGGCCGCGTTGCCCTGACTCCAGCCGTGGGCCAGCCGAAAAGCCACCCGTACGTTGACGCCGTACCGCTCGGCGAATTCGGTCGCGATCGCCGTCCACGTCTCGTGTCGCGAGCGGAGCTCCAGCGCACGTTGTGTCTGCTCCTGCCGCACGCTCCGCACCCTCGCGGTCATTATCCGACGGTCCTTCTCTCGTCGCCCGCCAATATTTCTTACCCACCGTAACGGAAACTCCCCGTCCGGCCGGGAATTCTTGGCGGCACAACTCACCACCGTCGCGGGTGGTTTGTCCGGATAGCTGATACCACAGTGATGGGGTCAGATAAGACCGACGCTCAGGAGTGCGACATGGATTTGATTCCGTTCCGGACCCGCCCGATCTCGCAGTTGCCGTGCCGTCGCTGCGGCGAGCCGGCCGCCGTACGGGTCGAGCACGCCGCGTTCGGCACCCGCGTCTACTGCCTGGATCATTTCCGGCGTCTCGGCGATGTCCCGCCGGGCTCGGCCGTGACCTGGGCCTAGCGCCAACCGACGGCGTTCCTGCGCATCCTGCTGTCCGGGTGCCGGTCACGTTCTAAGGTGCGAAGCATGAAACCTACCGATATCGCAGCGTTCCGCAGCCCCGGTGTGCCGACCCTCTCTCCGGACGGCCGGCACGCCGTGGTGGCGGTGTCCCGGCCCGACCTGGAGAAGGACGAGTACGCCAGCCAGCTCTGGTGGATCCCCACCGACGGATCCGCCGAGCCGCGCGCGCTGACGCACGGCCGGAAGGACAGCGCGCCGCGATTCTCACCGGACGGTCGCTGGTTGGCGTTCGTACGGGTGCCCGAGGGCGGCAAGCCGCAGCTGCATGTGATGCCGACCGACGGTGGCGAGCCGCGGGTCGTGACCGACGACCCGAACGGTGTCGGCGCGCCGGTCTGGTCGCCGGACTCGACCCAGATCGCCTATGTGACGCGGGTTCTGGAGAAGGGGCGGTACGGCACCGAGGAGAAGATCTCGCCCGACAAAGAGCCGCCGCGGCGGATCACCGACCTGCAGTTCCGGCGGGACAACGTCGGCTTCCTCGCCGACCGGCGCGAGCACATCTTCCTTGTCGACCCGTTCCAGGAGAAGGCGGAGCCGCGCCAGCTCACCGACGGCGACTACGACGACTCCGACGTCGCCTGGAGCCCGGACGGGCAGTGGCTCACCTTTGTCTCCCGCCGGCACGAAGGGCGCGACGCCGACATGCGCGGCGACGTGTTCGTGATGGCGGCCGACGGCGCCCAGCTACGCCAGGTCACCCGTACCAGCCTTGACGTCGGCCGGCCGGCGTTCTCCGCCGACGGAACGACGATCTACTTCCACGGCGAGGATCTCGGCGACCGTGGCATCGAATTCGTCGGCTCGCAACTCGGCCTTTATGCCACTGCGGCCGACGGTTCCGGTAGCCCGCGCCGGCTCACCGATGCGGAGCAGTACAACGCCGGCGACGGCACCGACACGACCGTGCTCACGGCCGACGGCATCCTCTTCGGCAACGAGAATCGCGGCGGCGTGGAGCTGCTCCGGGTGCCCTTCGACGGCGGCGAGCCGCAGAGCCTGCTCGGCGGACCGCGCCAGGTCAAGGGCTACGCGGCCGCCGCCGGCGTGGTCGTGGCGACCGTCAGTGACGCGAACACACTGGGCGAGGTCGTGGTGCTGCGCGATGGCGAGCCGGTCGTGCTGACCGACTTCCGCGCGGGCCTACCGGCCGTCCTGCCGATGGAAGAGCTCGAGGCGCCCGCGCCGGACGGATATCCGGTGCACGGCTGGCTGGTCCGGCCCGAGGGTGCCGGACCGCATCCGGTGCTGCTGATGATCCACGGTGGACCGTTCGCCCAGTACGGCTGGACGATGTTCGACGAGGCCCAGGTCTACGCCGGAGCCGGATACGCCGTCGTGTACGGAAACCCGCGCGGCTCGTCGGGCTACGGGGCCGCGCACGGCCGGGCGATCCAGGGGAACGTGGGGGAGCGGTCGGCGGCGGATCTGCTGGCGCTGCTGGACCACGCGCTGACCCGGCCCGAGCTCGACGGTGACCGGGTGGGCGTCCTCGGCGGCTCGCATGGCGGCTTCATGACCAGCTGGCTGGTCGGGCATACCGACCGGTTCGCCGCGGCGATCAGCGAGCGGGCGGTCAACGCGATCGACAGCTTCACCGGGTCGAGCGACATCGGTTGGGTGTTCGCCGATCGGCTCTACAGCAGCGATCTGGAGCAGCAGCGGACGCAGAGCCCGCTGACGTACGCGGAGAAGATCACCACGCCGGTGCTGATCATCCACTCGGAGAACGACTGGCGCTGCCCGATCGAGCAGGGGCAGCGGTTGTTCGTCGCGTTGAAGCGGCGTAACGCGGAGGTCGAGATGCTGATCTTCCCCGGCGAGGGGCACGAGATGTCGCGGGCCGGACTGCCGAGTCACCGGGTGGCCCGGTTCGACGCGATCCTGGAGTGGTGGGGCCGCTACCTGCGCTGACCCAGCAACGATTCGGCCAGGACGAGGTCGGCGGGCGTGGTCACCTTCAGGTTGTCCACGCCGCCGGGAACGCACCGCACCTCGACCGAGCTGTAGCGCTGCATGCAGCCGGCCGTATCCGTTGCGCTGTAGTCGTCCCGGGCCGCCGCCTCGTACGCCGCGAGCAGCGGGACGGCGGCGAAGGCCTGCGGCGTCTGCACCCCGACGTGCCGGCCGGACAACGGCGTCGCGACACCGTTATCGCCCGTCGCCACCAGGCCGGAGGCCGGCAGGCCCGGTACGGCCCCGCCGTACCGGGCCGCGGCGTCGAGCACCTGATTCATCAGCTCGGCCGTCGCCAGCGGTCGCGCGCCGTCGTGGATCGCCACGATGTCGATGTCGCCGGCAGTGATCTCCGGGGCGAGATGGCGCAGCGCCTGCAGCTCGGAATCCTGCCGCTGCGCGCCGCCGTCCACCAGCTCGACGTCGACCCCGGGCAGTTCCGTGGCCAGCAGCGGGCCGACGAGCTCGCGGTCGGCCGGCCGGATCACCAGCACCAGCCGGGTGACCGCGGGCAGCGCGGCCATCGTGCGCAGCGACCAGGAGATGATGCTGCGCCCGGCGATCGTGAGATAGACCTTGTTGCGGTCCGCGCCGACCCGCGTGCCCGATCCGCCGGCGAGGACGACGGCTGCGACTCTCATGGGCTCAGATGGTGGCACGGTCGGGCGAAACGGTGATTCCGGCCTACGGATGGACCGCATCCGGACACGTGGCAGGATTAAGCCATCTGACCAAGGAGAGAACGCTTCATGACTTACGTAGCAGCGGATTCCCGCTATGACTCGATGCTCTACCGGCGCTCGGGCCGCAGTGGCCTGCAGCTGCCGGCGGTGTCGCTCGGCCTGTGGCACAACTTCGGCGACGACCGCACGCTGGACAGCCAGCGGGCCATCCTGCGGCGCGCCTTCGACATCGGCATCACGCACATCGACATCGCCAACAACTACGGCCCGCCGTACGGCTCGGCGGAGCGCAACTTCGGCCAGATCTTCGCCCAGGATCTCGCCCCGTACCGCGACGAGCTGGTGCTCTCGACCAAGGCCGGCTACGACATGTGGCCCGGGCCGTACGGTCAGTGGGGCTCGCGGAAGTACCTGACCGCCAGTCTCGACCAGAGCCTGGGGCGGATGGGCGTCGACTACGTCGACATCTTCTATTCGCACCGCTTCGACCCGGACACCCCGCTCGAGGAGACGATGGGTGCGCTGGACAACGCGGTGCGACAGGGCAAGGCGCTCTACGCCGGCATCTCGTCCTACTCGCCGGAGCGGACCGCCGAGGCGGCTGCGATCCTGCGCGCGATGGGCACGCCGCTGCTGATCCACCAGCCGTCGTACTCGATGCTCAACCGCTGGATCGAGGGCGGGCTGCTGGACGCGCTCGAGGAGGCCGGCGCCGGCTGCATCGCCTTCTCGCCGCTGGCGCAGGGCATGCTGACCGACCGGTACCTCAACGGCATTCCGGGCGATTCCCGTGCGGCACAGGGGAAGTCGCTTTCGCCGGACCTGCTCACCGACACCGCGTTGGCGCACATCCGCGCGTTGAACGACATGGCGGCGGCCCGGGGTCAGTCGCTGGCCCAGTTCGCGCTGTCGTGGGCGCTGCGGGACAAGCGCGTGACCAGCGTGCTGATCGGCGCCAGCAGCGTCAAGCAATTGGAGGACAACATCGGGGCGCTGCAGAATCTCGAGTTCTCCGCCGAGGAGCTGGCCACGATCGACCAGCACGCCGTGGACGCGGGCATCGACCTGTGGCAGCGGTCGCGCACCTCATGACCGGCTTTTAGATAAGGTCCTCGACGCGGGCGGTGAGCTCACCGCCCGCGTCGCCGGTGTTGACGACACCGTGCGGCTCGATGAGCATCGCCGACACCGGCTCGTCGGCGCGCGGGCAGTGCTCGACGCCCTTCGGTACGACGAACAGCTCGCGCGGACCCAGCACGACGTCGCGGTCACGCAGTTGGATCGTCAGCTGGCCGGCCAGGACGAGAAAGAGCTCGTCGGTGTCGTCGTGCGTGTGCCACACGAAATCGCCCTGGATCTTCACGACTTTGATGTCGTAGTCGTTGAGCGTCGCGACGCGCTTCGGTGACCACGTTTCGCTGAAACGGCCGAGCGCGGCATCGATATTCACGGTGTCATTCACAGCGTTCACGGCAGGACCTCCCAGAGCTGTCGGCGTCGTACAGACGCTACGCCAGCGGCGAACCCGGTTGTCGGCTGAGCAGGGGACCGGCAGGGTGACCGCATGCGCATCATCATTCTCGGCGGTACGAAGTTCGTCGGCCGGGCCATCGCCTCGGCCCTGGTCGACCGCGGCGATTCGGCAAAGGCGCATCAGCTGCTGGGATGGCAGGGGACCGGCGAGGCGTTGGAGAGATCAGTGCGGTGGCATCTCGATAATCCGCCGCAGGAATGGGATCACGATTTCGCCGCCGACGACAAGGCCCTCGTGGCAGTGGAGAATGCCGCGGCCGACTAGCCGCGGGTGCTCCCGTTTCGAACGGGGGGCACCTTGTTGGACGGCCCTATCCCTCGCCGATCTTGACCTTAAAGCCCCACATTTCGGTCATTGGCGGGCTCCAACTTCAAGATCGGCGAGGAACGCCCGGTCGGCGTCCGTGATCATGCGGAAAGGGTCCGTGGCTGACCGGGCACCCGGCCCGATCGGCGTTGGAGTTCCTCGCCGGCTAGACCGCCTCGGCTATCGGGGTGTCGCCGGCGACCAGTTCGAGCACCGGCGCGGCCGGCCGGCGGTCCAGCAACGCGACCAGTACGGCCGCCACGTCCGCCCGTGCGATCGAGCCGCGGTCGACCTTCGGCGCCAGCCAGACCCGCCCGGTGCCGGGTTCGTCGGTCAACCCGCCGGGCCGCAGGACGGTGGCGTCCAGGCCGTCCCGGGCCAGCACCGCATCCTCGGCCGCCAGCTTCGCCCGGAGGTAGGAGACGAACACATCGTCCACACCGGACGGTGTGGCGCCGTCGCGGACGGACTCCACCCCCATCGCGGAGACCAGAATGAACCGCCGGATCCCGGCTGCCGCGGCGGCATCGGCGAACAGGACGGCAGCGGCCCGGTCCACAGTGTCCTTGCGGGCGGCGCCGCTGCCCGGCCCGGCGCCGGCGGCGAACACGGCCGCGTCAGCGCCCGCGAGGGCTCCGGCGACCTCGTCGACCGAACTTCGCTCCAGGTCGACGACGGTCGACTCGAGGCCCAGCTCGGCCAGCTCGCCGACATGATCGGGATTCCGTACGATCCCGACCGACGTGTCGCCGCGTTCGACAAGAGCTTTTCCCAGCAGCAGGGCGATCTTCCCGTGTCCTCCGGCAATCACTACGCGCATGCCAGCCACCCTACGCAAGCACGGGCACCTGGGCACCGCTCCCGGTTGGTGTGTGTCTCGCGGCGTTCAGCGATGCGGACGGTAGACGTCGGCGCGGTGGTCGATGTCGAGCACGTGTACGACACGCGCGCTCTCATCGATGCGGTAGACGATCCGATAGGTGCCCCGCCTCGCGCCATGACAGCCGGCGAGCGGTCCGAACAGCGGCTTTCCGACGCGCTGTGGATTGTCGGCGAGCGTCACGGCGCAGAATTCAATCACCGCCGCCGCAACAGCCTCCGGCAGACGGCCTGCGATCGCCCGCCTGGCTGCTGGTTGGAATCGAACGTCGTAAGGGGGTTCGGCCGGTTTCTCAGTCACGAGCCGGTAGCACGCCGCCGAGCAAGATCGGCGCGAATCGTCTCCAAGTCGGCTCCGCTTTCGCCGTCGTTCAACGCAGCCAGGCTCTCCGTTATCCGGGCCGCGGAATCCGCGTCGCCGAGAACTTCCAGCGTCATCTCGAGACCTTCGAGGTCTTCGACCGAAAGCAGAACCGCCTCGGCTTCACCGTTGCGGGTCAGCGTGATTCGCTCATGCTGCTGGCGTACTCGTCTGGCTAGTTCAGACAGATGTGCCTTTGCTTCTGACATCGGCACGGGCGTGGCAGCGATACTCATGGTCCACACTCTAACCGGGGCTGGTCAAAATATCGACTAACTCGGCGACTGGTCTTTGGTTGACTCCTCGGGACCTGGTGTTATCGGCCGCGGGCGCGCGCCACTCGGCGACGTGCGGGCGCCCGGCCCCGGGTGTGATCCCGTCTCCATGGGAGTTCGGCAGCGCACAACCGAACGCCGCCGCCATCGAGACGCTCGTCGTCTCGAACGGCGTGATGGTCCGCTCCTGCTTCGCAAAGGTGGACAGCCCGTTAACTGGCTGCGACTACCACGCCGTGGCGAACGAAGAACGCCAGATAATCGGCGAGAAGATACGGACGAAGGTGGCCCTTTATCGCCCCGCTCCACGTGGCGTGGTCGCATTGCCCGAGCGGGCGCACCCAATGCCGGTGTTCATAGTCGCTCAGCTATGACGGGTGTATCGCGAAGTTCACCAGCCGCGGGCGCGCCACTCGGCTAGGTGCGGACGCTCGGCGCCGAGCGTGGTGTCGTTTCCATGGCCGGGGTAGACCCAGGTCTCGTCCGGCAGCACATCGAAGACCCGCGCCTCGAGGTCGTCCATCAACGAGGTGAAGTCCCGCGGGTTTCCGGTCCCGCCCGGGCCGCCGGGAAACAGCGAGTCGCCGGTGAACAGGTGCGGGTGGCCGGCCGGGTCGTCGTACCGCAGCGCGATGGCCCCGGGGGTGTGCCCGCGCAGGTGGATGACCGACAACGACACCGAGCCGACGTCCACCGTGTCGCCGTTCTCGACCGTACGGGTGACCGGCACCGGTAGGGATGGTGCGTCCAGCGTCTGCGCGACGAGCTGCGCCCCGGTCCGGGACGCGGTCTCGGCCAGCGCCTGCCAGTGGTCGCCGTGCCGGTGCGTGGTGACGATGGTGCGGACGGGTACGGCGCCGATCAGCTCGACGAGCCGGCCCGGCTCCGCGGCGGCGTCGATGAGCAGCCCGTCGCCGGCCGAGACCAGCAGATAGGCGTTGTTGTCCATTGACCCGACCGAGCACTTGCTGATGGTCAGACCTGGCAGTTCGCGGACCGCGATCGGTCCGCCGGGATGTACCGCACCGGTGTACTCGGACATGAGGCACCACTCCTCTCGATGGGCGGCGGCCCCGGTGTGCTGAGCGCCACCTGTCCTCGAAACATAGCCGGGGAAGAAACCGGCGGTGCCGATGGCTAGATTGGACCGGCCCAGACCTAGACCGGAGCGCAGACAATGCCTGAAGCTATCACCGAGCGTGATACGCCGGAAGCACCGCGTATCGCTGGACGCTCGCTGTGGCAGATCTCCTGGCTGCGACTGCGCCGGGACCGGGTTGCGATGACCGGCGGCGTGATTGTGCTCCTGTATTTCGTAATGGCGATTGCCGCGCCATTGCTGGCCCGCCTCGAAGGCCAGGACCCGTACACCTACCACATCGGACTCCTCAACGGAGACGCCGGCGGCGCGCCCAACGGCGCACTGGGCGGGATCAGCGGGACACACTGGTTCGGCGTCGAGCCGACCACCGGCCGTGATCTCTTCGCCGTCGTCGTCTACGGCGCGCGCACCTCATTCCTGATCGGCATCGCCGCGACGTTTCTGGCGGTCGGGCTCGGCACCGCGACCGGTCTGGTCGCCGCCTACTTCGGCGGCTGGGTGGACACCGTGCTCGGCCGGTTCATGGATGTGATGTTCGGATTTCCCGCGCTGATCTTCATGATCTCGCTTGGCATCCTCGCCCCACCGTCGTTTCCCCGGCCGTTGCTGCTGATCCTGGTGATCGGCTTTTTCGGGTTTCCGTATTTTGGCCGGGTGATCAGAGGACAGACGTTGTCGCTGATCAGGCGGGAATTCGTCGACGCGGCGCGTTCGCTCGGCGCGGGCGCCGGCCACATCATCGTCAAACAGTTGCTGCCCAACCTGCTGGCGCCGATCATCGTCTTCGCCACCCTGACGATCCCGGGAATGATCGGCGCCGAGGCGTCCCTGTCCTTCCTCGGCGTCGGGATCCCACCGCCGACGCCGGACTGGGGCCGGGCCATCAACGACGCGGTCGACTGGTTTCAGACCGACCTGATGTACCTGCTCTTCCCCGGTGGCGCGCTTTTCCTCGCCGTGCTCGCGTTCAACCTCTTCGGTGACGGTCTGCGCGACGCCTTCGACCCGCGGTCCGGGCGGTAGGGCATGGCCTGGTACATCGTGCGCCGCGTCCTCGGCATCATTCTGGTGCTGCTGATCACCAGCGCCGTCACGTACGCGATCTTCTACCTGATCCCGTCCGACCCTGCGCGGCTGTCCTGCGGCAAGCCCTGCACGCCGGACACGCTGCGTACGGTCCGGGCGAACATGGGGCTGGACCGGTCGATCGTGGTGCAGTGGTTGGAATTCCTGCGCGGCGTCGTCGTCGGACGCACGTACGGATCGGGCGCAACGGCCATCCACTGCTCGGCGCCGTGCCTCGGTTATTCGTTCTTCCAGGACCATTCGGTGTCGTCGCTGATCGCCGACCGCTTTCCGGTGACCTTCTCCATCGCGATCGGCGCGGCCGTGCTGTGGCTCATCTTCGGCATCACCTCCGGGACGATCTCGGCGATCAAGCGTGGCACCGCGATCGACCGGGCCGCCATGGTCGCGGCGCTTGCCGGGGTTTCGGCGCCGGCCTATCTGGTCGGGCTGATCGGCATCTACGTCTTCGGTTTCGAGCTCAACATCGTGCCGGTCAACGGGTACGCGAATTTCGTGGACGGGCCGGTGCAGTGGGCCTGGCACCTGGTGTTGCCGTGGTGCACGCTCGCCTTTCTCTCCGCGGCGCTCTACGCGCGCCTGACCCGCGGACAGATGCTCGACGTGCTGGGCGAGGACTACATCACCACCGCGCGGGCCAAGGGTCTCCCGGAGCGGACCGTGGTGATCCGGCACGGAATGCGCGCGGCTCTGACGCCGATCGTGACGATCTTCGGTCTGGATCTCGGCAGCCTGCTCGGCGGCGCGGTCATCAGCGAGCAGGTCTTCTCGATGCAGGGGATCGGCCGGCTCGTCATCGACGCCGTGCACCAGTACGACCTGCCGGTGATCGTCGGCACGACCCTCTTCGCCGCGTTCCTGATCATCTGCGCCAACCTCGTCGTCGACGTGGTGTACGCCTTCCTGGATCCGCGGGTGACCCTTGAATAGCCCGGACAGCCGGCCGTTCCTGGAGGTACGGGACCTGAATGTCAGGTTCCCGACCGACGACGGGGTGGTGCACGCGGTCGACGGGCTGTCCTTCGCGCTGCAGCGCGGCCGCACGTTGGGGATCGTCGGCGAGTCCGGGTCCGGGAAGAGCGTCACCAGCCTGGCCATCATGGGTCTGCTCTCGCGCGGCTCGGCGCGGGTCAGCGGCGAGATCGTGCTGGACGGGGTGGACGTGGTGGCGGCGCCGGCCGAAGTGGTGCGCCGGTTGCGCGGACAGCAGATGGCGATGATCTTCCAGGATGCGCTGTCCGCGCTGCATCCCTTCTACACGGTGGGAAAGCAGATCGCGGAGGCCTACCGGGTGCACAATGAGGTCTCCCGCAAGGAGGCCCGCCAGCTCGCCATACAGATGCTCGACCGGGTCGGCATCCCACAACCGGCGAAGCGGGTGGACGACTACCCGAGCCAGTTCTCCGGCGGCATGCGGCAGCGGGTGATGATCGCGATGGCGCTGTCCTGCAACCCGGATCTGATCATCGCCGACGAGCCGACAACGGCGCTCGACGTCACCGTGCAGGCCCAGATCCTGGAGCTCATCGCCGACGTCCAGGCCGAATTCGGATCGGCGGTCATCCTGATCACGCACGATCTCGGGGTTGTCGCCGATGTCGCCGACGACGTCCTGATCATGTACGCCGGGAAGGCCGTGGAGACCGGGACGGTGCGCGATATCTTCCACCGGCCCGAGCACCCGTACGCCTGGGGCCTGCTCGGCTCGACGACCCGGCTGGACCGGGACCGCACCGAGCGGCTTCGCTCGATCGCGGGCAGCCCGCCGTCGCTGATCCAGGTGCCGTCCGGGTGCCCGTTCCACCCGCGCTGCCCCTACCAGGAGCGGGTCGGCACTGCCTGCCTGACCGATCCACCGCAACTGGTCGGCTCGGGCGGACACCTGGTCTCCTGCCATCTCCCGCCCGTGGAACGGCGGGCCATCTGGGCGGAGGAGGTGAAACCGACGCTATGACGACAGAAAGCGATGGGACCACTGAAAACACTGTGACCACTGCCGGTGATCCGATTCTGCAGGTGTCGGGTCTCACGAAGCATTTCCCCGTCGGTACGGCGCTGCGCGGGCGCAGATCCGGTCAGTCGGTCAAGGCGGTCGACGGCGTCGATTTCGAATTGGGCCGGGGAGAGACGCTCGGTCTGGTCGGCGAATCCGGCAGCGGAAAGTCCACAGTGGCCAGACTGGTCATCCGGCTGATCGAGCCCACCGCGGGCCGGATCGTCTTCGACGGTCGGGACATCACCGCGCTGAACGGGCGGGCCATGCAACCTCTGCGCCGCGACATCCAGATGATTTTCCAGGATCCGTACTCGTCGCTGAATCCGCGACACAACGTCGGCACGATCATCGGGACCGCGTTCAAACTGCAGAAGACGCTGGGGGACAGGCAGATCAGGACGGCGGTCCAGGAATTGCTGGAGATCGTCGGGCTGTCCCCGGAGCACTACAACCGCTACCCGCACGAATTCTCCGGCGGGCAGCGGCAGCGGATCGGCATCGCGCGGGCCCTCGCGCTGCGCCCGAAGGTGATCGTCTGCGACGAGCCGGTGTCCGCCCTCGACGTGTCGATCCAGGCGCAGATCATGAACCTGCTCGGCGATCTGCAGGACGAATTCAATCTCTCCTACATCTTTATCGCGCACGACCTGTCGATCGTGCGGCACATCTCCGACCGGGTCGCCGTCATGTACCTCGGCAAACTCGTCGAGGTGGCCGCCGCCGACGACCTTTACCGCAACGCCCAACACCCCTATACAACAGCGTTGTTGTCGTCCGTACCGGTGCCCGACCCGGACGCGCGGAAGCTGCACGAGCGGATCACCCTGACCGGTGATGTGCCGAGCCCGCTCGACCCGCCGCAGGCCTGTCGCTTCCACACCAGATGCTGGAAGGCGCAGGACATCTGCCGGGTCACCGAACCGCCGCTGCGTCAGGTCGCCGGGCACGACGTGGCCTGTCATTTCCCGGCCGCCGAATCATCGGACGAGGTGGCATAGCCGATGCCGTTCCGATGTTGTAGCCATATCTGAATACCGCCGAATTTCTCATGCGCCAATCTTTCTGACCGAAATGCAGGGAAGGACCTCATGAAACGCACTCGACTGCTCGCGGCACCGGTGGTGGCACTGGCCGTGCTCGCGGCGGCCTGCAACGCCAATTCGACGTCGAATTCGAAATCCCAACCGAAGGCCGCGAAAGGCGGCACGCTCTATATCCTGACCGACCAGCCGACCGTAGAGCTCGACCCGGCGAAGAGCCAGAACCTTGGCACCACAACGCTGCACCTCTTTCAGCGGGGATTGACCACCTGGAAGGAGGCGCCGGGCCAGTCACCGACCGTGGTGGGCGACCTGGCGACGGACACCGGCACGCCCAGTGACAACGGCAAGGTGTGGACGTACCACCTCAAGACCGGGCTGAAGTACTCCAACGGCAAGCCGATCGTCGCGCAGGACGTGAAGTACGGCCTCGAGCGGTCCTTCGACCCGTCGCTGGCCGGCGGGCTGAACTACCACAAGACGCTGCTGGTCGGCGGTGGCACCTACAAGGGCCCGTTCTCCGGCAAGCAGCTGGCCTCGATCGAGACCCCGAATGCCACGACGATCATCTTCCACCTGAACAAGTCCTTCGGTGACTGGCCGTGGATCGCCAGCATGCCGGCGTTCTCGCCCGTACCGAAGGCGTCGGACACCGACCCGGTGAACTACGGGAAACACCCGGTCAGCAGTGGTCCGTACAGCGTCCAGTCGCTCAAGCAGGGCAAGGAACTCATCGGTGTCCGCAACAAGTACTGGAGCAAGGACGACATCCGCTCCGGTCAGGCCAGCAAGATCGTGCTCGATATGGGTCTGTCGGACTCGACGGTGAACAACCGGCTCATCACCGATCAGGGCAATGACAAGGACGCTATTTCCTACGTGAGCCTGCAGGCGCCATTGCTGCCGAAGGTCCAGGGCAACCCCTCGGTGAAGTCACGGCTGTCCACCGGCAGTGGGGCACTGACCTACCTGGCGATGAACGTCAAGCGCAAGGCGCTGTCCAACCTCAAGGTGCGGCAGGCGATCGAGTACGCGGTGGACAAGAAGTCGGTGCAGGTGGCGGCCGGCGGGCCGACCATCGGCGGCGACATCGCCTCGACGCTGATCACGCCGGGTCTGAACGGCTACCAGAAGTACAACGCGTACCAGGCGCCGGACGGCGGCGACGTCAAGAAGGCCAAGAGCCTGCTCGCCTCGGCCGGCTATGCCAAAGGACTGACGCTGACGATGCTGGTCGACACCAGCGTGGACACGACCGTCTCGGAGTCGGAGGCGATCCAGGCCGCGCTCAAGCGGGCCGGGATCACGGTCAAGTTCCGCCAGTTGGACTCGGACGCCTGGACCGCGGATGCGACCGGCAACAAGAGTGACTACGACCTGACGGTGTCCAGCTGGCTGGCCGACTACCCGAGCGCGGCCGGCGCGATCCAGCCACTGTTCGGCGCCGATCAGATCGGCAACCAGGGCTACAACATCTCCCGGTACACCACCGGCCCGGTGGACGCGGCGATCAACGCGGCGATCGGCGAGACCGACCAGTCCAAGGCCGAGTCGGACTGGGCGGCGCTGGACAAGAAGATCATGGGCGACGCCCCGGTCGTGCCGCTGCTCTACGCCAAGAACGCGTTCCTGCGTGGCTCGCAGGTGGCGAACTTCTACCTGCCGCCGTACCCGCCGTACCCGAACCTCCTGGTTCTCGGTCTCTCCAAGTAACAGTCTCTCCAAGTAACAGTCTCTCCAGGTAACAGTCTCTCCAGCTAGCGGTCTCTCCAAGTAGCTGGCCCCTTCCTGGATCGAAGTGCGCTTTACCCGTTTTGCGAGGCTGCGGCCGCGGGTGGAGCGCACTTCGATCGGGAGCGCCGGGCATCGGGGCGGGCGGTGTGGCGAGAACTGTCGGAGGACGCAGCTACATTGGTTTCGGCGGCGGGAGCAGATTTGTCGGTGGCCGTCGCTAGCGTGAGTTCGTCCGTACAAGTCCGCTATCCGCCAGCTGTTGGGGTACGTCTGTGGCAGACCGTCTGATCGTCCGTGGCGCGCGTGAGCACAACCTGCGAGATGTCCATCTCGACCTGCCCCGCGACGCCCTCATCGTGTTCACCGGGCTGTCCGGCTCGGGCAAGTCGAGCCTCGCCTTCGACACCATCTTCGCCGAGGGGCAGCGACGCTATGTCGAGTCCCTGTCGGCCTACGCGCGCCAGTTCCTGGGGCAGATGGACAAGCCCGACGTCGATTTCATCGAGGGGCTGTCGCCCGCGGTCTCCATCGATCAGAAGTCGACCAACCGCAACCCGCGTTCAACCGTCGGCACGATCACCGAGGTGTACGACTACCTCCGGCTGCTCTATGCGCGCGCCGGCCAGCCGCACTGCCCGACCTGTGGCGAGCTGATCAGCCGGCAGACGCCGCAGCAGATCGTCGACCAGATTCTGGAGATGCCCGAGGGCACCCGGTTCCAGGTGCTGGCGCCAGTGGTGCGGTCCCGCAAGGGCGAATACGTCGACCTGTTCTCCTCACTGCAGACCCAGGGCTTCTCCCGGGCTCGGGTCGACGGTGTGGTGCACCTGCTCACCGATGTGCCCAAGCTGAAGAAGCAGGAGAAGCACTCCATCGAGGTCGTCGTCGACCGGCTCGCGGTGAAGGCGTCGGCCAAGCGCCGGCTCACCGACTCGGTCGAGACGGGGCTGCGTCTGGCCAACGGCCTGATCGACATCGAGTTGGTCGACCTGGAGGAGAACGATCCGCACCGGGAGCGCACCTTCTCCGAGAAGCTGGCCTGTCCGAACGGTCACCCGCTCGGTCTGGAGGAGTTGGAGCCGCGTTCGTTCTCCTTCAACTCGCCGTTCGGCGCCTGCCCGGAATGCACCGGCATCGGCACCCGCAAGGAGGTCGATCCGGAGCTGGTCGTCCCGGACGACGAGAAGTCGTTGAACGAGGGCGCGATCGCTCCGTGGTCGTCCGGCCACACCAGTGATTACTTCCAGCGGTTGCTCGAGGCATTGGCCAACGACCTGGAGTTCCGGCTCGACACTCCCTGGGAGCAGCTGTCGGCCCGGGCGCAGAAGGCGGTGCTGCACGGGCACGACATTCAGGTGCACGTCCGCTACCGCAACCGCTACGGCCGCGAGCGGTCCTACTATGCCTCGTTCGAGGGCGTCATCCCGTGGATCGAGCGGCGGCACTCCGAGACCGACAGCGACTACAGCCGGGAGAAGTACGAGGGCTACATGCGGGAGGTGCCGTGCCCGACCTGTGGCGGTGCCCGGCTGAAGCCCGAGGTTCTGGCGGTGACGCTGGGGGACAAGTCGATCGCCGAGGTCGCGGGCCTGTCCATCGGAGAGTGCGCCGAGTTCCTCCGCGACCTGACGCTCGGCCGGCGGGAGAAGATGATCGCCGAGCGGGTCCTGAAGGAGGTGCACGCGCGCCTCGGGTTCCTGCTCGACGTCGGTCTGGACTACCTGTCGCTGGATCGGCCGGCGGCGACGCTCGCCGGCGGCGAGGCACAGCGGATCCGGCTCGCCACCCAGATCGGATCCGGTCTGGTCGGCGTGCTCTATGTGCTGGACGAGCCGTCGATCGGGCTGCACCAGCGGGACAACCACCGGCTGATCGAGACCCTGGTCCGGCTGCGCAATCTCGGTAACACCCTGATCGTCGTCGAGCACGACGAGGACACCATCCATGCGGCGGACTGGGTGGTCGACATCGGCCCGGGTGCCGGCGAGCACGGTGGCCACGTCGTGGTGAGCGGCACCGTGGCAGCGCTGAAGAAGTCGAAGGACTCGCTCACCGGGGCCTACCTGTCCGGCCGCCGGAGCATCGCCGTTCCGGAGGGCCGCCGGCCGGTGACGCCCGGCCGCGAGCTCGTCGTCCAGGGCGCCCGCGAGCACAACCTGCGGGGCATCGACGTGTCGTTCCCGCTCGGCTGTTTCGTCACCGTCACCGGAGTTTCCGGCTCGGGCAAGTCCACCCTGGTCAACGACATCCTCTACGCGGTGCTGGCCAATCAGATCAACGGCGCCAAGATGGTGCCCGGCCGGCACCGCCGGGTCAAGGGACTGTCTGAAGTGGACAAGGTCGTCGGCGTGGACCAGTCACCGATCGGGCGGACCCCGCGATCCAACGCGGCGACGTACACCGGCGTCTTCGACCACGTCCGCAAGCTCTTCGCGGGCACGACCGAGGCCAAGGTCCGTGGCTATCAGCCGGGTCGGTTCTCCTTCAACGTCAAGGGCGGCCGCTGCGAGGCGTGTGCCGGCGACGGCACGATCAAGATCGAGATGAACTTCCTGCCCGACGTGTACGTCCCGTGCGAGGTCTGCCAGGGCGCCCGGTACAACCGCGAGACACTCGAGGTGCACTTCAAGGGCAAGACGATCGCCGAGGTCCTCGACATGCCGATCGAGGAGGCCGCGGAGTTCTTCGAGGCGGTGCCGGCGATCCGCCGGCACCTCGCGACACTGGTCGATGTCGGACTGGGCTACGTGCGGCTCGGGCAACCCGCCCCGACCCTGTCCGGGGGCGAGGCGCAGCGGGTCAAGCTCGCCTCCGAGCTGCAGAAGCGATCCACCGGCCGGACGGTCTACATCCTGGACGAGCCGACCACCGGGCTGCATTTCGAAGACGTCCGCAAGCTGCTCGGTGTGCTGGACCGGCTCGTCGACCAGGGCAACACGGTCATCGTGATCGAGCACAACCTGGACGTCATCAAGACCTCGGACTGGCTCATCGACATGGGCCCGGAGGGCGGTCGGGGTGGCGGTGTGGTGGTGGCCGAGGGCACGCCGGAGGACATCGCCCGGGTGCAGGAGAGTCACACCGGGCGGTTCCTCAAGGAGATGCTGCCGGCGACGCGAGCCACGACTCGACGGGCGGCTCCGGCCGCTGCGCGGAAGACGGTGGCGGCTCGCACCACCACGTCGACCGGCAACAAAGCGACGACCAGGGCAACGGCAGCGAAGACAGCGGCGACCAGGACAACGGCAGCCGGGAAAGCAACAACCAAGACAACGGCAGCCGGGAAAGCAACAACCAAGAAAGCGGCCGCAAAAACAGCGACCCGGAAAACCGCGTCGGCGGCCGGCGGGCGGACGGTGTCCGGCCGCTGAATTCCGAGCCACAGCCGACGGTCGCCTACAAGTGGGCGACGGTCGACCCGTTCAACTGGTCGTTCACCGTGACCTCGCCGGCCCGATCGCTGTGCCAGCGCGGTTTCGCTCCGGACAGCGCCGTGAACACCGCGCGGATCACGACGAAATACATCAACTGCCGGTAGACGATCTGCTGGAACGGCAGGGCCCACATCGGGCGCAGCCGCTCGCCGTCCAGATGCAGCGCGTAGATCCCGGTGACGAGTTGCAATGCCAGGAACCCGAACCAGAGCGCCGCGATCTTCACCGGGTCCAGGAAAAGCAGTCCGTAGAGCGCGTAGATGTCGATGACCGGCGCCAGTAGCGGCAGCAGAAATTGGAATGCCACCAGGTAGGGCAGGCCGATCCGGCCGAGCCGCCAGCCCGGGCCACGCTCGCGCACCGCGGCCCGGTGTTTCCACACGGCCTGCAGAGTGCCGTAACACCAGCGGAACCGCTGCCGCCACAGCGCGCCGATGCTGGTGGGTGCCTCGGTCCAGGCGATCGCCCGTTCCTCGTAGACGATGCGATATCCGGCCCGGTTGATCGCCATGGTCAGATCGGCGTCCTCGGCGAGCGTGTCGTCGCTGACATTGCCCACCACCTGCAACACCGACCGTGGAAACGCTCCGACGGCGCCCGGCACGGTCGGCATGCACCGCAGCAGGTCATACATCCGGCGGTCGAGATTGAAGCCGATCACGTATTCCAGATGCTGCCAGCGGCCGAGCAGACCGCGCCGGTTGCCAACCTTGGTATTCCCGGCCACCGCGCCCACCTGCTCGTCGCGCAACGGTTGGACAAGCCGCCGGATCGTGTCCGGCGCAAAGATCGTGTCACCGTCGATCAGTACGACGATGTCGTACTGCGCGGCCCGGATCCCGGTCCGCAGCGCCGCCGGTTTGCCGGCATTCGGCTGCCGGATCACCCGGACATTGGCGAGTCCGAGACGCTCCACCACGTCGGCGGTGCCGTCCCGGGAGCCGTCGTCGACCACGATCACCTCCAGGCCCGGATAGTTGCTGGCGACCACGGACCGCACGGTCGCCGCGATGCCGGCAACCTCGTTGTAGGCCGGCACGATCACGCTGACCAACGGCACCCACCCGTTGTCCGGGCGGCGCCGGACCACGGCGACGTGCCGATTGGCCAACACCAGCAGAACGATCGAGCGCAGCAGGGCCAGCGCTACCAGCGGCACCACCAGCCAGGCCAGTGCGGTCGTCACGAATCTGGCGAAGCGCAGCACGAGGAGCAGCAGGATGCCCCACCAGTGCTCGAACGTCCCGACCGACCGCATGCCGGCGGTCGGGCTCAGTCCCACCCCGCCGGACACCGTGACGAACCGGTAATGCCGCTGCTTCAGCGTCGTGATGACATGGGTGAGCGCATGCACCGTCTGGGAACGGTCGCCGCCGGCGTCGTGGAACTGGACGATCGCGCCCGTCCCGTTCGGTGGGACGGCATTGCGGGTGATGGCGCCGACCCCCGGCCGGCGCCAGTCCTGGCTGTCCTGATCGGCGAGCACCACGACGTAACCGGCCTTCGCGGCGCGGCGTACGACCGGCACGTCCCGGGTCGTCAGCGCATCCGGCCCGGAGGTGTACGGCGGGCGCAGCAGCGAGGTCGTGATGCCGGCGGTACCGGACAGCGTCAGCTGATTCACCGCGAGTTCCAGCTCCGACCGCCAGCGCGGCAGCGTGCCGAGGTCGGCGTTGGTGAAGGTCCGGCTGCCGACCTCGTAGCCGTCGGCGACCTCCTGCCGTACGAGAGCGGGGTGCGCCGAGGCCCGGGAGCCGACCACGAAGAAGGTCGCCGGCACGTGTTCCTTGCGCAGCACCTCCAGCACCCGGGGCGTCCACCGGGGATCGGGCCCGTCGTCGAAGGTCAGCGCGACGGTCCGGGCCGGGAGTCCGCGGGACGTCAGCTGGCCGTCCGGATCGTCAATGACTGAGCCGTTTCCCGCAATCGGCGGTGCCTTGGCGGCGCCGGCCGGCGGCTTGGTCGAGGAGGCGCCGACCCGGTGTTTCGCATACCCACCAAGCAGGAGTGCCACCAGCAGGGCTGCCATCCCCACCAGCAACAGACACCAGTGGGTCGGCTCGAGCCGGTGCCTACCGACCAGTCTCCGCGCCGTCAGGGTGACGTCGCCCCGGGCGCGCAATGCCGCCGCGGCGGCCGGATTCGCTGATCTGGGGGACTCGTATGCCGCTGCTGCCACCAGCTGGCGGCCGAGTCGGGCTGGTGCCGCGGCCAGTCGTGGCACCGTGGCGACGGACCTGTCGTCGGGTCAACGGGCGGAGTCGGGGCCGTCGTGCGCCGGGCGGGAGGCGACGCGCTCGGCGGTTTCGATGGAGTGGGCGCGACCGCGGTCTGCGATGGCGTGCCGGTCGGCGGCAGGGACGGCTCGTCCGAGGTGTTCGCGACCGGATCCAGCGACGCCGAAGCCTGCGCCGACGAGAGCTCCCCGGCGGTCGGGCGCTGCGGAGCGGGCGTCGGGGCGGGCGCGGTGCGATGCAGTGTCTTCTCGTCGTGCGACAGGGCATGCAGGGATCGGGCGGCGGGTGCCGCGCCCGGGACCAGGACCGGCAACAGTCCGGGTTTGACGACAAGCGACACCGTGACGAATGCCAGATATCCGATGAGTGGAACAGTCACCGCCATTGCCGCGCGGCGGACCCAACGTTGGCGACGTCCGGAGGGGTCGACGAAAACCGGGCCGGAGGTGCCAGCGTCAGGCTGGTTGTCATCCGGCACATCAGATTTCTTGAAGGCGGACATCGTCGGCCAGTATGCCAGTGCGATGCCCGTCACCGGGTGAATTCGACCGCGCCCGAGTCGTCCATTTCCCTTCCACGGACGCGGTTTGATCGGCGTTCACATCCGGAACACCGTCAATGCGGGCCCGAGTCCGATTCTGGTTGGGTGGGCACCGCCCATATTCCGGCAAACGACTGAGCGCGACTAATACGTAACGGAATTACTGGGTTACGAGCTGTAATCGATTGTGCAGTGCGGCAATGGCCGCCGGATCGCCGGTCGATGCCAGCCCGGCCAGGTCGCGGCGATGCCAACCCCACAGCAGCAGGTCGTCCGGCCGCCCGCCGAGCGCCGCGTCCGAGGGGCCGGCGGCCCCCGAGCGATCGATGCGCACCTGATCCGGCTCCAGCACGACCACCCGCGTCCCGTCGCCCGGGTCGAGTGCCACGACGGTGCGCCGTTCCGGCTGCGGCAGATCCGACCAGTCGCCGGCCAGCATGACGTCCAGCAGCTCGTCGATGCCATCGCTCGCGATGTCCGCGTCGATCGGGCCCGGCGCACCGAGAGCGAGCTGCACGTCGACCCGGTGCACCGCAGTTTCCTGGGCCATCCGTCGATACCAGAAGCCGACCGTCTGGTCCGGCTCGTGCCAGGTGTAGGCCGGTGCGGCCGGTCCGCGCGCGACCAGCTCGTCGATCAACTCCGCGAGCGCGGTCTCCAGCCGATCGACCGGGTCGCCCGGCGGAATCCCCGGCGGCCACGGGTCGGGCGCGTGGCCGAGGCGCATGCAGGCGACCTTGTGCTCGTAGACCACGGCTACGTGTTCCACCACATCTGTCACGGACCAGCCGGGGCAGGACGGCACGGCCGCTGCCCGATCGCGCCGGGCGGCAGTGCCGAGCAGCGCGGCGTCGGCGCGCAATGAACTGAGGTACCTGTCGGCGGCGAGCGTCATGCCCGACAACGTACGGCGTGGGTCTGACAGGATCGCCGTCTCGGCAGAAGCGGACGGGAGTGCATTGGTGATCGCGAACGTGCAGTGTGTGGTGCTCGACTGCCCGGACGTGCTCGAACTGGCCGAGTTCTATCAGGCGCTGCTCGGCGGCGCCGTCAATCAGCCGGACCCCAGATGGGCGCTCGGCGAGAACTGGGCGACGCTGCACCTGGACTCCGGACTGGTCCTGGGGTTCCAGCGATCGACCGACCACCGCCCGCCGGACTGGCCCGATCCGGCCCGGCCGCAGCAGTTCCACCTCGACCTGGGCGTCGCCGATCTGACCGCCGCCGAACGGCTCGTCCAGGCCCGTGGCTGCCGGCGGCTGGACGACGGCGCGAACTTCTGGCGGATCTACGCCGACCCGGCCGGTCACCCGTTCTGTCTTCTTCAGGAGAAATCGGTATAGACCGTGGCGATCTGAACGGGTAGAGATAGCCGCGGACCCGTCAGTGACCTGACTGACCGGCACCCGACTGGTATCGACCCGACTGGAGACGCGGTATGGAGTCATGCCTGCATCGGCGGGAGTTTCTGGGGCTCGCGGCCGGATCGGTGACGCTTGGCGCAATCGGCTCGATGGTTGGCGCGGCTCCGGCCGGTGCCGCCGTACCGACGGCCGGGCCGCTCGAGTTCGCGATCGTCTCCGACACCCACGTCAACGTCAGTGCTGTCGAACGGCAACAGTGGCTGGCCAATGTGCTGATCGCGATCGCGGCCCGCGAGCCCGCGTTCGTACTGCACTGCGGCGACGTCACCGACACCGGAGTGGCGGACGAGTACGAGATCTACGACCGGCTGCTGCCGGCCGCCCTGCGCGGTCGGGTGCACTACACGCCGGGTAACCACGAGGTCCGCTGGGACGGCTCGGCGCAGGAGCTCTACCACGGCCATTTCGGTCCGGCGCCCTATGCCTTCGAAGCGGCTGGCATCCGGTTCATCGGCTTCGATCCGACCCAGCAGCTGCAGGAGCCGGGCCACTACTCCGACGCCCACCTGGCCTGGCTGGATCGCCAGCTGCACGGTGACACGCCGTCCTTCCTCTTCCAGCACCATCCGATGGGCGACGACTTCTACTACGTCGATGATCAGGACCGGGCGCGGCTCAACGCGGGATCGATCGAGATCACCCGGGTCGACGTGGCCGACGACGGTACGCAGACCACGAAGCCCGCGGCCACGGTCCCGCTGAGCGGCGGGATGGCGGCACCCAGGCCCAGCGTGATCGACCTCGGCCGGGTGAC
>DATAVB010000156.1:0-5188 GCA_036267955.1 Mycobacteriales bacterium | reverse complement strand
CAGATCTGCGCCCAGGCCGCGCTGTCAATCTGACCAGCTCTACAGTCGAAGCGTGAACGGTGCGCAGGCTCTGATCAACACGCTGGTCGACTCCGGGGTGGACGTGTGCTTCGCCAACCCCGGCACGTCCGAGATGCACTTCGTCGCGGCGTTGGACTCGGTTCCGCAAATGCGCGGCGTACTCGGGCTTTTCGAAGGTGTTGCTACCGGAGCAGCGGATGGGTACGCCCGCATCGCCGACCGGCCGGCCGCCGTACTGCTGCACCTGGGTCCCGGTCTGGGTAATGGTCTGGCCAACCTGCACAATGCCCGTCGCGCCCACGTCCCGATGGTGGTCATCGTCGGAGACCATGCCACGTATCACAAGAAGTACGACGCGCCGCTGGAATCCGACATCGACGCGCTCGCCGGCAGCGTCTCGGGCTGGGTGCACCGATCGACCAGCATCACCGATGTCGCCGTCGACGCGGCACAGGCGGTTGCGGTCAGCCGGGCGGGAGCGCAGATCGCAACCCTGATCTTGCCCGCCGACGTGTCCTGGTCCGACGGGGCCCAGGCCGCGGGCGAGTTGCCGCTAAACCCGCCTGCCGCCGACCCGATGCTGACGCCCGAGGTCGCCGAGGTACTGCGCTCCGGCGAGCCCACGGTGATTCTGGTCGGCGGTGACGCAACCCGGCGGCCGGGCCTGGCCGCGGCGACGCGGATTGCACAAGCCACCGGTGCGCGTCTGCTTTGCGAGACATTCCCGACGCGCCTGGAGCGGGGTGCGGGTGTCCCCGCCATCGAGCGGCTCGCTTACTTCGGCGAGGCCGCAGTTGCTCAGCTCGACGGCGCCATGCATCTGGTGCTGGCCGGCGCCAGGTCACCGGTGTCGTTCTTCGGCTACCCCGACAAGCCCAGCGATCTGGTGCCTGCCGGTTGCGAGGTGCACGTGCTCGCCGAATACACCGGCGCGGCAGACGCATTGATCGCATTGGCCGACGAGCTTGCGCCGGGAAGTACTGCGCCCGTCGCAGAGCTGTCGCGCCCGCAGCTGCCGAGCGGCCCACTGACCGCCGCGTCGGTGGCCGACGTGGTCGGCGCGCTGATGCCGGAGAACGTGATCGTCGTCGACGAATCCAACACCTCCAGTGTTCCGCTGACCGTGGCGACCGCGGGCGCACCCGCGCACGACTGGCTGACCCTGACCGGCGGCGCGATCGGCTACGGAATCCCGGCGGCAGTAGGAGCCGCGGTCGCCGCGCCCGAACGGCCGGTGCTGTCTCTGGAATCCGACGGCTCTGCGATGTATACGATTTCGGGGCTGTGGACCCAAGCGCGGGAGAACCTCGATATCACCACCGTCATCTACAACAACGCGGCCTACGACATTCTGCGACTCGAGCTTCAGCGGGTGGGGGTCGGCTCGGCGCCCGGACCCAAGGCACTTGACCTTCTCGACTTATCGCGCCCGACAATGGATTTCGTCAAGATAGCCGAAGGCATGGGAGTGCCGGCCCGTCGGGCGACCACTGTCGGCGAATTCGCCGACGCGCTGCGGGCGGCATTCGCCGAACCCGGCCCGCATCTGATCGATGCTATCGTGCCGTCAATACTCGGCTAAGGCCTCACCGACAACCCAGTCGGCCAACGAGTTGATGACGTCAACCCCTGCCTGGTATCCGCCATCGCTGACTTCGGCTGCCAGGGCAACGCCGACGGTCCCGGATACGATCGCGAACTGACGGACCAGATACTCACCGCTCAGGCCCGGACCCCAACCGCCCTTCGCGGCAAAGCCTTTCGCTGCCAGTCCCCATCGATGATCGGCACTCAAGGTCGCCATCAGATCGGTGACGCGGGATGACCCAGGTACGCGCGACAGTCCGGCGGCGAACCTGGCCTGGTCGGCCAATGACCATCGCGTTTGACCGAACGGCGTGTACTCGGCACGCAGGCGCCTTGATTCGACCACGCTGACCGGATCGCCGGCTTCACGCAGGACGGATTGCACAAGCTGCGCAGCGGGATCGCCGAGTTGCGACCAGAGCTCTTCGGCAGCGGCATTATCTGATCGGGTGATCGCCGCGCTCAGTTGGTCGGCTTGTGCGACGTCGGCCCGCAACGCCGCGACGGCCAGCGGCACCTTGATGGTCGACCAGGCCACACCGTCAGACCACTCGCCAAACGACGTCACGTCGGCGCCGGCCGAAACGATTGCGACGCCGACCTTCCCGGGCACCGTCTGCGCCAGTTCGGCAAAGGCTTTTTTCACGATGATCAGCGGGGGATGGACAACACCGGATCGTCGCAGTCCAGGCCCTCGGCCGAGAGCTGCCTCTTGAGCACCTTGAACGTCGCGGTTCGCGGCAGATTCGAGCTGACCCGGATGTACGACGGCCACTGCTTCGGGCCGAGGTCGGGCTGCTCGGCGAGGAACGCGCGGAACGTGTCCGGGTCGATCTCGGCGCCGGAAGCGAGCACCACCGCAGCCATCACCTGGTCGCCGACGGCCGGATCGGGCACCGCGTACACGGCCACCTCGGTGACGTCCGGATGGCGGGCCAGTACCCGCTCGATCGGCGCGGTTCCCAGGTTTTCACCGTCGACCCGCAACCAGTCGCCGAGCCGGCCGGCGAAGTAGGCGTAGCCGGCCTCGTCGCGGTAAGCGAGATCGCCACTGTGATACATGCCGCCGGCCATCCGCTGCGCGTTGGACTCGGGGTCGTTGTAGTAACCCTCGAAACGCCCTGCGCCGGTGACATTTACCAGCTCGCCGACCGCGCCGATCGGGCACTGCTTTCCGGTGTCGACATCGATGATCTGGATCTCGTCAGGCAGCGGACCCAAAGCTCCCGACGGCGTGTCCGGCGTACGTCCGATGGCGATCCCGCCCTCGGTCGACCCGAAGCCGTCGACAACCCGGCAACCGAATCTGGCCCCGAACAGGTCGATGTCAGCGGGCGCACCTTCGTTGCCGTACACCGCCCGCAATGGATTGTCGGCGTCGTCCGGACTCTCGGGCGTGGCGAGGACGTAGGACAGCGGCTTGCCCACGTAGTTTGCATAGGTGGCGCCGTAGCGGCGGATGTCCGGCAGGAATCCCGACGCGGAGAACTTGCGCCGCAACACCATTGAGCCACGACAGGCCAGCGAAACTGCCCAGCCGACCAGAACCGCGTTGGAGTGGAACAGTGGCATCGACGCGTAACAGACGTCGGCCGGGCCGAGGCTGAACCGGTCGGACATCGTCACGCCGGCGATCGCCACCTTGCCGTGGCTGCACATCACCGCCTTCGGATTACCGCTGGTGCCCGAGGTGAAGATCAGCATGAACAGATCGTCGGGTGACGCCGACTGGAAGCCGATCGCGGCGTCATGATGTCCGGCGACCTCGGCAGCCCACTCGGGGGAATCGACGTTGATGTGGTCGATATCGCCCAGTGTCACAGAGGAACTCGAGTCGGCTAACACCAGTTGACAATCCGCATGCGCGATGTCGCGGGCCAGCGCGGGACCCCGGCGAACCGGGTTGAGGCCCACCGGGATGATCCCTGTCATTCCGGCCGCGACCAACACCGAGGAGAAGAACGGCGTGTTCTCAAGTAACACCCCGACGTGTGGTGGCCGACCGGGGTCGAATCGCGCCCGTAGTGCCGCGGCCACCGCCGCACCGTGCCGGAGATGGTCGCGCCAGGTGACAAACGAATCCTCGAAGTAAACGCCCCGGTCGTCGATATCGACCAGCGGTGCCAGCAGATCGGCGACAGTCGGAAGTGCGTCGGTCACTGGTCTACGCGGGAGTATCCGCCAGTTCGCGGCCGATCTTCAGCAGCTGACCGGTGGCTCCACCCAGGGCGAACTCAATTTGCTTGGCCGCCAGGAAGTATCGGTGCACCGGGTGATCGGTGTCGATGCCGACGCCGCCGTGGATGTGAACGATGGTGTGCGCCACCCGGTGTCCGGCATCCGCCGCCCAGAACGCGGCGGTGGCCACTTCGGTGTCGGCGGGCAGGTCCTCGCTGAGCCGCCACGCCGCCTGGGTCAGGGTCAGGCGTAGGCCCTTGACGTCGATGTAGCCGTCGGCCAGCCGTTGTCCGACCGCCTGGAAGCTACCGATCGGCCGGTCGAATTGCTCGCGTTCCCGGGCGTATTCGGCGGTCAACTGCAGGCCGCGCTCGAGCACACCGAGCTGGAATGCGCTGTGGCCCAGCACGTCGAGCGTCTTGATCCAGCTCACGACATCAGCGCCACCGACGACACGCTGGCCGTCTACTTCGACACCGTCCAGCCGGAGGTGCCCGATGCTGCCCAGGCCGGTGGTGTCCAGCGCGGTCACCGTCACACCGGGGTCGCTGGTGGAGACCAGGAAAACAGAAGTGCCGGAATCGGTTTCGGCTGGAACCAGAAAACCGTCGGCGACGGGTCCGTACGCGATCTGGGTGCGTGTTCCGGTCAGCTTGTAGCCGTTACCGGCTGAGGTGGCCTGAACCGGCCCGTCACCCATTTCGCCGTCCAGCGCAACGGCGAGGATCTTCGCGCCGGTCACCGCAGGGGTGCCCCACCCCTGCTGCAGTTCGGCTGAGCCGAACCGGGCCAGCGCGCCGGCGGCCAGCACCACAGAGTCCAGATAAGGTACGGCCGCCAACTGGCGGCCGAGGCCGACCAGCACGGCGACTTCTTCGAGGACGCCAAATCCGCCTCCGCCCAACGACTCCGGTGCGGCGGCCGACAGAATGTCAGCATCGACCAGCTTGCTCCACAGCTCGCGGTCGAACCGTTGATCGAGGCCGTCGAGTGTGCGCTGATGCTCGGGTGTGCACACCGTATCGACGATCGTGGTGACCAGTCCGCCGAGATCCTGTGCGGCTTCGGTTGTCGAGAAGTCCATGGGTTCTCCAGAATTCGTTAGCGGTTGGCTCGGGGCAGACCGAGCGCCACCATGCCGATGATGTCGCGTTGCACCTCGTTCGTGCCGCCGCCGAAGGTCAGGATCAGGCACGCCCGGTGCATCCGCTCGACCCGTCCGCGCAGCAGCGCACCGGGTGAATCCTGTCGCAAGGTCGCTGCGGTGCCCAGCACCTCCATCAGCAACCGGTAGGCCTCGGTGGCCAGCTCGGTGCCGAACACCTTGGCCGCCGAGGCGTCCGCCGGCGATGGTGACGTCGATTCCGCGGAGGCCAGCTCCCAGTTGATCAGTTTGAGGACT
>DATAVB010000155.1:0-3352 GCA_036267955.1 Mycobacteriales bacterium | reverse complement strand
CGGTCAGATAGCCGGGCACGGCCGAGGAATTCCCGCCCATTCCCGGCATCGACATTCCGTGCGACATGTCCATCGCCTGCGGCATATCCGAGCCGGAGCCGCTCATCACCGTCGGCATGCTCCCGACCATCCACGCCATCGCGCCCATGATCACGACGTGATGGAGGTGGAGAACCCGGATCGCGGCACCTTCCCGCGACCAGGCCAGCGGCAGAAACCACAGGGCCGCGAGAACGAACACCGCCACCTGTGGACCGACCGGGATATTCATGCCCCAGGGCCACACCATGGCGATCATCGCCGCACTCATCGCCAGGTGCGCGATACAGGAGACCCGCAGCACCCAGGTCGAGCTGGCCTGCACGCAGCGGACCAGGTAGTACACGCCGATGGCGGCGAAGGTCAGGGTGAGGATCCAGCGCAGCGCAACCGAGTCGATCATCGCGGCCGCCTCCCGTCGATTCAGGGGCTCCCAGGAGCAATGTGTGTTGCTCGCCCTATCGACGAACGGGCCGCGCCCTGATCGACACACTCACGGCGACCAGAGCTCACGTACCTCCACCATCCCGAACCGCGCACACGGATGATCGGCGGCCGCGGCGAGAGCCTCCTCCCGGTCGGCACACTCGATCAACGTGTACCCGCCGACCTGGTCCTTGGTCTCGGCGAACGGACCGTCCGACAGCACCACCGCACCGTCGCGGACCCGTACCGTCCTGGCCTCCTCCGGTGGACGCAGCAGGTTGCCACCCCGCCAGATCCCGCGCTCCCGTAGGCCCTCGTCCCAGGCCCGTACCTCTGGCGAGGCGCAGATCTCGGCCGCGGTCCGCCCGGCCGGATCCTCCGCGCCACCGATGAGCAGCATGTACTTCACGGCGTCCCCTCTCAGGTTTCGCTCACGATGGCACAGCCGTCTGACACCGTCTACGCACGGGCGGAAGCTCAGCGGGCGAAGCGGTCGGTCGCCGCCGCGAGGTGCTGGCTCATGCTCTTGCCGCCGCCGTGTCCGGTGTCGTCGATCATGATCAGTTCGCTGCCCGGCCAGGCGTGCTGCAGCGCCCACGGGGTGCCGATCAGATTTCCCAGATCGAGGCTGCCTTCCACCAGGACCCCGGGAATGCCCGCCAGCTCGCCGGCCCGCCGAATCACCTCGCCCTCGTCGAGCCAGGATCCGTTGCTGAAGTAATGGGTCACGAGGCGGGCGAACGCCAGCCGGAACTCCGGCGGATCGAACCGGGGATCGGGCGGTGAGGTGGGGATGATCGCCTGCTCCCACGTGCACCAGTCGAGCGCCGCCCGCTCCCGGACGGCCGGGTCGGGATCTTCCAGCTGCCGGTTGTACGCCGCGGACAGGTCGCTGTCCCGCTCATCCGCCGGGACGCCCGCCCGGAATCGTTCCCAGGCCTCGGGAAAGAGCCGACCGAGCCCGCGGGTGAGCAGATCGGTCTCCAGCCGCCGGCCGGTGGCGATCCCCATCAGGACCAGTTCGGTCACCCGGTCGGGAAATAGCTCGGCGTAATGCAGACCGAGGACGGATCCCCAGGAGCCGCCGAACACCAGCCACTGCTCGATACCCAGGGTCCGGCGCAGCAATTCGATGTCGGCGACCAGGTGGCTGGTGGTGTTGACCGAGAGGTCGGTGGCCGGATCGCTCGCGTGCGGCGTGCTCCGGCCGCAATTGCGCTGGTCGACCAGGACGACCCGGTACTTGTCCGGGTCGAAATACCGCCGCATACCTGGAGTGCAGCCGGAGCCGGGACCGCCGTGCAGCACGAGGGCCGGCTTGCCGTCCGGGTTGCCGCAGGTCTCCCAGTAGACGAGGTTGCCGTCGCCGACGTCGAGCATGCCGTGGTCGTACGGTTCGGATTTCGGATAGATACCTGGCATTCTCGGCTCTCCTCAGCGCTGGCCTCATCGCGGATGCAACAGCGCTGTTATACTAGCCCGGTGGACAGGTCACCGACACCGGGTCAACTCATGGGCACGCAGCTCCGGCACGTTCTGGAGTTGCTCGACGGCGACGTGGCCAAGATTTATTCGGATCTCGGCCTCGATGGTTTCCGTCCTCGCTATACACCGCTGGTCCGGGTGTTGTCCGATCGCGGCCCGAGCTCCATTCGCGACCTGGCCGCCGCAGTGTCGGTGACGCATTCCGCGGCGAGCCAGACCGTGGCCCAGCTGGCCAGGGATGGCCTGGTCGTGCTGGAATCAGGGGCGGACGCCCGGCAGCGGATCGTCGCGCTCACCCCGAAAGCCCATTCCCTGCTGCCAATCCTGGACACCGAATGGGACGCGACCGTCGCGGCGGCGGCGGAGCTTGAAGCCGAATTGCCGTACTCGCTGATGGATCTGCTGCAGGCTGTCGTGGCCGCCCTTCAGGACCGCCCGTTCCACCAGCGCGTCACCGAGCAGCTGACGCGGAAGTAGGCCCGGGCCGCGGCGTGATGTGATGGGCCCGTGAGCCGTGCTACCGAGGAATCCAACCGGCGGCTGCTGCGCGCCCGCGACGCGATGGACCGTACGTTCGCCCAGCCGCTGGACATCCCGTCCCTGGCGCGGATCGCGTACGTTTCCGAGGCCCATTTCATTCGGGCGTTCCGAGTGGCCTTCGGGGAGACGCCACACCGCTATCTGCAACGCCGCCGGGTCGAGCGGGCGATGTTCCTGCTGCGGTCGACCGACCGGAGCGTGACCGACATCTGCCTGGACGTGGGCTTCAGCAGCCTCGGCACCTTCAGCCGGACCTTCCGCGACATCGTCGGCGAACCGCCGTCTGGATATCGGGCCCGCGGCCGCCTCCCGGCGGTACCGACCTGTTTCACGATGGCATGGACCCGACCGAGCAGTTTCGGAGAAGCGGCCAAGCCGGACGACCACTAGCGTCCTTCGCAGCACGTCACACCGCTCACCGGCATCAGGAGAACATCATGTTCAACTACATCAACATGTCCCACGTTTTCGTTCTGGACCAGGACGAGGCGCTCGATTTCTACGTCAACAAGCTCGGGCTGGAACTGGCCCAGGACATGGACCTCGGCGTGATGCGCTGGCTGACCGTCCACGTCCCCGGCGACCCGAACCGGCAGATCCTGCTGGAGCTGGCCGGGCCGCCGTCGATCGACGAGGAGACCGCCGCGCAGGTCCGCGAGCACGTGACGAAGGGCGCCACCGGGTTCACGTTCGGGCTCACCACCGACGACTGCCAGAAAACGTACGAAACGCTGAGCGCGCGGGGCGTCGAATTCACCCAGGAACCGACCGAGCATTTCTACGGAATTGACTGCGGTGCCCGCGATCCGTTCGGCAACCACTTCCGGATCGTGCAGCTCGCGGCGAACCCGCAGCCGCCCGC
>DATAVB010000154.1:0-3699 GCA_036267955.1 Mycobacteriales bacterium | reverse complement strand
CGTCCGGCCGTCGGCCCAGGTCCGCATGCCCAGCCCGACCAGCACCTCGCACTCCTCGTGCGGCGGAATGATGATGCGACGTTCTTCGGTGGAGCGGATCACCGCCTCGGCCAGCGGGTGCCGGGAGTGCAACTCCGAGCTCGCGGCGTAGGCGAGTACCTGCTCGGGCTGCCAATCATCGTGCAGCGCAATGATATTTGTGACGACTGGGCGCCCAACCGTTAGTGTTCCGGTCTTGTCGAAGACGATCGCGTCGACCCGGCCGGCCTGCTCGAGGTGCGACCCGCCCTTGATCAGGATGCCGCGGCGTGCGCCGTTGCCGATCGCCGCGCTGATCGCGGTCGGGGTCGACAGGCCCACTGCGCACGGGCAGGCGATCAGCAGCATCGTCATCGCGCGCCGGACATCTCCGGTCAGCACCAGGGTGACCGCGGAAACGATGAACGAGATCGGCACAAAGCGACGGGAGAAATTCTCGCCGACGGTCTGGATCGGCGCCCGGTCGTGTTGGGCCTCCTCGACGCGGGAGATGATCCGCCCGATGGTGGTCTGGTTGCCGACCGCGCGGGCGCGAATCACCAGCCGCCCGCGCAGCACGACCGAGCCGGCGTGCACGGCCGAGCCGGCGAGGATGCTGACCGGCAAGGTCTCACCGGTGATCGCGGACTGGTCGACGACGGCCTCGCCGTCCACCACGTCACCGTCGACCGGTATCGCTACGTGGTCGTGGACCACTACGTCGTCGCCGATCTGCACGGTGTCGATCGGCACCTGGACTTCGTTCCCGTCGTCGAGGCGGATCCACGCGGTGTCGGCGGTACCGCGCAGCAGATCCGAGATGGCCCGCCGCGTCCGGCGCAGCGTCAGATCCTGAAGGTATTCACCGATGTTCAGCAGCCACAACACGGTGAGCGCGACGACGTTCTCGCGCAGCACCAGGCTCGCGACGGTCGCGGCCGTCACCAGCGCGTCGGTGCCCGCGCGTCCGGACCGCAGCGAGCGCAGCGCGCCGCGCAGGAACGGGTAGCCCATGAACACCGTTGCGCCGGTCGCGACCAGCTGGCCGGACGGACCCAGCAGGGGGGGACGATTGAACGCGTAGCGGCGCACGCCGAGCAGGGCCAGCGCCGCGCCGCCGATCACCATTCGCAGCACTTCGGTGTTGCGGATGTCCGAAGATCGTGGCGTGCGGGCCGGAATGAGTTCGGCGGCAACGTGTTCGGCTTCGGCGATGGCCGTGAGCACCTCATCGCGATCGCAGCGCTTCGGCGAATACCAGACCACGACAGAGCCGGTGTGCGGATAGGCATGCACGGCCCGAACGCCGTGTTGGCGATCGACCGCCTCTTCCACGGCGACCGCACGCCGCGAATTCGCACGCACCCAGGGCACTTTCACGCGCATTCGCCCGGCCGCATCCGACACGACCTCTAAGTCAGGGCACACCGCCGCCGTCATCGCGGAGATCAGTGGTCGTGGTCGTGATCGTGGTCGCCGATGGCCGGAGGCTGTGCCTCCTCACCAATGCGCTCGCGGGCTTCGGACACCACGTCGGCCATCTTCAGCCGGGCTGACTCCGCCGCTTCCTCGGCCCGTCGAGTGCCGCGCAGGCTCCACTCCGTGGCGGACACCGCTGCCTCGTGGAGCGGGGCCTTGGCCAGGGCTTTTCGCAGAACTTCGTAGGCGCTGACGCCGACCAGGCCGGTCACCACCGTGCCGGCCGCCTTTCCTAGTAGGCCTTGCACCACCATCGCGAAACGTCCTCCCGTTGTGTCCTACGGCTCAATTCCTGGCCTCCGACGACGTTAACATCCACATATAGCGATATCAACATGGATCGGTCACGAAAGCTCAATCGAGCGTGCGGGTGACCTTCTCGGTCTCCGTCTTGCGCGCCAGCGTGGCCGGGTCGGGGTTGGCGACGTAAACCAGTGAGCCGCCGACCGACAGCACGCTCAGCAGGCTATCGATCACGTCATCAGGCGTATCCCAGGACGCGGTCGACAGCACTCGATCGCCGACTCTCAAACCCTGTGCGGCCGCGGATTTTCGGCAGGCGTCGAGCACCTGGTCGACCGACCGGCCGGCGAAAGCCGGGCCGGGAGAGCGCTCGGCGACGATCTGGTCGCCATGTACCCGCACCGCGGTCGCATAGTCGGTGACCCCGATCGGCAGATCGGCTACCGGTCGGCCGAACGCGTCCAGCGAAAGCACCGCCACCTCGCCGGCCCCGGTGGTGTCGGCCTCGTCGAGTCGCTCCGCGGTGCACAGCGCGATGTCGGCATCTGCGGCCGGGGCGAGCACGACGTCCGCGCCGATCCACCACGCGCCGAACAGCACGGCGGCGGTCTGCCAATGCGCCGGCAGCAGCACGGCCACCCGGCTGCCCGCGCCACCTGCCAGCTCGTCACGGAGCAGGTTGCCGGTCTTGGCGGCCCAGTTGGCCAGCGTGACGGCGGACAGTTCGATGCGCTCGCCGGTGGCATCGTCGTAATAGGTGATGCGCGGGCCGACCGGGTCGGCGCGCAGCATCGGATCCAGAATCGCGGCGCTGAGCGTCATCGCATCAGTAGATCAGTTGACGCACTCCGGGTGTTCGGAGCCGGCGGTCAGAATCGGCGACGGCGGGGGAGCGTCGGAGCCGGACGAATCCGGGTGCGAGGCGGCTGCCAGCTTGGGGCTGCCGTCGCCAAGGCCCGCGCCCGGTCCGGTGTAGTCGCTGCTGAGCACCACCCGCACCGAACCCTGCGGTATCGACGGGTCGGCGACTACCGGCAGCCCGCCGAGTTCGTTGGCGACGGCCCGGGCGCCCAGATCGTCGGACTTGGCGGCCTGCACCTGGCTGATCTTCACATGTGCGGAATCGTTGTTGCCGACCTTGCCGGTGCTGAATCCTTTGGCGTTCAACACTTCTGACACCGATGCGGCGAGTCCGTTGATGTCGGTGTCATTGAGGACGCTGGCGCTGGTTTTGTCCGGCGCGTAGGTGAGCTCCTCGGTCTTGCCCTTGGCTTGACCGTCCAGCAGCCCGGCGACCCACGTCTGTACCTGGTGGGGATCGACCCGCACCACGCTGTGCATGCCGTCGTCGCTCCAGCCGGATTCGTCGAGCACCGGGATGGTGGCGAAGGCGACCCGGCCGGCGGCCAGCTTCTGCAACTGGTTCACGAAATCCATGATGTCCCAACCAGATGACAGCACCACCGAGCGCTGGATGGCTGACTGCAGCCGATTCAGCGTGGACGGGCTGGACAGCGTCTTGCCCGAGATCACCTGGTGGGCCAGCGACGACATCACCACCTGCTGGCGCACCACCCGGTCCAGGTCGCCGCGGGGGAGTTCGTGACGCTGGCGGACGAAGCTCAGCGCTTGCGGGCCGTTGAGTTTCTGCGGACCAGCCGGGAAGTCGGCGCCCGACATCGGTTCGTAGACAGGGTCTTTGAGGCAGACGTTTACGCCGCCGAGAGCGTCGGTGATCAGCGAGAAGCCCAATAGCCCGATCTCGGCGTAATGGTCGACGGTGACGCCGGTCAGGTCGGCGACGGTCTTGATCAGCGTTTCGCGGCCGGCCTCGGTGCCCTCGCGCTCGGCCTCGTCGGGCGCGGCGCCGGATTCGACCAGGCTGACCCGCTTCTCTTCCTTGGTCTGGCCGTAGACGCCGTTGATCTTGGTCTTGCCCAGTCCGGGCGCGGACACGTA
>DATAVB010000153.1:0-3196 GCA_036267955.1 Mycobacteriales bacterium | reverse complement strand
GATGAGGTTGACCGTGGTGTGGGCAAGACGGAAGGACACGACGGCGGATTTGATGGTGATGCCGCGGGCGCGTTCCAGGGCGAGGGTGTCGGTTTGGGTGTTGCCGTCATCGACGCGTCCGATGGTGTCGATGACTCCGGCGGTGTAGAGCAGTCGTTCGGTGAGGCTGGTTTTACCGGCGTCTACGTGGGCCAGGATCCCCAAATTGAGCGTGCGCAAGCGTCATGTCCTCTAAATAGGTGAAAGGTCCCATTTGGATGAACACGCGAGCTGGACGCATCTCTGGTACTCCTAGGTCGAACGGCCGTTGTGGGGAGTGCAACAGATGTCCGGCCCCAGGGCAAGTGCATTTCTCGGTCCAGCCGTCATGGCATGGGCAGCCGCCGGAGCAGGTCAGTCGCCGGCATGGCGATATCCTCGAGGTAGATGTCCACCGGCCATCCGACACCTTCCATTCGCTCCTCGAACTGTGCCCACTGGGTCGGCACCTGCACGATCAGCCCAGTCCGGGGGAGCACGAATCGGGCTGCCTGTCCCATCAGGAACGCGCCTGCGGTGCGCTCGCCGAGGACTGTCGCGCCTACAGCCCGCTTGAGTTCGATGGCGGCCAACTCGCCGGATGAGCCGCTGCGCCGATCCACGAGGACGTATACCTCGCTTGAGATCGCCGTCGATCCGCCGCCGGGACGGCGACTGCTCTTGTACAGAGTGGGCGCGGATGCGGAGAGCTGGGGCCATTGTGCGGCGATTGTCTCCCGCTCCCGCTGCGCGCCGGATATGTCGACCGTATTGTTGCGGATCTGCCATTCGACCGTCCAGTTCCACATTTTGCAGACGGCGATCGGCCCCATGATCTCCAGCATTGACCAACTGGTCCATCCAGCAGGGCAGGCCTGGGCGAGCCATTCGCGGATCGGTTCGAGATTGCCGCCGCCATTTCCGCGGAGATCGAAGATCAGCCGCCGGCACGCGGCGTGCCTCTGGTAGTCCGCGACGAACTGATCCAGCTGACCGCGAACAACCGGATCTCCGTACTGGAATGACCGCAGGATGATGAACCCGGTGTCGTCCGACCGATGCCATTCGTAAGCGGCCCGGTTCGCGTCTCGGGCGGAGTCTGTACGTCGGGGTAGCCAGGTCGCCGTGTCGGTGAGGATCGCCTCGCGATCCCCGGCCGCACTGACCGTCGCGATGGGGATGAGGTCACCGGAAGCGGTGAGAAGTGATGCCGTTCGCAGGGTGTCGTGCCGCACGTCGTCGGGGACGTCGTCGGTGGCCTGCATGGCAACCGCCGCAGGAGCCTGGTATTCGCGGAACCTGACCGACGGATCGTTGGAGATGAGTGGATCAAATCCGGCCACGGTCAGGTGTCCGTTGGGCACCAGTCGGCGCAGGCTACGAAACGGCTCAACAATGCCCGGCGACACATCGACGGTCGAATTGATCGAGATTTTGTCGGCCCAGACGCTGAAGAACTCGTCCGGGTCGAATTCCGGATGTCTCAAGAGCTCGTCGTACCCGGCGCAGGCCATCTCCAGCAAATGTCGCAGAAATGACAGATCCGCCACCAGATCCACCGATCGGAGTGGTTCGGCGTGGTAGCGGGCAGGTTTGAGTATCGCCTGCCGCAGCCAAGCGCTTTCGGGATCGAACGCGTACTCGCAGCCGTACGCCGCGTCGGCCGGAAGGTACGGGCTGTCCCGAGGCTGCATGGCCCCATTCTGCCGCTCAACGCAAATGGGTAGCCCCCGGTATCGCCCCTTGTTACGGTCATCGGGTCGGTGGCGCACCCCGGAAGGTGGACCTTGGGATCCCGCGAGGACGAAACGATTCCGGTCGACTGGTGCACGTTTCCACCGGTCGGCCATGCGATCGAGGGTCTGCAGGTCGCCGGCGCGTACGCCGCCAGTGACGAGAGCCTGGCCGTGTCCCTGTTACTGAATTCCCGCACCGCGATCGACCTTATCGCATGTTGTCCGTGGCTCGCCTCGTTGCATACCGTCGACCTGGACGTACTCGGGGACCGGTTTCCCGGCGACGCGTTCGACGGAATCCCGCCCGTGTGGGACTGGCTGCACATCGGCGGCTATCGCAACAAGGAGTCGCTGGACCAGTTTCCGCAGATTGGGAGGTTCGCCGCGGCGGCCGATGCGCACTTCCAGCCTCGCCGGGTCGGTACGCCGCCACAGCGTCTGACGGAGTGGTCGCTGCGATTGGCACTTCCGCCCGAGGCGCAGGCGGCGGCCGCGGAGATCGTCGGCACGTCGCCCGGGCCGGTGCTGGCGATACTGCCGAGCGGCGGCGGTGAACGGGCCCAGTATCCGTCCTCGGGTTCCTGGCAGATCATGATCGGCGAGCTGCGGCGGACCTTTCCGGATGCCACGATCGTGCTGCTGGGAAAGTCCGGCGGCCATCGCCCCAGCGGGCTGGTGGGCGGGGAACTGCGCGCCCTGCTCGACGAAAGCGGCGCGGTCAACGGCTACGACCTGCCGCTGCTCACCCAACTGTCCATAGTGGAACAGAGTGGTTTCCTCTTATCGCCGCATTCTGGCTTCGGCTTCGCCGCGCTCGCGGTGGGGACGCCGTGGCTGACACTCTCCGGCGGCGCATACTTCGAGTACTTCCACAACGGGACTCCATTCTGGTCGCTCTTGCCGGACACGACGCGGTTTCCGGCGTTCGGAAACCAGCGGCAGGTCGCCGACGACGACGGCAGCGGACCGCGGGACGCCGCAATGACACGGGCGCGGATCAAGGAAACCCTGCCCGAGTTGCCGATCGCCGCGACCTCTCTGCTGGAGGGACGGCGGACGTACGAAGAGAGTCTGCAGGCGTACTTCCCCGCGTTGTTGAAAGCGCTCGGTGGGGATCCGTCGCGGCTTGGCTCCTGGGATCAGGTGCACGAGCGTATCCTCGGCCTGTCCTGCCCCACATCTACCTGATCAGTTGCTTTCCAGCAAGGTCTGCAGATGCGGAAAGGTTCAACCGGTAACGCACCTGGCGTCCGTGGTCTCGGGTCACTCCCTCCGCTCTCCATCCCATTGATCGGTAGAACGCCTCGGTGGCGACCAGTCCATTGATCGTCCACAGGACTGCGGCGTCGTAACCATCGGCGCCAAGTTGGCCGACGGCGACCGACATCAATGACCGGCCGATGCCACAGCGCCACTGGGTCGGACGGACGGCGATCGTGTCG
>DATAVB010000152.1:0-14819 GCA_036267955.1 Mycobacteriales bacterium | reverse complement strand
TACTGAGCCGTCGGCTATATATAGCGCTCAGGGGGAGCCAGACGTGACGTCAACGCAACGAACATTTTCCTGCCGTGGTTGTCACGGGTCCCGGACCACTGTGGTCCTCGATCTCGGTGACGTTCCGGCCTCGGACTACTTCCCTTCTGCCGACGATCCCGCCACCGATCCGGCCTGGCCACTGCGGCTGGTCATGTGCGCCGACTGCGCCCTGGTGCAGCTCGGCCCGGCGGAGCATCCCGAGCCGGAGCCGCCGACGGCCGTGGAGTCGGCCACCGCGCTGGCACACGCGGCCGACTCGGCCCATCAGGTCGTGCGAGATCAGCAGCTACGGCCCGGCGCCACCGTCATCGAAATCGACAGCCATCACGGCGGATCATGGCTGGACGGCTTCGTCGCCGAGGGACTGGTGCCGGTCGAGCGGACTGGCACGGCCGACCTCGTTGTGGATGTGCACGGAATCGCCCACGAGCCGGACCTGAACGGCCCGATCGCCGCACATGCCGCGCGGCTCAGGCAGGACGGCCGGCTCGTCTTGGAATTCCATCACCTGCTGTCCCTCGTCGAACAGAGTCAGATCGATACCGTCCGACATGGACATTGGGTATATCTGTCCTTGATCTGCGTACAGAGGCTGTTCCATGATCACGGACTCGTTGTGACGCGAGCGGACACCGTGCCCGTCTTCGGTGGCAGTCTTCGCGTCACAGCACAGCGGGCCCAGGACAACCCGACCGTGGATGACAGTGTCGACCAACTGCTCGACGCCGAGCGGGCCGCGGGGCTGGACCAGGTTGATGCGTTGATGGCGCTCGGCGATCGCGGCCGCAAGGTGGCCACCGCATTGCACGGCCATCTGACGGAAGCGGCCGAACATGGTCGAACGGTGGCGGCCTACGGGGCACCGTCCAAGGCCACCGTGCTGCTATCGCTCGCCGGCGTGAATTCCGCCCTGTTGCCTTATACCGTCGACCTGTCACCCAACAAACACGGCTGTCGGATCCCGGGCACCGGTGTCCCGGTCCGCTCGGTCGAGGAGTTGATCGCCCAGCGTCCGGACGAGATCGTGGTGCTGACCTGGGACATCGCGCCGGAAATCGTCACCCAGATCGGTGCGGCCGCCGACACCGATTGGGACCCTGACATTTTCGTACCGTTGCCTGACCCAGGCTACCTGGCCGGGCCGCGAGCTAGAAGCTGATAGTGGTCTTGTCGACGACGAATCCTTCTGCGTAGCGATTGCGGCATTCAACGCCACGCAGTCGCATGAGGCCGAGAAAAGTCTCCTCATCCCACCAGTCCCGCACGACCTGGGACGGATAGCTCTTGTCGAGCTGCTCGACCTTCCGCCGGGCAAGGTCCGCCGGCACCGGCACGTAGTGCGTCACCTGACCGAAATCGCCGTCCCACTTGGGGATTTCGTAGTGCAGGACCAACGAGTCGCGCCACACGGTCGTGGCGAGTTCGGCGACGAGTCGATGATCCTGATGCGCGTCGTCGCGGCGCGGCGCAAAAATCACGTGGGGTGTCACCGAAGTGGCCACGGACTCCAGTTGATTCTTTACGGTGCTCCAGTGCGCCGGCAACCTTCCGTCCGGCAGATCGAGGACGTCGATTGTGGAGCCGGGCAGGAAGGACGCCGCTGCCTCTTCCGCCTCGGCGCGGCGCTCAGCGGTGCTGGTCAACACGACACAGTGAGCCGAGATCGGCCGGGCTGCCCCGAGGGCCAACAGTGTTCCGCCGCAGCCGATCTCGATGTCGTCCGGATGCGCCCCGATGCACAACACTGTGAGCTCGCCCGCAGGCAGGCCCAGCCCGATCACAGCACGCCCACCATTGGCTCTTCCGCCACCATCGGTATGGCAGCCGGCTCGGCCGTTCCCGGCCGGATACGCCACAATTCCCACGGACTCCTGCCGGATCGGTGCAACTCCTCGAGATACGATCGTTCTTTGAGCGTGTCCATCGGCGCCCAGAAACCGCGGTACGGGACCGCCAACATTCTCCCGTCGCGGGCGGCCCGCTCACATCCCTGAGTCACGAGGTCGTCGCCCTCGTTCAGGTAGTCGAAAATGGACTGCCGGAGCACGAAGAACCCACCGTTGATCCACAGTGGAAGACCGGCCGCCGACTCGAATCCGTTGATCGGAGCCAAATCTGCCGTCTCATCAAGATGGACGACGTGAAAGGATGCCTGCAGTTTCACCGCCAGCATGCAGCCGGCGACATCGGTCGCCAGAACCCTGCTGATAATCTCGTCCATCGGGGCGTCGGTCAGCACGTCTCCGTAGCTGGCGAGAAAGACCTCGTCGTCATCGAGGAAGCGCCGCACCCGGCGGAGACGTTCGCCGATCTCAGTGTCCATCCCGGTGTCGACGAAGGTGATCTTCCAGTCGCTGATGTCCGAGCCGAGCAGCTCCACCTGCCCACCGCCCTTGCTCAGCACGAAGTCGTTGGATGCCGTCTCCTTGTATTCAAGGAAGTAATCCTTGACTGCCTGCGCACCATAACCAAGACACAGGATGAACTCCGTGTGCCCGAAATGCGCGTAGTAACGCATGATGTGCCACAGGACGGGTCTGTCGCCGATAGTCATCATCGGTTTCGGCGCCGATTCGTTGCCCGACCGCATGCGCAGGCCGAGTCCGCCACAGAACAAGACGACCTTCACCGTTCCACCCCCATTGTGGTCGACGACATCGTCAGAAGATGTCGAGCGACGGAAGCGGCACCACGAGGTGACCGCCCCAAGCCTTTACATAATCAAGTTGCGCCGATATCTCCTCGCGCAGGTTCCACGGCAGGATCACGACATAGTCCGGCTTCGCTTCCGCCAGCTTCTCCACGGGATGGATCGGGATGTGCGTACCAGGAAGAAACTTTCCGTGTTTGAACGGATTGCGGTCGACGGTGAAGGACAGCAGGTCGGACCGCACGCCGCAGTGGTTGAGGAGCGTGTTTCCCTTGCCCGGCGCGCCGTATCCCGCGACCGTCAGCTTCTTCCGCGAGCAGTCGATGAGGAAATCAAGGAAGTCGTTGCGCACGCCGGCGACAGTCCCCGCGAACGCGGCGTGGCCCGCGGCACTGTCGAGCCCCGCGGCGGCCTCCTCGGCCAGCACTTTCGCAACGGCAGCGCTCGGCTCACCGGCCGACTCGGTCGGGGTCGACCAGGTCCGCAGCGAACCGCCGTGCGTCGACAGCTCGTCGACGTCGATCACCGTCAAACCCGCCTCGGCCAACACCCGCTGGGTCGTCAGCAGCGACAGGTACGAAAAGTGCTCGTGGTAGATCGTGTCGTATTCCCGGTCTGCGACGAGTCGCAGAAGGTGCGGAATCTCGATGCTGATCTGACCATGGTCGGCGACGAGAGCCCGCAAGCCACGGGCAAAGTCGACAATGTCGGGCACGTGGGCGAACACGTTGTTGGCTGCGACAAGATCCGCCTTGCCGTGCTCGGCTGCGACCCGTTCGCCGGTCTCCGCGCCGAGGAACGCAACCTCGGTCGGAATTCCCTTGGCGAGTGCGGCCTCCGCAACGTTGGCCGCGGGCTCGATGCCGAGCGCTCGAATGCCCTTGTTCACCACGTGTTGGAGCAGGTAACCGTCGTTGCTCGCCACCTCCACGACGAATGAGTCGGTGGTAAGACCCAGGCGGCCGATGGCACCGTCCACGAAGTTGCCCGCATGCGCGACCCACGAGTCACTGAACGAGGAGAAATACGCGTAGTGAGTGAAGATCTCCTCACCGGACAGGTAGGCCGGCAGCTGTACGAGCAGGCAGCTGTCACAGACCCGGACGTGCAGCGGATAAAAGGCCTCCCCCTGGTCCAGCTGCTCTGCAGACAGGTAGCTCTCACACGGAGGCGACATTCCCAGATCGACAAAAGTGCGGGTGAGCGGTGCACCGCACAGCCGGCATTCGGGCACGTTCATCGGGACACTCCCGCGATGTCGAGGAGGCGCAGATCGTTGTCGAGCCGCCCGGCGGCGGAGAGCTCTCGGATGCGAGCCAGCCGTACGAATCGCGGCCCTTCGAAGTCCTCTGCCTGCAGGCCGTACCGGGCCATGTCGTCGGCAAGCTGGCGAATTCCGGCCGGGACCGTCCACTCGGGGCGGAACGCCGGCAGCACCTCGTTGATCTTCGAGAAGTCGACCCGGTAGTCACGCTTATCTGGACCAGCGCCGTCCGCGAACGTCACTGGCGCGTTCAGCGCCTCCGAGACCTGCAGCGCGATGTCCCTGATCTGAACAACGTCCTCGTCCCGCCCCACATTGAACGCCTGGTCGTGAATAACCTCGCGCGGTGCCTCCAGCGCGGCCAGGAATGCCCGGGAGATGTCCTCGATGTGCACCAGCGGACGCCACGGTGTGCCGTCGCTCTGCAACCGGACCTCGCCCCGGGTGAACGCCGTACCGGTCAGGTTGTTGACGACGATGTCAGCCCGGAGCCGCGGCGAGGATCCATACGCGGTGGCGTTCCGCAGGTAGGTCGGGCTGAAACTGTCATCTGCCAGTGCCGAGATCCCCTGTTCCGCCAGCACTTTGCTTTCGCCGTACGGCGTCACCGGATGGAAAGCGGCGTCCTCCGCGACGGGTCCGTCACCCGCCGCGCCGTAGAGCGAGCAGGACGAGGAGAACAGGAACCGCGGCACCCCGGCGGACTTGGCCATCGCGGCGGCGTGAATGGCGCCGCCAGCATTCACCGAGTAGGTGGCCGCCGGATTCAGATGCCCGATCGGGTCATTGGAGATAGCCGCCAGATGCATGACGGCATCGAATCCGACGAGATCGGCGGCCGTGACCTCTCGAATATCCGCGGTCGAGGTCTTGATCTCCGTCGGCGCCGGACCGAAATCACAGCCGTCGTACCAGCCGGCGTCCAGACCCGCCACGTCATGTCCAGCTGCCTGGATGAACGGAACCAGGACCGCGCCGATGTAGCCGCGATCGCCCGTGACAAGCACACGCATCAGTGACTCCGAGTCATGTCGTCGTTCTGAGCCGACGGCTCATCAACCCTGCGCAGCCAGATTTCACGCCAGTAGCAATAGATGGCGCGCGGACAGAGCTTATTCATCGAACCTGAACACACGAAACTGTCAAGGACGATGCAGGGGTTTTTCATGGCGGTCATTCGACCGGTCTTCTCGTCTATTATTTGATCGACCCGAGCAAGCACCCGGGCCCTGCGACCACAGTAGGGCAGCATCTCCGAGTCAAACCAGAGCCCACGGTTGCGGTGGTCCTCGTTGAGCGTCGCGAAGATCTCCTCGCGGCTCTTCACCTCGACCATCTCGCCGGGCATCAGATCGAGGCTCTCGGTCGGTGTCTTTGTCAGATGGCCGCGAACAGCCGGAAGGCGGGTACCCTCGGCGATCTGCAGGCGCCGGGGCAGCCGCTGAGAGTGATGCTGATACTTGTTGATGACGCCGAGGCCAACAGCGCGTGCGATCTGTGTCGGGCTCGCATTGCGCGTCTGAATGTCGCGTGCCCAGTGGCGGTAGCCGGCTGCATCAAGCTCGCCAGTGGCATCTAGCAATTGAGTGGCCTGGCAACGATAGGTTTCCGGACCAGCCTGCGTGTGCGCCGCGAGCTTATCGGCCATCGGTACAGGTACCCTTGGCGGGTTCGTGGCGGCCGTATCGACCCTCTCCAACCAGGTCTCTTTGAAGAAAAGCAGACAGCCCGCCTGGCAACCGCCGTGGGCAGAGCCGTCACATCTCGCACCCACCAGATGGACCGTATCGGTCATCGATCGGGTGACGCCTTTCAGGTTGATCGTGTCGCAGGTCTTGTCGGCGCGCGCCTTCACCTCGAAAGACTGACCACACATTGACAACATCTCGGGCATGAATGGCAAACGATCCGTGTCGCCATTCCCGTCGAGGGTCGCGGCGATCTCCTCGGCTGAGCGGACGCGGACGCCGTCTCCACGACGTAACTCACGCGCCGCCTGAGATCGTTGGTCTTCGACTCGCTTCGTTGAGGTCATCTTCGTTGTGTCTCCTTGGTTGAGCACAGCTAATAGGCACCCGAGCCACGAATAACTGCGGAGAATGTCTTCCACAGAATCATGACGTCGTACATCAACGACCAGTTCTCGACGTACCGCAGGTCCAGCCGGACGGCTTCTTCCCACGGTAGGTCGCTACGGCCACTGATCTGCCAGAGTCCAGTTAGCCCAGGCCGTACCAGCAGCCTGCGGCGGGCATCGTCGCCGTACCGTGCGACCTCGGCCGGCAACGGCGGCCGTGGACCGACCAGCGACATACTGCCAACCAGGACGTTGAAGAACTGCGGCAGCTCGTCGAGCGAGTACTTTCGTAGAATTCGACCGATCCGGGTGATCCGTGGGTCGGCACGAATCTTGAACAGCAGGCCATCGGAGCGTTCGTTGAGCGATGCTAGGTCTACTTTCCTGGCCTCGGCGTCACGCACCATTGTCCTGAACTTGATCATTGAGAATTCTCGGCCGTCACGACCTATACGAGTCTGCCGGAAGAATGCAGGCCCAGGCGTGGTCAACCGCACCAGAATCCCGATCACCAGAAGAGCGGGTGAAAGCACTACAATTGCGGCAAGTGCACCAAGCCGATCGACGGCACCCTTCACCAGGCGTCGTGCCCCGGCAAACTCGGGCTCCTCGACGTTGAGCAATGGCAGCCCGGTGACTGGACGGATGTGCAGCCGTGGTCCGGCGACCTCCATCAGCCCGGGCGCGACCACCAAGTCGGTGTCGGTGCGTTCGAGCTGCCAGGACAGCCGGCGCAGCCTGGTCGGGTTCATCTCCGGGGACGATGTGACGGCAACGGTGTCGGCGGATGTCAGATGAACAGCATCGATCACATCGTCGAAGCCGCCCAGGACGGGCAGTCCCAGATGTGTCTCGCCGTGATTCGTCGCGGCCGGCAGGCACACCCCGACGACACGTAACCCGCTGTGTGGATCTCTGCGCAATTCACTGACCAACTCGGTGACAGACGATTCGCTGCCCACCGCAACCACGTTGGACATGCACGCGCCGCTGTTACGTCTCCGGTGCAGGCGCTTTCGTGCTGCGTACCGGCCCCCGAGGCATAACAACGTCGCAATTGGGATCGCCAGGATCACATAGCCGCGGGCCACCTCGGCCTTGGTGGCATACGACAGAAAGGCGATCGCTGCTGTCACCCCGACCGCAGCCCGGCAGACCCTGGAGAATTCGTCTGAGCCCAGGCCGAACGCCTTGTCGTCATATGCTCTCGCCAGCCCGAGCGCGGCGACCCAGACGACCGGCAGCAGCAGGCTGAAAAAGAGGTAGCCCACGTGATATGGCAGTGGACGGGCCACCTCAGAGCCACCGCTCCCGGTGGCATCGAGCGGTGCGACGGGCGAGAATCGAATGATGTATGCCGTGATCGCCGCGGCGATCGCCGCCGCCCCGTCGATGCCAACCAGGAGAGCGGCGTAACGGCGCTCCCAAACCGGCCGTCCGACTACCGGTACCGGCAACCTTGTCCCGACGAGCGCGCTTGGAACACGCTCCGCTCCAACACTCATATAGAGGCCCCCCACGAGCCCTGTACAAAGCCAGCCCCCCGGCCCGATCTCCCTGAGTGTCGGACCGATTCAGCGGCCAAACATCTGCCGCCGTTGCCGATCCGTCACCATGCGAAAGGCTAGTTGACCGCCCTACGTTCTGCGCTCGGTTTAGATAATTTGATGGCCGAGATACGTGAACTGGAGGCGGGACATTAACCCACAGCAATGGCCCGGCGCCAATCGGACAGAATGCTATTTTGAGTGCGTCGAATTACGTCATGCCACTTTATGAACGAATACGCCATGAGCCTCTTAGAGGATCTATTCGGCCGTCCATCGGCCCCCCGCCATGCACCCGATCAGTCGGCTCGGCGTCAGGATTCGGCGGGCTCGTGCGGTATTGCCGCCTTGCCTCCGGCACCGCTACCCGGCGATCGGATCAACCGATCCCGGCCGGTCGGCCGTCGCCGTTCGACCGGCGTTCTCCGTACCCGGTGCGGCGGCGCGTGCCCGCCCCCTGGGAAAATGGCCGGGTGACCGACTCAGAGCTCTCCAACCTGAACCGCAGCGACCCGACCCACGGCGATCCGACCCCGGCCGATCCCACGCACGACGGCGCAAGCCGGCCGGACGACTCGGACGCCGCGCTGCGTGCCGACGTCCGCCGGGTCGGCCAGCTGCTCGGCAGCACGCTCGTCCGGCAGGAGGGGCAGTGGCTGCTCGACCTGGTTGAGCAGGTCCGCCGGCTGACGAAGGCCTCGAAAGACGATGACGACGAGGCGCTTCAGGAGCTGCGGCAGCTGCTCGGCCAGGCCGCGCTGCCGACCGCTATCCACCTGGTACGGGCGTTTTCGACGTACTTCCAGCTCGCCAACATCGCCGAGCAGGTGCACCGGGTCCGGCTGCTGCGCGAGCGCGGCCCGGGCTCCGGCTGGCTCGTCGACGCCGTCGCGGCCGCGGCCACCGAGCTGCGCGGCGACGACCTGAGCGAGGCGGCCCGGCAGCTGTCGGTCCGCCCGGTCTTCACCGCGCACCCGACCGAGGCCAGCCGCCGCTCGGTGCTGTCCAAGATGCGGTCGGTCGGCGGCATCCTGCTCGATGAGACCTCCGACCCCTCGATGGTGCGCCGGCGGCAGGACCGCCGGCTGGCCGAGGTCATCGACCTCATCTGGCAGACCGACGAGCTGCGGCTGGAGCGGCCGGAGCCGATCGACGAGGCCCGCAACGCCACCTACTACCTGGACGACCTGCTCGCCGAGACCGTCCCGGACCTGCTGGACGACCTCAACGCCGAGCTGCAGCAGTTCGGCGCGAAGCTGGAGCACAACGCCAGCCCGCTGGTCTTCGGCACCTGGATGGGCGGTGACCGGGACGGCAACCCCAACATCACGGCCGACGTGACGATGCAGATCCTGAATCTGAATCACGGCCACGCCATCCGCGGCATGATCGCGGCGATCGACGCGCTGAGCAGCGACCTGTCCAGCTCGAGCAGGGTCGTCGGGGTCTCCGCCGAGCTCATGTCCAGTGTGGACACTGACACCGCGGCGCTGCCCGACCTGGACACCCGGCGGCGCCGGATGAACAAGGAGGAGCCCTACCGGCTGAAGGCCTCCTGCATCCGCGCGAAGCTGGTCAACACACAGAATCGGCTCGCCGACAATTCACCGCACCATCCCGGCCGCGACTACCTCGGCACCCACCAGCTGCTCGACGACCTGGCCGTGATGCGCCGGTCGCTGGTGAGCAACCACGGCGTACTCATGGCCGACGGCCTGCTGGCCCGGGTCGAACGCACCGCGGCCGCGTTCGGCCTGCACCTGGCCACCATGGACGTCCGGGAGCATTCCGACGCCCACCACCACACCCTGGCCCAACTGGTCGACGCGGTGGGCGAGCTGCCCGGCCCGTACACGGACCTCAACCAGGCCGCCCGGTTGGTTTTCCTGCGTCGCGAGCTGGCCGGCCGCCGGCCGCTCACCCCGGCCACCCCGCAGCTCGACGAGGCCGGTGAGCGCACGTTCGCCGTCTTCGCCACCATCCGCGAGGCCCTGGACCGCTTCGGACCGGACGTCATCGAGAGCTACATCATCTCCATGACCCACGACGCCGACGACGTGCTGGCGGCCGTCCTGCTGGCCCGGGAGAACGGCCTGGTCGACCTGCACCGCGGTGTCGCCCGGATCGGGTTCGTGCCGCTGCTGGAGACCGTGGACGAGCTGCGCCGGGCCGGTGAGGTGCTCGACGCGCTGCTCTCCGACCCGTCGTACCGGAAGCTGGTGACGCTGCGCGGCGACCTGCAGGAGGTCATGCTCGGCTACTCCGACTCCAACAAGGACGCCGGCATCGCCACCTCCCAGTGGGAGATCCACCGGGCCCAGCGCCGGCTGCGCGACGTCGCCTCCCGGCACGGCGTACGGCTGCGGCTCTTCCACGGCCGCGGCGGCACCGTCGGACGCGGCGGCGGCCCCACGTACGACGCGATCCTGGCCCAGCCGTGGGGGACGCTCGACGGCGAGATCAAGGTGACCGAGCAGGGCGAGGTCATCTCCGACAAGTACACGCTGCCCGAGCTCGCGCGGGAAAACCTCGAGCTGACCCTGGCCGCCGTCCTGCGGGCCAGCACGATCAGCTCCCCCCGGCAGACCCAGGACGACCTGGAGCGCTGGGATTCCACCATGGACCTCGTCTCGGATGCGGCGCAGAAGGAATACCGGGAATTCGTCGCCAACCCCGACCTGCCGGCCTATTTCCTGCAGTCGACGCCGGTCGAGGAACTCGCCGACATGCATATCGGGTCCCGGCCGTCGCGCCGGCCGGATTCCGGCGCCGGGCTGGACGGGCTGCGCGCGATCCCGTGGGTCTTCGGCTGGACGCAGTCCCGGCAGATCGTGCCGGGCTGGTTCGGCGTGGGGTCGGGGCTCGCCGCGGCGCGGGAGGCCGGGCACGGCGAGGTGCTGTCGCGGATGTACAAGGAGTGGCATTTCTTCGCCACCTTCATCTCCAATGTCGAGATGACGCTGGCGAAGACCGACCTCGATATCGCCGAGCATTACGTCGAATCGCTGGTCGAGCCGCGGCTGCAGCCGATTTTCGAGGTGATCCGGACCGAACATGCCCGGACGGTACGGGAATTGCTGCTGATCACCGGCGAGACGTCGCTCCTGGATAATTCACCGGTGCTGCAGCGCACCTTCGCCGTGCGGGACTCCTATCTCGACCCGATCTCGTACCTGCAGGTCGACCTGCTCGGCCGGGCCCGGGCCGGGGACCGGAGCCCCACGCTGCGACGGGCTCTGCTGCTGACCTTGAACGGAGTGGCGGCCGGGCTGCGCAACACCGGCTGAGGTTTTCTGCGGTCCACCTCCGATCGGGGTGGGCTGGCGCACCGCGCACCGCGCACCGATTTGGTGATCATGCAGAAATGGCTCGTCCATACGGCGTGTCACGGACCATTTCTGCATGATCACCATTGGCTGGGGCCAGGACAGCCGCGATTGTCGGCGCAGGCTCATGCATCGACCGGACCGGCCGCTGATGTTGCGAGGAGGCGCACGTCTCCGATCAAGGGCTGCTGCAGGTGCCGATCGAAGCGCGCTTTACCTGGCAGAAACGGCCGCAACGCGGGGTAAAGCGCGCTTCGATCGGACCCGGGCCGGCAGCACCCGGGTAAAGCGCGCTTGGATCGCAGTGGACCGCCCGCCGAGCGCGGTGATCATGAAGTTAGCGACACCAGACTCGGCGTGTCGTCAGCGTGTCCCGACGGAAACTTCATGATCAACACAAGAGGGGGCCAAGCGATGCCGCACCGAGCGGCGGGTGTCGCTCAGGATGCCGTCGGTGAGCCGACGAGGCTGACGACACTTCCCGGCGGCACGTCGCCCAATCGACGAAAGTCGGTCAAGCAGTATCCAAATGTGCCTCGCTCGCTGTGTTCGACCCGGAAAGCCGCCAACGCGTCGCAGCGCCGGCAACGCAGCGGGTCGACGGGCTGACGGCGCATCAGGTCAGTCAGTTTCAGCATCCTCGCATCCACCTTTCACAGGTGTCATCAGAATCGATCTGAATAACTTTGGGTCATGATTCAGTGAGATCTTGGCGTTGTCAAACGCATCGACACCACACCGAGCTTGACCCGCGGGCCCCGGGCAGGCATCATCCGGAATGAACCTGAATCAAAATCAATCACCGGGGAGGCTCAGATGCGCCAGCTGTCGGGCTGCAAGGATGGACCCTGTCCCAAGGTTTTCGAGACAGACTCGGGCGATTTTCTCGTACAAGGAACCACCGCGACAGGCATCGGCAACGTGCCCGCCGACGAGAGTGTCGTGCTCATCCCCCGCGCCATCCTCCTCGAAACGATCACCGCATTGGACGTAGATGCATGACAGCCGACGAGTTCGACGCCCTCTTCGATCGCTTTGCGGTTTCCGTCTTTCGGCTTGAGACGTTCCAGCAGTATCGGGTCGGCGAGGACGACGAGATCGCGGCGTGGCTGCAGGGCGAGCCCAAGCCGGAACGCAGCGTACGAACCAGCCCGTGGCTCGCCCGGATTGCTCGAACGACCATCGTCGACGGCAAGGAGTGGTCTCGGATCCACCTCGTCGAGGAGCCACTGACCGACTATCTGCGATACGAGTTCTCCGCATATGTCGAGTCGCAGGCAGCCGGCGAGCAGATCCGAATCGCCGATCGGACGAGCGCGAACCTCGATTTCAACGAGGACTTCTGGCTCTTCGATGAGTCCCGCGACGACGCCTACGCCATCGCGATGCGATACGCCGAGGACGGAAGTATGCACGGCTTCGAGCTGGTCACGGATCCCCCGACGCTGGCGCGGTACACGGCCATGAAAGGTGCGGCGTGGGGCGCATCCGTACCCTTGAACGACTATCTTGTCCGGACGGCGGTGACGACAGGAAGGGCATAGGTGCCAGCGAAACGGCAACCCGCTTCGGCCCGTACCCAGCGTGAGCGCCTGGGTGCCGAGCTGAGGCACGCCCGGGTGTTGGCCGGCATCTCCGGACGGGACATCGCCGCGAAAGTACGACTGAGTCAGTCCACGGTCTCCCGTATCGAGGCCGGCGGGCGGATCCCCACCCTGCCCGAAGTCAACGCCTGGCTGAAAGCCGTCCGGGCAGACTCCGAGCTGCGCGATCGTCTGCTCGACCTGACGCGCAGCGCTTTCACCGAGGTGGAGACCTACCGCGAGGCGTTGGACGGCGTCAGTCATCTGCAGGGCCGGGCGGCCGCAATGGAGTCGTCGGCGCGCACGCTGCGGACCTTCGAACCGGTGATCGTGCCCGGGCTGCTGCAGACCGCGGAATATGCGCGCCGCGCCATTGCACTGTCACCCGGAACGGTGGACCTTCCCGCCGCGCTCGCTGCTCGTCTGGACCGGCAGCAGATCCTCTACGCACCCGGTCATGATTTTCAGTTTCTGCTGACCGAAGCGGCATTGCGGTGGCCCGCCGGACCCGCCGAGGTGCTGGTCGCACAACTGCATCGGTTGATCTCGATCGCCACATTGTCGAATGTCGCACTCGGCGTACTGCCGACCCAGCACGATCCGTCGGCCATCGGCTGGCACGAATTTACGATTTACGACGACGTCGCTGACGGTGCGCCATTTGTGCACACCGAGCTCGCCCACGTCATGCTGACCATCAACGATCCGGAAGACGTCGCGACATACCGAACGTCCTATGACCGCCTCCGGCAAGCCGCCTTGCTCGACGACGACGCCACCGCCTTCATTGCGAAACTTGCGGACGAACTAAGCCGAGACTGAGCCCCGAGGCGAAAATGCGGCCTGCTGCGGCCATCTTTGGGCACAAATCGACCCGCGTGCATAGGATCGGCGCAGCCCATATTGAGGGAGCTGTGATGTCAGCGGTGGAGCTCGAGCCGGTCGCGAACCCGATCCAACTGGTCGACAGCGAGGTCGAATTCTACAACCGGGAAGGCTATCTGACACTGCCCGGATTCCTCAGCGCCACAGCGGTTTCCGGAATTCTCGACGAGGTGCGCGACATCCTCGACGCCAACGGCGTATCGCCCGAGGCGCTCGCCAGCAGCACCGCCGACAAACTCCGGCAGTATTCGCAATATCTGGCCGGCTCGCGGCTCGACAGCCTCATCAACGGCGACGCCACCCTCGAAGTCGCCTCGCGCCTCATCGGCGGGCCGGCCGTCCGCTATCTCCCGTTCACCGCGGTCAAGGCCGGCGGTGGCGGCGGGACCTTCCACCTGCACCAGGACAACAGCTACACCAGGCACGACCCGGCACTGGGTTCGATCAACATCTGGGTCGCCCTGGTCGACATGACCCCGGAGAACGGCTGCCTGCAGGTCATGCCCCGCTCCCACACCCTGAGCCAGCTCGACTCCCGGCCGAGCGACGACGGCGACACCCACCGGCAGGTCGACGTCGACCCACTGCAGTGCCTGCCACTGCGGATGCATGCCGGCGACGCCGTCGCCTTCACCCGCTGGACCGTGCACGGCTCCGGGCCCAATACAACGGACAGTGCCCGCTTCGCCTACGCGCTGCAGTATCACCGGACCGACGTGCGCTGGCTGGATCGCGACACCGACGAATGGAAGCTCCTCACCGACACCCCGCGCACCGCCACGCCGCCGGTGCGCACCCTGAAATAGCCATTCGGCTTTCCCCGGGCAAACCGGCCGGCAGGCCGTTATGCTCAGACACTTCGAACGCATTCCCGACCGGGGGGAATGAGCGGGAGGTTGTCCGTGCCGCACAAGCACGCCCTCCCGTCCAAACAGGCCGGCACCACCCCTAAGTCACGAATCCGGCGGCCCGGCATCGGCCGCCGGGTCGCGCGCCGGCTCCTCATCGTCGGCGCCGTCATGCTGGCCCTCATTGCTCTCGCCGGCGCGGCCAACGCGGTCTTCATCTCCTCCACCGCCTCAGGAACCGTCGAGGATCTGGTGGTCCAGCGCACGCACGTCCCGCCGGCGCCGAAAACCCCGACACCGCCGGCACCGGTCGGGGCCGCGCCCGTCGGAGACGCCGCCTACCCGATCCCCGTCGGGGCGCTGTTCGTCGCGCCGGGCGGGGCCGACTCGGCCGCCGGCACCCGGCATGCCCCGTTCCGTACCCTCGGCCACGCGGTGGCGGTCGCGCACACCGGCGATACCATCGTGCTGCGTGGCGGCAGCTACCACGAAAGCGTGGCGATCCAGCAGAAGCTGACCATCCAGAGCTACCCGCACGAGGCGGTCTGGCTCGACGGCAGTTCGCGGGTCAGCGGCTGGTCGGCGACCGGCAAGCGC
>DATAVB010000151.1:0-78328 GCA_036267955.1 Mycobacteriales bacterium | reverse complement strand
CAATGTGGCATTGGGGTGCCTAGATTGCCCCAATGCCACATTGGCGCGAAACAGAGGGTGGGCTAGTCCCAGCTGAGGGAGGCGCCGCTCTGGTATTCGATGACCCGGGTCTCGAAGAAATTCTTCTCCTTCTTCAGATCCATCATCTCCGACATCCAGCCGAACGGGTTCTCCGCGGTCGCGAACACCGGCTCGAGGCCGATCTGCGCGCACCGCCGATTGGTGATGAAATGCATGTACTGCTCACATAATTCGGCGTTGAGCCCGAGGAACCCGTTGGGCATGGTGTCCCGGCTGTAGGCGATCTCCAGCTCGCACGCCTCGGTGAGCATCGATCGCACCTCGGCCTGGAATTCGGCATTCCACAAATGCGGATTCTCGATCTTGATCTGGTTGATCGCGTCAATGCCGAAATTCAGGTGGATCGACTCGTCGCGCAGGATGTACTGATACTGCTCGGCAATGCCGATCATCTTGTTCCGCCGGCCCAACGACAGGATCTGCGCGAAGCCGGTGTAGAACCACATGCCCTCAAAAACCGCGTAGAACGCCACCAGGTCGCGCAGGAAAGCCTGGTCGTGCTCCGGCGTCCCGGTCGAGAATTCCGGGTCCTCCAGGTGCTGGGTATATTTGAGGGCCCACGCCGCCTTGTCGGTGATCGACGGCACCTCGCGGTACATGTTGAACAGCTCGCCCTCGTCGAGGCCGAGACTCTCGCAGATGTACTGGAACGTGTGGGTGTGCACCGCCTCCTCGAAGGCCTGCCGCAGCAGGTACTGCCTACACTCAGGGTTGGTGAGCTGCCGGTAGACGGCCAGCACGATGTTGTTCGCCACCAGGGACTCAGAGGTGGCGAAGAAGCCGAGATTCCGCTTGAGCATGCGCCGCTCGTCGTCGGTGAGCCCGTTCGGCGACTGCCACAACGCGATATCGGCCTGCATCGAGACCTCGGTCGGCATCCAGTGGTTGTTACACCCGGCGAGGTATTTCTCCCACGCCCAGTTGTATTTCAGCGGCAATAGCTGATTGACGTCGGCCCGGCAGTTGATCATCGCCTTGTCGTCGACGCTGACCCGGCCGGCGCGACCGAGCTCGAGGCTGGCTGTCATGTCTGTCCTCAGTGGAGTGGGGTGGAGAGTTACTGGCAGGCTTCGCAGTCGGGGTCGTCGATGAGGCAGGCCGCTCCGGTGGGTACGACGGGTGCGACCGCCTCCTGAACGGGCGCTGCCACGGACGTCGGAGAGACCGCGTTCAGTTTCCCGTCCGTACCACGCAGGGTCGATTTCTCCACGTGCGTGGCACTCTGCGACCGCAGGTAGTAGGTCGTCTTGCAACCGCGCCGCCAGGCCAGCCGATACACCTCGTCCAGCGCCCGGCCGGACGGATTGGACATGTAGATGTTCAGTGACTGCGCCTGGTCGATCCACTTCTGCCGGCGGGCCGCCGACTCGATGAGCCAGGCCGGCTCGACCTCAAATGCAGTGGCGTACAGCGCCTTCAGGTCGTCCGGGATTCGGCCGATCTGGCCGAGACTGCCGTCGAAGTATTTCAGGTCACTGACCATGACCTCGTCCCACAGTCCGCGTTCCTTCAGATCCCGCACCAGGTGGGCATTGGCAACCGTGAAATCCCCGGACATGTTGGATTTCACATAGAGGTTCCGGTAGATCGGCTCGATCGACTGCGCCACCCCGCAAATATTCGAAATGGTCGCGGTCGGGGCGATCGCCATGACGTTCGAGTTGCGCATTCCGACGGTACGCACCCGCTCCCGGAGCGCGGACCAGTCCCGGCGGGCGGAGGTGTCCAGCTCCAGGTCACCGCCGCGCGCCTCGGCCAGCAGTTGCAGCGAGTCGATCGGCAGAATGCCCCGGCTCCACAGCGACCCGTCGAAGGACGGGTACGAACCGCGCTCGCCGGCCAGCTCGCTGGACGCCGAAATGGCGTGGTAGCTGATCTCCTCCATGCTCTCGTCGGCGAATTCCACCGCGGCCGCCGAGCCCATCGGCACCCGCATCGTGAACAGCGCGTCCTGGAATCCCATCAGGCCGAGGCCGACCGGACGGTGCCGGAGATTCGAGCGGCGCGCCTCCGGAATCGTGTAGAAGTTGATATCCACGACGTTGTCCAGCATCCGCACCGCCGTGCGCACGGTCCGGGCCAGGTGCTCCCGGTCCAACCCGGACGGACCGACGTGCTGGGCCAGGTTGACCGAGCCGAGGTTGCATACCGCGACCTGGTCATCGGAGGTATTCAGCGTGATCTCGGTGCACAGATTCGAGGAGTGCACGACACCGACGTGCTGTTGCGGTGAACGCAGATTGCACGGGTCCTTGAACGTGATCCACGGATGCCCGGTCTCGAAGAGCATCGTCAGCATCTTGCGCCAGAGGTCGACGGCCCGCACCCGGCGGAACACCGAAATGGCTCCGGCGTCGGCCAACCCTTCGTATTCGGCATAACGGGTCGCGAAAGCCGGGCCGTAGAGGTCGTGCAGATCCGGCACCTCGTCCGGCGAGAACAGCGTCCAATCCCCGTCCGCGATGACCCGCTGCATGAAAAGGTCCGGCACCCAGTTCGCCGTATTCATGTCGTGCGTCCGCCGCCGGTCGTCACCGGTGTTCTTGCGCAGGTCGAGGAACTGCTCGATGTCGATGTGCCATGTCTCCAGGTAGGCGCACACCGCGCCCTTGCGTTTACCGCCCTGGTTGACCGCGACGGCGGTGTCGTTGGCGATCTTCAGGAACGGTACGACGCCCTGCGACTCGCCGTTGGTGCCCTTGATGTGCGCACCGAGGCCGCGCACTCGGGTCCAGTCGTTGCCCAGCCCGCCCGCGTACTTCGACAGCAGCGCGTTGTTCTTTATCCCGGAGAAGATGCCGTCCAGGTCGTCCGGGACGGTGGTGAGGAAGCATGAGGAAAGCTGCGCCCGCGGCGTACCGGCATTGAAAAGCGTCGGGGTCGAGGACATGAAATCGAACGACGACAGCAGCCGGTAGAACTCGATGGCCCGCTCCTCGCGGTCCACCTCGCGCAGCGCCAGTCCCATCGCGACCCGCATGAAGAATGCCTGCGGCAATTCGAAACGTACGCCGACCGAGTGCAGCAGATAGCGGTCGTACAGCGTCTGCAGGCCGAGGAATCCAAAGGCCAGATCGCGTTCGGGCTGCAGCGCGGCGCCGATCCGATCCAGATCGAAGCGACCCAATTCGGGGTCGATCAATTCGAGCGAGATACCACGGTCGAGATACCGCCGGAGATAGTCCGCATAGGAATCGGCCATTTCAGCCTGGGTGGCCTCACCCGGACGACCGTGCACGAAGGTCAGCGCCTCGCCGCGCAGCCGGTGCAGCAGCAGCCGTGCCGCGACCTGGCTGTAGTCCGGCTCGGTCTCGACCATTCCACGGGCCGCCATGGTCAGGGCCAGGGACAGCTCGGTGACGTTGATGCCCTGATAGAGATTGCGCCGGGTCTCCTCAAGCACGGCGTCGACCGAGACGTTGGTGAGTCCGGCGCAGGCCTCCTCGACCACGGTCCGCAGCCGGTCGAAGTCCAGCGGCACCAGCGCGCCGTCCCGGTCGCGGATCTGCAGCGCGGCCGTCGGCACCTCCTCGGCGGTGCGGGCCCGGGCGTGCTCCTCGCGGTAAAGGACGTAGGCGCGGGCCACCTTGTGGTGTCCGTCGCGCATCAGGGCCAACTCGACCTGGTCCTGGATCGCCTCGATGTGCAGTGCCTCGGCGTTGCGCCGGAACAGCGCCGACTCCACGGCCGTGGTGAGTTCCTCGACCTGTTCATGCACCCGGGCCGAGCCGGCCGCGGAGGTGCCCTCGACGGACAGGAACGCCTTGGTGACGGCAGTGGTGATCTTGTCGCGGTCATACCGCGACAGGGCGCCGTCGCGCCGGATGACCTTGCGGTCGGCGGATGGGTCGGCGGCAACGCTCATGTGGCTCTCCTCTATCGGACCAGCGATCGGACCAACGGATCGGCGGCAGGAGAGCAGGGACCGGCCGCCGGCATTGCCGGCGACTCGATCGTCCGTGACCCTCCCACGGGGCCGAACGCGCACTCGGACCGCACGCACCGGACGGTGCGCGCACGGGTGGCAGGTCTTCGGACTCACGGGCACCAGCCGCACATATCGGCTGACCTACCGGCCGTCGCTTCCCAGACGCGAGTCCAGTGCTGAATGACGGCTGTCGTTCCCGTTCACCGCTGCGGGGCAGTCCCGGATTTACACCGGGTTCCCTCTTCCGGCCACCACCGTCGCTCGTCAGCTCAGGGTGCGGCCGTCGTACGACGGATCTGGCCGACCCGGCGAACCACCAGCACGGAGAGCGTACATCTTGTGGTTGATGGCGAGCCGGACCCCAAGATACGGCGTGTCAGCCGGCAAGCTCCCGGCGTACGTCGTCGACCGTGTAGAGCGGCGCGGGCGCCATGATCTGGCCCACCTGGGTGCGCAGCACCTGCGCGCGCAGGGCGTCCCCGGTCGAGGTGTCGGCGGTGACCCGGCCTTCGGCCAGCGTCACCACCCGGCTGGCCAGCGGTGCAATCAGCTCGGTGTCGTGGGTCGCGATCAGTACCGCGTGCCCGGCGGCGGCAAGCTGGCGCAGCATCGTGGTGAGCCGGGCCTTGGTCGCGTAGTCCAGGCCGTGGGTCGGTTCGTCGAGCAGGATCAGCGCCGGCCCGCGGGCCAGCACGACCGCCAGCGCAAGCGCCTGCCGCTCGCCGCCGGACATCGAGCGCGGATTGCCGATCGGCGACAGCCCGGGCAACAGCGCGTCCAGTACGAAAGCGGTCCGGCCGGCCGGCACATCCGCCTCGTCGTCCGCGGCGGAGCACTCCCGGTCGACCCGGTCGGTGAGCAGCAGCTCGCCCGGATCGGCCGGCACCAGGCCGACCGCACCGACCCGGTCACGCCGGCCCAGCCGAGCCGGATTCTGCCCGGCCACCGTGATGACGCCCTGCTGCGGGACGAGTACGCCGGCCAGGCAGGACAGCAACGTGGACTTCCCGGCGCCGTTGTCGCCGCGCAGCGCCACGATCTCGCCGGCCCGGATCGTCAGGTCCAGATCCCGTACCGCGGCCAGCGGGCCGTGTCGATAGGTGAGCTTGTCCACTCGGGCCACGACCGCGTCGCGCGGGACCACGGCCTCGGGCGGATCCGGCAGTACGAGGCTGGCGTCCGGCTCTGGCAGCGGGTGGGTCAGCGCGGCGGCGAGCGCCTCGGTGACGGTCAGCGCCGGTGGGTCCCAGCGCAGCAGCCGGGACAGTTCCAGGACCGGTGCCGTCGAGGGCGCGCGGCCCAGCACGTCCCGCGGCTCGCCGTACCAGGCCGGCCCGTCGCCGGGGAGGTAGAGCGCGCTGGTCGCGAATTCCAACACCCGCTCGAGCCGGTGCTCGGACAGCAACACGGTCGTGCCGGCGGCCCGGGTGAGGGTCTGCAACGCCCGGGCGAAGGACTCCGCCCCGGTCGCGTCCAGCCCGCTGGTCGGTTCGTCGAGGACCAGTACGTCCGGCTCGGCGGCCAGCGCGGCGACCAGCGCGACCCGCTGCTGCTGGCCGGCCGAGAGCGTGGCCAGCGGCCGGGTACGCAGCTCGGCGATCCCAAGGCGGCCGAGCAGGTCGTCGATCCGGCGCGACCGGGTCGTCGCGCCGAGGTGCAGCCGGTCGAGGCTGTAGCCGATCTCGTCCTCGACGGTGCTGGCGATGAATGCGTCGACCGGGCGGGCCGGGACGACGCTGACCACGTCGGCCAGCCGGCGCGGCGGGTGCGCCGCGGTGTCCCGCCCAAGCGTCTGCACCCGGCCGGCGAGCGTCGCGCCGCTGGTGTGCGGCACGGCGCCGTTCACCGTCGCCAGCAGGGTCGACTTGCCGCTGCCGGTCGGACCGGCGACGACGCACAGTTCGCCTCGGGACAGTTCGGCGTTGACCGTCGGGACGGTCAGATTCGGTGAATCGCCGAACCTGACCGTCGCACTGTCCCAATGAATTGCTGTGGTCATCTGTGCTTCCCGATCATCTGTGCTCCCCGATCATCTGCTGGCGGATACGGCTACCCGGCGGCCTTGGTCCGCAGGGTGCGGGTGCCGCGCGGCGCCGGCGGCGCCGGGGTGAGGTGCGCGGGCAGTACGGCGCAGAGCACACCGAGCGCCGCGAGTGCCGGCACGGTCGGGGTCTGCAACAGCCACGGGTCGGGCATCAGCCCTGCGGTCGAGGACAGCGCGAAGCAGGCGGCCGCCGCGGCTCCGGCCGCCACCACGGCGAACTCGGCGATGCCCCAACGGCGGGACAGCCGACCGGCCTCGCCGTACGCCCGCGCGTCCAGCGCCGCCGAAGCGATCCGGGCCCGCTCCCGGGCCAGCGACAGCGCCGCCGGCAACGCACGGGGTGCGCGACCGAAGCCGACCGCGCGCAGCTTGCGGGCCCGCCGTACCTGGGTCATGGCGCTGGGCACCCGGGACAGGATCATCAGGCCGCGCAACGGCAGCGGCCCGAGCAGGCGCAGCGGGCTGACCAGCACGGCAGCCGCGCCGACGGCGAGCACCGCGACCCCGATCCGCGCGCCGAAGCAGAACGCAGCCAGCACGCTGGCCCGGGTGGCGCCCTGATCGCCGAACGCGACCTGGACGACCAGGCAGCCGATGACGGTGAAGAGCGCGGCGACGCAGCAGAACTGGTAGATCCGCGACGTCGCGATCGTGGCTCGGCGGGCCGCGACGACATATCCGACGGCCAGCGCGAGCAGGGTCAGCAGCAGCGGGTTGGTGGTCTGGATCGAGGCGGCGGCGATGCCCAGCGCCCACAGCCACCAGGCGAGCGGGTGGGTCCAGCGGGCGGCGGCATTGCGGATTGACGGATGACTCATCAGGCACCTCCGTGGCGACGACGCAGCTGCAGTCCGGTCCCGAGCGCCAGCACCGCGATTGCCGCGATGCCGACAGCCGCGGGCCAACCGGTGACCGCGGACGAGGCGTTGTGGCGGTCGGTACGGGCGGAGGCCGAGGCGAGGGCGACCGTGCCGTCGGCGTTGAGCCGCAGCGGTTGGGTGCTGTTGACCGGGCCGCCCGACCTGTGCGCGGCGACCTGGGTCGCGTGGCTGGCCGCGGTGCTCCACCACGGCGCCGATGACCGGCCGGTTGCCTTAGCCGTTACGTACGGCACCACCGTCTGCGTCGTGGCTGGCGTGGGGCTGTTGCCTTGGGCCGGAGTGGTCGGCCCCTGGTTCGACCCGCCCTGGTGGGACGTGGTGGTGGAGTGGCCACCGGTCGGCCGGCTTGAGTTGCTGTGCTGGCTCGTTGTGTGGGTCGCGCTGCCATGCCCGTGGGTCGGGTGCACCGTCGGGCCGTGGCCGCCGGTGTTCGGCGGGCTGGTGGGCCCGGTCGGATCCGTCGGGCTGGTGGGCGGCTCGGAAGTGGGCGGCTCTGAGGTCGGCGGATCTGTGGTGGGTGGTTCTGAAGTGGGCGGCTCTGTGGTGGGCGGATCTGTGGTGGGTGGTTCTGAAGTGGGCGGATCTGAAGTGGGCGGGTCCGAGCTCGGTGGCTCTGAGGTCGGTGTGTCGGTCGGGTCGGTCGGGATCGGCGAGGTGTCCGTCGGATCCGGAGCGCTGGCCGACGGGCTGCTTGAGGTACCCGTCCCGGTGGGATCGGTGCCAGTCGGGCTGGCTGAGGTGCCGGTCGGTGAGATCGAAGTGGTGGACGGCGATGGCGTGCCCGCCCAGACCGGGGCGCTGACCCCGGCCAATTGCCAGAGCAGCACGGTGGCGGAGGCCGCGACGGCCGTGCGCCTACCGAGCCGTGGTGCCCAGCCGGAATTCCTAACCGAATCAGACTCGAATGTGCCGACGGTGGTACGGCTTTGTTGCACCCGCATGGGCTGTCTCCCGAAATGGTCCGCGAACGAATCACTTCCCCGATGCAGGCGCCATGCCAGACCCCCGTCCGACAAAACCCCGATGCCGCGCCGTTCCGAAACGCCACTCGGGCCTTATCGGCCTGCTGTCGGCAAAGTACCCGTGCACCACCAGTGACCACAAAACGGGTTGGTGGAATTACACACGGTAGTGCCCGTGATATCGGGCGTTTTGGACAGCCGGCACCTTTTCTCTTCGGTGCGCCGATTACTCTCTGGTGGGCAGACTAGCCCAACTGGCGGACCGAGATCGTGTTGTTCGGCGTCAATTCACGGCTTTTTCCGACTGCGTTGTGCAATGAGGGCCCCGACAAGCGCCGTCCAGCCGGTCTGATGCGAGGCACCGAGGCCGATTCCGGTGTCGCCGTCGAAGTATTCGCTGTACGTCGGATGCTCGCTCCAGCCTGGTCCGTCGCCGTGATCGCGGGGCGTTCCGGGCCGACGCCCGGACTCCCCGGGCAGAAACAGCGCGACCAGCCGCCGGTCCAGTTCGTCGGCCACCGCGGCCAGCTCCCAGGTCGCCGCGCCGCCGGTCGGCAGCGCCACCTGCAGGTCGGCGCCGGTATAGCTGTGGTGGGCCCGCAACGCGTCGGTGAGCAATACGTTGACCGGGAACCAGATCGGCCCCCGCCAGTTGGAATTGCCGCCGAAAAGTCCGCTGCGTGATTCGGCCGGCTCGTAGTCGATCGACATCGTCTCACCGTCCACCTGGAACGTGAGCCCATCGCGATAAGCCGCTGACAGGGAGCGGATGCCGTACGGAGAAAGGAATTCGTCCTCGTCCAGCATGCGGTGCAGGACCCGTCCGAGCTGCCCGGGGTCCAAAAGGGACAGTAGTTGGACGTCGCCGGTGCCCCGGTAGAGGTGCCGCATCCGGTCCGGATGTCGCTTGGCCAGCCAGGCGACCCGGGATGCGAATCCGGGCAGCTCGCCCCACACCCAGGCGGGAATCGTGGTCGCCGCGGCGATCGGCAGCAGGCCGGACATCGACCGCACGCGCAGGGGCTCCGGGCTGGCGCCGTCCCGGCTGAGCACGTCGTAACAGAATCCGTCCTGCTCGTCCCAGATCCCGCCACCGCCGAATCTCGATGCGGCCTCGGCGATCGACAGGAAGTGCTCGAAAAACTTGGTCGCCGCGTCCTCGTAGGAATGGTCGGCCCGGGCCAGCTCGAAGGCGATCTCGAGCATCGACAGGCAGAAGACGCCCATCCAGCTGGTCGCGTCGCTCTGCTCGAGTCGCCAGCCCGGCGGCGGCGTCGACCGGTCGAATGGGCCGACGTTGTCCATGCCGAGAAAGCCGCCCTCGAAGATATTCGAGCCGTCGGCGTCCTTGCGATTGACCCACCAGGAGAAGGTCAGCAGCTGCTTGTGGAAGACGCGCTTGAGGAAATCCAGATCCGGTACACCGCTGGCCGCGGCGTCGATGCGGAACACCCGGAGCGCGGCCCAGGCATGGACCGGCGGGTTGACGTCGCCGAAATTCCATTCGTACGCGGGCAGTTGGCCGTCCGGGTGCATCAGCCATTCGCGGGACAGCAGGATCAGCTGGTCCTTGGCCAGTTGTGGGTCTACATAGGACAGTGGAACGGTGTGGAAGGCGAGGTCCCAGGCCGCGAACCACGGATACTCCCACTCGTCGGGCAGGCTCATCAGCTCGGCGAGATCGAGGTGGGTCCAGCGGGAGTTGCGGCCGTTGTCCCGTTCCGGCGGCGGTTTCGGCCCGGCCGGGTCACCGTCCAACCAGGACTGCACGCCGAACCGGTAGAGCTTCGTGGACCACAGCAGTCCGGCGAAACAACGTCGGGCGACCTGCCGTTCCGCCTCCGGGGTGTCGGCCAGAACGCTGTCGTAGAAGGTGTCCGCCTCGGCGGCGCGGACGGCGATGGCCTGGTCGGCCGCCGCCGCCGAGAACGCATCATCCTTTGTGGACAATCGCAGTCGGGCTCGTACCGTCTCGCCCGGCCGGACCGTGTCCCAGCGGTACCAGAAGGCGGCCTTGGTCCCCTGACCGCTCGGATCGACTGTGTCCGCACCATCGATGACGTGCCGGCCGATGCCGTCCTTGGTGTACGGCGTGCGATTGGTGCCGTCGAAAAGCGCCTCGGCATTCGTCTCGTTCTGCGTCACCAACGTCGCCGGGCCGCCCTCCGCGGCCAGCCAGTAGGTGCCGAGGGTCTGGTGGTCGCAGCGGATCCGGCCGTCGGGTTGCGCCTGCAGCGACGGGTGCCGGTCGTCCCGGCCCCAGGCCCAGGTGTTGCGGAACCAGATCGTGGGCAGCAGGTGCAGCGGTGCCGCGTCCGGACCGTGATTGGTGGCCTCGATGACGATGTGGATGTCGTCCGGGCCGGCCTTGGCATAGCTGACCGTCACGTCGAAGAATCGATTGTCGGCGAGCGCCGAGGTGTCGGACAGTTCGTACTCCCGCTCGTCCTTGCCGCGGCCGGCGTTGACCCGGCGCAGCTCGTCGTACGGGTACGCGGCCTGCGGATAGCGGTAGAGCCAGCGCGACCAGGAGTGGGTGGGGGTGTCGTCCAGCACCCACCAGTACTCCTTGGCGTCCTCGCCGTGGTTGCCCTGCGAGTTGGTCAGGCCGAAGGCGCGCTCCTTGAGGATTGGGTCGGCGCCGTTCCAGAGCGCCAGGCCGAAGCACAGGAATTGCCAGCGGTCGCAGATCGCGGCCAGGCCGTCCTCGCCCCACCGGTACGCCCGGGCGTGCGACTGGTCGAAACCGAACGAGGACCAGGCGTCGCCGTCGGCGCTGTAGTCCTCCCGGACTGTGCCCCACTGGCGGGCTGCGACATAAGGTCCCCAGGTCCGCCAGGCCGGGTCGGCCCGGCGAACCAGCTCCGGGTTGGCTGCCGTACCGGTGGCTGGATTGCTGCTGCCCAACTCGTTATTGACTGACTCGCTGCCCGCGGCGTTGCTCACCCCTGCAGTCTGCCCGGTGCCGTTCGGGCTGCCGGCGTACGGTCAGGGGCATGACCTCGGTGACCGGAAGCGAGCGCTGCCGACCGTGCGATGCGGACGGGTGCTCGTGATGAATCCGCCCGATCGTCCGTTCTCCGATGTCCGCCGTACCGTGCAGCACTGGGCCCGGTCGGCCCGGGAACGCGCCGTCCAGCTCGGGGTGCTGCGCAACCCGGCGCCGCGGCGTCCGCACCAGGAACTGGCCGAAACCGCGATGGCGTTGCTGACGCTCTGGACGACGTTCGAGGACACCGAGTCCGACAGCGTCGCCGCCACGACTCGGACCCTGCTGGCCGGGCACACCTCGGAGGAGCTCGGCTATCTCGTGCTGCACCTCGCCGGCCTCTCCCGCGGACTGGCGCATGTGCTGGTCAGCCAGCAGCAGGCCGATATCAACGAGGCGCTGCAGATGGTCGGCCGGGACGTGCACGAGCGTCGCGCCGGCAGCTGAGCCGGTTAAGTTAAATGGTTGGACCGGATCGGGATACGCCGGTAATGTCGTCCGACTGTGCGCCCAGAATCAGCATCACTGGAAGAAGCCCACTCCGACGATCCAGTCCTCACCGCCGAGCGGAATCATCTCGCCGAGGCCAAGGTAGCGCTGCAACACATGCGCGCCCGGGCCGAGCAGATCTCCGACACCGGCGCCGACGAATACACCAGCTTCGCGCTCGGCGTCGCCCGGGCCAAACGGCTGGCCGCCCTCGCCGATGATCCGGACGTACCGGAATTCTTCGGCCGGCTCGACCACCCCGACGAGACGTTCCACATAGGACGCCGGCACGTCCGGGACGAGGTCAACGAACCGCTGGTCATCGACTGGCGGGCCCCCATGGCGCGGGCTTTCTACCGGGCCACTCCGCAGAATCCGTACGGTGTCCAGCGGCGCCGCCGGTTCGGCTTCTCGGCCGGCCGGCTCACCTCGTACGAGGACGAGCGGCTCGATGACGACTCGCCGTCCGAGAGCCGCATCCTGCGGGAGGAGATCGAACGCCCGCGCGTCGGCCCGATGCGTGACATCGTCGCCACGATCCAGCCGGACCAGGACGAGATCGTCCGGTCCGACCTCGACGTCAACCTCTGCGTGCAGGGCGCGCCGGGCACCGGGAAGACCGCCGTCGGACTGCACCGGGCGGCGTACCTGCTCTATACGTACGCCACCGCGCTGCGCCGGTCCGGCGCTCTGGTGGTCGGCCCCAACCGCGCCTTCCTCGGTTACATCGGCGCTGTGCTGCCGGCCCTGGGCGAGGTCGGGGTGACCCAGGTGACCATCGACGAACTGGTCGAACGGGTCCCGATCCGGGCCGTCGATTCGCCCGAAGCCGCCCTGCTGAAAGGCGATCCGCGCTGGGCCGAGGTGTTGCGGAAGGCCGTGTACGCGGGGGTGCGCCGGCCGGAGGATTCGATCATGGTGCCGCTGGCGGCCCGGCGGTACCGGATCCAGCCGGAACGGCTGCGGCGTTGGGTGGACGATCTGCGCCGCGGCGACCTCCGGTACGCCGTGGCCCGGGAACGGCTGCGGGCGCTGATCGCCGGCGACATCCGCCGGCAGCGGGAGGAGGACGGTGGCGCGCCGTCGGATCGCGACACCGCCCGGGTGGCCCGTTCGGTGCCGGTCCGCGAGGCGCTGGATCACATCTGGCCGAAGGTGGACGCGCTGGAGGTGGTGGCCGGGGTGCTCACCGATCCGCCGGACGTTTTCGATCCGGGCGAACGCGACCTGGTGCGTTGGGAAAAGGCGCCCACGTCGGCGAAGCGGGCCCGGTGGAGCACCGCCGACGCGGTATTGATCGACGAGGCCGCTGATCTGTTGGACCGGGCGCCGATGTACGGCCACATCGTCATCGACGAGGCGCAGGACCTCTCGCCGATGCAGTGCCGGGCGGTCGGCCGCCGGGCCGCGATGGGGTCGGTGACGGTGCTCGGCGATATCGCGCAGGGCACCACGCCGTGGGCGACCGCGACCTGGGCCGAGACCCTGCGGCATCTCGGCAAGCCGGACGCCCTGGTGGAACATCTGACCCGCGGCTACCGGGTGCCGGCCGCGGTGCTGGAAATCGCCAACCGGCTGCTGCCGCACATCGCGGCCGGGGTGGATCCGGCGACGGCGGTCCGGCAGGACAGCGATCCGGTGATTTTTGTCCGGACCGACTCGCTCGTTGCGGCCGTGGTCGAGGCGGCCGGAAAAGCCCTGCAGGAGGTCGGATCCATCGGAATCGTCGTACCGGATGAATTGCAGTCCCAGGTGGACGAGGCAATGCGGGAATTGCCGCACGATGTTTTCCGGGCCGACGAGGAAGAGGAATCCGGATCCCGGATAGCCGTCGTGTCGGCGTCGATCGTGAAGGGCCTGGAATTCGATCACGTCGTGCTGGTTGAGCCGGCGCTGATCGCCACCGGATCGCGCGGCCTGCAACGGCTGTACGTGGCCCTGACCCGGGCGGTCAGCCGGCTCGTCGTGGTGCATTCCGAAGCGCTCCCCACCGAACTGGCCGCCTGATACCGCCCCTCTTTGTCCGGCTGCTTCTACCCCACCCCAATCTTTCCCCGGCCCCGGACTTTCATGATCGTGATCGGCTTTTGGTTGGTATAGCCCCAACCACCGATCACGATCATGAAAATCGGGGCGGGAGCGGACGGGAATGGAATGAGAGGGCGGCGGGGTCGGTCAGAGGAGGGCGTTGATGCGGGTCGCCCATTGATCCAGGTGGGCAATTCCCGGGCCGTGCTGATCGATCAATTCGGGTGTCAGCCGGCGGCCCGGTACGCCCGGACGAATTCCGCGACAAGGGCCGAGTGGCCGCCGCAGAACGAGGTGGCCGCCTCGACGAGTTCGCCAGCCGGCACCACCGCTCCGGCGTAGTCCCAGTCGAGCAGACCGACCCGGCCGTCGGCGTCAACCACCGCATTCTTCGGATCCAGATCGCGATGGCTGGAGATCATCGGGTGTCGCGCATCCCGCAGTTTGGAAAGCTCCTCGGTGGCCTGCTCGACCAGCCGGGTGAGGGCGCGCAGCCGCGCATTCCATTTCTGCCCGGCGGATCGCTCGAGCGCCCGGCGCCAGCGACGCAGATCGACCGGGGAAAGCCGGCCGGTGTCGCCGTCGGGCCGGGCGAGTCCGTGGATGACGCCGAGCGACCGGCCGACGTCGCGGACGTACGACGCCGTCGGGGTGAATCCGGATGCCGGTGTGCCGCTCAGCCAGCGGTGGCACCGCGCGAACCGGCCGTCGGATAGCCGGGTCAACCACTCGCCATTCCGGTCCGCGATCGGCTCGGCCATCGGGACGGCGCCGGTGGCGAGGACTGCGGCTTCGATACCGATCGCGTGCCCGACGCTGGCCACTGTCGCCGGCGACAGGATCTTCAGCGCGTAGCAGCCGGTCCCGGTGCGCACTCGGTAAACCTCGTTGGACCAGGCCTCAGCCAAGGGCTGTGGCTCCTCGACGGGCTCGCCCAACCCGAATGCCTCGGTGATTTCCTCCATGGTCGTATCCTGCCCGGAAGTACCGGTGACATCGAGGTATTAACGGGCTATTGACCGGTCGAGGTCCGGGGTCTAGATTTCCGATAACGTTCTCAGAAATAGGGGGCGCGCGATGAAATCGAAACTCGGTTGGGTCGCCGCAGCGGCGGCCGCGCTGTTGACCGTTGCCACCCAGCAGTCGGCTCAGGCGGCGGGCTCGCATCTGCCCTCTGACCGCGATCGCGCGGCGCTGACCTATTCGGCGCTGCAACATTATCTCTATGTCGACGACGGATCCGGCCTCTACCACGAGCAGTATCCCGTGCAGCCGGCCGATAATGCCTATTCGTACGAATGGCCGTTCTCGCAGGCGCATGCGGCGACGCTGGATCTGACCGGCCTGCCCGGGGCGAACTATGGCGCGGATCTGCGCGACCGGTCGACCGGGCAGGAGCGGTACTGGAAGGCGGATGGCGGCACGACTGGCGTTCCCGGCTATGACTCGTACGCGATCGCGCCGTACGGTGGTGGCGGCGACATGTTCTACGACGACAACGACTGGGTCGGCCTGGAAAAGGCGCAGCAATTCCTGATGTCCGGAGACCGGTCGGCGCTACGCCGGGCCGAGCAGATCTTCGCGCTGGAGATTTCCGGCTGGGACACCGATTCCAGCCATGCCGATCCCGGTGGAGTCTTCTGGACGCAGGCGACCTGGTCGACCGACCGCAACACGGTCTCCAACATGCCGGCCGCCGAATTGGGCCTTCGGCTCTACCAGGTGACCGGAAAGCGTTCGTACCTCGACTGGTCGAAACGAATGTACGACTGGACCAACAAATATCTGCTCGCGCCGAATGGGCTCTATTGGGATCACGTCGACCTGGCCGGAAATGTCGAGAAGACACAATGGTCGTACAACCAGGGCGTGCCGATCGGCGTCAATGTGCTCTTCTACGAGGTGACGCACGACCGCAAGTATCTGAAGAGCGCCGAAAGCATCGCGCAGGCCGCATATACCTATTACATCGACCAGAACAACCTGCCGAGCCAGGGTCCGACCTTCAACGCCATCTTCTTCAAGAATCTGTTGCTGCTGGAATCGGTGACTGGTGGGCACCGGTACCGGGACGCGATGCAGGCCTACGCCGACAGCAGTTGGCAGCTCCTCGACCCGGCCACCGGGCTCTTCCACTTCGACCCGAACGGCGAGACGCAGGCGATCCAGCAGGCCTCGATGGTGCAGCTCTACGCAACGCTCGCCTGGCCGGAGGGCAAGGCCCGCCTGCTGTACTGAGTCTCAATATATAGGATCGGATTCTCATGATGTGGCGGAAGTGATCTAGACTCGCCGGCGTGACCAACCTGCGCATGGGGCCTGACCTGGAGTCGATCGGCCAGCGACGGTGGCTGATGCTCGGCCTCGGGCTGGCCGGGCAGACCGCCGCCTGCTCGTTCCTCTACGGCCTGCCGTTCCTGCTGCCTGACATCCGGGCGGCCGAGCACCTGTCGCTGGCGCAGGGCGGCGCGCTGATCGCGGCGCCGACCATCGGCCTGGTCGCCTGCCTGATCGCCTGGGGCGCGGCCGCCGACCGCTGGGGCGAGCGGCTGGTGATGTCCGTCGGCATCGGACTCTGCGGACTCATCCTGCTGGCCAGCCAGCTCGGCCACGGGGTCTGGTATCTCGGTGCCGTATTCGCGTTGGCCGGTGCCGCCGGCGCTTCGGTGAACGCGGCCAGCGGCCGGGTGGTCATGGGATGGTTCCCACCCGAACGGCGCGGGCTCGCCATGGGCGCCCGGCAGATGGCGCAGCCGTTGGGCCTCGTGGTTGCCGCGCTCGCTTTGCCTCCGCTTTCCGCGCACTGGGGATTTCGAGCCGCGCTCCTCTTTCCGGCAATGCTGTGCATCGCGGTGGCCGTGCTCGTCGGCCTCTTCGTGCTGGACCCGCCGCGGAAGAAAAGGGCGCCGGGGCAGAAGGATCGGTCGCCGTACCGGTCCAGCGCGCTGTGGCGGGTGCACGGCGCCAGCGCGCTGCTGGTGGTGCCACAATTCGCGACCTCGGCCTTCGCCCTGGAATTCCTGGTCACCGAACGCGGCTGGTCCAGTGCCCCGGCGGGCCGGGCGCTGGCGGTTGTCCAGCTGCTGGGGGCGTTCGGCCGGTTGGCGGTCGGGGTCTGGTCGGACCGGGCCGGCAGCCGGCTGCGCCCGATGCGGCAGATCGCGGTGGCGAGCGCGGCCGCGATGATTCTGCTCGCCATCGGCACCGGCTTGCATTCGGTGCTTGCCCTGGTCGCGCTGGTCGCCGCCTCGGTCATCAGCGTGACTGATAACGGTCTGGGGTTCACCGCGACGGCCGAGATCGCCGGCCAGGCCTGGTCCGGCCGTGCGCTCGGCGCGCAGAACACCTCGCAGAACCTCGTCGCCTTTGCGACCCCGCCGCTGCTCGGGGCCGTCATCGGCGGACCGGGTTACGCGATCGCTTTCGCCCTGGCCGCGGTGTTTCCGGCGATCGGCGTGTTCACCGTGCCGGTCCGCAGCGAGCCGGCCCGGGACCGTTGAACCGGTGACACGGCGAACTGGCCATTTGCGGACACTGCCGGCAACACGGTCCGCAACCGGCCCGAAATCGATGGATGAGTCGAGAATGTTTCCGGTGCGAAACGTGTCGAAAATCGTTGCTTAACCAATCTTGACGGTAACTTCTTTACATGCTGTACTCCGCGCCATGGCGTCGGTGCGGCGGGCAGATTTACGGGTTGGACTGTGGGCCGATGTCGCCCCCGCAGTCGGCCGGTCAGTCGGGCCTGAGACGCTGTCCCCGGACCGACGCCACCTGAATTCCGGCCGATTGAGCAATGTTCTCTTTGCTCGGCAGGTCGATCCGCCTTAGCTGAGCCGCACAACCGGACCACCCCCACCGCGCGAGACAGGCGACAGAGATGATCACTATCGGAAACCGATTCCTTTCCCGCCGGCCCACTTCCGTGTGGCGCGGCTTCGCGGCCACTGTCGCGCTCGCCCTGATCGCGGCGGTGGCTTTCGTCGGCGCCGCTCCGACCAGTGCCGCCGCGGCGTCGGGGAGCAAGCTGACCGTCGCCTCGGACACCGAGATCTCCACGTTCAATCCGTTCCTGGCCTACTTCGACGGTGAGCTGAACATCATCGGCGCGGTCTACCCGGCGCTGACCGTCAACGATGCCAACAACAAGCCGACCGGCTACCTGGCGACGAAGTGGACGACGTCGGCCGACCAACTCACGTGGACGTTCACCATCCGGTCGGGCCTGAAGTGGTCGGACGGAAAGCCCATCACCGCGCAGGACATCGCCTGGACCTACAACCTGGTGATGACCAACGACGACGCCGCGACCGCCAACGGCTCGCTGGTCGCGAACTATGCGAAGGTCACCGCGCCGGACGCCACCACGCTGGTCATCAAGACCAAGACGCCGCAGGCGAACATGCTCTACAACAGCATTCCGGTCGTGCCGGAGCACATCTGGAAGTCGAAGGTCGCCAACCTCAAGAACTTCAAGAACATGCAGTTCCCGGTGGTCGGGTACGGGCCGTACGAGTTGGTCGGTTACAAGACCGACCAGTACGCGACGCTGCGCGCCAACAAGAAGTTCTTCATGGGTGCGCCGAAGTACGACACGCTGGTGTCGCAGTACTTCAAGAACAGTGACGCGTCGGTGGCGGCGCTGAAGAGTGGCCAGCTCAACCAGGACGCCGGGATCACGGCGACCCAGTTCAAGGCGTTGAAGAACACCAAGAACGTGCAGACCTACCAGCAGGCACCAACCGGCTGGACCGGTATCGAGATCAATCCCGGGGCCCGGACGAAGTCCGGAAAGACGCTGGGCACCGGCAATCCGGCGCTCAAGGACATCAGGGTGCGCACCGCCATCGCCTGGGCGATCGACCGCAAGACGCTGGTGACCAAGGTCCTGGACGGCCTCGGTCAGGCCGGTGCGGGCTACATCCCGTCGGGTTACCCGCAGTGGGCCTGGGCCCCGGACGCGAGCCAGGAGATCAGCTACAACCCGGGCAAGGCCAACCAGATCCTGGATCAGGCCGGCTACAAGAAGGGCCCCGACGGGATCCGGGTCGACCCGAAGACCCACAAGAAACTGTCCTTCCGGTTCGGCATCCACTCCGACACCAGCACCGACGCGCAGATCTCCACCTATGTAGAGGGTTGGCTCAAGGCGGTCGGCATCCAGCTCAAGATCGACCCGATGAGCTTCACCCAGCTCAACAAGGATCTGGCCAAGGGCGACTGGGACATCCTGATGGATGCCTGGAGCACCGGCGCCGACCCGACCTACCTGCTGAGCATCCAGACCTGCGGCGTGCTGCCGAAGGACGACGGCAGCGCCGGCAACACCGACGCGTTCTTCTGTAATTCGAAGTACGACGCCCTCTACAAGAAGCAGATCCAGCAGTTCGACCAGACTCAGCGTGCGGTCACGATCCGCCAGATGCAGAACATGCTCTATAACGCGAACGTCGACATCATGCTCTATTACTCCGACGGCCTGTCCGCGGTGCGCACCAACACCACAGCAACGTACATGTACGGAAAGGCGAATTCCGACGGCATCTTTCCGCTGCAGAACATCTTCTACGACTGGCGCACGGCGGCCCCGACGGCGAGCAGCGGCAAGAGCTCGAGCAACACCGGGCTCTACACCGGCGTCGGCATCGCGGTTGTGGTGGTCATCGTGGCGGCCGGCCTGGTGTTCTGGCGGCGCCGCTCGACCGCGGCGGACCGAGAATAGATCGTGGCGTCACCGAACGCGGTCGACCCGGTCGGCGTCGAGGCAGTCACCACCGGCACGACGGCCGAGCGCCCCCGGGCCTCGGCGGCCGACCTGGGTCGATCCACTTTCCTGTCGTATTTCCTGCGCAAGCTGTTGGCGGCGGTCGTCAGCTTCGCCGTGACGCTGATCATCGGCTTCATCCTGTTCAGCATCATGCCGGCCGACCCGGTCGGGACACTGACCCGCGGCCGCCCGGTCAGCGCCGCGCAACTGGAGCACCTCAAGCAGACGCTCGGGGTGGATCAACCGATCTGGCACCGGTTCCTGACCTTCGTCGGGCATACACTCACCGGAAATCTCGGGTACTCCTGGCAGTACCAGCAGTCGGTGGCCGGGCTGATCCAGAGCCGGATCTGGCCGACCCTGCTGCTCACCGGCAGCTCGACGCTGCTCTCGATCGTGCTCGGGCTGTGGCTCGGCGCCCGCAGTGGTTGGCGGCCGGGAAAGATCCTGGACCGCATTTCCTCGGGGGTGTCACTCACCCTCTGGTCGGTGCCGACCTTCTGGCTCGGCATCATCCTGCTGGTCCTGTTCAGCGTCGGCTTCGGACCGATCCCGGCGCTGTTCCCGGCCGGCGGAATGTCCACACCGGACTACAGCGGCAGTACGGCAGGCTACGTCGTCGACGTCGTCCGACATCTCGTACTGCCGTGTCTGACGCTGGTATTGGTCGTCTTCGCGCAGTACGTCACGATCATGCGGTCCTCGATCATCGACGAGCTCGGCAGCCCGTACCTGCTCACCGCCAGAGCCAAGGGTCTGCGCGATGAGGTGGTACGCCGGAAGCACGCGGTGCCGAACGCACTGCTGCCGTCGGTCACCGTGATCTTCCTGCAGATCGGCGGCCTGGTCGGCGGTGCGATCACCGTCGAGACCGTCTATTCCTGGCCGGGTCTGGGCTACCTGACCTTCCAGGCGCTGCGTACGCCTGACCTGCCGTTGCTGGAAGGTACGTTCATTGTCTTCAGCGCATCGATCATCCTGATGAACCTGGTCGCCGACGTGCTCTACCGCTACCTCGATCCCCGGGTGCGGGCCCAGTGACCACGATCAGCGCACCGGTCGACATCGGCGCCGCGCCGCCGCGGTTGCTGGCGTTGCGCCGATTCCTGCACACGTTCGTCCGGTCGCCCAGCGGAATGGCCGGCCTGGCCATTCTGGTCGCGTTCACCATCCTCGCGTTGACCGCGCCGCTGTGGATCAGCAACAACGACCTGGACGTCACCAAGGCGACCGGCCCGCTGCTGGCCGGCCCGAGCGCCCACTATCCACTAGGGACAGATCAACCGGGCCGATCCGTACTGCTGCTGGTCATCTGGGGAAGCCGGCCGTCGCTGGCCATCGGCGTGATCGCCACGGCGCTCACCATGATTCTGGGCAGTGCCATCGGGTTGTTCGCCGGGCATTACCAGGGTTGGCTCGGCAAGGGCCTGATGCACGTCACCGACTGGTTTATCGCTCTGCCCGGTCTGCCGCTCGCCATTTCGCTGGCCGCAGTGCTGGGCCAGGGCGCAACCTCCATCACCATTGCGATCGCGGTGACCTCGTGGACCGGTACGGCCCGGCTGGTCCGGGCCCAGACACTCGCCGTCGAGGCCCGGCCGTTCATCGAACGAGCCCGGGCGCTGGGCGCGGGAAATATGCAGATCGTTTTCCGACACGTGCTGCCCAATGTCACTCCGTTGATCCTGGTCTCCAGCACGTTGACCGTCGCCGGTTCGATTCTGTCCGAGACCACGCTGACCTTCCTCGGTCTCGGTGATCCGTCGGACGTCTCGTGGGGTTCGATGCTCAATCAGGCCTTCGGTCAGGGAGCGGTCACGGCCGGCGCGTGGTGGTACCTGTTGCCGCCCGGCGTCGCGATCGTCATCGTGGTCATGGGATTCACCCTGACCGGGCGGGCGGTCGAGCACATTCTCAACCCGCGGATGGGTGACCGTTCGTGACCGCCGCCGAAAACCTGCCTACCGCCGGGAAATTGCTCGACGTTGCCGGCCTGTCGGTCACCTACCGCACCGGCAAGGACCGGGTCCGGGCCGTCCAGGACGTGTCCTTCTCACTCGCGCCGGGCGAGACCCTCGGTATGGCAGGGGAATCCGGCTCCGGCAAGTCGACCGTGGCGCTGAGCCTGCTGCGCCTGCTGCCGGCCTCGGCCGAGGTCAGCGGCGCGGTCCGGTTCCGCGACGACGACCTGTTCTCGGTCAACTGGGAACGGATGCGGGCCGTACGGTGGGCCGGCGCGTCGGTGGTGTTCCAGGGCGCGATGAGCGCGCTGAATCCGGTGCAGACCATCGGCGAGCAGATCCGCGAGCCGATCCTGCTGCACGAGAAGGTGGGTGAGCGGGCGGCACGGTCCCGCACGGCCGATCTGCTCGACAGCGTCGGCGTGCCGTCCTCGCGCCAGGCCAGCTATCCGCACGAGTTGTCCGGCGGGCAGCGGCAGCGGGTCATGATCGCGATGGCGCTGGCCTGCCGGCCCGACCTGATCATCGCCGACGAGCCGACCACGGCGCTGGACGTCATCGTGCAGGGGCAGATCCTCGCCCTGCTCGCCGACATGGTGCGGGACCGCCAGATCGGGATGATCATGATCAGCCACGACCTGTCGGTGTTGGCCGCAACCTGTGAACGGCTCGCCGTCATGTATGCCGGCCGGATCGTCGAGCTCGGGCCGTCCCGCGACCTGATCGATCGGCCCCGGCATCCCTACACGAAGGCGTTGTCGGGCGCTTTTCCGCGCATCGGCGACCCGGCCTCCCGGCGCGCTCCAGAGGGTCTGCCCGGTGACCCGCCCGACCTGCGCACGGTTCCGGACGGCTGTTCGTTCGAGCCGCGGTGCGCGGAGTCCTTTGGCGACTGTCGCACCAGGACGGTCGACCTGTGGCCAGCGGGCGAGCAGCGGGAGTCGGCCTGCCTGAAGGTATTGCCGGAATTCGACGGAGCCCGTCGATGAAGGGGCCGGTGCTCGAGGCGCGGGATCTCGCGGTGACCTTTCCGGCCCGCCGCCGGCAGCGACCGGCACGGGCGGTCGACGGGGTCAACCTGGAGATCGGGTCGGCCGAGATCGTCGCGCTGATCGGCGAATCCGGGTGCGGCAAGAGCACGCTGGCCCGGTCCATGGTCGGGCTGATCAAGCCGACGTCGGGCGAGATCCGGTACGACGGGGCGCCACTGAACTACGGAAACGCCGCACTGAAGGACTACCGGAAGCACGTGCAGCTTGTTTTGCAGGATCCTGCCGCGGCGCTGAATCCGCGGCAGAACGTTTTCGACGCGGTGGCCGAGGGGCCGCGGCTGCACGGAATACGGGACGGTCTCAACGCGCGGGTTTATTCGGCGATGAGCCGGGCCGGGCTGCGGCCGGCGGAGAATTTCGTCGCCCGGTTTCCGCATGAGCTCTCCGGTGGTCAGCAGCAGCGCGTGGTGATCGCCGGTGCCCTGGCGCTCGACCCGACGGTGATCGTCGCCGACGAACCGGTGTCCTCATTGGACGCTTCGGTCCGTGGCGAGATCCTGAAGCTGATCCTGCAGCTGCGGGACGAACTGTCGCTCTCCGCTCTCGTGGTCAGTCACGATCTCGGCTTGGCCTGGAATATCGCCGACCGGGTGGCGGTGATGTATCTCGGCCGGATCGTCGAGGTCGGCACCGTCGAGGAGGTGCTGCAACGCCCGCAGCACCCGTACACGCAGGCGTTGATCGCCGTGCTACCCGACAGCGGCCGCGATCCCGACGACCTGATGCTCTCCGGTGAACCGCCCGACCCGACTGCCATTCCGTCCGGCTGCCGGTTTCATCCTCGCTGTTCGTTGCGCGCCCGGTCCGGTGACCGGGCCGCGGTCTGCACATCCCGAGAACTTGAGGTGCTGCCCGCGTCGGCACCGGATCGGAGCCTGGTCGCATGCCATCTGGCGGATCTCGCAACGCAGACTCCGGTGCCGGAGTGAGGTCGCTCGCCCGGCCGCCCGCGCTCCGGCCGGGCGATCGGGTCGCGGTGCTGTCGGCCAGCAGCCCGGCCGGTCCGGAGTCGCTCGAGCTCGGCCTGGAGGCCCTGCGGTTCGCCGGTCTCGAGCCGGTCGTCTATCCCTCGGCCCGTGATGTCGGTACGTTGCGCCCCTACCTTGCCGGGGACGACGCGATGCGCGCCGGCGACCTGCGCTCGGCCCTGCTCGACCCGGAGATCGCCGGAATTCTCTTCGCCACCGGCGGTTCGGGATCACAGCGGACGCTGGCCGCGATGGACTGGTCCGGGATCGCCGACCGGCCGCCGAAGGTGTTGGCCGGATATTCCGATGTCACCGCTCTTCTGGAGGCGGTGGCGGTGCACCTGGGCTGGGCCTCGCTGCACAGCCCGATGGTGATGGCCGCCGGATCGGGCGACCCGTACACGTTCTCCTCCTGGACCCGGACGTTGCTGCAGCCGGAGCGAGCCACCGAACTCCGATTCCCGTCGGCCACAACGGTGAACGGCGGCACCGCGCGGGGCGTCACGCTCGGCGGAAACCTGACCCTGCTGATGTCGTCGCTGGCGACCGACACGTCCCGGCCGGCGGCCGGCGGGATCCTGCTGATCGAGGAGGAGAGCGAGGCGGACTACCGGATCGACCGGATGCTGACCCAGTTGCGCCGCTCCGGCTATCTCGACGGGGTGGCCGGGATCATCTGCGGCAGCTTCACCGGCTGCGGCGAAACCGCCGATATAGAGGCGATTCTGGTCGAGCGGTTGGCGACGGACGGCGTACCGATGATTGTCTGGGCCAACATCGGCCACGGCGTTCCGCAGCAGACCTTCCCGATCGGGATTGCCGCCGAGCTCGACGCCGACGCCCATACTCTCCGCCTGCTCGACCCACCCCTGCTGCCCTGATCCCCGTTGCTGCCCTGATCCCCTTTGCGCGCGAACGGCCCCGCTCAGCTGCCCTTCGCGCCGATCTTGAAGATAAATCCCCATATAACGGACATCGGTGGGCGATAACTTCAAGATCGGCGAGAAATGCAGGCTGGAATCAGCGGGTCGAGCCCTCGGATTTCGCCAGTGCGGCGGCCAGGTGGCAGGCGGCCTGGGGCACATCGCGGTCGGCCGAAAGCACCGGCAGGTCCGCGGTGCGGCATTTCTCGGCTACGCCGGCGGCCTCGGCCGCACCCGACGCCACCGCCTGGCAGCGCGGATGGAACCGGCAGCCGCGCGGCACCCGGGTCGGGTCCGGTGGCTCACCGGCCAGAACGACCGGCTCCGAAGCGTCGGATTCCGGCAGCACCGACAACAACGCCTGTGTATAAGGATGTTGCGGGTGTTTCAGCACCTGCTCCAGCGGCCCGGTCTCCACGATCCGGCCCAGATACATCACCGCGACCCGGTCCGCGATATTCCACGCCAGCCCGAGATCGTGCGTGACCACCAGCGCGGCGAGCCCCAATTCGTCGCGCAATTTCAGTAATAGCGCCAGAATCTCGCCGCGCACCGACGCGTCCAAAGAGGCGACCGGTTCGTCGGCAATCAACACCTCCGGGTCGAGCGCCAATGCACCCGCGATCACCACCCGCTGCCGTTGCCCGCCGGACAATTCGTGCGGGTGCGACAGGAAAAACCGTTCCGGCGGCCGCAGCCCGGCCCGGGACAGCGCCGACACCACCCGGTCCTGCTCCTCGCGTACCAGCCCGTGAATCCGTGGTCCCTCGGCGACGGCCTCATAAACGGTGTGCCGTGGATTCAGCGAACCGGTCGGGTCCTGCAGGATCAACTGCACCTTGCGCCGATAGGCCTTCAACGCGGACGAGGAATAGGACAGCGGCTTTCCGGCGTACTGCACCTCGCCGGCGGTCGGCTTCTCCAAACCCAGCAGCGTCCGGGCCAGCGTCGTCTTGCCGCACCCGGATTCGCCTACCAGAGCGACGATCTCGCCCGGGTAGATCTCCAGATCGACGCCATCGACGGCCCGCGCCGGACGGCCACCGCGGCCGCGCGGCGGGAATTGCAGGCCGAGCCCGCGGGCGGCGAGAACGGGGCCAGCGGCGTCACTCACCGGGCAACCTCCGACATAGCGTCCCGGACGTGTACGCAGGCCGCGCGCCGGTCCGGGCCGGCCGGCCACAGCTCGAGTGTCGCCTTAGGACATTCCTCAACCGCGACGGCGCAGCGGGGGTGGAACGGGCAACCGGTCGGCAGGTCCGAGGGATCCGGCGGGTCGCCGCCAAGGCCGCGCGGCGCCAGCCGGGACGCGGGGTCGCCGATTTTCGGGAACGCGGCGGCCAGCGCCTCGGTGTAGGGATGCCTGGCCGCACTGAAAACCTGCTGGGCCGGGCCGTCCTCGACGATCGTGCCGGCATACATGACGGCGACCCGTTGGCAGGACGCGGCGAGGACGGACAGGTCGTGGCTGATCAGCATCAGTCCGATGCCGTGGTCGGCCACCAGTTCGCCGATCAGCCGCATCACCTGCGCCTGGATCATGACATCCAGGCCGGTGGTCGGCTCGTCGGCCAGGATCAGCTGCGGCGAGCAGGCCAACGCCATCGCGATCATCACCCGCTGCCGTTGCCCGCCGGACATCTCGTGCGGGTAATTGCGGGCCCGCGAGGCCGGCAGCCCGACCTGCTCCAGCAGTTCGCCGGTACGCCGGGTCGCCTCGGCCTCGGTCGCCTTGGAATGCAACAGAATCGGTTCGGCGATCTGGGTGCCGATCCGCTGCACGGCATTGAGCGAATGCTGCGCGCCCTGGAAGACGATCGACGCACCGGCCCAGCGCACCGCCCGGACCCGGCCCCAGGTCGCCTCCAGCAGGTCCTCGCCGGCGACCCGGACCTCGCCGGTCACCTTCGCGTTGCGCGGCAGCAGTCGCAGTACCGCCAGCGCCAGGCTCGACTTGCCGCAGCCGGATTCGCCTGCGATACCGAGCGATTCGCCCTCGTTCAGGTTCAGCGACACCCCGCGTACGGCCGGCACCGGCCCGCGGGAGGACCGATAGGTGACCGTGAGGTCGCGCAACTCCAGCAGGCTCATCGCTGCGCCCACCATGCTGCGCCAATGTGGCGTTGGCGCAATCTAGGCACCCCAACGCCACATTGGCGGGAAAGGGGACGGGAAAGTAGGGCCGTCATCGGGAGTTTCCTCGCAGCCTGGGATTCAACGCGACCTCCAGGGCTCGCCCGCACAGCGTGAAGGCCAGTACGACGATGACGATGGCCAGGCCGGGCGCGAGCAGGTACCAGTACGCCCCGGCGGTGACGGCGCCGGAATCCTTGGCACTTTCCAGCATGGTGCCCCAGGAGGTGTGGGTCGGGTCGCCGAGACCGAGGAAGGACAACGTCGACTCGGCGATGATGGCGCCGGCGACGGTGAGCGTCGTATTCGCCAGCACCAGCGGCATCACGTTCGGCAGTACATGCCGGCTCATGATGTGCCAGTGACCGGCGCCGAGCACCCGCGCGCGCTCAACGTACGGCCGGGCCTCGACCGACAGCGTCTGGGCCCGGATCAGCCGGGCCGTGCCGGGCCACGAGGTGATGCTGATCGCCAGAATGATCGTCCCGACACCACGGTGCAGCACGGACAGCAGCGCGATCGCGAGAATCAGCGACGGCACCACCAGGAACCAGTCGGTCAGCCGCATCAACACCGCCTGCACCCAGCCGCGGAAATGCCCGGCGACGATACCGACCAGGGTCCCGACCACCATCGAGATCACGGTGGCCAGGAAGCCGACCAGCAAGGAAACCCGCGCGCCCCACAGGGTGAGCAGCGCGATCGACCGACCACTCTCGTCGGTGCCGAGCAGGTAATGACTGCTCGGCCCGGCCAGCGGCGCACCGGTCACCTTGGTGACGTCCAGCCCGGCGGAATTGGTGATCACGGGGGCGAGCAGGGCCAGTGCCACGAACAGCACCAGCGCGGCCAACCCGACCAGACCGGCCCGCTGCGTCGCGTACCGGCGGGCGAACCGGCCGAACGCCTGCCGCCGCCGGGTCCAGGTCAGCGCCCGTACGCTGCGAGCCGGAGCCGTGACTGCACTCATACGGCACGCACCCGCGGATCGATGAACCGGTAGACGATGTCGGCCAGCACATTCATCACGATCACCGCCGCGGAGAACACAATGAATGTGCCCTGCAGCAATGGCTGGTCCGGGACGCTGATCCCGTCGTAGAGCAGGCTGCCCAGGCCCGGCCAGGAAAACACGACCTCGACCGTCACCGCGCCGGACACCACGAAACCCAACTGCAGGAAGACCAGCGTCACGGTCGGCAGCAGCGCGTTCGGCACCGCGTGCCGGCGGCGTACGACGTCGTCCCGCAGACCCTTCGCCCGTGCCGTCGTCAGGTAGTCACTGCCCATTTCATCCAGCAGCGAGGACCGCATGACCAGCAGGTTCTGCGCGTAAACCACTGCCACCAGGGTGATGCACGGCAAAACCAGATGGTGGAAGACATCCCAGATGTGGTGGAAGAATCCCGGCGGCGCGGTTGGCGAGGACATTCCGCCGGTCGGGAACATCCCCGGAATGGGGCCGACTCCGACCCCGAAAACCATCAGCAGGATCAGACCGAACCAGAAGGTCGGCATCGACCAGAGGGTCAGCGCGATCGAGGTGTGCGTCCTGTCGAAGGCGCTGCCCTGTTTCCAGGCGGCCCGGGTGCCCAGCCACAGGCCGATGATGATGGCCAGGATCGTGGCGCTGCCGACCAGCAGGATCGTCGGCCAGAGCCGTTCGGTGATGAGCTGGCTCACCGGTTTGCTGTATTTGAACGAGGTGCCGAAATCGCCGGTCAGCACGCTTTTCAGGTAACTGAAGAACTGCCCGTACCATGGCCGGTCCAGGCCGAGCTGATGTCGCAGGTGTTGTTTCTGCGCGACGGAGATCGCCTGTCCGTGGGTCAGTTCGCCGACCGGGTCGCCGGGAATGATCCGGAACAGGAAGAACCCCGACAGGATCACCAGGATCAGCGAGATCAGGGCGCCACCGACCTTGGTCGCCAGATAGCGGGCGAACCCGTAGTTCCGGTCGGTGGCGTCCGAATCGTCGCCGAGCAGGTCGGCCTCGATCAGGGCGGTCAACTACCTACTCCCGCTCGTCCGCGGATGTCTTCTTCCGACGCATTGCCAGCGCACCGCCGCCGCCGGCCAGGACGACCACGATCACCACGATGACGACGATCAACGTGGTGTGCCCGCCACCGCTGTCGCTGCTGCTGGCATTCGAGCTTCCGGTCGCCTTGTTGCCACCGTCGCCCTTGGTGCTGAGCTCGCTGGCCGGGGTCGCGGAGTAGATGCCCCAGAAGCCGTCCTGGTTGAGGATCTGGCCGCCCGGGTCGGGCTGCTTCTGGAATCCGCCGAAGAGGTCGCTGCGGTAGGCCTCGAGAGTGTCCTTGTAGAAGAGAATGTCCGACGGCGCGTCGGCGTACATGATCGCCTGCATCTGCTTCACCGTGGCGGCGCGGCTGGTCTGGTCGAAATCGGCCAGCTGCTGGGCATACAGCTTGTCGTACTCCGGGTCGCACCAGTACTGGTCGGTGCCGACCGAGCCGTTCGGCGGGCTGTCCGGGCGGGCCGAGCACTGCTGGATCGACAGCACGTAATCCGGGTCGGGGTTGACCGTCCAACCGCCCACCATCATGTCCCACTTGCCGTTGGCCAGATCCTGGTTGAGCTTGGTGCCGGACTCCATCTGCACCGTCACGCCGATGCCGAGATCGTTGAACCAGCCGGTGATGAAGCTGCCGATCGTCTTCTCGTCGTCATTCTCCACGTGGGCGGTGTAGCGGAAATTCAGCGGCTTTCCGTCCTTGCCCACCCGCTTTCCGTCGGAATTCTTCTTGTATCCGGCGGCGTCCAGCAGTGAGTTGGCCTTCTCGAGGTCGAACGAGCGCTTTGTTCCGGCCGGCGGATCCCAGTGATAGGTCTTGTACAGCGCGGGAATGTAGCCCTCGCCGACCTGGGCGTAATTGCCCTCGACCTTGCTCGCCAACGTCTGCTTGTCGATCGCGTACGTCAGCGCGACGCGCAGTTTCTTGTCCTTCAGCGCCGGATTGCCGTCACCGACCTTGACGCCCTTGGTGGTCTCCGCGCCGGAGTTGAACGACAATTCGGTGAATCGCTTGCCCTGGGCCTGATTCAGCGTGACGTTCTTCTGCTTCTTGATCGCGGTGGCCTGGGCCGCGGTCAGCCCGTTGACCATGTCCACCTCGCCCTTGCGCAGGGCCAGCACGGCGGCGTCGGAGGTCTTGTACGTGGTGAAGATCAGCTGGCTGATCTTGGGCGCGCCGCGCCAGTAGTTCTTGTTGGCCTCGAGCTTCACGTACTGCCCGGCCTTGTAGTCGGTGAGGATGAACGGGCCGTCCCCGACGACCGGACCCTGGTCGTTGGCGTACTTCTTGATGTCCTTGACGCTCTTCCACACGTGCTCGGGCACGATCGGGATGTCCAGGGCCAGCATGGTGGCCTGCGGCGCCTTGGTCTTGATGACGACCGTGTGGGCGTCGGGCGCGGTCACGGACTTGAAATTGGTGACGAAGCTCCCGTTCGCCGCCGCCCAGTCGGGATTGCTCATGATCTTGTTGTAGGTGAACGACACGTCCTGCGCCGTCACCGGCTTGCCGTCGGACCATTTCTCGTTGGTCCGGATGTGGTAAGTCCAGGTCAGCTTGTCCGCCGAGGTGGACCACTTGTCCGCGACGCCGGGGACCGGGTGGTCGTCCTTCGGGTCGTACGCGGTGAGGAAGTCGTACATCAGCCGCCCGAGCTGGGTCGAGCTGGCGTAGTAGGCCAGGAACGGGTTGAGCGAGTCGATGTCCTGGGTGAGCGCGACCGTCAGCGTCTTGCCGTCGTTTGCTGCCTGCGCGGGAGCCGCCCCGACCAGCGCCGGACCAGCGGTCAGCCCCGCCGCCAGACCCACAGCGGCGAGGCCGGCGACAACGGTGGCGCGCAGCCGGTGGATGGGACGTGTCTTCATGCTGGACCTCGCTTCTGTCCGGCCGGGATGTCGGGCCGGGGTTCCCTGATGGTGTGCTGCGGGGAACAATCAACCGCCGCGGCACGCATCATGTCAATTACCAACCCGTGTCCGGGTCGTTATGGGGACTCTTTACACAGTTGTCACGATGCGCGGTCTACTACACCAGACGAGCGGATCGACCGGTCGAAGGGAGTGCGAAGCGGATGAAGGTCCTCATCTCCGCCGATATGGAGGGCGCGACCGGCGTCACCTGGCCGGGCGACGTACTGCCCGGAACGCCGCAGTGGGAGCGGTTCCGGCCGACCTTCACCAGCGACGTGAACGCCGCCGTGCTCGGGTTCTTCGACGGCGGCGCGGACGAGGTGCTGATCAACGAGGCCCACATGAGCATGCGCAACCTGCTGCTCGAGCAGCTGGACGAGCGGGCCGACATGCTGACCGGCCGGCACAAGGAGCTCTCCATGATGGAGGGCATCGACTCCGGCGTGGATGCGGTCGCGTTCATCGGCTACCACGCCGGCGCCGGCCAGACCGGGGTGCTGGCCCACACCTACCTCACCAACACGATCACCGGTGTCTGGCTGGACGGCGACGCGGCCAGCGAGGGGTGGCTCAACGCGGCGCTGGCGGCCGAGTTCGGCGTACCGGTGATCCTGGTGACCGGTGATGACAAGTGCTGCGACGACGCGGCCCGCTACGCGCCGGACGCCCAACTGGTTACGGTCAAGAAATGCGTCTCGCGGTACGCCGCGGTCTGCCACCCGCCGCGGCGGACCGCCACCGAGATCCGGTCGGCCGCCAAGGCTTCCATTGCCGTGGCCGGATCGACGGCAATGGTGGTCGGTCCACATCGGATCGAGATCGAGTTCGACGCGACCCATCCCGCGCTGGCCGCCTCCGCCGTACCCACCGTGTCGCTCATCGGCGACCGGCGGATCGGGTACGACGCGGCGACCATGCGGGAGGCGATGCTGTGCTTCAAGGTCGTCACCAACATCGCCGGGTCCTCAGTGGAGGATGAGTACGGCTGATCCCCCGGAATCCCAGCCAACCCGCCGCCCGTCCCTCACGCCATGATCGACATCGGCTAAGTGTCGTTATAGCGACACCAACTCGATGTCGATCATGGACGGGGCGCGGGTGGGTCGGTCAGGCCGCGGCCTGCTGGGCCCGGGCGGCACGGGAGAGGAAGACCCCGCCGACCGCGGACAGCGCCAGCATCCCGGCCAGCCAGGCCATCGTGGTGCCGATCGCGTGGGCCGATGCATCGGGCACCCGGTGCGCCGCCAGGGTCAGGAACAGGCTGCCGAAGACAGCGACCCCGATGACCTGGGCCAGCTGCAGCGTCGTGGTGAGCAGCCCGCTGGCGTCCGCGGCCCGGGCCGGCGGAACGTTGATCAGGGCGTGCCCGAGCAGCGCGCCGAACGTGATGCCGAGCCCCAGCCCGGTCAGCACCAACAGGCCGACGACAGGGCCGGTGGCATGGCTGCCGCCGTGCAGTACGAGCCCGACGCTGCCCAGCCCAATCCCGCCGATCACGCAGCCGACCGTGGTCAGCGCGTGGTGGCCGCGGGCCGGCAACCGCCGCCAGAACAGGCTGGCCACGCCGAACGCGGCGCCCGACGGGGCGAAGATCAGACCGGTACGCAGGGCGCTGTCGCCGAGCCCGAGCTGCAGGTGCAGGACCATGCTGAACAGGTAACCGCCGTACGCGATCATCGCCAGACCGAGGGTGATCATGCCGCTGGCGACGCCCGGGATCCGGACCACCGACAGGTCCAGCAGCGGGTCGGCCACGGACCGTTCCACCCGTACGAACACCACCGCGAGCACCAGCCCGGCGGCCAGCGAGACGAACGTCCAGGCCGGCCAACCCTGCTGGTGGCCGAGCACCAGGGGCAGCACGATCAGCAGCACGGCCGGTACGGCGGTGGCCAGGCCCGGCAGGTCGATCCGCCGGCCCGCGGTGCGCACGTCCGCTGGCACCAGCCGCCGGCCGAGGAACAGTGCCACGATCCCGATCGGCACGTTGACCAGAAACACCGGCCGCCACCCGCTGTTGAACAGGTCGGCGTTGACCAGCAGGCCGCCCAGCACCTGACCGGCGACGGCGCCGACCGCGAGCACCGATGAGTACGCCGAAAGCGCCTTGCCGCGGGCCTTGCCGGCGAACTCGGCCTGGATGACGGTGATGATCTGCGGCACCATCGCGGCCGCGGCGGCGCCCTGGATGAAGCGGGCGGTCACCAGCACGGCGGCGTCCGGGGCCAGTCCGCAGGCCAGCGAGCTGAGCGTGAAGCCGACCAGCCCGCCGAGGAAGAGCCGGCGGCGACCGAGCAGGGTGCCGAGCCGGGCGCCGGTGATGAGCAGCATCGCGTAGCAGATCGTGTAGCCGGAGACGATGAGCTGCACCGTCGACCCGGAGGTGTGCAGATCCGCGGACATGGTCGGGATGGCGACGTTGACGATGGTGACGTCCAGCAGCGCCATGAACTGGCCGACGAGCAACACGGCGAGGATCAGCCAGGGCCGCCGGCCGGCCGACTCGGCGGCGGCGCCGGAAGACTTGAGAGGGAGCGAGGTTGTGGTCACCTGACCCACCCTCGGCCCGGACGGCGGGTCGTGAGCAGAGCCCGCTGATGCTGGTACTGCCAGCACCTGAATAACGGGTCGAGGCCTGGCAGGATGTTGCCGGGGAGGAAGAGCTGTGCCAGCGAAGGATCTGACGGACAAGGCGACCCTCATCGACGGCCGGCCACCGGTACAACGTCCCGGCCCACGCCGGACCGAGCTGCGCGGATTCCTGCGCGCCCGCCGCGCCGAGCTGAGCCCGGAGGACGTCGGCATGGCCCCCGGGGTGCGCCGCCGGACCCCGGGCCTGCGCCGGGAAGAGGTCGCGATGCTCGCTGGCGTCGGGGTGACCTGGTACACGTGGCTGGAACAGGGCCGCCGGATCAACGCCAGTGCGCAGGTGTTGGACGCGGTGGCGCGCACCCTGCAACTCGACACCGCCGAGCGCTGGCACCTCTACCGGCTCGCCGAGGCGACGCCGGTCCGGTCACCGAGTTGTACGGCCGCCCCGGAGGTGGTCACCGAGCTGCTGCATTCGATGGATCCGCTGCCGGCGGTGCTGATCAACGAGCAGTTCGATGTCATCGTCTCGAACAAGGCGCACGAGGATCTCTTCTGGGACTGGCATTCGCTGCCGTGCGTGCACAAGAACCTGCTCTGGTGCTGCGTCACCGAGCCGCTTTCGCGGGACCGCTTCCTCAACTACGACGAGGAGGTGCCGTACATGGTGGCCCGGCTGCGGGCGGCGTACGGCTCCCATCTCGACGACCCGGACTGGTGTGAGGACATCCGCCGGCTGTCCGACCTGTGCCCGGAGTTCGCGATGTTGTGGGAGCGGCACGAGGTGGCCGGCCCGTCGGTGCGGCCACGGCACTTTCGACACCCGGATGTCGGCGAGCTGCGGCTGAACGCCACCGAGCTCGAGGTCGCGGTGAGCCCGGGCCTGCGCATCATCGCCTACACGCCGATCGACGACCGCACCCGCGAGCTGCTGCCGCGCACCCGCCGGCACGATGCCCAGGTCGGCTACCCCGGCGTCTAGCCCGCCCGCCGGCCCTATCCCGTACCCCGCCGCGTATCCGGCCGCCGCCCCGCCGTTTTCCATGATCATGATCGGTTTTTCGTTGGTATAGCCCCAATGACCGATCACGATCATGGAAAGCGGGCGGGCGATCGCCGGCGTCCGTGGAAATCCCGGACGGCACGACGAGTCGCCATCGTGAAAAGCTGCCCGCTGACCGAAATTCGAGAATTGAGGAGGCGTTCGTGTCGGCTGCGGACGAGGTGGTTGAGCTCTGCGCGGAGCTGGTGCGGTTCGACACCAGCAATTACGGGGGCGGGAAGTCCAACGGGGAGCGGCCGGCCGCTGACTATGTGGTGGCGAAACTGGCCGAGGTGGGCATCGAGTCGACGCTCCTGGAATCGGCCCCGGGCCGGGCCAACGTGGTCGCCCGGATCGCCGGCTCAGAGCCGGACCGTCCGGCCCTGCTGGTGCACGGCCACCTCGACGTCGTACCGGCCGTCGCCGCGGACTGGAGCGTCCCGCCGTTCGCCGGCGAGCAGCGTGACGGCTCGCTCTACGGCCGGGGCACGGTCGACATGAAGGCCGCCTGCGCCACCACGCTGGCCGTGGTCCGGGACTTCGCGCGCTCGGGGCGGCGGCCGCGCCGGGACGTCGTGCTGGCGTTCCTCGCCGACGAGGAGGACACCGGCGACTACGGCTCCCGCTGGATCGTGGAGCACCATCCGGACCTCTTTGCCGGGGTCACCGAGGCAGTCAGCGAATCCGGTGGCTTCACGGTGCACGCGAGTCCGGAGCTGCGGCTCTATCCGGTCGCGGTCGGGGAGCGCGGGTCGGCCTGGATGCGGCTGACCGCGACCGGCACCGCCGGGCATGCCGCCAAGGTCAACCACGACAACGCGGTGGCCAAGTTGGTGCAGGCGCTGGCCCGGCTCAGCGCGTACGAATGGCCGGTGCGGCTCGCGCCCGCGGTCGAGGGGTACATCCGGACCGTCGGCGAGGCGCTCGGTGTGGAGATCGACATGTCCGATGTGGACGGTACGGTGGCCCGCCTCGGCCCGGCCGCCGCGATGGTCTCGGCGACGATCCGGTGCAGCACCACACCGACGATGCTGGACGCCGGCTACAAGGTGAACGTGATCCCGGGCAGCGCGACGGCGTACGTGGACGGCCGGGTGCTGCCCGGCTGCGACGAGGAGTTCCTGGCCACCGTCGACTCGCTGCTGGGGCCCGGTGTCACCCGCGAGTTCGTCAACCGCGAGCGGGCCCTGATCGCGCCGCACACCGGGCCGCTGCTCGACGCGATCGACGCCGCGGTGCTGGCCGAGGAGCCGGACGCCCGGGTCGTCCCGTTCGTCATGTCCGGCGGTACGGACGGGAAGGCGTTCGCCCGGCTGGGGATCAACGGGTACGGCTTCGCGCCGATGCGGCTGCCGGCCGACCTGGGCTACGGCACGGTGGCGCACGGCGTCGACGAGCGGGTCCCGGTCGAGGGGCTGCGGTTCGGCGCGCGGGTTTTTGAGCGGTTCCTGGCCACCTGCTGACCGGTTTGCGCCCCGTTGCGCCGGCAACCGCCTGCGGGTACCGACCGTGATCGCCGCGCGGGCGGCGGCTGCCCGCAAGCCGGTCCGAGGTGTCCGGGAACGGGGCGCTCGAGACGCCGCCGAAGCCGGAATCGCCGAAATAGTAGGAGATCCGAGTAGTCGGCGGGGTGGATCCGGTCGCGGCGGATCGGTCGGATGCCTGGTAGACAGGTAAAGCTGAACGCGAAATCCAGTAGCTCTCGGTGATCGTCTGATCACGCTTAGGGAAGGTTGCGCCATCGGGGTTCGGGTCTGCGACGATGAGGGGAAGCGCCAAGGCGTCCACGCCGCCGGTGTCGACCCGATACCAGCGTGTGGACGCTCGATTGCTCGCCGCGGCGATCCCGCGAGCGGGCCAGGAGCGAGGAGACGCGCATGTCCATTGGCGACAGTTTCGTGACGGCCGGTGACCTGGATATGTCCGGGATTCGTGAGGTCAGCGCGCATCCTGACCTGGTGTCGTTGCTGACACCGGAGGGCGAGCGGGTCGAGGACGGTGACTACCCCCTGTCGCTCACCGATGCCGAGTACCGCGGTCTCTACCGCGACCTGGTCCTGGTCCGGCGTATCGATCTCGAGGCGACGAACCTGCAGCGGCAGGGCGAGCTCGGGCTCTGGGCCTCACTGCTGGGCCAGGAGGCGGCCCAGATCGGCTCCGGTCGGGCGCTACGCCCGGGCGACATGGCCTTCCCGACCTACCGGGAGCACGGTGTGGCCTGGTGCCGCAACGTCGACCCGATGGTGCTGCTCGGCCTGTTCCGCGGCACCAACCACGGCGGCTGGGATCCCGAGGAACACCACTTCGGGCTCTACACGATCGTCATCGGTTCGCAGACCCTGCACGCCGCCGGCTACGCGATGGGCATGCAGCGCGACGGCGCCGAGGATGCGGTCATCGCCTATTTCGGCGACGGCGCTTCGAGCCAGGGGGACGTGAACGAGGCGTTCGTCTTCGCGGCCGCGTACAACTCGCCGGTCGTGTTCTTCTGCCAGAACAATCAGTGGGCCATTTCCGAGCCGACCGAGCGACAGTCCCGGATCCCGCTCTACAAGCGGGCCAGCGGCTTCGGATTTCCCGGTGTCCGGGTCGACGGCAACGATGTGCTGGCCTGCCTCGCGGTGACCCGGAAAGCGCTGGAGGACGCTCGTACGGGTCAGGGCCCGACCCTGGTAGAGGCGTTCACCTACCGGATGGGCGCCCACACCACGTCCGACGACCCGACGCGCTACCGGTTGGCCAGCGATCTCGAGGCCTGGAAGCTGAAGGACCCGCTGGAACGGATGAAATCGTTCCTCTACAAGCAACAGCTGGCCGACAAGTCGTTCTTCGACGATCTCGACGACGAGGCCGAAGTGCTGGCCCGCGGGCTGCGGCAGGGCGTACGGGCGATGCCCGACCCGAAACCGTTGCAGCTGTTCGACGATGTGTACGTCGACAGCACCGACCTGTTGACCCGTCAGCGGGACACCTTCAGTTCCTATCTGGATTCCTTCGTCGATGGCGCGGAGGTGCAGTGATGGCCGCAATTACGCTCGGCCGGGCGCTGAACGAGGGACTCCGCAAGTCCATGGAGGACGATCCGAAGGTCCTCATCATGGGCGAGGACGTCGGTAAGCTTGGCGGCGTATTCCGGATCACCGACGGGCTGCAGAAAGATTTCGGTGAGGACCGTGTCATCGACACGCCGCTCGCCGAGTCCGGCATCATCGGAACGGCGATCGGCCTGGCGATGCGGGGTTACCGGCCGGTGTGTGAAATACAGTTCGACGGCTTCGTCTTTCCGGCTTTCGACCAGATCACCAGCCAGCTGGCGAAAATACGCTACCGGTCCGGCGGGCATGTCTCGATGCCCGTCACCATTCGCATTCCCTTCGGTGGCGGAATTGGCGCGGTCGAACACCACAGCGAGTCGCCGGAATCCTATTTCTGCCATACGCCGGGGCTGAAGGTCGTGACCTGCTCCAACCCGGTCGACGCCTATTACATGATCCAGCAGACGGTCAGCTCCGATGACCCGATCATTTTCTTCGAGCCCAAGCGGCGCTACTGGGACAAGGCCGAGCTGGACACCGGTCTCAGTCCGGGCCCGTTGCATTCGGCCAGGGTGCTCCGGTCCGGCCGGGACGTGACCGTGCTGGCGTACGGGCCGACGGTGAAGACCGTGCTGGACGCGGCGGCATTGGACGACGCGCCGGATATCGAGGTCGTCGACCTGCGCAGCCTGTCCCCTTTGGACATGGACACCGTTTTGGCTTCCGTACGCCGGACCGGGCGGTGCGTGGTGGTGCACGAGGCGCCGAGCAATCTCGGTATCGGCGCCGAACTGGCCGCCCGAATCACCGAGGACGCTTTCTATTCGCTCGAGGCCCCGGTATTGCGGGTCACCGGATTCGACACCCCGTACGCTCCGGCCCGGCTGGAGGAGTACTACCTGCCTGACCTGGACCGGGTGCTCGACACCGTCGACCGGGTGCTGGCGTACTGATTCTTTGTGACCCAGGGAGGATTCGTGCCGGTGCTCAAACAATTCAACTTTCCGGATGTCGGCGAGGGGCTCACCGAGGGCGAGATCCTGAAATGGCTCGTCCAGCCGGGTGACACGGTCAGCGACGGCCAGCTGATCGTCGAGGTGGAGACCGCGAAGGCCGCGGTCGAGCTGCCCTGCCCGTTCGACGGGGTGGTGACCGCACTGAACGCGCCGGAGGGCGCCACAGTCGATGTCGGCGCGCCGATCCTCACTGTTGATATCGGCGATGCGGTTGATATCGGGCCCGACCTGACCAGCGATCTCATACCGGAAAAGCCGGCGGCGCCAGCCGAGCCGGAGAAGCACGCCGTGCTGGTGGGCTCGGGCGTGAAGCCGGGCCGGACCGTACGCCGGGCCCGCCGTAGCGAGCCCGCCGCCGCGGCAGCGCCGACGACCACCTCGACCACCTCGTTGGCCGAGCCGGCGCCGGCCAACGGCGTGGTTCACCCGGCCGTGCTGGCCAAGCCGCCGGTCCGCAAACTCGCCAAGGACCGCGGCGTCGACCTGGCCAGTCTGATCGGCACCGGTCCACAGGGGACGGTCACCCGCGCCGACATCGACGCCGCCGGCGCCGCGCCGGTCCGTCCGGTCGGCGGCGAGCAGCGGATTCCGGTGAAGGGGGTCCGCAAGCAGATCGCGCAGGCCATGGTGGCCAGCGCCTTCACCGCGCCGCACGTCACCGAATTCCTCGCCATCGACATCACCCCGACGATGCAGCTGCGGGACCGGATCGCGGCCAGCCGGGAATTCGCCGGTGTGAAGGTGAGCCCGCTGTTGCTGGTGGCCAAGGCGTTGCTGCTGGCCGTACGCCGGAATCCGATGGTCAACTCGTCCTGGGATGAGGAGCGCCAGGAGATCCTGGTCAAGGACTACGTGAATCTCGGCATCGCCGCGGCGACCGAGCGTGGCCTGATCGTGCCCAACATCAAGGACGCCGACCGGATGAGCCTACGTGAGCTGGCCGACGCGATGGCCGCGTTGACCGAGACGGCCCGGGCCGGGAAGACGCAGCCGGCGGAGTTGAGCCGTGGCACGATCTCGATCACCAACGTCGGGGTGTTCGGTGTGGACAGTGGTACGCCGATCCTGCCGCCGGGCGAGAGCGCGATTCTGGCGTTCGGCGCGGTGCGGGAGATGCCATGGGTCGTCGACGGCCAGGTCGTGCCCCGACAGGTGACGCAGCTTGCGGTGTCCTTCGACCACCGGATCATCGACGGCAAGCTGGGCTCGGAGTTCCTGGCGGACATCGGTGCGGTGCTCAGCGATCCCGGAATGGCGCTGGCGCTCGGCTGACGCTGCCGGCCTGCGCTTCGCGAGCCGGCGGTCCGCGGACATGGAAAACCCCGCGGCGTACAAGTCGGGGGTCCAGTACGCCGCGGGGGTTGCCTAGTAGATCGCGCTCCGTAGCGGGTTCGTTACAGCCGTACCGATTCTTTTTCTGAAGTTTTCTGCGGCGGTGTCCGATGCCGTTGGCCAGATGCGGACCTGACCACATTCGAAACTGTACGGATAGTTTCGAAATAGGTAGGCTCGGGTCGTGACCGATCGAGCCGTGGACCCGCCTCGGCGTGGTCGGCCGCGCAGTGAGCAGGCGCGGCTGGCGATCCTGCGGGCGGCGTCGGAGTTGCTTGAGGAACGCGACGTCGCCGACATCACGGTGTGCGACGTGGCCGAGCGGGCCGGGACCAGCAAGGCCACGATCTACCGCTGGTGGGATTCCCGCGAGGCGGTCGTGCTCGACGCGTACGTGTCGAAGCTTTCCCAGTCCGCGGTGCGGGTTCCGCACACCGGCTCGTTGCATGCGGATCTGCTGGCGCTGTTGCGGGCTCGGGTGCGTCGCTGGCGGGCGCATCCGGAGTTGGGGCGGTCCCAGGTCCACCTGCTGGCGGCGATTCAACATGATGAGCAGCTCCGCCGGACCTATGTGGACCAGGTCGTGACGGTGCTGCGCGGCCCGGCCCGGGCCATTTTCGAGGCGGCGGCCGAACGCGGCGAGATGCGGCCGGACATGGATGTCGACGTCGCGCTGGATCTGATCTACGGACCGCTGTACCACCGGCTGTTCCACGGACACGCGCCATTGGACGAGAAGTTCGTCGCGACGGTGGTCGATCTCGTGGTCGCCGGTGTCAGCCAGGAACAACCGCTCACCGTTCGGTGAGCTCACTCAGGAAAGGGAAGACAATGGAATTTCGTACGCTCGGAGGGACCGGAACAGCGGTGTCCTCGCTCTGCCTGGGCACCATGACGTTCGGTAGCGAGAGCGACGAGAGCGTTTCGCATGCGCAGCTCGACCGCTTCGTCGAGGTGGGCGGCAACTTCATCGACACCGCGAATGTCTATTCGCGTGGTGTCTCGGAGGAGATCATCGGCCGCTGGTTCGCGAAGCGGCCGGAAGTGCGCGACAAGGTGGTTCTTGCCACCAAGGGACGTTTCCCGATGGGCGACGGGCCGAATGACGCGGGCCTGTCCCGCGTCTCGCTGTCCCGGGCGCTGGACGCGAGCCTGAGCCGGCTGGGAATCGACACGATCGACCTCTATCAGGCGCACGCCTGGGACCCGTTCACCCCGATCGAGGAGACGCTGCGGTTCTACGACGACGCGGTCCGGGCCGGGAAGATCCGGTACGTCGGCGTCAGCAACTTCATCGGCTGGCAGCTGCAGAAGGCCGCGCTGCTGACCAAGCACCTCGGCCTGCCGCCGGTGGTGACGCTGCAGCCGCAGTACAGCCTGCTCGTCCGGGATATTGAATTCGAGTTGGTCTCCGTTTGCGAGAACGAGAACATCGGCATTCTTCCGTGGTCGCCATTGGGCGGCGGTTGGCTGACCGGAAAGTACAAGCGCGACTCGGCGCCGACCGGTGCGACCCGGCTGGGCGAGAATCCGGAACGCGGAATGGAGGCGTACGACCGGCGTAACCGGGACGAGCGTACGTGGCGGATCATCGACGCGGTCGAGTCCGTGGCGACGGCTCGCGGTGTCTCAATGTCTCAGGTTTCGCTGTCGTGGCTCGCCGACCGATCCGCTGTGACATCGGTCATTCTCGGTGCGCGCACGGTCGAGCAGTTGGACGACAACCTCGGTGCGGCTGGGTTGCATCTGTCCGCTGAGGAGACCGCATTGCTCGACGAGGCAAGCGCTCCGATCGTCGCCGACTATCCCTATGGCGTCGGCGGCGTGAATCAGCGCGGCCGTTCCATCTGATCCAACTGAAGACACAAGACAGGTCCGGCAGCGTCATTGCTGCCGGACCTGTTCTCGCATTAGATGTTCCCTGTGGCGTGCCGGTCGGGGGTCCAGTACGCCACGGGGAACGTCCTGTACATCGTGGACGCTCCTGAGGGTGTTACAGCGTTGCGCGAAAAAGTTTGGGCCTGTGGATAACGAGAGCGGGCGAGCCGGCATTTAGGCCAGACTTCTCCGGCATGGGGCTGCTGAGGCTGGCACGACTATGACGGCGATCACGGTAATGCCGGAGGCGCTGGTCAGTGCCGCTGCGCGAATTGGCCGTGCGGGCGATGCCGTGCGGGCGATGCCGTGCGGCCGGTGCCGGCCGACCTGGCGGCGGCGGCAGAGTGCGCGGCATTCTGTGGCGACTCTGGGGTGGCGGCCGCTGTCGGGGAATTCGTCGCCGCCTGGGGCCAGGCGCTGCCCGCATTGCTGACTGCCGTGACTCAGTTGGGCTCGGCATTGGGCGGCGCCGCCGAGGTGTACGCCGATACGGATACCGCTGCGGGCGGGCATGATCACTGAGGTTGCCGAGACCGCGGACCCGGCTGCGCTGGAGGCGGCGGCCGGGCGGCTGCCGCGTGCGGCCGCTGGGTTGGGCGCGGCTGGTGATCGGCTGAGCGATTCGGCGGTGCCGGGGTTGGTCGGGTGACGGCGCCCGGCACTACCTCGATATCGCCGGGGAGCGGCGGGCCGCCGTGCGGATGGCGAGCGACGCGTTCGGTGCGGCGTCGGACGGGCTGCGGCGGTATGCCGAGGCGGTGCGTTCGGTGCAGGCCGGTTCCGCCCGGGCGGTCGCGCTGATGCGGCAGGCGGCGTCGATGGCGCCGACCGTTGTCCCGCCGCCGCGGGCGCCTCTGGGGCCGTCGGTGCAGGCGATCTCGTGGGGCCATGCCTTGGACAAGGTCGCCGGCGCTGGAAAAGCGGCGGTGCACGGGGTCGAGGATGGCGCGTCGGCGGTTGGGCACGGCGCGGAGTCGACCGGAAAGGTGCTGGCTCGCGGCGGCGAGGTCGTGCTGGAGGGCGGCGAGGGCGATCTGTTGAGCGCCCTGGGATTCGTCGATGACCTCGATGCGGCGATGGACGGTACGGCGCATCAGCTGCTGTCGTCGATGGGGGAGACGGCCGAGCAGGTGTGGAGCGGGCTGGAACGGGTGGCTGCGGCCAGACCGGGCGCTGCGCCGAGCCTGCAGACGTTTGAGCAGTGGGAAAGCTGGTTCGGTCAGCTGGGGCTGGCGGTGTCGGCGCCGATGGCTCAGGGTGCGCTGAAGGGGGCCGTCGAGGCCGGCCGCGGAGCGTTGGCCGTGGGACGGGCGTTGACAACGGATGCCGGCCGCTACCGCGAGATAGCCGCCCAGAGGGAGTGCCAGCCCATCAAGGGCGGGCCGACCTACGACAAGATCCATCGCACCGCGAAATCCGACCACCACATTCTCGTAGGCAGCGCCCGCGGCGGCGGTGGGCATAAGGCTCGCGCCGGGTGGCCTGGGAAGACAGAGTTCCCAACCGACTGGGACGATGCCAAGATCCTCGGCGCAGTCGATACGGCGGCACGCACTCCGACGCGGGAGATGACCGAGACGGTCGGACAAGGACGGAAACCCTCGGTGATGTCATCGCCCGACGAGACTGGAGGAACTGTGGAATCAGCTAGTCGACGAAGTTTCTCTGAGCCAGATAGCTTTCTGCTGCCGTATTGGTTGGCTGGTCGGGTCGACGACGATGCGCGTGCTCAGGCCTTTCTGTTTCTAGGGCAGGAAGATGAGATGATGCGCGACATGTTGGGCGTCGCTATCAGACAACGTTCGGCGCCATTTACGGCGCGAGAACGTGACGCCCTCCTTATGGATTCACCGACCCAGGCACTGCGTGATCTTCTAGCTGAGACAACGACGGAATCAGCAGACGTGGTCACCGACTGGATGCGCCAAGAGTATCAGTTTGGTCCAGGTTCTTTAATTGACGACGACTCTGAACGCTGCTTGCTTTCTGTCGCGCAGGCTGCAAAAGGAATTCTGTGTGTGGGTGTAGCGGTCAGGCGGGCTAGCAACGGATCGCAGAAGTATGTCTACGTATGTGTTCTGGATGCTTCGGTTCGGGATCAGGTGATGTTGCGAATCCGAATCGAGAGTGCCTTTTTCGATCTCGACGCGACATCTCGACGGGCCGGCGAGCAACGTCCGACCCGCCCTCTGTTCGAGTCGATTCGGCAGGGATGGGATTGGCCGGTCTATTACCGGGATATGGTGGCGAATTCTCAGTTGATCTGGTCGGCCTCCGGCGAGGATATCGATCTTCGCGCGTTGGCGGAGAGTCAGCCGCACGAAATCTGAGCGGGATCGTATCTGGACAGGTGCGACTAAACGTCGCAGACTGCGTCGCTGTGTCGTACACACCAAGAGGTGAAGTTCTGTTTCGTGGATCGTCCGTTGAGGTTGTGTCGCACTCGATCAGAGACGAACCCGTGGAGGATCGATCGGGGGGACCGGCAAGGAGCAGGTGGGCGCAAACCTCGGCGAAAACCTGAGCCTCAGTCGGCGTACTCCACGACGACTCGGCCGGAGGACGTGTGCGCCGTTATGTGCCGCGGCGCCGCGGCGTTGGTGCTCCGGACACTGCGGACCGCGGGGCTCGAGTCAGAGCCAGCATCCAATTGATAGACGGTGTCGTTCCGCGGCACGGCGACGGTGATCGAGCCCGACAGCGCGTGCGCCTGCACCGCGGTCGGCGTGGCGCCGAACCCCAGAGATATCGATCCCGACAATGTCTGCGCGTCAACCTGCGCCGCGGACACCTGCCACGCATTGATCCGCCCCGAATCGGCCCGCAGCTGCACCGGACCGCCGCTCACCCCATCGACATTGACCTGCCCCGATCCGGTGCTCAGCGAGAGGCCACCGTGAATGTCGTACGCGGCCACCCGCCCGCTGTCAGTGTGCAGCGATACGTTCGCATCCAGCTTGGACGCCGACAGCCGACCGACCGCGGCGTCCGCAGATATGTCCACATTGGACGGAACGTTGATCTTGTACTGAATCGTGCAGCGTGCGATCGGGATGCCGCCGCAGTCGCCGGCGAGATGGAGCGTGTCACCCACCGCGTCGACCCGCGACCTGGCCCGGTGGACCAGTTCGGTCACCGTCCGGTCCACCGTGACCTTGTTATCCGGGGTGCCCTCGATGATGACCGACGCCGCACCGGAGTCCACGACGATGTGCCGGATCGGCTGCGTATAGGTGCTCTCATTGTGCGTGGTCGTGCTGCCGGACACATCGACCATCTTGAATCCACCGATGCCGACCATCACCGCTGCGACGACAGCACCGCCACCGATCGCCAGCACCTGGCCCGGAGTTCGACCGCTCATCGTTGCCCTCCCGATTCCAGAAACCGCAACACGGCCAGGACCCGGCGATGATCGGAATCCGCCGGCGTGAGCCCCAATTTCGAAAAGATGTTGCTGACGTGCTTTTCTACGGCACCCTCGGAGACCACCATCGCCGCCGCGACCGCCGCATTCGTACGCCCCTCCGCCATCAGTTGCAGCACCTCGCGTTCCCGCGTGGTCAGCCGCTCCAACGGATCCCGCTGCCGGCTCCGGACGAGCAACTGCGACACCACCTCCGGGTCCAACGCCGTCCCGCCGGCGCCCACCCGGCGCAGCGCCTCCAGAAACTCCGCCACGTCGGCCACCCGGTCCTTGAGCAGGTAGCCCACCCCGCGGGTGTCGCCGGCGATCAGATCGACCGCGTACCGCTCCTCGACGTACTGCGAGAACACCAGCACTGCCACCGCCGGCCACTGCTGGCGGATCACCAACGCCGCCTTGATGCCCTCGTCGGTGAACGTCGGCGGCATCCGTACATCAACCACGCACACGTCCGGCTGGTGCTCGGCCACCGCCCGCAGCAGCCCCTCGCCGTCGCCGGAGGTCGCCACCACGGACTGCCCGTCCTCTTCCAGGAGTCGGGTCAGACCCTCCCGGAGCATCACGGCGTCTTCGGCAATTACGACTCGCACGGCAACTCCACCAGGATCGTCGTCGGCCCGCCGGGCGGGCTGGTCAGGATGAAGTCTCCATCGATCGCCCGCGCCCGGTCGCGCAGACCGGAGATGCCCGAGCCCCTGCTCAGGTCCGCTCCGCCGCGGCCGTCGTCGCTGATCTCCAGGTGCAGCCGACCATTCGGTTGCGTCACATCGATCCGGGCATGCCTGGCACCAGAGTGTTTCGTGATGTTCGTCAGGGACTCAGCCGCGATGAAATAGGCGACGGCCTCGACCTTGGCGCTGGGCCGCACCGGAGCCATCACCGACACCGCCACCGGTACGGGACAGCGCGCGGCCAGCGCCGACAGGGCGGCATCGAGGCCGCGGTCGGTGAGCACGGCCGGATGGATTCCGCGGGCCAGGTCGCGCAACTCGCCCAGCGCCAACTTCGCCTCGTCATGGGCCTCGGTGACCAGCGACTTGGCCCCCTCGGGATCGCTGTCGAGCCGTACCTTGGCTCGCCCGAGCGTCATCGCGAGTGCGACGAGCCGCTGCTGTGCCCCATCGTGCAGATCCCGTTCGATCCGACGCCGCTCGGCGTCCGCGGCGGCCACCATCCGCGACCGGGTGTCCTCCAACGTCTCGACCCGATCCTCGAGCAGCTCGCGGTCGCTCGGTGACAACAGCACCCGCGCCGCCGTCAACTGGATCGTGGCCGCGCCGCCGGCGACCCACGGAGCGGCCAACAGCAGACCGATCCCGAGCAGAACGTGAACGGTCACCGACATCAGGTAACCGGGGGCCCACCCGAACAGAGCGCCGTCCGACGCGGTCGCAAAGCCGTACGACGGGAAAAGTAGAAATGCGATGCCACCGCCCCACACACAGAACACCACGGAGGCGCCGACCCAGCTGACAACTGGTTGAACGATCAAGCCATAGCAAAGGTCAAGCCAGCTACCGCGCGTCTTCGTACGACTCCACATTCGACTCGGCAATGCGCCGGGCAGTCGCGGCGTGGGCCGCAGTACGAGTTCCTGGCCGAGGAAGAGCGCTGTGCGTTTGCGTTCCAGCACGGCGTTGAGGCGGGCGATCCCGAATGCTGTCCAGAGCAGTGGAAGGCCCACCAAAGCCAGCAGGGAAAGGGGAACGGCACCGACAACGAGAAACGCGAGGACAACGAAAGCGACGCTGCTGATCGGCACGCTGAGTGCGACCGAGATGGTTGCCAGCCACGCCGCGGAGGAGAATGGTGCAAGGAGTGCGGTGCGCCACGTTGAGTCTCGGGAGGTATCAGGACGCGGTCCCGCTGTCTCACTCATCACAGTGGGACTCCTTAACCAGTAGGGCGACGTTACAAGCTCACGGTATGGTTCGTCGTTCACGGTGAGCTAGCAGGCGACCCGGTGAGTGTGGGAGGGGGTTATCCCCCGGCGGTCGGGAGGTTGGCTCCCCCCGAGAAGGGGAACTGTCTTCATCGCAAAGCCGTCGTTGTGGAAGCAAAGTGGAGTGCGACCCGCTCCATTGACAGACAGGAAGGCCGGACCCGTGAGCAAAGGCGGTCACGAGCTTGCCACCGCTGTTGTCCGGCGGCGTGCGCACTCTGCTCCCGCCCCGAGGATTGCGGGGCCGGTACGCAGATTCTTTGACAGACACAAATGGTGCGGTGAGCTGCTTCTGCTGGCCGCCCTGTACAGCACGTACGAGTTGGTACGTGCAGTCACCGAATCGGGTATGGCCCAGTCCTACTCCAACGGCCGCGACATCCTCCGCTTCGAGCAGTCCATACACCTGGCGCCGGAGCACGCGCTCAACTCCTTCTTCGCGGCGGTCCCGGCCGTCGCCATCCCGGCCTGTTTTCTCTACGCCACCTGCCATTACCTGATTACCCCGACCGTCATGATCTGGCTGTGGCGGGCCCACCCCGAGCAGTACCGGCGGGTCCGCTCGGTCCTGGTCGTCGGCACCCTGGTGGCCCTGCTCGGCTTCTGGCTGTTGCCGACCGCGCCGCCGCGATTGATCGGCGGATTCTCCGACACGATGGCGCACTGGTCGAGTGTCGGCTGGTGGGGCACCGCCGCGAGCGTTCCGGACGGACTGGAAGGGCTGACCGACCAGGCCGGCGCCATGCCGTCGCTGCACGTCGGCTGGGCGCTGTGGTGCGGCTGGGCCGTGGCCCGTTGTGCCAAACGACGTTGGGTGCGGGCCCTGGGCATCGCGTACCCGGTCATCACCATCCTCGTAGTGATCGGCACGGCCAACCACTACCTCGCCGACGCGGTCGCCGGTGCGGCCGTCATCGGTCTGGGCATGCTGGTGGTGGCGGTGATCGTGCGGGTGCAGGCCCGGCACATCGCCGGCCGGCTCATCCGTTCGGTGGGAGTCAGTCACCGCACCGCGCCGGCACTGGCCGCGGAAGAGATCCGGGACCTGGCCGCCGAGACATCGCAGTCCGGACCGGAGAACGTCGACTCCGCCGAGAACGCGGACTTGACCGAGGAACGCTCCTGTCTGATGGCGCGCACCTCGCCTGCCACGCAGCGCGACGATCGAAAAAACGGCCCACACCGCACCGACCGCTGACCGCCTGGCCGGAATGGGCTGCCGGGGCGCTGGACAGGGCGCGTGGGACACGGCAAGTTGAGTCACATGTATGACTACGACGTCCTCGTGCTCGGTTCGGGCCCCGGCGGCCAGAAGGCTGCCATCGCCGCGGCGAAGCTCGGCCGCCGGGCCGCCGTGGTGGAACGCAAGACCATGGTGGGCGGTGTCTGCATCAACACCGGCACCATCCCGTCCAAGACACTGCGCGAGGCGGTGCTCTACCTCACCGGCCGCAGCCAGCAGGAGTTCTACGGGCAGAGCTACCGGCTCAAGGACGAGATCACGGTCGGCGACCTGACCGCCCGGACCCACCACGTGATCGGCCGGGAGATCGACGTCATCCGCAGCCAGCTGGCCCGCAACCACGTGGCCATGCTGGCCGGCACCGCCAAGTTCCTCGACCCGCACACGCTCGTCGTGGTCTCCGATGGCGGCGAGGAGCACCGGGTCACCGCGGAGAAGGTGATCATCGCGGTCGGCACCCGCCCGGCCCGACCGTCCACAGTGGAATTCGATGGCCGGACGATCGTCGACTCCGACCAGATCCTGCTGATCGACCAGATCCCGTCCTCGATGGTGGTGGTCGGCGCCGGGGTGATCGGCATCGAGTACGCCTCGATGTTCGCCGCGCTCGGCACCAAGGTGACGGTGGTCGAGAAGCGCGAGCGGATGCTCGATATCTGCGATCTCGAGGTCGTGGAGGCGCTGAAGTACCAGCTCCGGGACCTGGCCGTGACGTTCCGCTTCCGGGAGACCGTGGCGCGGGTCGAGCGGCACGGCAAGGGGACCATCACCTGTCTGGAGAGCGGGAAACGGATCCCGGCCGACACCGTGATGTACTCCGCCGGTCGGCAGGGCGTCACCGACGGCCTGGACGCGGAGAAGGCCGGCATCTGTGCCGACGACCGCGGCCGGATCGAGGTCGACGACGACTACCGGACCTGCGTCGAGCACATCTACGCCGTGGGCGACGTGATCGGCTTCCCTGCATTGGCGGCGACCTCGATGGAGCAGGGCCGGCGGGCCGCCTATCACGCGTGCGGCGAGCCGGTGCACGGTCACCTCTCGGCGTTGCAGCCCATCGGGATCTACACGATCCCGGAGATCAGCTACGTCGGAAAGACCGAGGACCAGCTGACCGAGGAGTCGGTGCCGTTCGAGGTCGGCGTCTCGCGTTACCGCGAACTGGCGCGCGGAGCGATCCTGGGTGACTCTTACGGGATGCTCAAACTGCTGGTGCACGCCGAGACCGGTGAACTGCTGGGCGTGCACGTTTTCGGTACGAATGCCACCGAGCTGGTCCACATCGGCCAGACGGTGATGGGCTGCGGCGGCACGGTCGACTACCTGGTCGACGCAGTCTTCAACTACCCGACGCTGGCCGAGTCCTACAAGGTTGCCGCGCTGGATGCCATGAACAAGATGCGAGCGGTGGCGATGCTCAGCGACTAGGTGTGTGGGACGGACCGGTCTCCAAGGGTCCAGCAGGCGCGCCGAGAATCCACAAGAAATTTCCGTCGACCGTGTCATAGCTGGCCACCGACGCCGTCACACAAAGGGTCACATCGACGACGGAGCGTCATCATGGGTCGACACAGCAGCAATCACACGGTGGGTTCTTGCGCAGTCTGCCTGCACCGTGCCACGCACCTGGCATCGCAGCCGAGCGGGCCACCGACGTGGCTCTGCAGCACTCATTTCGAGCTGCTCATCGAGCTGCGCAAGGGCCGGGTCCGGCAGACCTTCGACTCGATGCGCTGGTGGGTGCGGCGGCACTGCACCCGCTAGCCCTGGCCATGCGCCACGATAGGCGCCATGTGGCATTCGATGTTCTTTCTGGGACTACCGCCGGCCGAGAAGGTGCTGCGCGCCGTTCTCATCTACCTCTTCCTGGTCATCGCGCTGCGCATCGCCGGAAAGCGCGAGCTGGCCCAGCTCAACACCCTGGACTTCGTGGTGTTGCTGGCGGTCGCCAATGCAGTGCAGAACGGCCTCATCGGCAACGACAACTCGGTTACCGGCGCGACCCTCGGTGCCGCCATCCTGTTCCTGGTCAACGGCCTACTCGCCTTCCTGCTGTTCCGGAAGGCGCGGCTGCGCCGCTGGGTCGAGGGCACGCCGACGGTCCTGATCCGCGACGGCAAGCTCGACGAGGCCGGCCTGCGGCGTGAGGAGATGACCCATGACGAGCTGCTCACCGAGGTCCAGTCCGCCGGCGCCGACACCTTCGAGGAGGTGGAGTCCGCGATGCTCGAGCCGAGCGGCAAGGTCGTGGTGGTGCCGAAGCGGCCGGACGAATCGACCCGGCAGTACCAGGACCTGATACGCCGGCTGGACGAGCTGACCGCTCTGGTGCAGGCCCGCGAGACGCCCGGACCTCAGGTGTCGTAGTCGTTAGGTGTCGTAGTCGACCGTGACCGACTCGCCGACCGGAACGGCCTGGCAGGTGAGCACGAAGCCGGCGTCCAGCTCGGCCTCCTCGAGCGCGAAGTTGCGGCGCATCCTCACCTCGCCGTCGACCAGCCGGGCCCGGCAGGTGCCGCAGATCCCGCCCTTGCAGGCGAACGGCAGGTCGGGCCGGGTCCGGCTGACCGCGTCCAGGATCGTGCTGCCGGCCGGCACCGCGACCGTGGTCGACCGGCCGTCCAGCACCACCGTGACGGTGCTGTGCGGCCCGGCGTCGACGGCCTCCTCGTGCCGCGCCGGCTCCGGCGGAACGTCGCCGACGTAGAACAGCTCCTGATGTACGCGGGCCGGTGGCACGGCGTGCTCGGCCAGCACCGATCGCGCGTCGGTGACCATGCCGAACGGTCCGCACAGCCACCAGTGGTCCACAGCGGACACCGGCAACAGCAGGGGCAGCAGCCGGCGCAGCCGCCCGGCGTCCAACCGTCCGCTGAACAGTTCGGCGTCCCGCGGCTCCCGGGACAGCAGGTGCACCAGCTCCAGCCGGGTGGGATACCGGTCCTTCAGGTCGGCCAGTTCGTCGGCGAACATGACCGTGCCGGCCCGGCGGTTGCCGTACAGCAGGGTCACTCGCGCCGCTGGGTGGACGAGCACCGAGGCGGCGATCGACAGCAGCGGGGTGATGCCGGAGCCCGCGCCGATGAGTACATGGTGGGCGGGCCTCGCCGGGTCGGGGGTGAAGCTGCCGGTCGGCGGTGCGACCTCGACCCTGTCACCGGGCCGGACGTCGCGGACCAGCCAGCGGGAGAACAGGCCGTCGGGCACCTCCCGTACCCCGATCCGCAACGGAGCGCCGGCCGGAGCGCAGATCGAGTACGAGCGGCGTTCGTCCCGGCCGTCGATATCGCGCCGCAACGCCAGCGACTGGCCGGCCGCGAAGGCATAGGCGCCGGCCCATTCCGGCGGAACGTCGAAGGTCACCGCCGCTGCGTCATCGCAGAGTGATTCGATCGAGGCGACCGCGAGCGGGCGGAACTGCTGGCGCACTAGATCGCCTTCATGTGTTCGAACGGTTCCCTGCAGCTGCGGCACCGGTGCAATGCCATGCAGGCGGTCGGACCGAACGTGGAGACTTCTTCGGTGTCCGTGCCCGCGCAATGCGGGCAGGCGATCCGGGTCGTCGGCGGTTCCAGAGTCAGCGGCACCGGGCCGTTCGGTGACTTGGGAGCCGGGCCGGGTGGGGCGATCCCGGCGGCCGCCAGTTTGCGTCGCCCAGTGTCGGTGATCCAGTCGCTGGTCCACGCCGGGCTCAGTACGGCGCGTATCTCGACATCGTTGAATCCGTTGTGTCGCAGGCCTTTCCGTAGATCGGCGGTGATCTCTGCGAGTGCCGGGCAGCCGGAATAGGTCGGAGTGATGTCCACGACGACGCGGTCGCCGACGGTCCGGACAGCGCGCAGGATGCCGAGGTCGGCGATCGTCACGATCGGCAGCTCCGGGTCGGGCACCGCCGCGGCGACCGAGCGCGCGGTCACCATGTCGCACCGGGATTCGCCCGGGCCACGGACTGTAATTCGGTTAGCAAAGCCGCGAATTCGGCCGTGTGGTCGCCGTTGCGCCCGGTCAGCACACCGTCGGCTATCGCCACGGGGTCCAGCCGGGCCGCCGCCAGGACGCGGTCGAGCACCTCGACGCATTCCGCCTGCACCGTGTCGGGGTCGACCGCGACGCCGGCCAGCCGCCGCTCGACCGGGTGCGCGGCGAAGAGCTCGCCGATCAGCGGTTCGACCGCGGCGAGGCCGGATCGCATCCGTTCCCGGGACAGCTCGGTGCCGTCACCGAGCCGGACCGTCCAGCGCGCCGCGTAATCCCGGTGGTAGGTGACCTCCTTGATGCCCTTGGCCGCGATTGCGGCCAGCATCGGGTCGCGGCTGCCGGTCAGCCGGGACAGCAACGCCAGCCGCCAGGTGGCGAAGACCAGCAGCCGGGCGATTGACCGGGCGAAATCCCCGTTCGCGATCTCGACGAGCGTCACGTTCCGGAATTCCGCCGGACCCCGGAGAAAGGCGAGCGAATCCTCGTCGGTGCTTCGGATCGCCGCGGCCCGGCCGAGCAGCAATCGGGCCTGGCCGAGGAGATCCAGGCCGATATTCGCCAGCGCCACCTCGTCCTCGAGCTCCGGCGCGTGGGCGCACCACTCCTGCAGCCGGTGCGACATGATCAGCGCATCGTCGCCCAGCAGCAGGCAGTATTCGGCGAGATCGGCTGTGTCCACATCGGATGGAACCGTCGCGTCGACCTCGGCAAGTGGATCCGAAAACCCTGTCCCGTAGGCCCATCGAGCCTCGTCGTTGTCCTCGACGATCGACTCGTAAACGTTGTCGAACGCCATCAGATATGTGGAACGTCGTCGGGGATGTCGTAGAACGTGGGGTGCCGGTAGACCTTGTCCCCGTTGGGCGCGAAGAACGGGTCCTTCTCGTCCGGGCTGGAGGCGGTGATGTGTTCGGCCCGGACCACCCAGATGCTGACGCCCTCGTTGCGTCGGGTGTAGACGTCGCGGGCATTGTGCAGCGCCATCTCGTCGTCCGCGGCGTGCAATGAGCCCACGTGCACGTGGTTGAGCCCGCGCTTTCCCCGTACGAACACCTCGTACAGCGGCCACTCCGGCTGAATGCTCACGCGCTCGCCTGCTTCGCCGCGTACGCGCTGGCGGCCTCGCGTACCCAGGCGCCGTCCTCGTGGGCCCGGCGCCGGTTGGCGACCCGCTCCTTGTTGCACGGGCCGTCGCCACTGATGACCCGGCGGAATTCGGCCCAGTCGATCTCGCCGAAATCGTAATGCTCGCGTCCGGAATTCCAGCGCAATTGCCGATCGGGCAGGGTCACGCCGAGCGCCGCGGCCTGTGGGGCGGCCATATCCACGAAACGCTGCCGCAGCTCGTCATTGGTGTGCCGCTTGACCTTCCACGCCATCGACTGCGCCGTGTTGGGCGACTCGGCATCGGGCGGGCCGAACATCATCAGCGACGGCCACCACCACCGGTCGGTGGCGTCCTGGACCATGTCGCGCTGGGCCTGGGTGCCGCGCATCATCGTCATCAGGAGTTCGTAGCCCTGCCGTTGATGGAACGACTCCTCCTTGCAGATCCGGATCATCGCCCGCGCATAGGGGCCGTACGAACTGCGGCAGAGCGGCACCTGATTGCAGATGGCGGCGCCGTCGACCAGCCAGCCGATGACCCCGACGTCGGCGAAATTGCCGGTCGGATAATTGAATATCGAGGAGTATTTCTGTTTCCCGTCGATGAGTTTCTCGGTGAGCTCGCCGCGGTCGACGCCGAGGGTCTCGGTCGCCGAATACAGATACATTCCGTGGCCGGCCTCATCCTGTACCTTGGCCAGCAGGATCGCCTTGCGGCGCAGCGATGGTGCCCGGGTGATCCATTCGCCCTCGGGCTGCATTCCGATGATTTCCGAGTGCGCGTGCTGGGCGATCTGGCGGATCATCGTGCGGCGGTATCCGTCGGGCATCCAGTCGCGTGGCTCGATCCGCTGGTCGGCCGCGATGGTCCGCTCGAAATGCCGCTCCTCCTCGAGCATGTCGCTCACCACCTCCCCGCGATCCTAACTCGGCGCCGACCCTCCCCGTTTTCCCGCGTTCCCCGCCAATGTGCCATTGGGGCAATCTAGTCACCCCAATGGCACATTGGCGGGAAAGCGGGGAGCGGCGGGAGCGGCGGAGGGCGGCGGGGGCGGCGGTCAGACGCGTTCCACGAGCATCGCCACACCCTGCCCGACCCCGACGCAGAGCGTGGCCAGCCCGCGCCGGCCGTTCTCGCGTTCCAACCGGCCGAGCAGCGTCACCATGAGCCGGGCGCCGGAGCAGCCCAGCGGGTGGCCGAGCGCGATCGCGCCGCCGTCGGCGTTGACCCGGTCCTCGTCCAGCTTGAGCCGCCGGATCACCGCCAGGCTCTGGACCGCGAACGCCTCGTTGAGCTCGACCGCGTCGATGTCGGCCAGTTGCCAACCGCTGCGGGCCAACGCCTTTTCGGTGGCCGGCACCGGGCCGAGCCCCATCAGCCGCGCCTCGACCCCGGCACTGGCGCTGGTCACCACCCGGGCCCGCGGCCGCAGGTCGTAGCGCCGTACCGCTTCCTCGCTGGCCACCAGCAGCGCCGCCGCCCCGTCCGAGAGCGGCGAGGAGGAGCCGGCCGTGACGACGCCGTTGGACCGGAACGCCGGGCGCAGCCGGCCGAGCTTCTCCAGTGAGGTGTCCCGGCGCGGTCCCTCGTCGGTGTCGACCTCCCCGACCGGCAGGATCTCGGCGGTGAGACGGCCGCCGTCGATCGCCGCGACGGCCCGTTGATGGCTGCGCAGCGCGAAGGCGTCCGACTCGGCCCGGGAAATGCCGTCCGTGGCGGCCACCTCCTCGGCGGTCTCGCCCATCGAGAGGGTCTGCGTGTGGTCGAACCGCGGGTTGGTGAACCGCCAGCCCAGCGAGGTGTCAGCGATCTCGCCGGGCCGGGCCCACGGCGTGCCGGGCTTGGCCAGCACCCAGGGCGCCCGGGTCATCGACTCGACCCCGCCGGCGATCACGATGTCGGCCTCGCCGCAGCGCACCGCCTGCGCCGCCGACGCGATCGCGGTCAATCCGCTGGCACACAGCCGATTGACCGTATAGCCGGGCACGGTGTCCGGCAGCCCGGCCAGCAGCGCCGCGAGCCGGGCGACGTTGCGGTTGTCCTCGCCGGCCTGGTTGGCGGCGCCGAGGATCACCTCGTCGACCGCGTCGGCCGGAATACCGGTCCGTTCCACCACTGCCGCGATCGTCAGCGCGGCCAGGTCGTCCGGTCGTACGGCCGCCAGCACGCCGCCGTACCGGCCGAGGGGAGTGCGGATCCCGTCGACCAGGAACGCCTCAGACATGGCGCCTGGACTGCAGTACGGAGAATCGGCTGGCCACGAACGCCGGATCGGTGAGGGCCGTCGTGGCCGCGGGGTTGGCGCCGCTGCCGTGGAAATCGCTGAACGCCGCGCTCTGGTTGACGAAGACGCCGCCGGTGAGATTCTCCGAAAGATGTACGCCGGCGTCGAGTGCGGCTTCCCTGGCGGCGTCGATGACGCCGGAATCCGTGGAATACACCGCAGCGGTGAGCGCGCCGTGCCTTTCGACGGTGTCGCGCAGGATCGAGAGGCTGTGCTCGGTCGAGTCGGTGCCGACGACAAAGGACACCGGACCGAACCATTCCCGGGTGTAGACCTGCTCGTCGCCGGCGTCCAGCCGGACGACCAGCGGGGTGCGGATCACGGCGTCCCTATGGTCGGGATCCTCGACCGGCTCGGAATTGTGTACGACGGTGCCGTGGGACGGGGCCTCGTCCAACCGGTGCAGCACCGCGTCATTGACGATGGCGCCCAGGGTGCCGAGCGCCCGTTTCGGGTCACCGAGCAGTTTGTCCAGCGCGGCCGCGAGATCCGCGCCGAATTCGTCGATCGACCTGTGGCCGGCGTCCGTGTCGATGCCGGCCCGCGGCACAAGCACATTCTGCGGCGCCGTACACATCTGTCCACTGTAGAGAGACAGGGAGAACGCAAGATTCCGGAGCATTCCGCGGTAGTCGTCGGTGGAGTCGACCACGATCGCGTTGAGGCCCGACTTTTCGGTGAAGACGGTCGCTTGCCGGGCGTTCTTCTCGAGCCAGTTGCCGAATTCGCTGGAACCGGTGAAATCCACGATCCGTACATCGGGGTGGGTCGCCAGCTCGACCGCCATCCGCTCGTCCGGCTCCTCGGCCGCCAGAATGACGAGATCCGGATTGTGGCCGGCCTCGGCGAGGACCTCACGGGCTACCTGGACGGTGAGGGCGAGCGGCAGTACGGCCCCCGGATGCGGTTTGACGATCACCGGATTTCCGGTGACGAGGCTGGCGAAGAGGCCGGGATAGCCGTTCCAGGTGGGGAAGGTATTGCAGCCGATCACAACCGCGACCCCGCGGGGCACCACGGTGAATGTCTTCTCCAGCACCAGCGGGTCGGTGCCACGCTGTGGTTTCTCCCAGCGGGCGCGGCCCGGCTGCCGGGTCGATTCGGCCAGCGCGTAGCCGACCGCCTCCAGTCCACGGTCCTGCGCGTGCGGCCCGCCGGCCTGGAACGCCATCACGAACGGCTGCCCGGTCGTGTGCATGACGGCGTGCGCCATCTCAAAACTCCGGCCGCCGAGCCGGTGCAGGATCTCGGCGGCAACGCCGGCTCGGGCCTGCGGGCCGGCGGCGCGCCAGGCCGGCAGGCCGACCCGGGCCGCGGCCACCATCGCGGGAACGGAGCTGTGCGGATAGCTGATGCCGAGCGGGAACCCGTACGGCGATCGCTCGGTGCTGACCGGTCCGGTCGCGCCGGGCACCTCGAGCGGGAATTCTGTCCCCAGAAGGGCCTGAAATGCCTTCTCGCCGTCCGCCGCGGCGGTCTCGCCGTAGACCGACCGGCTCGGGGTCTCCGGGAACGGTGACCAGTATTCCCTCGTGTCGATGGCCGTCACGGCCCGGTCGAGCACGGCCCGGTGGGCCTCATAGAAGTCCGCACCGTTCATGGGCTCTCCTCTTGACACCGATGTCGAGGGTTGCATTTACTGGCGACACCTATTTCTAGCCGTCTTTTCGGTCGGCGCGCAAGGCTCGGCGGCAGGGGGCGGGTGGCGATGTCCGACCTCGACGCGGCCGAGCTGATGTCAGCCGACGAGCTCGGCTCCGTACAGCTGGACCGTCTACAGTGGACTCTCAGGCGGGCGTACGAGAGAGTTCCGTTTTACCGGCAGTCGTTCGACGCGGCGGGTGTGCGTCCCGAGGATTGCCACACCCTGGCGGATCTGGCCCGCTTTCCGGCGACCAGCAAAAAGGATCTCCGGGACAACTACCCGTTCGGCATGCTGGCCGTCCCGCGCCGTGAGCTGCGCCGGATCCACGCCTCCAGCGGCACCACCGGCCAGCCGACCGTCGTCGGCTACACCCGCGCCGACCTTGAGATCTGGGCCGACCTGATGGCCCGCTCGATCCGGGCCGCTGGTGGACGGCCCGGAGATCTGGTGCACAACGCCTACGGTTACGGGCTCTTCACCGGCGGTCTCGGTGCGCACTACGGCGCCGAGCGGCTCGGCTGCACGGTGGTCCCGGCCTCCGGTGGCATGTCCGCGCGACAGGTCCGGCTCATCGTCGACTTCCAGCCGGACGTGATCATGGTGACGCCGTCCTATCTGCTCGCGCTGATCGACGAATTCGAACGGCAGGGCGTGGATCCGCGCGGCACCTCCCTGCGGCTGGCCATCCTCGGCGCCGAGCCGTGGACCGAGCCGATGCGGGCCGAGCTCGAGCAGCGGCTGGGCATCGACGCCGTCGACATCTACGGGCTGTCGGAGGTCATGGGGCCGGGTGTCGCGCAGGAATGCGTCGAGACGAAGGACGGGCTGCACATCTGGGAGGACCATTTCTACCCCGAGGTCATCGACCCGATCACCGGCGAGAGCCGGCCCGACGGGAGCGACGGCGAGCTCCTGATCACCTCGCTGACCAGGGAGGCGCTGCCGGTCATCCGCTACCGCACCCGCGACCTGACCCGGCTGCTGCCCGGCACCGCGCGCCCGTTCCGCCGGATGCAACGGATCGCCGGGCGCAGCGACGACATGATCATCCTGCGCGGGGTCAACCTCTTCCCGACCCAGATCGAGGAGATCGTGTTGCGTACCGGCGGCCTGGCGCCGCATTTCCAGCTCGTCCTCACCCGGCCGGAACGGCTGGACGAGCTGACCGTACGGATCGAGGCCCGGCCGGACTGCCCCGGTGACCGCCGGGAGCCGGCGGCCGCGGAGGTTGCCGCGGCGGTCCGGGACGGGATCGGGGTCCGGGTCGGGGTGCAGATCGTCGATCCGGAGACGCTGGAACGGTCGCAGGGCAAGCTGCAGCGCATGGTCGATCGACGCGACCGCTGAGCCGGATGCGGGCAGCGGGATGACAGGATGCCCGTCGTGGATGAATCCGACTTCCCGGGCCGAGATCGGCCGATTCTCCGGCCAGACTGAGGACTCCGGGACCGTGAAGTCCACCATTAGATCCACAGTGGACTCCACGGCCCCGAAGCTCACCGAGGACTAAGTGTCCACAGTGGATCCGGCTGAGGCGGGGGACGTGCCCCAGCCGGAATTACTTATCAGAAAGCCGATTCTGAGATTGTCATCAGGCTGTCGTCGATGTTCTCCGCGATACTCCGGCGAGCGGTCAGCTCGGGCAGCACGGTCGTGGCGAAGAACCGGGCCGCCGCGACCTTGCCCTCGTAGAACGGCACATCCCGCTCGGTGGCCCCGGCGTCCAGGGCGGCGATCGCCACCTCGGCCTGGCGCAGCAGCAGCCAGCCGATGATCAGATCGCCCAGGCTCATCAACAGCCGGGTCGCGTTCTGCCCGACCTTGTAGATCGAGGTGGGCTCGTCCGGCGAGGCCGTCAACGAGGTGATCATCGTGCCGAGGATCCCCTGCACATCGACCAATGCGGTCGCCAGCAGGGCGCGCTCCTCCTTGAGCCGGCCGTTCCCGGCCTCATTGTCCACAAAGGACTGGATGTCGCCGGCCAGCTTGGCCAGCGCCTGTCCCTTGTCGCGCACGATCTTCCGGAAGAAGAGATCCTGGGCCTGAATCGCGGTCGTGCCCTCGTAGAGCGTGTCGATCTTCGCGTCCCGGATGTACTGCTCGATCGGGTAGTCCTGCAGATACCCGGAGCCGCCCAGTGTCTGCAGGGACAGCGCGAGCATCTCGTACGACCGCTCCGAGCCGACCCCCTTCACGATCGGGAGCAGCAGGTCGTTGACCCGCTCGGCCAATTCATCGCCGTCGGCGACGAGGTCCTGCTGGGAGGCCGTGTAGAGCATCAGGGCGCGAAGCCCTTCGGTGTAGGACTTCTGCAGCATCAGCATGCGGCGTACGTCCGGGTGGTGGGTGATCGTGACCCGTGGCGCTGAGCGGTCGGTCAGCTGGGTCATGTCGGCGCCCTGGACCCGGGACCTGGCGTAGTCCAGAGCGTTCAGGTATCCGGTCGACAGGGTCGCGATCGCCTTCGTACCAACCATCATCCGGGCGTACTCGATGACCTTGAACATCTGCGCGATGCCGTCGTGCACGTCACCGACGAGATAGCCGACGGCCGGCTCGTGCTCGCCGAAGGACAGCTCGCAGGTGGTGGACACCTTCAGGCCCATCTTGTGCTCGAGCCCGGTGACGTAGACACCGTTGCGCTCGCCGAGCGCGCCGGTCTCGAGGTCGAAGTGGAATTTCGGTACGACAAAAAGCGACAGACCCTTGGTGCCCGGCCTGGTCTCGACGCCGGGACCCTCCGGCCGGGCCAGGACGAGGTGCACGATGTTTTCCGGCCAGTCCCAGTCGCCGGCGGTGATGAACCGCTTGACGCCCTCCAGGTGCCAGCTGCCGTCGGGCTGCGCCACCGCCCTGGTCCGGCCGGCGCCGACGTCGCTGCCCGCATCGGGCTCGGTGAGCACCATGGTGGAGCCCCAGTTGTGCTCGACCATGAGGGCGGCGATCTTCTTCTGCTCGTCCGTGCCCAGGTGGAAGAGAGTGCCGGCGAAGCTGGGGGCCGCGGAGTACATGAAGGCGGCCGGATTGGAGCCGAGGATGAGCTCGGCGATCGCCCAGATCAGCGTGCGGGGGACCTCGGTGCCGCCGAGCTCGGCCGGCGCGCCGAGCAGGGGCCAGCCGGCGTCGACCAATGCCTGGAACGCCTTGGTGAAGGACGGCGGCAGGGTGACTGAATGGGTGGCCGGGTCGAAGACAGGCGGGTTGCGGTCGGCGTCGGCGAAGCTTTCGGCCAGCGGCCCGGTGGCCAGCCGGTCGACCTCGGCGAGCATGTCGCGGGCGGTGTCGCTGTCCAGGTCGGCGAACGGCCCGGCGCCCAACCGCTGTTGCAGGCCGAAGACCTCGAACAGGTTGAATTCCAGGTCGCGGACGTTGCTCTTGTAGTGCCCCATGACTGCGCCTCCGAGGTTGCTACTCGCCGGTAACAACGACGGTATTACTCGCGAGTAACCCTCGCAAGGCACAATCCGGCACGGACGCGCTGTCCGGTGGCACAGATCACGGGCGCGGTCCAGGATCGGACCTCGAACTGTCCGGAATGCGGCTCAGCGGGCGGCCCGACCGGCTCCGTTGGCCGGCCGACGTGGCGTGTCGGTGGTCCCGGCGAGATGCTCGGTGACCGCCAGGCAGGCGTCCCGCAGTTCGCGCTGCTGGTCCTTGGTGAGTTGGTCGAACAGGTGGGTACGGACGCCCTCGACATGCTTGGGCGCCGCGGCCTCCAGTGCCGTGAAGCCCTCCTCGGTCAGTACGGCGACCGAGCCGCGCCGGTCGGTGTCGCAACTCTCCCGGCGCACCAGGCCGGCCTCCTCGAGGCGGGCCACGGCGTGCGACAGCCGGCTGCGCGAGGAGAGTGAGTTGCGGGCCAGGTCGCTCATCCGCAGCGCCCGCCCCTCCGCCTCGGACAGCCGGACCAGGATCTCGTAATAGGGGTGCGGCATCCGGGAGTCGCGCTGCAACTCGCGGTCCAGTTGGTCGAACAGCAGGGTCGAGGCGCTCAGGAACGCGCGCCAGGTTCGCTGCTCGTCGGGGTCCAGCCATCGCGTACCGGTCATGCCGAACCACCACCCGATCCGTGGAATAGTTGAGCGCTCAAGTTCATTTGCTATCGTAGCCGCAGTTCGCCCCACTCCGAGAGGACAAAACCGATGTCAGCTCCTACCGCCCAGGTCCCGGGCTACCAGTCCGGCACGTACGTCATTGACCCCGCGCACTCCGAAGCCTCCTTCTCCGTTCGTCACCTGGTCACCAAGGTCCGCGGCCGCTTCGCCAAGCTCGAGGGTGAGATCAAGGCCGCCGAGGACCCCACCCAGTCCACGGTTTCGATCACGATTGACCCCACATCGATCCACACCAACAACGAACAGCGCGACGGTCACCTTCGTTCCGCGGACTTTCTCGAGGTCGAGAAGTATCCCGTGTTGACCTTCGTCTCGACCGGTATTCGTCCGAATGGTGACGACTTCCTCATCGACGGCGACCTGACCATCAAGGGCGTCACCCGACCGATCACCGCAAAGCTCGAGGTCGGCGGCTTCACCCCCGGCCCGGACGGTGCGCTCCGTGGCGGGTTCAACGCCAGCTTCGACATCGACCGCAACGACTACAACGTCAACTTCAACGCGGTCCTGGAGACCGGCGGCGTTATGGTCGGCGACAAGATCTCGATCCAGTTCGACGCGGAAGCGATTCTGCAGACCGCCTGAGCTGCACCCGCCCTTCACTCAAGTTGATCATGCGGAAACTGTTCGCGCCACGCCGTGCGAAACAACAGTTTCCGCATGATCAACAGGTGGACGTCAGGACGCCGGCTGGTCTACGGCACTGGTGAGATTTCCGGCCAGGTAGCCCCGGATCAGATCCTTGGCCGCGGCGATGAGTTTCGGATCGCCGGTCGGCGAGCGTTTGAAGGCGAGCGTCAGGACCGCGTCGGATGCTTCCACCGCCACCAGCAGCGCGAGCCGCAATCCCTCGTCGTCATTGAGCTGGAAGCGCGCGACCAGTAGCTGGGCCAGCTGCTCGGCGACGACGGTGTTGTTGTCCTCGCCGGGGTTGAGCAGGTACTGGTCGACGACGTCACCGAAGTGCAGCACGCCGAATCCCGGCACCGTCCGATGCATCTCGATGTACTGGTCCATGACCGCATCCACCGCCTCCCACCAGTTCTCGAACTGGTCGAAGTTGACGTTGGTCTGCAGGCGGAGCAGGAAATCGTCCAGAAAGCGCTGGGTCAACGCCTGTACGACGGCGCGCTTGTCGGGAAAGAACTGGTAGAGCGATCCGATCGCCACTCCAGCGCGACGCGCCAGGACCGTCGTGGTCAGCGCGTCATAGCCGACCTCGGAAACCAGCTCGGCACAGGTGTCCAGGATTCGGGCCACCCGCCGGGTGCTGCGTTCCTGCACGGGTTGGCGACGCAGCGGGGCGTTTTCGTGCGGCTTGCCCTGCTCCGGCACGCGGTCGGTCGGGACCGACGAGTCCGCGCTGATGGCATCGGGGATCATGCAACTCCTACCCTTTGTCTTGATCGGACCCTACTCGGTACTTTCCTCGATCGAGCTGGACGCCTATGATGCGAAGATCGTTCACGTTCCGGTGAAGGAGCAACACATGGCGACTATCCACACCGGACAGTCGAGCATACGCTGGACCGAAGCGGATATCGGGCGCACCCAGCTGCGTCCCACATATCGCACCGATCTGCGCCCCAGTAAGCGCGATGCGTTTGCCGATTTTGCTCCGCTCGATTTCTCCACCCTGAGCTGGTCGGAGCTCGGCCGGCCCTACCAGGTCCAGAATTGGTCCGCGGACAAAGTCGCCTGGGAATCCGAGCACGGCGAGTCGCTTCCGGTCGGTCAGGCCTGGCGAATGTTCAACGAGTCCTTCCAGGCCCTTTTCGACGCCGACCCGGTGAAGGCGAGGATCGCCGCATTGAGGAAGGCGGGGCGTTCGCTGTCCCGACTCGAGATTCTCGCCGCCTGTGCCGCCGCCCGTGAGGTCGCGCAATGGTCCGTCTGGAATCAGGCCCAGCGGGTCGGGGACACGATCTGGGACCCGCGCGCGAAGCGGTCGCTGTTTGCCGGGCTCGAGGTCGAGCGGCCGCGAATTCTATTTCTCGGCGCGGCCGATGGTTATGAAGCAATGCTGTTGCAGGCCATGTATCCGGGTGGCGAGGCCGTCCTGGTCGACTATGACGAGTATTGCGTTGACGGCAGGTTCGGCGCCTTTCCGGCCGAGTACCCGTTCCTCGGCGTCGACCCGAAGTCTGGCCACAAGCGCGTCTGGCACCGCGACCAGATGAATATTTCCTACGTGGTGAGCGATATCCGCGATCTTGATTTCTCGGCCGAGTTCGACATCGTCGTGTCGATCGGCCTGGTCGAGCATTTTCCGGACGAATACAAACCGCTGGCATTCGACTGGCACCGGAAATTCCTCAAGCCCGGTGGCTACGCGGTGCTGACCACCCCGCGGCTGTCCTGGCGGACGCGCATGTTCTATCTGATGTTCGGTGACGTCATGAACTTCTCCTACCGTGAGCTGATGAATGCCCGGCAGCTCGCGCTCTATGCGTACGAGAATGGTTTCGAGGTGCTCCGGCACGGTGAGATCAAGACCCACAACGGAGCGATCTGCCGCGCCCGCTGACCGTCCCTTTATATAGGGTCGCAGCGTGCCCGCATCAGATGCCGGCCACCTGCTCGGGATCGATGGTGGCCAGACCTCGACTACCGCCGCGCTCGCGCGTCCCGACGGCACCGTGATCTGGATCGGTGCAGGCGGCCCGCAGGACCATCTCGGCGCCGCCGGCGGCGAGGCGTCGATGCGGGCCGGCCTGGCCGGCGCGCTCGCCGGTCTGCCGGCCGACATCCAGATTCGCTCCGTCGTCGCCGGCATGACCAATGTGGACGATCCCGACCCGCGGTCGGCCCTGATCGCCGGCGCTGTAGCCGATTTCGTCCACGCGGCGGATATCCGCGTTGTGGCCGACCGGGTCACCTGCTGGGCCGGTGCGTCGGGTGGTCACCCGAGCGCGCTGGTCATCGCCGGCGGCGGCTCGATCGCGTACGGGGACGACGGTCAGGGCCGGCGCGCCTTCTGCGGCGGTTGGGGCTACCTGCTCGGTGATGAGGGGAGCGCCACCAGCGTCGGCCTGCGCGCCGTCTCGGCGGCGTTGCGCGCGGTCGACGGGCGGGCCGGTCCCACCGCTCTGGTCGACCTGGTCCGCGCGGAGTTTGCGGTGACCGACTTCGTCGAGGTGAAACGGTTGGTCTACGACGCCACCTTCGCCCGGTCCCGGTTCGGACAGTTGGCACCCAAGGTCGTCGCGCTCGCCGAGACCGGCGACGCGATCGCGCTGGATATCGTCACGACGGCCGGCGTCGAGTTGGGCCGGCTGGCCGTGGCGGTGCTGGACCGGGTCTTCGGTCCGGGCGCGGCCACGGACGTACATCTGGTCGGCGGCATGTTCGCGGCCGGGAAATTACTGCTCGACCCGCTGCGCGCCGAGTTGGCCGGCAGTCATCCAGCGGCCACTGCCCGGCTCGCCGAGCAGGCTCCGCTGCTGGGTTCGCTGGTGCTGGCCGCCCAACACGCCGGAATCGATGTCGGAGAATCCTGGACGAGTAGGGCGCATACATCGTTGGAAATCTCCCAGAGAACGGCCCGATAGGCTGAAAAGATGGAATTAGTCGTTTAGTCAGTTTTCCAGCGGTTGATGTTCCGTCGTACAGTGATTGCGTGACCCCCGCCACGCCCCGGCGTACTCCGGTCGACGTCGCCCGCGACGTCGCGTTGGGTGCTGCCGGTCCCGGCGAGCTGCGCCGGGTGCTGCGGGCGGCGACGACGTACTGCGAGCGTGGCGCGCGGCCCGGTTTCGAAGCGCTCGGGCGCCCGGGCGCGGGCGCGATCTGCACCTTCACCTCCCCCGAACAGCTGGCTTTCGCCCGCGGCACGGTGCCCTGGTTCTCGTTGCCCGGCGGCGACCTGCTGGACCTGCTTCCGGCCGGATACGACCTGCTGCTGGATCTCGGCGGCGAGGCGCCGCTGCGGCTCACCACGGCGGCCCCGTACGTCGACGGCGCCGGGCAGTGCAGCACCGCGCTGCGCTACGGTGCGGCGCATCACGTTGGATTCGCCGACGGTACGAATAGCAGTACGTCGTGGGAGTCATGGATCGGCTCGGGCGAGAGTCGGAGTTCGGGCCAGGTGACCGGGGAATTGCTTGCTGCACTGGGTCTGGGGGTGCTGACAGTTGCTGATACGGAACTGCGGCGCTCATGCGACCGTCGCACCGCCATGTCAGCAATTGGCGCCGATCCGGCGATCAGCACAGCAACACCTCAATCGACCCGATCCGGGGCGATGGGCGGCATTTCGGCCGAGTTGCAGGGTGGCCGGCTGCGTACTCCCGGGGCTTGGCGGACCAATCTCGCGCACGCTCCGATGTCCGGCGCGTCGGGTTCGTCCCGAGCCTCCTCACCAATTCCGTCCCCTCGATCCACCGCTGATTCGCCGCTCGTGCTGGACGCGGCGTCGGCGATCAGGCATCGTGGCGCACCGGAGAGTGTGGCCGGTAACTGACCGGTCCGTTGTGACCGGTATTTCTGCTCTGGTTGGTATCTCTTCTTTTCCGTGCGTCGATGACCGGTTATGCGTGAGGAGGACCCGTGCTAAGCAATCCTGCCGATGAGTTTTCCGCAGGCAGTGCGCGTCCTGGTGCCGGTGCGAGACTGCCCGGGACCGGTGGCTCAGCGGCCAGTGGTGCCGACTGTGAGCCGGCCAACGAACCGGCCAACGAGTTGGAGCAGGTGCTGTGCCGCTCCGTCCGCGGCGGAGGCCGGGCGACCCTGTTGCGTGCGTTGGCCCGCTCGACGGTCTGCCTGCTGGCCGAGCCGTCCGCTACCCGGGGGTTCGCCGCGGTCGCCACCGGCGGGGTGTCGGTGCCGTGCGTGGCCGACGCCGCCGGACGGCACGCCCTGATCTACAGCTCCTACCGGCAGTTGGCCGCCGCCAACCGGCTCGGCGCCGACGATCCCTGGGTCGAGGTGCCCGTCGCCGAGCTGTTCGCCCGCTGGCCGACTGATGTCGACGTCTGGCTGAATGCCGGCGCTGAGTTCGGCTTTCCGCTCGATGTTGCCGACGTGTCGACCACCGCGGACATCGCGGCCGGGCTCGAGGTTGACGAGGCCTACGAGATCGGCCCGGACGACGAGTTCTCCGATTTTCCCGGGCCAACGGTGCCCGACGAGGTCGACTCGGCGGTTGCGTTGGCGCTCTACGATCTGGCGCCGGTCCTGGAGGTCGTACGGGTCTTCCGCCGCCTCGAGGAGCCGGGCGGCCGGGCCTGGCGGATCATACTGATCATGGTCGACCGGAGGGTGCAACACGAACCCTTGGCGGCGGCAGCGGTCGCGGCGGTGAACGCGGCCTCGGACGAATGCTGCGAGGTGCACGTCGCAGACGTGCACGATAACGAGGTGTATGACGCAGTAGCGCACATTCTGCGGATCGGTGTGCCGCTGTGGCGGCGCGACGGTCTTGCTATTCCGGACACGTTGGAAGGACTGGAAGGCTTCGATGTCGAAGGTTCACCGGGACGGTCGGAGGGCACCGACGACGACCGCCGTTAGCCCTATTGGGTGGCTGGTGTCGCGTGTGGATCGATCGTTTACGGCGTGTCGTCGGCGTGTAGAAATTTGTTGCCAGTGTCAGGTGTCAATGCCTGGGAGCCGGGTAAGGCCCCAGTCGAACGGGGATATATCGCCGATTATGGCAGTCCCGTTCAGTGCGTAACACATGTGGTGCGCAACCGGGCCCGACGAGGAAGTCGGGTTCGTCCGCTTGTCAACGGGAGGCACACTGATGGGTATCTTCGACAGCGCCAAGGACAAGATGAAGGATCTGGCCGGTGACCACGAGGACCAGGTGGATCAGGGCCTGGATAAGGTCGGCGACGTCGCTGACGACAAGACCGGTGGGAAGTACTCCGACCAGATCGACCAGGGCAAGGACAAGGCCGGCGACTATCTCGGCGGCGACAACGAAGACAACAACAACTGATATTTTTTGCGGCTGGGTCGGGAGTTTGCTCCCGGCCCAGCCGTTTCAGTTGCTGGCCGTTTCAGTTGCTGGCCGTTTCAGTAACCGAGCATCGACCGGCGCCGGTCGGCCCATTCCACCGATTGCCGGATGCCGTCCTCCAGCGACTGGGTGGGCCGCCATCCCAGCAGTTTCGTCGCCCGGTCGCTTCGAGTGAAACAGCCGGCCGAGTCGCCGGGGCGCGGGCCGGTCTCCGCGATGTCGAGACTCAGCCCGGTGACCGAGCCGAATGCCGTCACCAATTCCCGGACCGTCGTGCCCTCGCCGGTGCCGAGATTGATCACGCCGTAGCTCTCGTCTTCCCGCGCGGCGTCAAACCGCTGCAACGCCGCGACGTGCGCCAGGGCCAGATCCCAGACATTCACGTAGTCGCGAATTCCGGTGCCGTCGCGGGTCGGCCAGTCATTACCAGTGATGGTGAATTTGCGATCCGTTTGACTGGCCTGGATGAGCCGGCCGAGCGCGTGGGTGGGATGCCGGCTCTGCAGGCCGGTACGGAAGAGTGGGTCCGCGCCGATGGGATTGAAATACCGCAGGGATAACGCGTTGAGTGGGGTGGTGGCCGCGATGTCGCGAAGCATGAGTTCGACGACCATCTTCGTACGCGCGTATGGATTCTGTGGAGCGAGCGGGGACGACTCGTCCACCGAGAAGTCTTCGCCGGGGGCGTACATCGAGGCAGATGAACTGAAGACGAAAGTGCTGCAGCCGAGGCGGTCCAGGTGTTCCAGGAGCGCCTGGGTCTTGCTCACATTCTCCCGGTAGTAGAGCATCGGTTGGGCTACCGACTCAGGCACCACGATGCGGGCGGCGAAATTGAGCACCGCGGATATTTCCGGATGTTCGGCGAAGATGCGGTCGAGCAGCGCGCCGTCCGCGATGTCGCCGGGATAGAAAATGTGGCCGGCCGTGAATTCGGCCCGCCCGGTGACGAGACTGTCGAGGATCACCGGGATGATCCCGGCGTCGCGGCAGGCTGATGCGGTGGTTGATCCGATGTATCCCGCACCGCCGGTGAGGAGGACCTTCGTCGGCGATGACTGCAGCTCGGGCACTCCGTCACCCTACAACCGGCGCCGGGCCGGGACGTGCCGCCGGGCCGGACATCCGAGCCTGACAGTCGACCGGCGATACGCCGATATCTCGGGTGACCGTGCTCACATGCTATACCAAGGGCACTGGTCCGAGCAGCACACTGTGCGGCGTTGCCTCTGAAGGTGGGGTGCATGAATGCCTGACTACACAGGCCTTTTTCGGCTGGATGGGATGACGGCACTCGTTGTCGGCGCGGGCGGCATCGGCGCCGAAGTGGCCCGGGGACTGTCCGCGCACGGCGCCAGTGTTGTCTGCGCGGACCTCGATGCCGCGGCGGCGTCGGTCGAGGGTTGTCGCGGCATCGCACTGGATCTCACCGATCCGGAGGCGGTGGCGGCGACGGCAGTCGAGCTTGGGGCGCCCGACATCCTCATCACGACGGTCGGAATCAACGTCCGCAAGAGGTTGGCGGATCTGACCGTGACCGAGATGCGCCGGGTCGTCGATGTCAATCTCGCCGGCACTTTCCATCTGCTGCACGCCTTCGGTCCGCGGATGGCGTCCCGTGGCAGCGGCAGCATTATCGCCTTCACCTCCATCCGGGGCCTGACGGTGGAGCCGGGCCAGGGCGTCTATGCGGCGACGAAAGCCGGGATGGTGCAGCTGTTGCGTACGGCCGCGGCGGAGCTCGGTCCGGCCGGAGTGCGGTGCAACGCCATCGCGCCTGGTGTGGTGGATACGCCGCTCACCGCACAGATCCAGGCCCGCCCGGACTGGTACGAGGCGTATGCGCGCAAGTCGGCGCTCGGTCGCTGGGCCCGTCCGGACGAACTTGTCGGGGCGGCGGTCTTCCTGGCGTCGCCGGCCAGTTCCTACGTCACCGGTTCGGTGCTTTATGTGGACGGCGGCTGGACCGCCATCGACGGCCGGTACGAGCCACCGGCCTAGGGGACACAGTGGACACTGCTGAGAATGAACAACTCGTCGAATTCACCCGGAAGCTCGTCCGGCTGCCGACGGTGAACGACGCGGGCCGGGGCGAGGCGCCGGCCGCGCACCTTGTCGTCGAGCTGATGCGGTCGTGGGGCTGGGCTCCGCTCGTCGAGGAGATCGAGCCCGGCCGGCCCAATGTGATTGCCGTCGTCGACGGCGGGCGACCCGGGCCGACGCTGCTCTTCGAGGGCCATACCGACGTGGTGACCGAGGGCGACCGTACACAGTGGTCAGTCGATCCCTTCGGTGCGGAGATCCGGGACGGCCGGCTGTACGGCCGGGGCAGCGCGGATATGAAATCCGGTGTCGCCGCGATGCTTTTCGCCGCGCGCAGACTCCAGCTCGCCGGACCATTTCCCGGGCGGATCAAGCTGGCTGTCCTCGTCGACGAGGAAGGCATGATGCTGGGGGCCAAGCATTTCGTGGCGGCCGGGCACGCCGCCGATGTCGACGCGGCGATTGTCTGCGAGCCGGAGGCCGAGGAGGTCTGCCTGACCGCGAAAGGCGCCATCCGGGTCCGGCTCGACCTCCACGGGGCGATGGCGCATGGAGCGATGCCCGACCACGGACGCAATCCGGTGCCGGTGCTGGGCAGCATCCTCGGTTGGCTGGCCGGATATCAGGCTGAGCTGCAGGAATCCGCCGGCCGGCACCCGCATCTCGGTCTGCCGTACGTGACGCCGACCGTCGTGGGCGCAGGCGATCTCGACCAGGTCAACGTGATCGGCGCCGACGCCGTGCTGGCGCTCGATATCCGTACCGTCCCCGGCCTTGACCATTCTGCCATCGTGGCGGCCATCAAAAAGAATGCCGAATCAATTGCCGTGGCGGCCGGTGTGACGGTCATGGCGACAGTGATCGACGACCGCCCGGCGACCGAGACGGCCGCGAATTCCGCTGTGGCGCGGGCGGTCATGGCGGCGCACCAGGACATCACCGGAGAGCCGGCCGTGATCGGTGGAGTTCCCGGCGCGACGGACGGCACCATTCTGTGGCGGGATGCCGGCCTGCCGGTGGTCGTCTACGGCCCGGGCGGAAAGTGGATCGCCCACCAGGTCGACGAATTCGTTGAGGTGGCGGATATCGTCCGCAAGGCGCGCGTCTATGTCCGGGCCGCCGAATTGTTCCTGGCCGGGTCCGGATGATCGACGGGATCCTGATCGGACAGTACGAGCGGATCGGCGACGGCTGGCTGACCGGCACGACGGTGGTGCTGTGTCCGGCGGGTGCCGTCGGCGGGGTCGATTCGCGAGGTGGCGCTCCCGGGACCCGGGAGACCGATCTGCTCGACCCGCGGAATCTGGTCGACCGGGTGCATGCGGTGATGCTGACCGGCGGCAGTGCGTACGGCCTCGCGGCCGCGACCGGTGTCATGGAATGGCTGGAGCAGCACGGTATCGGCTGGCCGATAGGGACCCGCGGCGAGGTCGTGCCGATCGTGCCCGGCGCGGTCCTCTACGACCTGAGCCGGGGCGGCGACTTCGGTAACCGGCCGACCGCGGAGTTCGGCTGGGCGGCCTGCGCGGCCGCAACCGCGGATCCGGTCCGGTTGGGGAATGCGGGCGCGGGTGCTGGTGCGAAGGCGGGCGGTTTCAAGGGTGGCCTCGGCTTCTCCTCGGTGCGTACCAGGAGCGGAGTGACCGTCGAGGTCGTTGCCGCGATCAATGCGATCGGGTCCATTGTGGATCGTCGCACCGGCCGGCTGTACAGCGACGTCGCCGGCTCGCTGGACTCACCGACCCAGGCCGAGCTGGCCGACTTTCCGGTTCCGTCGCGGACGCCGTTGAACACCACGATCGCGGTCGTCAGCACGGATGCCGCGTTGACCAAGGCGCAATGTCAGCGATTGGCCGGGTCCGCGCAGGACGGGCTGGCGATCGCGGTTCGGCCCGCGCACCTGATGTCGGATGGCGACACCGTATTCGCCTTGTCCACCGGGGCAATTCCGATCGCGGACTCCGAGCACTTCGACGAGGTCCTCAGTGCTGCGGCGTCGGCGTTTGTGGAGGCGGTGTACCACGGTATTCTCGCTGCACAATCGAGTCATTCGCTGCGCTCCTACCGGGATGCCTGTCCCTCGGTCTTCAGGTGAGTCGGCCCCGGGCTTGGCTGACCGCGGCGCTGGTCGGGGCGCTGGCTATCACGGCGGCCTGCGGGTCTGCGCCGGCCGGGGATCCGGCGAAGACGCTGTCCGTCGGCGCGACCGCGGAGCCACCGACCCTGGACCCGACCGCGAGCTCGGCCGCCGCCATTCCGCAGGTCCTGCTCTACAACGTCTATGAAGGACTGGTCAAGCTCGACGGCAAGGGAAAGATCCAACCGTTGCTGGCGAAATCCTGGACCGAGTCCGCGGACCGGCGGACGTACATATTCCACCTGCGGGCCGGGATTACCTTCAGCAACGGCGATCCACTCACCAGCACCGACGTGCTGTTCAGCTTCGACCGGGTCATAGCGCCGAAATCCAATCATCCGTTCAAGGCGCAGATGGCGCCGGTCCGGACGGTCACCGCGGCTGGTCCCGAGACAGTGGTCGTCCAGCTCAAACAGCCGAGCAACAACTGGCTCTTTTCCCTCACCGGCACGGTCGGCATCGTCTATGACCGCAACGCGATCGGCACCATCGCGACGAAACCCGTCGGCAGCGGCCCGTACACGTTCCGGTCGTGGGTGCACGGCACCAGCATCACGCTCGACCGCAACAGGCACTACTGGGGAAAGCCGGCGGAGCTGGACCGGGTGGTCTTCCGCTATTTCAGCGATCCCAATGCGATGAACAACTACCTGCTGACCGACCAGCTTGACGTGATCAGCAATGTGCAGGCGCCGCAGACGATCCCGGAGTTCAGCGACAGATCGAAATACACGGTGGACGACGGCACCACCAACGGCGAGGTCGTGCTGGCACTGAACAACAGCCGGGGCCCGCTGAGGGACAAGCGCGTCCGTCAGGCGATCAATTATGCGATCGACCGCAAGGCGCTGGTGAAGACGGCCTGGGCGGGTTACGGCACCCTGATCGGCAGCATGGTGCCGCCGACCGACCCGTGGTACCAGAACCTCTCCGGGCGGTATCCGTACGATCCGGCCAAAGCGAAACGGCTGCTGGCTCAGGCCGGATACGCGAAGGGTTTCTCGCTGCAGCTGAAACTGCCGACCCTGCCGTACGCGACCGCCGCCGGGCAGGTTGTCGCATCGGCGCTCGGGCAGTTGGGGATCAAGGTCCACATCAGCGAGCTGGAATTTCCGGCCCGCTGGCTGGATGTCGTTTTCACCAAGGCGGACTACGACATGTCCATCGTGTCGCATGTGGAGCCGCGGGACATCGTTCAGTACGGAAATCCCAGCTACTACTGGAGATACAGGAGCCCGCAGGTGACGCGTTGGTTGGCGGAGGCCGACGCCGGCAGCCCACAGCAACAGATCACGATCATGCGCAGGGTCGCCCGGCAGATCTCCGACGACGCGGCCAGTGACTGGCTCTTCCTGCTGCCCAATCTGATGGTCGAGCGGACCGGCGTGACTGGAATTCCGGTCAACGCGGTGTCCCTGTCGTTCGACGTGACGGCGGCGCGAAAGGCCTCCGATGACGGTTGATATTGCCCGCCGGCTGGGATTTCTCGTTCTGACTCTGGCGATCGCCTCGGTGGTGATCTTCCTGGTCTGTGCCTGGTTGCCGGGTGACGCGGCGACAACGCTCCTCGGCACGCAGGCGACTCCAGCCGCGGTGCACCAGTTGCGCCACCAGTTCGGCACCGACCGCCCACTCGTCTCGCAGTACGGCTCGTGGATCGGCGGCCTGTTCCGTGGTGACTTCGGCACCTCGGCCGTCACCAAACTCCAGGTCTGGCCGCAGATCCAGTCGCGCCTCGCGGTGACCGGCTGTCTGGTCCTGGTCGGAATGCTCTTCGCGCTGATCGTCGCCGTGCCGGTCGGGGTTTTCTCCGCGGTGCGACACCGGCGGGTCTCCGGGCTGGTCGTGTCCGGACTCAGTCAACTCGGTCTGGCGATTCCGGCGTTCTGGGCCGGCATCCTGCTGTCGTTCTTCTTCGCGGTCAAGCTGCATGTGCTGCCACCCGGCGGATACGTCTCGTTCCGGCAGGATCAATGGGAGTGGTTCCGGCACCTGATCCTGCCCGGCATCTCCCTCGCGCTCGTACAGGGCGCGGTGCTGGGCCGTTACGTGCGGGCCGCCGTGCTGGACGTGATGCGCGAGGACTACATCCGCACGGCCCGCGCGGGTGGCGCGACGTTCAGCCGGGCATTGTGGCGGCACGGATTGCGTAATGCGTCCATTCCGGTCGTGACCGTGCTCGGGCTGCAACTTGCGACCCTATTGGTCGGCGCGATCGTCATCGAGAGCGTGTTCACCATGCCCGGCCTCGGCTTGATGCTCTTACAGGCGGTGGGAAATCGCGATCTGGTGCTGGTCGAGGGCACCGTGATGATTCTGGTGGGGGCCGTGCTGATCCTCAACTTTCTGGTCGACCTGTTGTACCTGGCGCTTGATCCCCGGCTGCGGAGCTCCCGATGACCGCACCACCCGTATTGCTGGAGCCGTCGCACCGCGGGCGGCTGCGTAGCCTGTCGGCCGCACTCGGCGGCGTACTCGTCGCCATCGTGATCGTGATGGCGCTGCTGTCATTCGTGTGGACGCCGTACGACCCGACATTTGTCAACGCCAACAGCACGCTCGAGGGGATCGGCTCGCACGGCCACCTGCTCGGCACGGACGCCTACGGCCGGGACACGTTCAGCCAGCTCCTGGTGGGCGCCCGCGTCACGCTGCTGGCCGGGATCATCGCCGTCGGGATATCGGCAATTGTCGGTGTGCCGATGGGAATGCTGGCCGCGATGCGTTCGCGTTGGCTGTCCGAGACGTTGATGCGCGGCAACGATATCATTCTGGCGTTCCCCGCCCTGCTGTTGGCGATCCTGCTGGCCGCCGGATTCGGGGCGTCAACCTGGACCGCGATGGTGGCCATCGGAATTTCGACGGTGCCGATCTTCGCCCGGTTGGCGCGCGCGTCGAGCATGCAGGTGATGACCACCGAATACGTGTTGGCCGCGCGTGCCGCGGGCCGCGGCGGTTGGTGGATCGCCCGCCGGCACGTCCTGCCGAACATCGCCTCGGTGCTCGTCGTCCAGGCGTCGGTCGCCTTCGGGCTGGCCATTCTGGCCGAGGCGGCGTTGGCGTACCTCGGCCTGTCCACCCAACCGCCGACCCCGTCGTGGGGCCGGATGCTGCACGATGGACAGGGGTATCTGTTCTCCGCACCGCGCCTGTCCATCTGGCCCGGCGTCGCCATCGGGATTGCGGTACTCGGCTTCAATCTGCTCGGCGACGGGCTGCGCGATCTGCTCGACCCGCGGCTGCGGGAGCGGCGCCGATGAGCACCCTCGATATCCGGGACCTGACTGTCCATATCGGAGAGAGCGCCGTCGTCAGCGACGTGAGCTTCCGGCTTGAGCGCGGGGCGCGGGTCGGGCTGATCGGCGAATCCGGCTCCGGCAAGTCGTTGACCGCCCTGGCGATCATGGGCTTGTTGCCCGAGGAGGGCCGGGCGACGGGCGACATTGACCTCAGTGGACAGTCGATCGGGGCACTGTCCGAGCGCCGGTTGGCCCGGCTGCGAGGTTCGCAAATGGCAATGGTTTTCCAGGAGCCGATGACGGCGCTGGACCCGGTGATGCGGGCGGGCCGGCAGGTGGCCGAGGTGATCCGGCAGCATCGCGACGTCGGCCGCCGCGAGGCCAACCGGGCCGCCGTTGAGATGCTGCGGATGGTCGAATTGCCGGAGCCCGAGGCGATCGCGGCCCGTTATCCGCACCAGCTTTCCGGCGGTCAACGACAGCGGGTCGTCCTGGCGATGGCGCTGGCGAACGAGCCGGCACTGCTGATCTGCGACGAGCCGACGACCGCGCTGGACGTCACGGTGCAGGCGCGGATGCTGGGTCTGATCTCCCGGCTGGTTTCCAAGCGGGACACCGCGCTGCTGTTCATCAGCCACGACCTCGCCGTTGTCTCGGACATCTGCGAGAGCGTGCTGGTGATGTATGGCGGCCGGATAGTCGAGAGTGGACCGGTGGCCGAGGTATTCACCGCGCCGCGGCATCCGTATACGCACGGTCTGCTGGCCGCCTCCGATCTCGCGGAGGCGACACCGGGCGCCGCGCTGCGTACGATTCCCGGCTCGGTCCCCGGACTGGGGGAATTCCCGGTCGGCTGTGTTTTTCGTAATCGCTGTGACCGGTCGCTGGACGGTTGCGCGGAATTGCCGCCGTTGGTGGCGACCGGCGAGCGGTCATTGGCGTGCATCAATCCGGTGCCGACCCGATGAGCGCCGACGTAATCGTGGCAGCCCGCGGGCTCGTACGGCAGTACCGTACGGTGCGGGCTCTTGACGGGGTCGACATCGAGGTGGCCCGCGGATCGCGTTTTGGAGTTGTCGGTGAGTCGGGATCGGGAAAATCCACCCTGGCCCGGATCCTGCTGGGGCTGGACCGGCCGACCGCCGGAACGGTCGAGGTTGATGGCAAAACCGTCACGGGCCGGCGTGAGCGGGAATTGAGATTTCTCCGCGAGACGGTGCAGATGGTTTTTCAGGATCCGATATCGTCGCTTGACCCGCGAATGCGGGTGCGGGATATCGTCGCGGAGCCGCTGCGCGACGTGTCCGATGATCGGGTCGCCGAATTGTTGACGGCGGTCGGTTTGCCCGCGGCGGCGGCCGACCGGTATCCGCACCAGTTCTCCGGCGGGCAGCGGCAGCGCATCGCGATCGCCCGCGCATTGGCGCCCCAGCCGTCGGTGCTGGTGGCAGATGAGGCGGTGTCCGCGCTGGATGTGTCGGTGCGGGCCCAGATCCTGAACTTGCTCATGGACCTGACCGACCGGTTGGGGCTGACGTTGATCTTCGTTTCGCATGATCTGTCGGTGATCCGGCACCTCACCGATCAAGTGGTCGTCATGCGCGGTGGTCGGATCGTCGAAACCGGCCCGACCGCGCGGGTGTACGCCGAGCCGGCCCACGAATACACCCGCGAGCTGCTCGCCGCCGTACCCCGGCTGCGCTACCGCCCGACGCGCCTCGGAACCTGACCGTTTCTCGGCGGCTAGACGCTCGGTGCGGTGCGGTGCGGTGCGGTGCGCACCGGGACCAGCCACTCGGAAAGCGCCTTCCTGCGTCGATCTTGAAGATAAGGCCCTACATAACGGACATCGACGGGCGATAACTTCAAGATCGGCGAAGAGTCGGGCGGAGAATGAGTCACTCGATGATCGAAAAGCGACTGTGTCACTGGAACGAGACGGGGCCGGCCATGTCCCAGCCGGGCGCGGTCATCGTGCGGGTCACGTCGGCCTGATGTACGGGCTCGCCGCATTCCGTGCAGACCGTGCGGGTGTGCAGCGCGTGGTCATGGTGCCGCATGGTCAGCGGCGGCACGTCGACCGCCCACCGGTCGCCCCACTGACGCAGGGCGTGCAGCACCGGGATGAGATCGCGGCCCGCAGCGGTCAGGTGATAGTCCTCGCGCGGCGGCGATTCCTGATACTGCCGCCGTTCGAGCACGCCGGCCGCCACGAGAGTCTTGAGCCGGGCGGCCAACCGGTCCCGCGGCGCGCCGGTGTTACGCACGATCTCGGAGAACCGCCGGTTGCCGAAGTAGATCTCGCGTACCGCCTGCAAAGCCCAGCGATCGCCGACGATGTCGAGTGCGGCGGCCGCTGAACAGGGCCGCCCGGTTGCGCTTGTCATGCCCCTAGGTTTGCACATCAAACCGACTATCGCTACTGTCCCCAGCGTTGCGGTCTCAAAATCAAACCAACAGGGAAATCGGCGAGCTCTGGTCTTCACGGTCGTGGCGGCGGCGGTTTTCATGACCAATCTCGACCTCTGGATCGTCAACGTGGCGTTGGAGTCGATCGGTCGCGACCTGCCCGGCAGCTCGCTGCCCGGCCTCTCCTGGGTGCTCAACGCCTACGCCGTCGCACTGGCCGCGCTGCTGATCGTGGCCGGCCGGGCCGGCGACCGGATCGGTCACCGCCGGCTCTTCCTCATCGGGACTGCCATCTTCACCACGGCCTCGCTCGGCTGCGCGCTCGCCCCGAATCTCGGCGTGCTGATCGGGGCCCGAGTGATCCAGGCAACCGGCGCCGCGCTCCAGCTGCCGACCTCGCTCGCGCTGCTGCTGGCGTCCGTACCGGTCGAGCGCCGGCACAGCGTGGCCCGAAGTTGGGCGGCGGTCGGCGGCCTGGCGGCGGCCAGCGGTCCGGTGCTCGGCGGCCTGCTGGTCGAGGTGGACTGGCGCTGGGTCTTCGTCATCAACCTGCCGATCGGCGTCGCGACCCTGCTGGCCGGCCGCCGGGTGCTGCCGCATCCGGCGCCGCGAAACCAGCAGCCGCTACCCGATCTGTTCGGCAGTGCCCTGCTGACTGTGGCGGTCGCGACCCTGACGGGCGCGATCGTGCAGGGGCCGGACTGGGGCTGGTCGTCGGTGGCCGTGGTCATGCTGTTGGTGGCGGCCGGACTTGCGCTGGCGACGTTCCTCTGGCGCTGCACCAGGCATTCCGTGCCGCTCCTGGAGTTGCCGCTGCTGCGGGTCCGGTCCTTCGCGGTGGCGAATGTGGGGACGTTCGTGTTCGGTGTCGCCTTCGCGATCATGCTGCTGTCGAATGCCCTCTGGTGCCAGGGAGTGTGGCACTATTCGGCGCTCCGCACCGGTCTGGCGATGGCTCCGGGACCGGCCGTCGTACCGGTCGTCACGATCGCCTCAAACCGGCTGGTACGGCGCATCGGCCCAGGCCCGGCCAGTGCCGCCGGCTGCCTCCTGTTTGCGGTGGCCATGATGTGGCGGGTCGTGGCAGCGGACGCGACTCCGGACTTCGTGACCGACCTGCTGCCGTCCATGTTGATCAGCGGGATCGGCGTCGGTTTGGCGCTCGGCACGCTGATCGCCTCCGGTACGACCGCGCTGCCGGCGGACCGTTCGGCGACCGGTGCCGCTGTGCTCAACACCGGACGGCAGGTCGCCTCCAGCGTCGGCGTCGCCATTCTGGTGGCGGTGCTCGGCACCGCCACGATCCGGGGCGCAAGCGTTGCCGCGTTCCATCACGCCTGGATCGTGGCGGCTGCGCTGTCCGGCCTGGCCGCGTTGACCAGCGCGTTCCTGCCGCACGGTCGGCAAGGACCGGCGCGGTCGAAGCGAGGGACCGTCGAATTCGAGGTGCCGGCCGCGACTGGCTCGTGACAGGGTGGGCCGGATGGATGATCGATCCGCGATCGCGCTCTGCGCCCGGGTCGACGCCGAGTTCCATCGGCTGGTGTATCAGGCCTTGGGCGTTCCAGTACGGACTGCCGGCGGCCTCTGGTGGTCGCCCGAGGCGGCGTCGCCGGTGCTGGCCCGAGCCGGGACGCTGGACCGCGAGATCGCGGTCGTCCCGCCGGTGCGGGAGCTCCGGGACTGCTTCGGCACGTTGGATCTGCCGGCATCCGAGTGGACCGCCGCGGCCGAGGATCCGTGGATGGT